>NZ_LT907980.1:1267568-1901352 GCF_900215155.1 Marinobacter sp. LV10R510-11A
CACCGTCATGGATAGGCCTCCAGAAGTTCATCCAGGTCGTCTGCTTCGATGGGGCCGAAAGTATCATCGCCAATCATCATCGCAGGGCCGCGATCGCAGGCTCCCAGGCAGCACACCGGCAGCAGAGTAAAGCGGCCATCTCCCGTAGTCTGGCCGAAGCCTATGCCGAGACGCTCACTCAAAACCTCGCTCAACGCTTCATAGCCGGTGAGGAAGCATGAGCTGCTATCGCACAGCAGGATCACATGACGCCCCACGGGCTGGCGAAAGATCAGGCTGTAGAAGGTAGCAACGCCCTCCACCGCTCCGGCACCGACGCCGAGCGTTTCGGCGATGGTAGCAATCGCTCCATCTGGCACCCAGCCGTGGCGTTTTTGCACGATTTTCAGCGCCTCAATGCAGGCTGCCTGGGGCTGCTCGTAATGGTCGCGTTCCGTGAGCATGGCTCGGCGATCGTCCTCGTGCAGCTGAAAGCCATCGGTTGCGATGAGGTCTGTGGCTGTGCTGAAGGGTATGAATGTTTGCGGCATAATCAGCGGTCCACGTCGGCCATGACAAAATCGATACTGCCCAGATGCGCGATCAAATCCGGCACAAAGCCACCGCGCATCAGCACAGGAATCTGCTGCAGATGCGGAAAGCTCGGCGTGCGAATGCGCGTGCGATAGCTCATGGTGCTGCCGTCACTGGTCAGGTAATAACTGTTGATGCCTTTGGTCGCTTCAATCATCTGCAGTGACTCGTTACCGGGCAACACCGGCCCCCAAGACACCTGCAAAAAGTGGGTAATCATCGTTTCAATATGTTCAAGCATGCGCTCCCGGGGCGGCGGAGTGGTCAACGGATGATCCGCCTTGTAGTCCCCTGCAGGCATGTTATTGATGCACTGCTGAAGAATTCTCACGCTCTGACGCATCTCCTCGATGCGCAGTTGGCCGCGGTCGAAAGCGTCGCCGTTTTGAGCTAGTGGCACCTCGAAATCGAAGTTCTCGTAACCGGAATAGGGGCGCTTTTTGCGCAGATCAAAATCGCAGCCGGTGGCGCGCAGATTGGGGCCGGTGACGCCCCAGGCCAAGGCGTTCGCGGTATCGAAGGCAGCAATGTTTTTGGTGCGATCGCGAACCATCGAGTTTTCCATCATCGCCCGCTCGTATTCCCTCAGCCGGGGGGGCATCCAGTCAACAAAACCTTGCATAAGCCTGTCCCAGCCTTTCGGCAGGTCCTGCATCACGCCGCCAATGCGAAACCAGGCCGGGTGCATACGAAAGCCGGTGATCGCCTCAATCACGTCGTAGCCCTTTTGGCGGTCGGTAAAGGTATAGAACACCGGCGACATGGCGCCAAGATCCTGCAAATAAGTGCCCAGAAATAGCAGGTGGCTGGTAATACGGAACAGCTCTGCCATCATCACCCGAATCGTTTGGATGCGCGCGTTTACCTGTATGCCAGCGAGCTTCTCCACTGCCAGCACGTAGGGCAGATTGTTCATTACGCCGCCCACGTAATCGATACGGTCGGTGTAGGGAATGAAGCTGTGCCAGGACTGGCGCTCGGCCATTTTCTCTGCACCACGATGGTGGTAGCCGATATCCGGCACGCAGTCGATGATCTCCTCGCCGTCGAGCTGCAATACAAGGCGAAATGCGCCATGGGCGGACGGATGATTCGGCCCCAGGTTAAGAAACATGAAATCAGTTTCATCGTTTTTACGTTTCATGCCCCAGTCTTCAGGCTTGAACTTCAGGGCTTGCTGTTCTCGTTCCTGGCTCGCCACGGTTAGGGTATAAGGATCAAATTCGGTCGCTCTGGCATGGTGATCCTTACGCAGTGGGTGGCCCTGCCAGGTAGACGGCATCAAAATGCGGGAAAGGTTGGGGTGTCCGTCAAAGTGAACACCGAACATGTCCCAGACTTCGCGCTCGTACCAGTTGGCGTTGGGGTAGACCGGGATCACTGTAGGCAAAGACAGATCCTGCTCGAGGAGCGCCACCTTAAGCATGATGTCGCGATTGCCCGATACGGACAGCAGCTGATAGAACACAGTGAAATCGGCTTCGGGCAAGCCATGGCGATGACTGCGCAGGCGCTCGTCAACCGCTGACAAATCAAACAGCATCTCGAATGGTTCGGGTAGCTTGCGCAGCGTTGCCAGCACCTCAACCAGTGCGTCCCGGCTCACCCACAACACCGGCATGCCCGTCAAAGTGGGCTGTTCATGGAGCACCTGGTCACCAAAGCGCTCTCGCAGCATTGCCACGAGGGAGCTGGCCCGATGGTCGGGAGCGGCTGCCGCGCTGGTGTTGGGGTTAACAACGCTCATTTTAACAGTGTCCCTCTCGCTCTAAGGTGCGTGAGAATATCTGGAAATTCTTGGGTTAAACGCTGTCCGGTGTCCGCAGCTCTGTCACCTGAATACGCCGATCGCGATGCTTCTCTCGCTGGGACGGCATTTCTGCGCGGTACACGCCCTGGTCGCCAACTACCCAGGATAGTGGGCGACGCTCCTTTTGAATCGAGTCTTGCAGCAGCTGCAAGCCCTGCAAAAAAGCTTCCGGGCGCGGCGGGCAGCCGGGCACGTAAACATCCACCGGCAAAAACTTGTCAACGCCCTGCACCACCGAATAAATATCGTACATGCCGCCGGAGTTGGCGCAGGAGCCCATGGAAATCACCCACTTGGGCTCGATCATCTGGTCGTAGAGTTGCTGGATAATCGGCGCCATCTTCACGAAACAGGTACCCGCAATAACCATGAAATCCGCCTGCCGCGGCGAAGCTCGGATGACCTCGGCACCGAAACGGGCGATGTCGTGGGGTGACGTAAACGCCGTGGTCATCTCTACGTAGCAGCAGGACAGGCCAAAGTTATAGGGCCACAGGGAGTTCTTGCGCCCCCAGTTCACCGTCGAATTGAGTACGTCTTTAAGCCTGCCGGTGTACACGCTACGGTGCACCTGTTGCTTCATCGGGTCTTCGACGCGTTGTTGTTTACCTAAAGGGTAGCGATCGTTTTCTGCTGCCAGTGCATCTTCGGCCCGGGTAAGGGTGTATGCCATGGTGTGCCTCCCAAATGAAAACCAATAAGTGATTACTTTCCTCGATGTAGCCGATCACGGCCTACGGGAGCCCAGTCCAATGCTCCAGAACGGTAGTCATAAACCAGCCCAGCAAGAAGTATGGCGATAAATACCGTGGCACCCCAGAAGCCGCCCCAACCTACCTCGCGCACCGACACGGCCCAGGAAAACAGGAACATGGCTTCGATATCAAAGATCACGAAGAGCATTGCAACCAGATAGAACTGGATGGAAAAACGCTGGCGTGCGCTACCCGTGCCGATGATGCCGCTTTCGAAAGGCAACCCTTTGCTGGGCCCCTGACTGCGCCCGCCGAGCAGCGCGGAGACGCCGATCATGAAAGCGCACAGGCCTATGACGGCCAGGACAAAAAGCCCCGTGGCCCAGTACTCGGCAATCAACGCTGTCCCATCCTGTTGCATAGCTATCCTGCTAATGGCTTCTATAATTTGCCGCCCAAGGAACCTATCAAGATCGGCGACACACTCGCTTATGTTGCCAATCATCAGTCAGTCTTAAACGTAGGAGGCGCTTATGGTCTTGTCAAAGGCGCCTGTCGATTATGCTCATGTCCAAGGTCATGCGCGCCAGTGGCCGCCTTTTCGATCACCTGCTACGTTTAATTAACTTCGGGAGCACCCCCTCCCCGACCTTACAACACACATGCTGTGGAGGGTTTCTCATGTCATCTAACAGTTTCAATACCCGCGATACACTCAAAGTCGACGATGCGACCTACACCATCTATCGCCTTGATCGTATCGACGGCGCGCAGCGGCTGCCCTACAGTCTGAAAGTGCTACTGGAAAACCTGCTGCGCAACGAGGACGGTGAGCGGATCACGGCCGAGCAAATCCAGGCTCTGGCCGAGTGGCAGCCGAAAAATGTCCGCACACAGGAAATACAGTACACCCCAGCGCGAGTGCTGATGCAGGATTTCACCGGCGTGCCGTGCATCGTCGATCTGGTCGCGATGCGCGACGCGATTGCCGATCTGGGCGGCGACGTTCGCCGAATCAATCCGCTAATCCCCACCGAGCTGGTGATCGACCACTCGGTGATCGTTGACGTCTTCGGTCGAGCCGATGCCTTCCTGACCAACGCCGCCCTGGAGTTCGAACGCAACGCTGAACGCTACCAGCTGCTGCGCTGGGGCGCGCAGACGTTAGACGATTTCAAGGTTGTGCCACCAGATACCGGTATCTGCCACCAGATTAACCTCGAATACCTCTCCCGAGTGGTATTCACCCGCGAGACTCCAGACGGAACACTTGCCTACCCGGACACCCTAGTCGGCACTGACTCACACACGCCGATGGTCAACGGCTTGGGTGTGCTCGGCTGGGGTGTGGGTGGCATTGAGGCCGAAGCTGCGATGCTCGGCCAACCGATCAGCATGCTTATGCCTCAGGTGCTCGGTTTCAAGCTCACCGGGGAATTGAAGCCGGGCACTACCGCCACCGATCTGGTACTTACGGTGGCTGAGTTGCTGCGCAAAACCGGTGTGGTTGGGAAGTTTGTCGAGTTTTATGGCCCTGGCCTGGCCAGTGTGCCGCTGGCCAATCGCGCTACCATCGGCAACATGAGCCCCGAGTACGGTTCGACCTGCGCGATCTTTCCGATCGACGACGAGACCCTTTCCTATCTGCGCCTGACCGGGCGGCCCGAGCATCAGATCCGTCTGGTCGAGGCCTATGCCAAAGAACAGGGTCTGTGGCACGACCCGGAGCACGAGGCCGACTATTCCCAAATTCTGGAGTTCGATCTTGGCAGCGTCGAGCCGTCGCTGGCCGGACCCAAGCGCCCGCAGGACCGGGTGCCGCTGCGCATCGCACCGAATGCGGTTTGCGCGCTGCTTGCCGGTCAATCGCAGGCTGACGCGCTGCGCGTCGGTCTTGACGCAGCCTCTGATGCGTCCTTTCCCGCCAGCGATCCGATCTCGATCATACACAGTGATCCCAGCGATGCGCCGCGAGCGCTTCCCGACGATGGCTGCGGCACCGAATGGTCACCGAATCCGATCCCGATAACCCTGGCTGATGGCAGCCAGTGTGAAATCGACCACGGCTCGGTGGTGATCGCTGCGATCACCTCCTGCACCAATACCTCAAATCCATCGGTCATGCTCGGCGCCGCATTGCTGGCTAAAAATGCCGTGGAGAAGGGACTGGTCAGCAAACCCTGGGTCAAAACCTCGCTGGCACCCGGCTCCCGGGTGGTCACTGACTACATCGAGCGTGCCGGTTTAACACCTTTTCTCGAAAAACTCGGTTTCCATCTGGTGGGCTACGGTTGTACCACCTGCATCGGCAATTCCGGGCCACTGATCCCAGAAGTCAGCGCCGCGATCAACGACAACGATTTGACCGTATGCTCGGTGCTGTCCGGCAACCGCAACTTCGAGGGCCGGATCCACCCTCAAACACAAATGAACTTCCTGGCGTCGCCACCGCTGGTGGTGGCCTATGCTCTGGCCGGCAGCCTGCACGTTAACCTGCTGCACGATCCTTTGGGTGAAGACTCTGACGGCAAGCCGGTCTATCTTCACGATATCTGGCCCTCGTCACAGACCATCGAGGATACAATCGCGGCGAATCTGCACGCCGAGATGTTCACCGATGGATATTCCGATCTCTACGCCGGGGACGAACGCTGGCAGGACATGGATATTGCCGAGGGTGATACTTTCCAGTGGCAGCCTGATTCGACCTACGTGCGCAAGCCGCCGTTCTTCGACGGTATGGAGCGCGATCCTGCTCCCTTGACCGATATCACCGGTGCCCGGGTGCTGGCAAAGCTCGGCGATTCAGTGACCACCGACCATATCAGCCCGGCTGGGGCGATCGCACCGGATTCGCCGGCGGGTCGCTATCTCATGGAACATAATATCGAGCACAAGGATTTCAACTCCTACGGTGCGCGCCGCGGTAATCACGAAGTGATGATTCGCGGCACCTTCGCCAACATCCGTTTGCGTAATCACCTGGCTCCCGACACCGAGGGTGGCTTCACCCGCGATTTCACCCGGGCCGATACGCCGGTCACCACCATCTACGAGGCTGCCCAGAATTACGCGGCAGCCGATACGCAGCTAGTAATTCTGGCCGGTAAAGAATATGGCTCGGGCTCTTCCCGTGACTGGGCCGCGAAAGGTACCGCCCTGCTCGGCGTGCGCGCCGTGATTGCCGAATCCTACGAGCGCATTCACCGCTCCAACCTGATCGGTATGGGCGTGCTACCGTTGCAGTTTCTCGATGGCCAGAACGCTGAGACTCTTGGGTTGACAGGCGAAGAAACCTTCGCGATCACCGGCCTAGCGGATAAAGAGACGCCAGCCCACGAGCTGAGTGTCACGGTTACAAACCCGCAGGGCCAGGCCCGGACATTTGATGCCATCGTGCGCATCGACACCCCGGCCGAGGCCGACTACTACCGGCACGGCGGTATTCTGCCCTATGTACTACGACAGTTGTTGGAGCCGGGAGAGGCCAGTCGATAGCTTAATCGCTGGCATGGTGAAACAGGCACCAACTGGCTGGCCTGCATTCGTAGCATGGACAAACTCGATGATCCGTTTCGGCTGTATCACTGCCATACGGAAGCAGCAGTCATGAATCATAGGTCGCGACCTCGATCACCACATGTGCAAGTCTATCGTCTGCAGATCACCTCGGTGCTGTCTTTTGGTCATCGACTGAGTGGACTCTTCCTTAGTCTTGGGGCCGTATTGCTGGTGGGATGGTTATTAATGGCCGCCACCGGGGCGCAAGCCTTCACTCATCTCAATGCCTGGTTTGGCTAGGAGTGGCAATTCCGACCATTCTATTACTCATTGCCTTGTTCTGGCATATGGCACTGGCAATCACCGTCGGATAGCCAAAAGTAACCCATAACGCACCACGGAAATGCTGCAAACCACCACGCCTCAACTACCGGATTATGATGTGAGCGATGCTCCGGAGTGCTCAGCGGTGCATCGAACGCCTTCGTATGCCCCCGAATGCAATAGCCACACTGGGTAACGTGCGCTACAGCCACTGCAATCAGCTGCTTCGTTTTCTTATCCAGAGCGCCGTCAGCGAACACCTTTTGGCTGAATTCCTGAAAGGCGTCGTGGATCTACGGTGCCAGGGATGCTCGCTGTTTATTAGTCTTCAGCGTGGCGTAAGGGTAGAGATGTTCGGACATGTGCTTTCTCCTGTCGCTTTTCTATAAGATATGTAATAAATAAATCTTATAGAAAGTCAACGAGAGTACATCGCATTAACATGATTGGGATTGGTGGTGATTGGCTTTGATCGCGTGTCGACCTATTTGCACCGGCCGAGGCTGACTAATACCCGCACGGCGGCATTCTGCCGTATGTACTGCGACAGTTACTCGAGTTGGCGGGTAGCTGCAGGTAATATCCGCGACATGCCTTTTAGAATCGTAACCAGGCCCAGCCCCGGTTACGATTGCATCAGGACTGATTCACCATAATAGCCTTCACATTCACGAACTCGTGCATGCCAAAACCGCCATGTTCGCGGCCATAACCGCTTTGCTTTACCCCGCCAAAAGGCAGATTGGGCAGCGCTAGGTTGTAGCCATTGATATTGATCATACCGGTGTCGAATTCATCTCGCGCCAGGCGCACGGCCTCCTCTTCGTCAGCCGAAAAAATGCCGCCTCCCAAGCCATAGATAGAGTCATTCGCAACCCGCATAGCCTCGGCTGCATCCTTTACTTTGATCAGCGCAGCCACCGGGCCAAACAGCTCATCGTCATAAGCTGGCTGCCCGGGCGCGACGTTTTCCAGCACGGTTGGGGGATAGTAAAAGCCTTTGCCTTCGGGAATTTCACCACCCAAAGAACAGGTTGCACCGGCCTCGATAGACTTCCGAACCTGCTCATGGAGCCCGTCTCTGAGGTCTTCGCGCGCCATCGGTCCCATTTTAGTATCGCTATGGGTGGGATCACCAAAGGATAGCTTCTTCATTTCGGCCAGGTAAGCATCCCGGAACTCGTCATACACCGCTTCTTCAATGATAAATCGTTTCGCTGCCACGCAAGTTTGGCCCGCATTGTAGGTACGGCCTTGGACACAAATTTTGGCTGCTTTCTGGATATCGGCATCTGCAAGCACCAGGTAGGCATCGTTGCTACCCAGTTCAAGCACGGTTTTCTTCAGCACTTTAGCAGCACGCTGGGCCACGGCTCGGCCCGCGTTGGGGCTACCGGTCAGCGTAACGCCACGCACCAGTTTGTGCTCGATGACCGCGTCTGACACCTCGTGGTCAATCAGCAGCGTGCGGAACGCGTGTTCCGGCATACCGGCATCCCTGTAAAGCTTTTCAACTTCCAGCGCCATGCCCCATACATTGTTAGCGTGTTTCAGTAGCACGGTGTTACCAGCCATGAGATTGGCGGCGCTATAACGGATGACCTGGTAGAGCGGAAAATTCCAGGGTTGGATGCCGTAAATCACACCCAGAGGCTGGTAGGAGACTACTGCACGGCCACCCGAAAGCTCCCGTGTTTCATCCGCCAGTGCCTTGGGGCCCTGTTCGGCGGTGTACTCACAAACCGCCGCACACAGCTCACATTCCTGTTTGCCCTCAGCGAGGGTTTTACCCATCTCACGAGTCATCAGCGCGGCGTAGTCGTCTTGGCGCTCCCGAATTAGCGCGGCGGTTTTACGCAAAATATCTACGCGTTCGCCGAACCCGGTTTTGCGCCAGCTAAGAAAAGCATGATGAGTTTGTTCGACAATGCTCTCTGCCTCATGGCGGGACATCATAGGATAGGTTTCAAGAACTTCTTCCGTGGCGGGATTGATGGTCTTATGTGTGTTTGACATCAGGTTGCCTCCTCGATGGGCAATGACGGGCGAACCCGTATCAGGTCAACCGTCATAAAATGGTACTGCTAGCCAAATATATCATGGCCGCCCACGCCCCAAAGGGAAGGTTACATAACTGTATAACTCACAACGACCTGAGCGGCAGAGACCAGCGAGACGCCCAAAATAGGCACGGCGAATCCAGACCTTCGCGCCCTACACGTGCAATAAAATCATATTTTTGTGACTAAACTTTAACCATTCGCCTCAAGCACGATGGTGTCACCTTCAAGCCGATCATGGCGGCAGTCTTAAATATTTGTCATAACGCCGACCAGAATCCCGCGGGCGCACTAAGCTGTATTGGATCGCCCCTAATTGAAGGCGGCGGAAAACGTCGAATTCTGAACACTGCAGAGAGAGGAGCCCGCTCATGTCTGACTCCAAAAACCCGTCGCAGCACGCCAAAGGCAAGGGTGGCGAATTACATCAACACGCAGACACCACCCACCCGACCATGACTACGCAGCAAGGTGCTCCTGTCGCCGATGATCAAAACTCCCTGCGCGCAGGCGCGCGCGGTCCGGGGCTGTTGGAAGACCACGTAATGCGTGAAAAGATCTTCCACTTCGACCATGAGCGTATTCCAGAACGCGTTGTTCATGCTCGCGGGGTTGGCTTTCACGGGTACTTCGAGAACTACAGCGATCAGTCGGAACTCACTGCAGCAGACTTGTTCCAGCGCCCGGGTGAACAGACGCCCGTTTTTGCGCGATTCTCAACGGTTGCTGGCAACAAAGGGTCCGCAGATCTGCCCCGCGATGTTCGCGGCTTCGCCACAAAATTTTACACACGCCAAGGCAACTGGGATCTGGTGGGCAATAATATGCCGGTGTTTTTCATTCAGGACGCCATGAAGTTTCCCGACCTGGTACACGCGGTGAAAGAAGCGCCGGATCGCGGTTTTCCACAGGCCCAGTCGGCGCACGATAACTTCTGGGACTTTGTCGGACTGATGCCAGAGAGCATGCACATGCTGATGTGGACCATGTCTGACCGAGCCATCCCGCGATCGCCCCGTTTTATGGAAGGTTTTGGTGTGCACAGCTTTCGCTTTGTGAACGCACAGGGCGTATCACAATTTGTGAAATTTCACTGGAAACCCAAGCACGGTATGCAATCGGTGGTGTGGAACGAAGCTCTAAAAATAAACGGTGCCGACCCGGACTTTCACCGTCGTGATATGTGGGACGCCATTCAGCGCGGCGACTACCCGGAGTGGGAGTTAGGCGTGCAGATATTTGATGACGCTTTTGCTGAAAAATTCGAATTCGACATTCTGGACGCCACCAAGCTGATTCCCGAAGAGCAGGTGCCCATTACGCCCTTGGGTAAAATGGTGCTGAATCGCGCTGTCGATAACTTTTTTGCCGAGACCGAGCAGGTCGCCTTCTGCACTCAGAATATCGTGCGCGGTATCGATCACTCCAACGATCCTCTGCTTCAAGGCCGGAATTTTTCTTACCTGGATACCCAAACCAAACGTTTAGGTGGCCCTAACTTTACCCATATTCCCATTAACGCTCCCAAATGCCCCATGCATCATTTCCAGCAAGATGGACACATGGCGATGACCAACCCCACAGGCCGCGTTAATTACGAGCCCAACAGCTGGGAAAATAACCCGGGTCCCCGTGAAAATCCGACCGACGGTTTCCATAGCTACGCAGAGGAGATAGAAGGCACGAAAGTTCGCGAACGCTCACCCAGCTTTTCAGATCACTACAGCCAGGCCGGGCAGTTTTACATCAGCCAGACCGATACCGAACAAGGCCACATAGCCGATGCCTTCGTGTTTGAATTGAGCAAGGTTGAGCGCGCGGATATTCGCCTGCGCATGGTCGCTCATCTGCGGAATGTCGACGAGAGTCTAGCAAAAACTGTGGCGGATGGGCTTGGGCTCGAGTCGCTTCCTGAGGCACCAACACCCGCTGCAACACCCCGTAAAGACCTTCCCTCTTCAGACGCACTTAGCATTTTGAAGAACGGCCCGGGCAGCTTCAGCGGTCGCAAACTAGGCGTGTTTGTCAGCGAAGGCACCGACGCGAAAACATTCGATGCTCTCAAAGCAGCCGCCGAAAAAGAAGGGGCAGTTGTCGCCGTCATTGCGCCTCACATTAGCGGCGTATGTGACAGCAATGGGCGCAAGATACCGGCAAATGAAAAGATTGATGGCGGCCCTTCCGTGCTGTTCGATGCCGTTGCCCTGATGCCCGGTTCGCAGGGCTTAGATCAGCTGGCAAATCACGGCCCAGTGCGCGACTTTATTAATGACGCCTTCGCACACTGCAAATTCATTGGCTTTAACGAGTCCGCCAGAAAACTGTTTAAAGCTGTGGGTATCGAGCAAAAACTGGATGACGGCTGCCTATTACTGGATGCCAACGAAGCAGACGATGCTGCGTCTAATTTCATCGAGAAGTGTCGGAGCCTGCGTTATTGGCCCCGAGAAGGAGCCATCAATAAAGTGTAGATTTTCAGGAGACATGATGAAAGACGGAACTTCGCGCCAACCCAAGGGACTAGCCCGCATTAAAGGGCTGGCGCGACGACTGATATACTCCCGACACGCTTTCTGGGGATTAGGTATTGCGTCTTTTCTTGAGTCCATTCTCATACCCATCCCGCTCGAGGCAATCCTCATTCCCTTGATGCAGGCCCGCCGCAGTCAGATATTCCTCCTCAGTACTATTGCCCTGCTCGGCTGTCTGGCAGGCGCCACTGTTGGCTATTATGTCGGCTATTTCGTGTTTGATGCCGTCGGGCAGCAGCTCGTGGATATGATCTCAACGCCCGAGCAATTCGAGCAAGTGCGCATGCGAATGGAGGAGGACGGGTTCTGGTTCGTCATGAGTGTAGGTGTTATTCCGATTCCGTTTCAGATTGCCATGCTAGCAGCCGGTGCAACCAGCTATTCCTTCTTCCTGTTTATGCTCGCGTCTGCCTTGTCACGGGCACTGAGATACTATGGTCTGGGGCTGCTGGTTGTTATTGCAGGCAATCGTGCTCAAGCTATTTTCGAACGTCACAAAGTGTCTGCTATCATCGTGATTACAATAGTTGTGTTTGTGATTTGGGGCTGGGCTTTATTGAGCGGTTGACCAAAAAAATTACTCTTTCCCGGCTTGTGGTCTATAAATAACCAGACGTGAGGTTATTTTCTCGTAACAGATCGTTCGCGCGCTTCTACATTTGCTATTCAAAAAGACAATATAACTGCCAAAGGTTATTGCGAGACTCAATTCGGATGATGTCAAATCCAGCAGGCAAGACCACAATTTCTTCACTTGATTTTCTCCCTAGTGGGAGCGAAATGGGCCGGTTTATCCGCGACCATGACTGGTTTGATAGCGCTCTCGGTTCGCCTCAGCAGTGGTCACAATCACTGCGTACCGTATTGCGGCTGATGCTTAATACGGCACAACCGATGGCGGTTTTTTGGGGCGAACACGGCACCTGCCTATACAACGATGCGTTTCGTCAATCCCTCGTTTCCGAGCAGCATCCCGACTCGCTGGGGCAGCCTGCAAGTGAAGTCTGGAGGGAAACCTGGCCCATGATCGGTTCAATCATTGAACAGGTCATGACCGACAAGGGCGCGGGCAAACAAATAAATCACACGGTTCCCTTTACCCTCCATGGTCGCCAAGACAATACCTACTGGACATGCAGTTTCAGCCCTGTAGATGATCAAAGTGCCCCCGATGGCATCGGCGGGGCGCTCGTAATTTGCAATGAAATCACAGACCAGATGTATGCCAATCAGACCCTCGACACAAAATGCGAACAACTCACCCAGATGTTCAACAAGGCCTCTGCGTTTATGGCGCTAATGAGCGGGCCTGACCATAAATTTGAACTTTCTAACCCGAGTCATAACCAGATTGTAGTCCATCGCCCTGTATTGGGTCTGCCCGTCGCAGAGGCCCTGCCTGATGCTGTGGAACAAGGCTCTGTGAGCATCCTAGATCATGTCTTTACCTCTGGTGAGCCTTATATTGCGAACCGTGCTAAATATAGCGTTCAGATAACGCCGGAGGCGCCTATTAAGGAGCGCATCCTCAACTTTGTTTATCAGCCAGTGCTTGGGCCGGAGGATGAAGTCAGCGCGATCTTTGTAGAAGGAACCGATGTAACGGACCAAGTGCAGGCGCAGGAGGAACTGCAGCGGGTTAACAGTGAGCTGGCCGATACCGTGTTCCGCCTGAAAGCGATTGAACGACGAAAGAGTTTTCGTTTGAAACTAACTGATCGGCTGCGTCCGCTCCTGGATCCGAATGAGATCACAGCTGCCGCAACCGAATTGCTTGGTCAGTTTTTGGGCGTTACCCGCGTGTTCTATGGCGACTTCTCAGAGTCGGGCGACACGGTAACCGTAAGACCCGGGTGGACAAGAGATGGCGCAGAATCAATGGTCGGGGACGAGCTTCGATTAGAGGAGTTTGGCCCTGTAGTTGCGTCTCAGATCCAGGCCGGGG
This sequence comes from Marinobacter sp. LV10R510-11A, assembly GCF_900215155.1. Classification (NCBI taxonomy): domain Bacteria; kingdom Pseudomonadati; phylum Pseudomonadota; class Gammaproteobacteria; order Pseudomonadales; family Marinobacteraceae; genus Marinobacter; species Marinobacter sp. LV10R510-11A. The sequence goes on from NZ_LT907980.1 coordinate 1,281,008, forward strand.
ACGCTTTTGTACTTAGTGATGTGACCACTGACGAGCGTTCTGCCGCCTTTGCCCCGGCATACCTCGATAGGGGAATAAAGGCTGTCCTGGCGGTTCCCGTTATCAAAGCCGGCTCGTTGCGCGTGTTGCTAGGAGTACATGATTCCAAAGTCCATAATTGGTCAGCGGTAGACGTTGCCTTGGCTGAAGATGTAGTGGACCGGACGTGGGCGGCTGTTGAATCTGCCCGTGCGCAGGCCGAGCTTCGCCGAGAGCGAGACCATAGCAGACACATTCTGGACAGCATGACGGAAGGCTTCATCTCAATATCCGCTGACTGGACCATAACTCATTTCAATGCTGAAGCGGCGCGTATTAGCCGACAACCCGTTCGTGACGTCATCGGGAGGACACAATGGGAGGTTTGGCCGGAGCTGAGAGGCTCCGCTATCGACGACTTGTACGTCGGAGTCAGGCAAACCGGCAAAGCGAGCACGATGGAACTGCCCTTTGTGCTTCCTGGCGATTATCACGCATGGATAGAAATAAGAGCCTACCCTGCCCTTGATGGCGCGCTTGCGGTGTTCTTTCGGGACATTACCGAGCGCAAATTGGTCGACGAAGAAATACGTCACGCATCACTGCACGACCCCTTAACGGGTCTGCCGAACCGGGCCATGTTGTTTGAGTATGCAACCCACTTATTGCCTCACAACCTGCGAGCTTCACAATGCGCTGCAATACTGTTTCTCGATCTGGACCGCTTCAAGCCAATTAACGACACCCACGGACACGAAGTTGGCGACATGGTGCTCAAGGAAGTATCCAGCAGGCTTTCACTAAGCCTGCGTGCAGAAGACCTGGTAATCAGAATGGGCGGCGACGAGTTCGTAATCCTGCTACAAGATATAGGCGTTTCTGCCTACGCCGCAGAGGTAGCCCTCCATATTATCAGGAAAATCAGTGAACCTTATCAGGTGGGAGAACTGGCGCTGTCGATTTCAACGTCCATCGGCATCAGCATGTTCCCGCGCGATGGTGAAGACATTGATACATTAGTGAACCATGCCGACGCTGCGATGTATCAGGCCAAGCAGGAAGGCAGAGATAATTTCCAGTTCTACTCCTCGGCGTTTACTGCGGGTATCCAACAACAGAACAGGATTGAACAGGCGCAATAGTTGGGTTTCGTCGTCACCAGTGATGTAAAAACGGTAAGCACCATCCAAAGGTGGCTCGATATAACCTCTGACCAGCGCGCCGAAGTTATCGCCGCGGTTTCGGGGGGAATCGAGACTGGTTATTTCAAGCACTTCGTGGGGGTTGTGGGGGCGCGCGCTCAATAACTAAGTGCAACACCCTCTAATCGAGTACCGTGTTGCCATGGAAAAACACTATCATCACCTTAGTACCACCGACTGCGTTACGCTCATGTTCCTGAAGCGCCAGGGCCTAAGCCTTCGTGCCATTGCCAGTGAGCTGAACCGTTCACCCAGCACCCTGAGCCGGGAATTGCAGCGGCGTACGGTTGAAGGCCGACTCTATGATGCCGAAGCAGCAGGACTCGCAGCGCGTTCAGCACGTTTGCTATGCCGACCCCGGCGCAAGTTGGTCGAGGGCACTGACCTCCATGAAGTGGTCGTCGACATGCTGCGAAACAAGTGGTCTCCTCAGCAAATCAGCGGCACACTGAAGACCATGTTTCCTCATCATCCTGAGTTTCAAGTCTCACATGAGACCGTGTACAAAGCCATTTATGCCCAGCCTCACGGCGAGCTGCGCAAGGAGCTGATTACCTGCCTGCGTCAGGGTCACACCAAGCGCCGTCCCCGTGCTGGCGGGGTTGATCGTCGCCAACAAATCCCGGATCTGGTCAGCATCCACTTGCGACCGCCGGAAGTCGAAGAGCGACTGCTGCCTGGGCATTGGGAAGGCGACTTGATCAAGGGTGCCTTCAATCGCTCGGCCGTTGGCACCCTGGTGGAGCGTGTCAGTGGTCTGGTATTCCTGGCCAAGATGGATGGTGCCACCGCCACAGCGGCCGTTCAGGGCTTCAGTGCCGCGTTGAATCGGGTACCGCTGGAGATGCGCCAGACCTTCACTTACGACCAGGGTCGCGAGCTGGTGCGCCATGCTGAGATCACCCAAAAGACCGGCACGGCGATCTACTTCGCTGACCCGCACAGCCCCTGGCAACGAGCCATTAACGAGAACACTAATGGCTTGTTGCGGCAGTACATGCCGAAGGGAACCGACCTGTCTGTGTTCAGCCAGGATGAATTGGACGCTTTTGCCTTCCAGCTCAACACTCGGCCTAGAAAGCGGTTAGGCTTCAAACCACCGCTGGAGGTGTTTATGGATTTGATCAACCGTACCCAGGAAGCGCCATCAGGCGTTCATTAAACCGAGTGTTGCACTTGGAGTTGGAGACCGCCCAGGTTTGTTTGGTTTATAATAATTTTTATCCACATATCAGCTTATTAGAGACTTTTATTGATGTAATAAGTGAAGTCAAAAATGTACTTTGGGGTCTATGGAAATCAATTGTTTAAGTTAGCGTTGTAGCCACGCACCTCGGCCTCTTGGCGCTGAGTTATCCGCTGATCCAAACCAGCATTTCTCATCCTTCTTCGCTTTCTCACTAGCTCTTACAGCTGACGCATTCCCACTGTTCACCTGCAAGCTCTTCGGAGCACTCACCACAAACTACTCGAACCGTTAAAGCTCATCAGCCCGCCGCCGCGGTGTTCCTTCGCGCTGCTTCTTACCCCCGTCCGAGGCTACGTATGAAGCGGCCCCGGACGGTTCGAGGAGCCCTTTTGCAAGTATGTGATCAGCGGCCTTTTCGCCGATCATGATTGTGGGGGCATTGATATTGCCGTTGGTTACTGCGGGCATGATTGAGGAATCCACAACCCGCAGGTTTTCCACACCGTGTACCCGGCACTCGTTGTCGACCACCGCTAGTTCGTCAGTGCCCATGCGGCAGGTGCCGCAGGGGTGGTAGGCGGTCTCGGCGCTGTGGGCAACCCAGTCATCAATCTCGTCGTCCGTTGTTACGTCCGGGCCCGGAGAGACCTCTTCTCCGCGGAAGGGATCGAAAGCCGGTTGGGCGAATAGCTCACGGGTAAGGCGGAGACCATCCCGGTACGCCTGCCTGTCGGCCTCGTCCGAGAGATAATTGAAGAACATCCGTGGCGGATCTTCCGGATCAGCGGAGCGCAATTTCACCCAGCCCCGGCTTTTTGGCTTGTTGGCGCCCAGATGTACTTGGAAGCCGTGCCCTTTCACGGCACTGGAGCCATCATAGGCGATCGCCCCAGCCAGGAAATGATACTGCAGGTCGGGATAGCGGAGGCCCTGCCGGCTGCGTATGTAGCCATTGGATTCGAACTGATTGCTCGCCCCCAGGCCCGTGCGAGTCAACAGCCAGCGGGCACCGATCCAGGCCTGGGCCAATGGATTCAACCAGCCATTGAGCGTGATCTTCTGGGTGCAGCGGCGCTGAACCCAGACTTCGAGATGGTCGTGGAGATTCTCCCCCACCCCGGGCAGGTCATGGACCACCTCAATGCCATGTTCGCGAAGCTGTTCCGCAGGCCCGGAAGATGTGGCCCTTCTGCTGGTACTCCACCCCCACGGCTCGCTTTCCTTCCATGATGATCCGCCGTGTCAGGGCATGCATCTCCAGCGAAAGGTTGCTGCGTTTGAGGGCCGGTTTCAGGTAAGCGTTGGCGGTGGATGACCGCACACCGTTCCGGACACTCATGTCCATGCGGCAGAAGCCCTCCTGCCGATAGCCGTTGTAGTCCTCGGTGCGGCCGTAGCCAGCTTCATCCCCGGCCTGAATGAACGCCCGATAGAGCGGATTGCGCATGTTGTTGCCATTACACACCCCCACTGGCCCATCGGTATCCCGGTAGGCATCCGCTCCATAGATACAATCTTCGGCCCTGCGAAAGTATGGCAGTACATCGGCATACCCCCATCCTTCGGCACCCAGGGACTCCCATTCCTCGAAGTCGCCCGCCGAGCCCCGAACGTAGGCCATACCATTGATGGATGAGGAGCCGCCGATAACCTTGCCGCGGGCCTGGTGCAGAGTGCGGCTGTTAAGTCCGGGTTCAGGTTCCGTATGCAGTTGCCAGTCGAAGCGGGGCTTGCTCAGCGGAATGGAGAATGCCAGCGGCATCTGGATATAGATCGAGTTGTCCTTGCCACCGAATTCCAGCACCAGAACGTTGCTGTTGCCATCGGCACTCAGTCGGTTGGCGAGAACAGAGCCGGCCGAACCGGCTCCGATGATGACGTAGTCGACTGTGCGGTCGAAACTTTTATCAGTCACGTGGCAATACTCCTTTTCTGATGGCCGGAGGTCTTTTTGCGTTCAGCACAGGCCTTCACTCTTTTTCAGGATCGCCCAGACCCGGCATAGAGACATCGCCCGGCGCTTCTCGGAGGCGCTGCAGATAGGCCAGATGACGCTCATACTGATCGAGAATATCCGCGATGATCTGGGACCGACCGTAGTCCATCAGGTCGTAACCCTGGCCGCCATTAATCAGGTGTACTTCCAACCGGTAATAAGTGCTGGTCTCGGAATGAGGTCGAATGGCGAACGCGGGCATTGGAACTGACCGTGGCCAAACCTGATAGGTGAAGTGGCCATCGCCTCCAAGGTCTACGTCCAGCGAAAGATGGGGCTCATCCTTGTCCCGTCGAATATCTGCCGCCACGCCCTTGTTTCGAAGCTCGTCACGGATCTCCTCCATGGCCGGGCGCACCGTCTCATCCATGAACTTGAGGGCGCCCTTGCGGTCCGGAAAGCTCATGGCCCGGGCAAGCCGCTGGCGCCAGGAAAGCGATTTGCCTTCGGCGGCCGTGGGCATCCCGTGCATGGGACTCATGGCGTGCTTAAGTGTTTCGGTCTTGAGAGCACTGAACAGACCAAACATCATGAAAAACAGCACCACCGAGAATGGCAGACCCATAATGACCACCGTGCCCTGAAGGGCGCCCAGCCCGCCGGCCATCAGCAGTGCCAGGGTCAGCAGGCCGATGATCACCGCCCAGAGGATGCGCATCCAGACCGGGGCGTCATGGTTCACATCCGTGAGGATGGAGGTTAAGTTGGACAGCACCAGCGCCCCCGAGTCGCCGGAAGTGACGAAGAAGACAAGAGCCAGGATGGATACCACAACAGTGGTGACCCCGGTCCAAGGCAGGCTCTGCATAAATATGTAGATCGACGAGGCCGGCGTTTCGACAGCTAGCTCACCGAATTCCTGGGCACCGTTCATCACCATGTCAATGGCACTGTTGCCCATGATCGACATCCAGATCATCATAAATGTCAGCGGAAGTATCAGTGTCCCTATGGTGAACTGGCGGATCGTCCGCCCGCGGGAAATACGCGCCAGGAACAGGCCAACGAATGGCCCCCAGGCGATCCACCACGCCCAGAAGAAGAGTGTCCAGGCATTCAGCAGAAACAGAGTCGGCCCCGCAAGCAGCACGAAGATCACCAGGGCAGTGGCCAGCAGCATGTTGAACTCCGACAGGCGCCGGATTCCACGCTCCACGCCACTGATGGCCGATAACGTGGCGAAAACCACGATCATGGTCACCAGCAGTGCCGGTAACTGAAGTAGGCCAGCGACATGCCCCAGCCGGAAATGCCCCAGTGCAGAAACGTCAGTTCCATCGCATGGCGTGCTGCCTCTACCGTACCACCCTCGCCCTGAGGCGGATTGAGGAACTGTGCGACCGGTTCGGAAATACAGAAAAACAACAGATCGATCCCGATACCCGCGGCAAATAGCATGGATGCCCAAGAGACCAGGTTGAACTCAGGCTTGGAGTGATCCGGGCCCAGGCGGATGTCGCCGAAGCGCGATGCCGCGATGAAAATCACGAAAACCAGGTAGGCCACCACGGTCAGAAAGTAGTACCACCCGAAGGTGTCCGAGACCCAGCCGAGAAGCGTGTTGATCAGACCCTCGGCATTCTCGGTGAAAAACATCGTCCACAAGGCGAACACCACGATGAGGATTGAGGATCCGAAGAAGACCACCGGATAGTCCGCCTCGAATCCCTCAACGGTGGCCCGCCGGAGACCGCGTTCTCGATATTGGCATCATCAAATACCACCAAGGGAGACTTGCCACCCAACTCCAGGGTGACGGGTGAGCGCCTGGCCTGCGAAGTACTCGAGGCAATCGGCCCCGGAATCCACATCCGCCTCCGGGGTTTCGGAAATCGGTTTGCCACCATCGCCGGCTTCGGCCACCTCGCAGATGACCTCATCCGTTGCCGGATTCAGAGTGGCGAACCATCGGGACTGCTCCCCGCTGACGGATTCTCCGGCGATCCACAATCCACGGCGTGCTATTTTACCCATGGTGCATCTCCTGAAAGAATGTACCTCACGCAAAAAGTATAGGTTACTATTTCGCCATTTCTACAAAACCTGGGACAGATTTATTTTCCATGAGAAAATATTGCTTGCATGGCATTTACCGATGCTGCCGGCCTTGGAGTTTTCGAGGCCAGACATTGTTCTCTACGACGCGGGGATAGATGTTTTCCACGTACGACTACAGAGGCGCACGTTTTATGAAATTGACTCATCGTTCCTAAGCGCTTCGATCTCCGCAGCAGGATCGTAACTTAGGCGCTGCGCCCGGTTGGCAACGTATTCCTGGACAATTTCCTGAATCGGCTGACTAATTGTTGGGCTGTCTAGCATTGGAAATTCGTTTTTGAGTTTATGGCTGACCTGGCCGTCGTTATGTTCAATAGAGCGCATAATTCGATCAAGATGTTCATCTGGGCCCTCCAGAAAATCCTTCACGTGGTCGCGTGCATTTACGTACGCACGGTGTGACTGAATCTGATGGCGCATCTCATATTCAATCGTCTCGTGAACAACGTGGAATAGATATTCAGATTGCTCAGTGAGATCCGGATAGCGCCATGCGGGCCTCAGCCCACCATTTCCAGAAAACTCGAAATCTGACACCACGCCATCGGCATACGTCGTCCGGTTTCCGAACTGAATATCGCTGATAGTTTTGGCCATCATGGGACGGGAATACGCTTCAAGAGCTTTATCGTAATCAAAGCGACTGGCGCTGCTTTTGGTAATCGTAGACGATACTGGCAATAACAAAGGCTCCGGTACTGCCGAGTCACGGCGAAGCGTGTCATTAATAAGGAAACGGGATATGCGGCCATTACCGTCTGCCATTGGGTGAATGAACACAAATCCAAAACTGGCCACAGCTGCCCGGATGATAGAGTTCTCATTCTGAGTCCTTTCCATGAACGTCTGCAGGCCCTTGAGCATAGGCTCAACATCCTCGGTGGGGGGAGCCACGTAATGCACATACGTGCCCATCTCTCGCGTCCCTGATCCAACAAAAACGGGGGATTGCCTCAGACCATGACGAATGGTGCTGACACCCAGAATGTTGTCCTGAAGTTCCGTTAACGCCTCGGAGGTAAGTGGTGTGTCGAACCGCCCACAATACCGGCCCATCGCCAATGCAAAGCGATGAATTCTGCTCTTCTGATCGCCCTCGCGCTCTATCGCGAAGCTGGCTCGACTTTCACGAATGGTCAACCAGACAGCGCTCCGCGTCATCATATCGGCACCGTAATCTTCCTCCATACCCTGAAGTCGACCTGCACAATCGTAGTTTTTGATCAGCTCCAGCAGTTCCGTTCGACGGATGATTGGGCAAAAATAAGGAGTGCCAGGAAGATTGTCGTTAATTCGCCAGCGTGGGTTTTTGATCGGAGTATCAGAAACCACCACGTGTCTTGGATCAAGCAGATTGCGATAGGTACCAGTTATGGCTGGTACTTGCAGAGTGTCGTCGGTCAACCACTCGTACAAGAAGCCTGCTTTACGTGCGTATTGCCCAGTAGGCTCGGAAGCAATCCAGTCTGTCAGCGCCTGCTTACTCATTTTGGCAAATGCGTGAGCCAGTAATTCGAGATGGATACCCTCGTGCTTGAGAGCAAACGCAAGATGCGCAATAGGTGTGTCATCCGGTTTTGCACTGGAGCGAAAGGTTTCGTATCGAACACCCTCTTGGAACATAGTTTTGCGGTCGCGTCCAATCCGACTGAGAACTGGCAATTTCTGAGTGATCGGCAAACTGAAGTGCTCTCGCAACCATGCGTAGCCTATCCAGGAATCCATACCGCTTACCTTTTTATTTGATCCGTAGTTTCCGTTATTTCGCTTATCCTACCGTATTATTGATCAATAATGACTGTAAAACCGTTTTTTTAATTAGATATTGCTGTAATTGAATGAATTCATCCGAGGTCAAAACGATAGATAAGGGGGAGCGAGCAGGATAGACGCTATGCAAGATGATTATCGGTTACGCAAGCGACCGAAACGTAATTTGAACGACGATCAAATTAGACCGTAAGAGTCGGAGTTATTAACCCCTAAACACGGATGGTTTTTTGGGTATAATTTGGATGATTTTTGGGTGAGAAACTCATCCATTTCGAAGGGAAATAACTAGATAATAATGGGGACATAATGGAGGCGCGGGTCGGAATCGAACCGGCGCACGCGGAGTTGCAGTCTTGTTGACATTATAGAAATAATCGACTAAATATCATTGCGTTAGCTCTTTTTATTAACGTTAAATATGAAGTCAAAATCGTACTTTAAGGCCTATGTAAATCAGTAGCTTAAGTTAGCGTTGTAGCCACCTACAGCGGCCTCTTGGCATGTCGCGGGCAGAGTTCGATGGAATGGATGCGGATAGGAACAGTTGGAATTTCCCCACAATGCCAAGCCCGAGGCCTCTTTTGAGTTTGGCATTGTCCCCCTCTGCCAGCCTAGTTGTCCAGTTGGCGATTTCGCCTAAATTCATGTCAGATTGGGCGGTATGAGAGCAGTCATGCCACGTTATTCCGAAGAACGAAAAGCGGCCGTGTTGAAGAAGTTGTTGCCTCCGCAGAACCGCAGTGTGGTGCAGGTGGCCGCAGAGGAAGGCATATCGGATGTGACTCTGTATAGTTGGTTAAAACAGTGTCGACAACAAGGAGTGCCTGTGCCGGGTTATCGTAATGCTGGAGACGATGGGTCTCCTGAAGCCAAGTTGGCCGTCGTGATCGAAACGGCCTCGTTGCTGGTGCTGTCAAAAAAGCTCGAAGCCTTGTACGGCGAGGACCCGGACAGCGAGGACAGCTGACACCGCTGACCGAACGTACAAGGCTGTTAAATGACTATGACGAAGCTGTGGCCAGTGGCGCAGCCCGGTATAAGGCGGCCAGCTTGATGGAGCTGAGCCAGCGCACGTTGAAGCGCTGGCGACGCGCTAATGGCGCTGTGAAGGAGGATCAACGCCCGCAAGCGGAGCGCGTTGTGCAGCCACACCAGCTCACTCACGCTGAAGAAGCGGCCATTCTGGATACCTGCAATGAACGGGAGTATCAGAGCTTGCCACCGTCCCAGATCGTGCCTCGACTGGCTGATAAAGGGCTTTACCTGGTCTCTGAGTCCTCATTCTACCGAGTGCTCAAAAAGTACCAGCAAGTGAATCATCGGGGCCGCATGAAACCGCCGCGCAAGGTCCCTGAGCCCACCAGCTTTACCGCCACAGGCCCGAACCAGGTGTGGAGCTGGGACATCAGCTATTGCCCCTCAGAGGTGCGCGGTCAGCACTGGTATCTGTACCTGATCATGGACATCTACAGTCGCAAAATCGTGGCGTGGGAAATCCACGAATCAGAGTCCGGCGAGCTTGCCAAAAAGCTCATTGATCGAGCTCTGTTGCGCGAGAGATGTTGGCAAAACCCACCGGTGCTGCACTCAGATAATGGCGCGCCGATGACGTCCTACACGCTGAAAGCGCGGCTGGCAGAACTGGGTATGTTGATGTCCCACAGCCGACCCAGGGTGAGCAACGATAACCCGTACTCAGAGTCGTTGTTCAAGACGCTGAAGTACTGCCCGAAGTGGCCCGCCAAAGGCTTTTCATCACTAGCGGCGGTGCGCAAATGGATGCTGTTGTTCGAGCAAGCCTATAACGAAGAGCACCTGCACAGCGGCATCAACTTCGTGACGCCAGCACAACGGCACCAAGGTGTTGATGCAGAGTTGTTAGCCAAACGTGAAGCGGTTTATGAACGAGCAAAGAGTCTGAATCCCAGGCGTTGGTCTGGTGACATTCGAAGCTGGAACGGATGCGATCCCAATACTTAACAATATTTACCTGCATGACATGGTCACCTCATACCAGAACCTTTTCAGCATCTCGCACACCAACATTCGCAAGCAAATGTGGTCGCTTGTCAAATTCATCTACCCAGAGCATTTCCAGCACTTGAAGCCTATGTATAGAAGAACTACTGTCCAAGTGTGGATGATTTTCCGATTACATTGATTGATTTCTAAAACGACGCAGATCGGACCTATGAGGACGCTCATGAGTGAGTCAACTAATCGCAAGTCCGTGTTGGCCTCCACGGTCAGACATCCAGTGACGCTGGTCCCCATGAGGGCTCGGTTTGTAGCATTGTTGACAGTGCTGGTATTGGCGAATCTTCCCGCCATCACCTTTGCGCAATCATCGTGCCCCGGCATTCACGTGAAGATTCTGGACATCAGAAACAGCGCTGGAGCGATAGCTTGCGCGCTTTTCAAAACGTCAGAGGGCTTTCCTACTGAGTTTCTGCGCTCAGCAACCAATATCATAATGACGAAGGTGCAGGATACGGAGGCGCGTTGCGATTTTGTAGACATCCCGCCGGGAACCTATTCCCTTGCCGTCATTCATGATGAAAATATGGACGGCAAGCTTGGCACCAACGGGATAGGGATGCCCACCGAAGGCTACGGTTTTTCAAACGGTGCAAGCGCCTTGATGGGTGCGCCTTCGTTCGAGGCCGCCAGGTTTCCGTACGATGGGCAAAACTTGGACCTGACGATCAGCTTGAATTACTGAGTGACACCCATCTTGTTCTGTGAAATGTGGGGGCTGACCCCATTAACACTTGATTCCTTATCCGACGCTCGCCTCCCTGAAGGAAACCAGCCGCCTTTTGTCCTCGTCCCAGAGCGCCAGGCGTATTGAATCGATGCTTTCGCGCAGCGTGATCCGGTTGAATGTTTTAAGTTCCGGGTAGTCCTCCAACACCTCGGGCAGGCGGTAGGAAGGGATTCGGCTAGCTAGATGGTGGACATGGTGCACGCCGATGTTGGCGCTGAACCAGCGCAGGATACCCGGCAGTACATAGTAGGAACTGCCCTGCAGCGCGGAGTCATAGGCATTCCAGTGTTCATCGTGTTCCCAGTAGGTGGCCTCGAACTGATGCTGGACGTAGAACAGCCAAACCCCCATGGTGGTGGCGAGCAGCGTGATCGGGATCTGGATCAGCAGGAAGGGTCCCAGTCCAACAAACCAGATTACGCACGTTGCCAGAACCGCAATGGCCGCATTGGTGCCCAGGGTACTGATCCAGGGCATCCAGCCAGCACGCATGAATCCGAAAGGCAGCCGGTAGTCCAGCAGGAAAGTGTAAGTGGGTCCGAAACCGAATAGCACCAGAGGGTGGCGATAGAGGCGATAGCGCCATTGCTGCCTCCGCGGCAGGGCTTGGTATTCGCGCACTGTGAGGGTGTCGAGCCCGCCAATTTGCGGCCGGTCCAGGTTGCCAGAGTTGGCATGGTGGAGGTTGTGGGAGTGGCGCCAGAAATCATGAGGGGTAAGGGTAAGCACACCGATGATACGGCCGACCCAGTCATTGACGCGCCGCGAATGGAAAAACGACCTGTGGCTGCAGTCATGCTGGATCATGAACAGTCGTACCAGGAATCCCGCAGCAGGGACGGCCAGCACCAGCGCCACGGGCCAGTATCCGGCACTGACAGCCAGCCACATCAGAACCCAGATCAATGCAAACGGGAGTGCGGTGATCAGGACCTCCGCAATACTGCGTGCCAGGCGTGGCTTGCAATATGCTCTGAGCGTCTGCCTCAGAGATCTGGGGTCAGTGGTGAACTCGGAGGTCGATGCTGATGGTGTGCTCATAGTGATTTTGCCTCGAATCCGGGGTCTTAAACACCAAGTCTACATTAAAGCCCGTATTGCAACTGTACGCTACCGTACGTTCTAAACCGTGCTGGCATGGCAGGTGACCTCGGGCCCGAAGGAATGGCGTTCATAGATTGTGGCGATGGTTGCAGGGTAGCTACAGTGCAGACTCCAGCGGCGGTACTTGCTGGTGCAAAAACCACTTTTCGGTCACCACTTTGCGTGTAAACCACTGGGACCGCATCAGGCCGCTGGCCAGGGGCAGCTTTACCCAGTCTGGCATTTGCCAGCTGGATTGATCGTTCAGTGCGCGGGTGCCAAAGCGCTCGGAAATCGCCTCGCCGTATCGCTGCAGATTGCGGGCTGATACATCAGACACTTGCCGGATAACGTCTGCGGCTATTAAGGCCGATTCAATGGCGGGACGAATACCTTCGCCACTTTGGGTATACGCGAGGCCAGCGGCATCGCCAATCAACATTATGCCGTCATCTACCAATGGCCGCTCTGCGTGCGCGTACAACAGATAGGCATGACCCTTGAACCGCCCTGGGAGGTCAGCGGGAATGCGACCCTGGGCTTTCATGTCGTCAACAAAGTCATTGAGATGATCCGTCAGCTTGTGGTTGTCCTCACGACCAAGGCCGATATTCAGGAAGTTACCCTTGCGGAATACCCAGGCATAGCCTTTCAGGTCACGGCAGAACCAGAGTTCCGGTGTATCACCCCGGGCCTGGCAGGCGCTGGCCTGGGCGGGGGTCATTTCGAACTCGATTTCTTTTGCGGCTACCACGGTTTCATGGCTGCCGGGGCCTTGCCCCAGTTTTTTGGCGACGGGACAGAAATGACCGCCCGCTCCAATCAATAGTGGGGCTTCAAAGGTGTCGTTGATCACCCAGTTGCGGCCTTTCTGCTCGATGGATTTAACCGGAGTGTTCAACTGCTTGCTGGCGCTCACCCGGTCCAACAGATAGGCATCGAACTCACAGCGGCGAATACCGTAACTGACCGTTTCACCATGATCGTTGTCGACAGGAGCCTGACCCATCATACCGATTCGGAAAGCACTGATGGGCTGTAAGGTTCGCCCTCGGGCGTAATCGTCCTGATCGATTTCCAGCGTATCCATCACGGCCGGCGTCACCCAGCCAGCGCAGGTTTTATCTCGTGGAAAATCCTGCTTGTCGATAATCAGCACCCGTTTACCGCTTTTTTCCAGCGACCAGGCCAGGGTCGACCCGGCAGGGCCGCCGCCAATAACGATGATGTCATAGTGATCCATAGATGGGCTCCATATCGGCTAGGACTCCGGCGCAGCGGAAGTGCTGTAGAGGTGTTTGCGGGTCGGGAGCAGGTTGTTGTTATCCCCGTGAGTAAACACAACCTGGAACAGTTGCAGGGAGCCCGCCCGGAAGGCCGCAGTAGAACCCGCCAGATACATGTGCCACGCCCTGGTGAAATGCGCGTCATACAGTTCGGTGACCTGGTCCTGGACACTTTCAAATCGTTCCATCCAGTGCTCCAGGGTGGCGACGTAGTGCAACCGCAGGTTCTCCACGTCCAGCACCGAGAAATCGCCGCTCTCACAAATGCTCATGAACTCGCCGATGCTGGGTGGGTAGGCGCCGGGGAAAATACGCTTCTCAATCCAGGCGTTCATCAACATCGGGCGGTTTCGACCGATACTGTGCAGCAGCGCCATACCCTCTGGTTTAAGGGAACGACGAATCACCCGGGCCATCTCGCTGTAATGGTCCTTGCCCACATGCTCCAGCATGCCGATAGAAACAAACGCGTCGTACTGGCCCTCGATATTACGGTAATCGTCCTCAATGTATTCGATCAGATGGCTCAGGCCCTGTTTTTCAGCCTCCGCGCGCGCAAAGGCCAATTGCTCCCGGGAGATGTTGTAGGCGTGGACTTTCACACCGTATTGGCGGGCCATATACCGTGCCAGGCCGCCCCATCCACAGCCAGCCTCGACCACGGTCTGGCCGGGTTGGAGCCGCAATTTCCGGCAAACGTGTTCCAGCTTTGCCAGCTGTGCCTGCTCCAGGGACAGGTCCGGGCTTTCGTAGTAGCCACAGGTGTACTGCATTTCGGCGTGGTCGAGCCAGAGCTTATAGAATTCGTTGCCCAGGTCGTAATGGTGGTGAATGTTTTCCCTGGCATCTGAAACGCTGGTAGAGCGGGGGTTATGGTTGCGCCAGACAGCTTCAAGCCATTTTGGCCACTTCTCCCTGGCTTTGTGCACGGCCCGGTATAGCGCCGTCATCAGGTCTGACAGATCCCCCTCGACTTCTAAACGTCCGGAGCTGTATAGATCACCAAATGCCAGGTTGGGATTACTGACCAATTGATAGAGGGCTTTGGGATCGGCCAGCCGGAGAGTGAAGCTGGCGGCGCTGAGGTCTGATTCAATGATTTCGTCATTCCATAGCTGAAATCGAACGGGCGGATTGCCTGCCATTCTCAAAAACTTTGCAATTAACCAGCGTTCGTAACTGTGGGGCTTGCGATCCGTGCTTTCCTCTACAGCCGCTATGGATAACTTATGGGGCCGGTTAGTCGGCTGGTCCTGCAGGGTGTCTGCCTTCCTGGTGCTCTGGCTCATAGATCCTCTCGCTCCCTGATGCTTGCTGGCATTCACTTATTTGGTACGTCTCACGTCAATGCGCCCGATATAGCCACTTCCCGATGCCATACCGATGACACCCAGTGTCAGTATAGAAAACAGGCGGGTTTTGTCACGTACTCTCCCTTTTTCAGTTGCTAGGGAAAAGCGACCATTTTTCCCTGGCTTTCATCCCATAGCTTGAGCCAGAAAGCCGTCAGGCTCTGCCTCAAAGTCAAAGGTTTTCTGGCCCGCACGGCAGGCACCTCGTTGTAACACTCGGGTAAACGATAATTAGGAATTCGAGCGTTAAGATGATGGATATGATGGTACCCGATGTTCGCTGAAAACCAGCGCAGAATGTTCGGCAGTTGATAGTAGGAACTGCCCTCCATGGCGGCGCGGGTCCCACTCACTCTTTCGGGCCCAGTAACCGCCTTCAAACTGATGCTGAACGTAGAACAGCCAGATGCCGCCCATACCGGCGAGCCAAAGTACAGGCAGTTGAATCAGCAGATACGTCTGCCAACCCATCGTTTGGGCGGCAACAAGGAATACGCCGACAATGGCAAGGTCCGTCAACACGACGCTCATACGCTGTTTGTGCTGCACTTTTCGGCTCGGCAACCGGTTGCTCAGCAAGAAATTGAAAATAGCGCCGAAGCCCCGTGTATCGAGATTGGCGTAGCTGACGTGGTGACGAAGGTGGCTAAGGCGCCAGTCGTCGAAAGGCGTAAAAACGAGCACCCCTAAAAGGCGCCCCAAGAAACCAGCTGCCACGACCGAGAGCGCCAGTGTCCACCAATAGGAAAAATCGTGCCGGATTGAGAGGATCATCAAGTACCACAATCCGGCATACGGGACCATCGTATTGATGAGCTGCCAAATCGCCTTGCCGCGACTGGGACTACGATAGGGCGAGAGTGCCGGGCGCGCGTCCGGGATGCCGAAAAAGACTTTACGCTTGGGGATACAGCGATGGCCCAGCACAAGAGGGCTCCGCCGCGCGCACGGACGAGGAGGTAACCCCTTTCAGTATCACCATTGAAAGCATTGAGCTGACCGACAGCACCCTCCAGTTTGCGAATTACTCACTGCCGTTGCCCTTCTCAACGAGCATCCACACCCTGAACGGACAGATATCGACCTTGAACTCCACCTCGGATCAGCCGGCGCGTGTGGATCTAGAGGGTCAGGTCGCGGAGTATGGCCTGGCGCGCACCGACCTGCTCCGTCCCCAGCGCGAGCGCATCGCCAAGCTACGCGAGGCCCTCAACCAGCGCCCGGCGCTGGCCCTGGAGCTTGCCGGTCCCTTCAGTCGAAATTTTGATGGCCCGGCCCTGCAACGTGAGAAAGCCATCGAAACCCTGCGGCAACGCTTGGCTGAGGCGGATCGTGAAGTTGCGGATCCCAGCCTGACGGCCGAGTCCAACCAGGATATTGTCGAGACGATGGTCACCACGTATTACCCGGAGGGTGACCTGGAGGCAGTCCAGACGCGTTTCACTGAAAAACAGAATGAGTCATCCGGCGGAGCGGGATTGGACGCCCTGGTCGACCCAAATGCGGATGCCAGTATCGCAACTGACCGAGTGCGTCTTCTGGATCCCAAAAAGATCGATTCAGTGGACGGCGAGCGCGTTGCCATGAAAGTTGGTATCACTGCGGATTGAAGCAAGCGACTGCCCCTGCCTGACCAGTTCAAAAATCCGCAGAGGTATGCCAGTTTTCTCGTCTCGACTTAATCATTTACAACGGGAACTGGCAGCCGTCATCGGAGTTCACGAGGCTTCTGGACAAAATACCAAGAGTTGACCAATGTAAGATACTGATATGAAAGGAAATAATGGAGGCGCGGGTCGGAATCGAACCGGCGTACGCGGAGTTGCAGTCCGCTGCATGACCACTCTGCCACCGCGCCTAAAAAGATCGAAGGAATCGAGTCTTTGTGCTCTCAGGTAGGCATTGAGAGACTTGAAGTAATTGGAGCGGGAAACGAGATTCGAACTCGCGACCCCAACCTTGGCAAGGTTGTGCTCTACCACTGAGCTATTCCCGCTCTTCACTGCTTAAGCTAGTTATCGAAGCAATGCCCCGACAACGGATGCGTATTCTACGGATTACGGCTCTTTCGTCAATACCTTTTTTTAAGTTTTTGTTTTATCGGAGGTTTGTGAGTAATTTTTAACCAGTTGCAGCCTATAGTTTCAAAGTTCAAAAGTTTAAAAGCTTCAAAGCCTCAAGATCCCGTGGCTCAACGCCTAGATCCCGCCATTTTTCGGGGTGGCAGGTAAACAGCAGTATCTGGTGCCGGGTCGCGGCATCGAACAGGATACGCTTCATGCCATCTAGGCGCTCAGCATCGCTGTGCACTAATGTGTCGTCCAGAATGATCAGCGTTGGGCGCCCTGCTTCCTGCAACAGATCGGCGTAGGCCAGGCGGCTGATCAAGCCCATTTGTTCCCGGGCGCCAAAGCTCAGCTCGGCCATCTGGCCCAGTTCACTGCCCCGGCTGAACTTGCCTGGCGTCAGGTTTTCATCCACTTCTAGGCTGGCTTCTGGAAACAGCACGGTCAGGTAGTGATCCAGGTGCTTCTGTAACGGCGCTTGTAGCCGGCGTGTCAGGGCTTGGCGCTTTTCTTTCAGCAGGCTCAGCAACAGGTCTAGCGCCTTGGCCCTTCGATCCAGCTCAAGGTACCGGCGGTTAACGTGCTCCAGCTCAGCCACGTGTTCGTTGTGTTGCTCCTCCAGCCCTTCTGCGCCCCAAGCTTCAAGCCTTGCCCTGATTTCACTCAGTTCCAGGGCTCGCTTTTGCTGAGCTATTTCTTGGTGTTCGGCGGTAGCTCGGAAGCGCTCAATGTCCTGCTTAACAAGCTCAGGGCGTGCCTCGTTGATTGTTGCTTCGCGCTCTTTGAGGGCAGTTTCAAGTTGTGCCTGCTGGTTTTCAGCGGCGGTGATATCCTGGGTAAGCTTTTCAATTTGCTGCTGTCGCTCGGGGCTATTCAGCTCATCTGTCATTCGCTGCCACTCGCGGTGGGCCGCCTCACTAGCGTGGCGAGCTTTCAGCAACTGGGTTTCCTGGTGTCGCTGATGGGATTCTGCGTCCGCCAGCCGTTGTTCCGCCTGTTTTAACTCAGTTTCCACAAGGCTCAGGGACTTTTCGTCTCCTTCAATGGCTGCAGCTTGCGGCAAGGCTTCAAACTCGGAAGTGCGGGCCAGTAGTTCGGATTCTCCGTCTGCTCTTGCTGAATGCAGCCGCTCAATTCCATTCGGGGCCAGGGATTTCAAGAGCTCATCAAAGCGCTGTATCTGTACCTCAGCATCCTGAAGTCGCCCCTGTTTAACCTCGGCCGCCTCAACTGACTCTACCGCCAGCGCAGCTAATTGCTGCGAAAGAGACTGCTCCAGCCTCTCAAGTTGGCGGCGGAGGCTTGCAAGGTCGTCACCACCGGGCTGAATACCAAGGCTACCCAAGCCGGGAATTTCGAGAACACTGGGCTCCATGAGAAGCTTTTCACCCTGCCCCTCAATGCTCTGCTCATCCAGAACCAGGCCTTTGCCTGGGTCCAGATTCCAGGTAACACGGGTGGCAACGGTCTGAATGCGGATAGTCGCATCATCCAGTTCGCGCTGGGCCTGCTTAAGTTGGCGCACAGCACCCGCATCAATCTGATTCAGTTGTTTCTGTTTGCGGGCGCCATCCAGCGATGCCTGAATGCCTTTGGCCGTCTCTTGGCTCTGCTTCAACTTGGCCAGCTCTGCTTCCAGCCTCGCACAGTCCTTTTTCAGACGCTCCCGTTTGTCTCTGAGATGAGCCTGCTGCACGGCTCCGGTGGCGAGCTGGTATTGGCTGCGGGCGCTTTTAACCGCCTTCACCAGTTCAGGACTGGCAAGTTCTTCCTGTTCACGTTGTTTTCTGGCGTTCTCGTAACTTTTGTGACGCTGCTCCAGCTGTTCGCTCTGGTTGCGCCAGTGGGCCTGATTCAACTGCAGCAAAGAGAGGTTTTGCTGCAGTTGAATCAGGGAGTCTTTTCCACGGCTTTGTTGTTCCTGCAGCGCCTCAATTTCCCGGTACTTTGTTTCTGCAAGCTGCATGCTATGCCGAGCCGTTTCCCAAGGACGCTCTCGGCTGGCTTTGTCGTGCTCAATCGCCAAGCTGCCCAAGCGGTCTACCTGTACCTGATACTGTTCAACCCGGGCCTGCAGATCGGTCACCTGCTGCTGCAGAGTTTCCCGGTTATTGGCTAGGGTTAAGTAGTCACCCCGAGGTTTTCCGGTGGCTGTCAGCAGCTCTTTTCTCTGCTGTTCCACGGCCTGGATAACTTCATCACCACCCGTACTGGCCACGTCGCCTACCAGGTTGTTCAAAGCAGACTTTAGATGACCGCCGGCGTGCAAAACGGCCTTTTCAATATCCTGCCCGGTGCCCTGCTCGACCCAAAGCAAACCCGGAATACCCCAATGCTCTTCTTTGCTAGCGCCCTTTTTGGGGAATTGATAACCCAGCAATTCTGCAAGCTTCTCTTCGGCTTCTTCACCGCTAAACCCCGTGCTATCAATCAACAAATCACAGCGGTGCCGCTTAAGGAAGCGCTTGTCCAATCGCCAGTGCTGGCCATTATGTTCAAAAGAGAGCTCAACCGTCGGCGCAGCCGAGGAATCTCCCCAGGGCGCAAGGTCCTCAGCGGATTTTGATCGGTAGCGCTCAAAAAACGCCGCGCGAATGGCGCGAACCAGCGTACTTTTACCAGATTCGTTGGGGCCGTGTATCAGGTTGATACCGGGCTGCAGGTTACCCAACTCAAAGCCCTGCCGGAACTGGCGAAACTGCTCAACCCGTAAACGCTGAAGCTTCATTGGGCCACCTCGGTGTCCTTTGATGTCAGCAGGCTGGCCAGAATGGCTAGGGCATCCCGTGCTACTTCTGCGTCACCATCAACGTCGGCAGTTTGCTGTCTTTTTCGTAGTTCCTGAACCACTTCTCCGAGATAGCCATCTGCATGCAAGGCGGCGATGTCATCCTCAGTAGGTTCCAACTGCAGTCCGGTTCGGTCACAGGTAACGCTGCGGTACCTTGCCTCTGCTATGGAAAGTGCATCGATCAGTTTTTGATCACCGGCCAATGTAAGCGTGCCGCTCAGCTTCAAGTCCAGAACCGAGGCTTCAGGCAACTGGTTGATTCGATGCAACAGCTCATCCAGGTCGGAAGGCACGGACAAAGTCTCTCGCCACTGGTGCCATTGATAGCGTGCGGTTTCATGCCGGGTAACCTTCGGTGTCGCGCCCGGTTCTTCGATATTAACAATCAAGACATACCCCGCATCGTTATTGCGGAAGCGTTCCGGCTCTGGTGTGCCGCTGTACCAGGTACGCTCGTTGATCTCCTTTACACCGTGCCAGTCACCCAGGGCCAGGTAATCCAGCTTTGCGGTTTGTGTTCGGTCTGGGGCGATGGGGTTTGTGGAGTCAATGTCCTCTGGCAGCACACCCTGCACACTGCCGTGGGCCACGCCTACTCTCAGCATATCTGAGGGCGTTTCTAACTCGTCAAAGGGCTGGGTCAGATCGCCGTAGGTATGGCGCTGCGTTAGAGGTGCCGCCAGCACGGCAATACCCTGCTCTGGCAATGGGACAACACCGGATTCAAGCGCGAGGTGTACGTTTTCTGGGACCGCATCAAGGCGCCTAGCGCGCGTCCAAACACTCTCTGCAAGCGCCGCGTCGTGATTACCGGGTAGCATTACCCAAGGGCCGGCAAAGCCACGGGTGGCATTAAATACCCGCCGAATGGTGCGATCGGAGACCGTTTGGGCATCGAACACATCACCTGCCACCAGCACTGCATCACACTGGTGCTCTGTGGCCAGCGCAGCCAGCTTCTCTATGGCCTCGTAACGTGCTTCAACGAGCGCTGCACTGTCTTCAGTATCAAACCGGCTGTACGTGCGGCCCATCTGCCAGTCAGCTGTGTGTAAAAATCTTGGCACCCGTTTTCTCCCTAAAAGAAATGGCATTGTGAGCATGGTACACTCAAACCAACTCAACGGGGTGCCGGGCAAATGCCGGGCTGAGACCATACCCGCGGAACCTGATCCGGATTATGCCGGCGAAGGGATTGAGCACTCACCGGCTTCGGTGGGGCCCGCGGCACGGTTGCCTTTTATGGTTACCCCAGATCTGCTGCGGAGGCTACAACATCATGCTCATTCGAGCGCTTACACTGCTCCTGTTCACTTTGGCCTCTGTGCCGGCAAACGCTCAAAAGGCATCTTCTCTCACAATTTATACCCACCCGTCTTTTGCTGCCGAATGGGGCCCCGGGCCTGCTGTTAAAAAAACTTTCGAGAAGACGTGCAATTGCCAGATTAACTATGTGGTTTTGGATAGCGGTGGTGACATTCTTCAACGCCTGCGCCTTGAAGGCAAAAGCACCCAAGCCGACGTGGTGCTGGGGCTGGATACTGGCACCATGGAAACAACGCGGCAGACGGGTTTGCTGGCGAACCATGAAATCGATCTATCCGCCCTGAACTTGCCGATCGACTGGCAGGATTCAGTATTTGTACCTTACGACTGGGGCTACTTCGCGTTTGTTTACGATACCGAAAAACTACCTAATCCGCCGGAGAGCCTGGAAGCGCTTATCGCAGCGCCTGATGATTTAAAGATCATTATCCAGGATCCCAGAACCAGCACACCCGGCCTTGGGCTGCTGTTATGGATGCGCCACGTATACGGCGATCAGGCTCCAGAAAAATGGCAGCAGCTTAAGGGCAAAATTCTCACCACAACCAAAAGCTGGAGCGACGGCTACTTCTCGCTGTTCATGAACGGCGAGGCGCCTATGATTATGTCCTACAGCACCTCTCCTGCGTACCACATGGCGGTGGATAAAACTGACCGGTACCAGGCTGCCGAATTCAAGGAGGGCCACTACCTGCAAGTTGAAGTTGCAGCATTGGTGCAATCATCCGACCAAAAAGAACTGGGCCGAGCGTTTCTCGACTTTATGCTAACCGCCGATTTTCAGCGCCACATTCCTTTGAAAAACGTCATGTATCCAGCCACGGATCTGGGCGACGAGCTGCCAGAGGTGTTCGATAAGCTGATTCAGCCCTCAGAGGCACTTTATTTTGACCCGAAAGTGGCAAACGACAATCGGCGTGAATGGCTGAATGAGTGGCTCGACGCAATGACCCGCTAAACCTAAATGTGCCCACTCTGATGAATCCTAACCGGCACCCTGCACCTTTCAGCCGCCCCGGATGGCGGCTCTGGCCCGGGCTGGCCATCGCCAGTGCACTCATAGTACTGGCGATGGCGGGGCTGGGTGCGTTGGTATGGGAGGCCTCGCTCCCGGATCTGAGCGAGCT
Organism: Marinobacter sp. LV10R510-11A; assembly: GCF_900215155.1. Taxonomy (NCBI): domain Bacteria; kingdom Pseudomonadati; phylum Pseudomonadota; class Gammaproteobacteria; order Pseudomonadales; family Marinobacteraceae; genus Marinobacter; species Marinobacter sp. LV10R510-11A. Next base: position 1,303,042 of record NZ_LT907980.1, read on the forward strand.
CTGGCGTAACCGTTATCTACGCACCGTGGTTACCTTTACCGTTTGGCAGGCGTTTCTCTCTGTTGTGCTCAGCCTGCTTGTGGCCATTCCTGTAGCCAGAATTCTAGCCAGGCAACCGGCCTTTCCCGGTCGTTCAGCTTTGCTCCGCTTAATGGAGCTCAGCCTTGTGCTTCCCTCAATTGTGGCGGTATCTGGCCTGGTGAGTGTTTATGGGCGCCAAGGCTGGTTCACGGGTTTAGCCGGCGACTGGCTGGGCACGTCCTGGAACCTCTACGGTATCAACGGTATTGTGCTGGCCCACGTGTTTTTCAACGCGCCCCTGGCCGCACGGATTCTTTTACAAGCCATTGAGAACGCACCGCCATCCCAGCGCCGGGTTGCCGCGCAGTTGGGGCTTGGGCGCTGGTGGTATTGGCGTGCCGTGGAGTGGCCGGCGGTGAAACCCGTGATGCCTGGCCTTGCGGCTCTGGTTTTCACCCTGTGTTTTACCAGTTTTGCCATCGTAATGACCCTCGGCGGAGGGCCAGCGGCCACCACCATTGAGGTTGCCATCTACCAGTCGTTGCGCTTTGAATTCGATGCCGGCCAGGCCGCTCTTCTTGCCATGGTTCAGCTGGTTATCTGCGGCTTTCTTTGGTGGTTGGCGGCCCGTAAAGGGCTCACCGCATCGCTACTTCCGGACCGGCGGGTTGCTTCACACCGGAGTAAAGCAGGCAGCTCAGTTTGGGCACGCTTGGGGGACGGGGCAGCTATGGTAGTGTTTGTGCTGTTCCTGTTGATGCCGCTGATTGCCATTTTACTTCGGGGACTGCCGGGGATGGGTTCTGCTTTCTTCCCGGAAGGCTCTTTCTCTGTAAACCCCGCCTTGCTCGATGCCACGCTGAGAAGCCTGGCCATCGCTCTGCCCGCCGGGCTCATGTCGGTAAGCGCCGCACTGCTGATTCTGGCTTGCGGAACCACTGCGGCCAAGCCTGCGATTACTCGGCTTACGGATGTAGCTGCGTACCTTCCCCTGATGGTTCCGCCACTGGTACTCGGCACTGGCTTGTTTCTGCTGTTCCGGCCAAGCCTTGGCAACTCCAGCCAAGGCTTGGTGCTGGTTACGCTGATCAACGCAATGATGGCGTTACCCTTTGTATTGCAGATGCTCCGAGGCCCCATGGGAAGCCTGGATTCGGCGAGCCGCCAACAGGCCGATCAACTTGGCGTGCTGGGCTGGTATCGCTGGCGCTGGCTGCACTGGCCGCGCCTGCGCAAGCCTCTGGCATTGGCAATGGCGTACGGCACAGGTTTGTCACTGGGGGATTTCGGCGTTATAGCCCTGTTCGGGAGCCCGGGCCAGCCCACTCTGCCGGTGCTGCTTTACCAGCAATTGGGTAGCTACCGGATGGATGCCGCCGCCGCGACCGGGTTGTGGCTGGTATTACTTCTACTGATGCTGTTCAGCCTGTTTAACCGGCTGGGCTCCCCCCTATTCAGAGCCAGCCTGGCGACCCACTCTACCCGCACTGTTTCGGAGCCAGAACATGCTTGAAGCAAAGAACCTGGTTTTCGCTTATCCAGAGCAGGAAACCCCGTGGAACTTTAATTTCACTATAGAGCCAGGCCATTGCATTGCCATCCATGGCGCCAGTGGATCGGGGAAATCGACACTAATGAATCTTCTGGCAGGCTTTCTTGAACCTCGCTCTGGCGACATCCTGTGGCAGAATAAATCCCTTCGCAATAGCGCGCCTTGGCAACGGCCCATGACCAGTGTTTTTCAAGAGCACAACCTGTTCGAACACTTGAGCGTTGAGGCCAATATTGGCCTAGGCATTCACCCGGGCCTTAAACTCTCACCAGAGGATGAACAGGGTATCGAGCGGGGTTTACAAAGCGTTGGCCTTGGCGGTTTTGGCAAGCGTTTGCCCGGCGACCTTTCTGGCGGCCAGAGGCAACGTGTTGCTCTGTTACGAGCGATCCTGCGCCAACAGCCAGTGATGCTCCTAGATGAGCCCCTGGCTGGACTGGACAGCGATGCACGGGGCCTTCTGAGGCAGCTCTTACTAGAACAAAAAACCAGAGGCACACTCATTGTGCTTGCCAGCCACGACGAGGAAGACCGCCGGATACTGGCAGATAGCGTCTGTAGTCTCTAAGCTAGTAAGCTAACCAACCAACTTTTGGATTTCTGACACCCGTGCCCAACAGTGCCAGCTCCCCAGAACATCAAAACGCTTCCCAGATCCGGAGCCAGAACGGCACCCTGGCTATTCGGGGCGACTGGACTCTTGCCGATTATCAGGCACTTAAAAAGCAGATCGAAGAATATTCTGATCAGCGATGGGAAACGGAACATGTTGATCTAAAGGCGCTCGGGCGGGTCGATACAGCAGGCGCCTCTCTTCTGGTTGCGCTGCTGGGGTCGGAAACCCTGAGCGCACTCACACAACAGGATGGCACGCTGCCCCAAGAACAAAACGCACTGCTACAAGCCGTAGCTGATGCTATGCAGGAAAAGCCTGCGCTGGAGCCTGAAGGCCTTAATCCCGTCTTGCAGTTTCTCACCGAAACCGGCAAAACCGTGGAAGCCATCTGGCACCTGATCTATCTCTTGGCGGGATTTGTTGGGCAGATTCTCGCAACACTTTTTATTGTTTTGCCTAGGCCCAGCCGGTGGCGTGTTACACCATTTGTAGCGGCCCTGCAGAACACCGGGCTCAACGCCCTTCCGATTGTGGCTCTGCTCACCTTTCTGGTGGGTGCCGTTGTGGCGTTCCTTGGCGCCACGGTGCTGAAAGACTTTGGGGCCACTATCTATACGGTCAATCTGGTCGCCTTCTCGTTCTTACGGGAATTCGGGGTTCTGCTCGCCGCCATTCTACTTGCAGGTCGCACCGCCAGTGCCTTCACGGCACAGATTGGCGCCATGAAGGTAAACGAAGAGCTCGACGCCATTCGCACGCTGGGGCTGAACCCGGTTGAACTGCTGGTAATCCCCAGGGTTCTGGCGATGATGATCAGCCTGCCTATTCTTACCTTTGTGGGAATGCTCGCCGGTTTAGCAGGTGGCGCTATGGTCTGTGCGATTTCCCTGGATATTTCCCCGGCTCAGTTTATGGCGATTATGGAGCGGGACGTTGCACTGAAGCACTTTCTCGTGGGTATGTCGAAAGCCCCCATCTTAGCCTTTCTAATCGCGGCCATTGGCTGCCTTGAGGGGTTCAAGGTAGGCGGCAGTGCTCAATCAGTGGGCGTGCATACAACATCCAGCGTGGTTCAATCTATTTTTGTCGTTATTCTTCTGGACGCCATTGCTGCGCTTTTCTTTATGGAAATGGGCTGGTAAATCATGACGAACTCAAACGTTCAGAAAACGGACAGCCAGCCTGCGCCTGTCATCGAAGTCCGGGGCCTTGATAACCGCTTTGGCAGCCATGTTGTTCACGAAGATCTGGATCTGGATCTTTTCAAGGGAGAGATCCTGGGCGTTGTTGGTGGTTCGGGGACGGGCAAATCCGTATTACTCAGAAGCATTGTTGGCCTGCATAAACCTACGGCTGGTCGTATCCGGGTATTCGGGAAAGACCTGGACGAACTGAGCACTAAAGAACGCTCGGAAACTGAACAAAGATTTGGTGTTCTGTTCCAGAAAGGTGCCCTGTTCACCTCATTAAACCTTTTACAGAACATTGCTCTACCATTGATTGAGCACTGCAACCTGCCTCGCTCCGACGCGGAGGAACTTGCCCGCATGAAACTGGCACTGACCGGCTTGCCAGCCGATTCTGCCCTCAAGTACCCGTCGGAACTCTCCGGTGGTATGGTCAAACGCGCAGCCTTGGCCAGATCCTTGGCAATGGATCCTGAAATCTTGTTCCTGGACGAGCCGACCGCGGGCCTTGACCCAATTGGCGCTGCGGCTTTTGATAAGCTGATTGTTACCCTCCGGGACGCACTGGGATTGACTGTTTTTCTGGTCACCCACGATTTGGACACACTGTATACAACCTGCGACAGAGTGGCCGTGCTGTCTCAAAAGAAGGTGCTGGTCGCAGACCGGATTGAAAAAGTCGCAACAACAGACGACTCATGGATCCAGGATTATTTTCATGGCCCCCGAGGGCGGGCCGCCAGTTACGCATTCCGGGCTCAGGAACCGAGCCGGCAACGGGAGTAAGAGACTATGGAACCAAAAGCACATCACGTGATCATCGGGCTGTTTACGCTGATTGCGGTTGTGGCAGCACTGTTTTTCGCGTTGTGGCTAGCCAAGTCATCCGCTGATCGCGAGTGGGTCTATTATGAAATCGTTTTTGATCACGCGGTAAGCGGCTTATCTAAGGGCAACCCGGTTCTATACAGCGGCATTGAAGTAGGCGATGTGCTAGAGCTAAAGCTGGGCGAAGACAATCCGGGCCACGTTCGGGTTTTGGTGCGCGTGGAGCAGAGTGTTCCCGTTCGGGAGAACACCCGCGCCGGGCTGGTGCTGGCTAACATTACCGGCAGTATGAGCGTTCAATTCAGCGGTGGCAGCACAGATAGCCCCGTGCTGGAGGGCAGCAGAGAGCATCCCACGCAGATTACTGCTGAGCCTTCGGCATTTAACAGCCTCCTGACCAACGGTGAAGCACTACTAACCAAGGCAGAAACGTTGCTCACCAGCGCGAATAGGGTTCTCTCAGAGGAAAACACCGAAAACCTGACAGCTATTCTGCGCAACGCCAAGGATGCCAGCGATTCCTTGCTAGACAACCGCGACAAGCTCGTGGCCCTGCTTGAGCGCATGGACGACGCAAGCAAGCGCGCCGCAGAAGCGGCAATTAAGGTTTCCACCGTCTCGGATAACGCCAATGCTCTGTTACAAAACGAAGGCAAGTCGGTACTGACCAGCATGAGCGCAGCCATGAAAACGGTTCAACAAATCGGTGCACGACTTGATCAGCTTACCCGGGATAACGAAGGCGCCCTAGATTCCGGGCTTCAAGGTATGGGTGAGCTAGCACCGGCCCTAAGAGAACTGCGTAACACGCTCAGAAACCTTAACCAGTTCACCCGCCGGCTGGAAGAAGACCCCACGGGAACCATCTGGGGCGGCCCTAGCATCAAGGAGGTATCCCAGTGATTAATAATGCTATAAAAACGTTCAAGACTGTGGGCACCGCGCTGGTCGTTTCTGGGGTTATGACAGCGTGCACGGTGTTTCCGTCACCGGAAGCACCCAGGGTGATGGATTTTCCGGTACCGCAGGGCCTGCAAAAGAGTGTAACCAGCCTGCCCCAGAGCCTTCGGGTTGATACACCTTTTGCGTCCGAGCCCTTTAACAGCACAAGAATTTTAGCAAAGCCGGTGCCATGGGAGTTCAGAGTCTATGGGGGCGTTCGGTGGCGAGATACAGTGCCCGTTATCCTGCGCGATATGCTGGTGGGCGTATTCAGGGCAACGGCAAGCTTTCGAGACGTCATCATGGATACTGGGCCAGGCAATACCGACCTGAACCTGGCTACTGAAATTACAGCCTTCCACACTGTCAGCCAAGGCGACAGTACCCGGGTGACAATTGCTATCTATGGACAGCTGATCGATAACCGCTCACGGGAAACACTTTGCTCCGACAACTTCATCGTGTCTATGCCGGCAGGAGACAAGAGCATAGATTCAATTGTGCAGGCTTTCGGCAGTGCCGGAGAAAGGCTTGCAGAAGAGGTTATCGACTGGGCAAGGGCATGTGAGACACCCCCGAATTAGTCCTCTTCGGGGAACAAATCCGGCCAAGCCGCTTTGATGTAAAGCCCCATAGACCAGAGCGTTAAAACCGCAGCGATATACAACAGACCCACGGCAACCTCTGAAAGAAGCTGGCCCGGAGGAAATGCCAGCAGGCCCACAATGGATGCCATCTGCGCCGTGGTTTTAATCTTGCCGATGTATGAAACGGCAACGCTGGCACGGCTGCCTATTTCTGCCATCCATTCCCGCAATGCGGATATCACAATTTCCCGACCGATAATCACCGTTGCAGGTATGGTAAGCAGAAGTGCGGAATACTCTTGAATGAGCAGCGCCAGCGCGACCGCCACCATCAACTTGTCGGCAACCGGGTCGAGAAAAGCGCCGAATGGCGTGCTCTGGTCAAGCTTTCGGGCGAGATAGCCGTCTAGCCAGTCCGTCGCGGCCGCTATGCCGAAAATTGCCGCACTCGCCATATAACTCCACTGCACCGGGAGATAAAAAACCACCACAAAAACCGGAATCATGATGATGCGGGAGAGTGTGAGCAGGTTGGGTAAATTCATACTGTAATCACTCGTCGTGCAGTGCTGCGTATATGTTTTCAGCCAGTGATTTACTGATGCCTTGAACCTTGGTCATTTCATCAACACTGGCTTTGCGTAGTTCCTGTATGCCACCAAAATACCGGATTAGCTCCCGGCGCCGTTTGGGGCCAACCCCTTCAATGCCTTCCAGGGTCGACTGGCGACGCTTCTTGTCGCGTCCTGCGCGGTGCCCGGTAATAGCGAAGCGGTGCGACTCATCCCGTATGTGCTGAATCAGGTGCAATGCCGGCGACTCAGCAGGCGCACGGAATACGTCGCCGGTCATGGCATCAATCAACTGCTCCATGCCCACGCGCCGGGCTGCACCCTTGGCCACGCCAATCAGGGGATATCTGAAACCCCAAGTTCATCAAACACTTCCCGGGCAATGTTCAACTGCCCCTTACCACCATCTATGAACACAAGATCGGGGCGCTTACCCTCGCCTGCAACCATGCGGCGGTAACGGCGGGTCAGTACTTGGCGCATGGCACCGTAATCATCTCCGGCTTTAACACCTTCGATATTATATAGCCGGTAGTCACTTTTCAGGGGCCCATTCTCATCGAAAACGACACAGGAAGCGACGGTATTTTCACCATGGCTGTGACTAACGTCGAAACACTCCATCCGTGACGGCGTCTCCGCAAGCTCCAGCATGTCCCGCAGCGCTAGCAAGCGCCGATAAACGGTTTCCTTGCTGGCGAGGTGGGTAAGCAGGGTTTGCCGGGCATTAGTCATAGCCAGTTCCAGCCAGCGCCGGCGCTCTCCCCGCACATTTCCACGTATGCGGGTCTCACGGCCAGCTGCATCGGAAAGCGCCTGAGCAAGAAGCGCCTGCCCTTCAACTTCAACCGGTACCAGCACATCCTGCGGAATCTCGCGGCGGGTGTTGCCGCCAAAATAATACTGGCCGAGAAAGGCACTGAGCAACTCGCCCTCCGACTGCTCAAGGGAATAGCGAGGGAAGTAGTCTTTGGTTCCTAAAACCCTGCCCCCGCGCACGATAATGACCACAACGCACACCACACCGGCATCCTGCGCGATGGCAACCACATCGGCGTCACCGCCCTCACCGTCTACCGATTGCTGCTCCTGCACATGGCGCAAATGATTGATCTGATCGCGGTAACCGGCTGCTTTTTCAAATTCGAGGTTTTTGGCGGCCTCTTCCATGGAATCCATCAAATTACGAATGATGACCGGGTTTTTGCCTTCGAGAAAAAGGCTGGCGTGACGGATATCCTGTTGGTAGTCCTCGGGCGAAATATACCCCACACAGGGTGCTGTACAGCGGTTAATCTGATACTGCAGGCAGGGTCTTGATCTATTGCTGAAATAGCTTTCGCTACAAGACCTTATGCGGAACACCTTCTGCAACACATTAAGACTTTCTTTCACAGCACCGGAGCTCGGAAACGGCCCAAACCAGGTTCCTCCACCTTTTTTGGCGCGCCCACGCCTAAAGGTCAGCGACGGATAATCGCTGTGGGATGACACATAGATATAAGGGTAAGATTTATCATCCCGAAGCAGGATGTTGTAGGGCGGGCGCAGAGACTTGATCAGGTTTTGCTCAAGCAGCAGCGCTTCTGTCTCACTGTTGGTAATGGTTACCTCAATGGAGACTATCTTTGCGACCAGAGCTTCAGTTTTAGGCGTCAGGCCAGTCTTGCGAAAATAGCTGCTGACCCGTTTTTTGAGATTGCCGGCCTTACCTACATACAGCACCGAGCCGGCGTCGTCGTACATCCGATAGACGCCGGGCCGCTCCGTCAGCTGTTTCAGGAAGTGTTTACTGTCGAACTCCCCGCTGCTTTCGCTTGTAGCATCAGACCTTGTGGGCATCAAGTAACCCAAACCGCACTGCCATCAGAGCCAACTCAACATCGCTGGAGATTTCCAACTTTTCAAAGATTCGGTAACGGTAGCTGTTCACGGTTTTTGGACTGAGGCAGAGCTTATCGGAAATGTTCTGTACCTTCTGGCAGTCCACCACCATCATGGCTATCTGCATTTCGCGCTCAGACAGCCGATCAAATAGCGATAAGTCGCCGTCTTCATCTTTGTCGCCACCCAACTGTTTCAGTGCCATTTTCTGGGCAATTTCAGGGCTGATGTATCGCTGGCCCGAGTGGGCCATACGAATAGCACGAACCATTTCCCGGATATCCGCGCCTTTGGTGATGTAGGCGGTGGCTCCGCTTTGCATGACCCGAGCGGGATAAGGATCGTCGGCGCACGCGGTTACTACGATCACACGGATCGTGTCGTCTATTCTTAGGATTCGCCGCGTAGCTTCCAGACCACCAATACCTGGCATCCGGATATCCATTAATACGATATCCGGGCGGCTCTTACGCACAAACTCTATAGCGTCTTCACCAGACGAAGACTGACCGATAACATCAATATCTGGATCATCCGCGAGCATCCGGGTTATCCCGGAACGAACCAGCTCATGGTCATCTACAACCAATACCCTGATCAAAATCCACCTCGCACAGCGCTTTCAGAAATCAGCGCAATTGTACCGTTTACTAACGCCCCCGGGTAGGTGCAAACCGAAATACCCTGAGAGGTTAACTGATCATTTCGGCACGCCCAGCCCGGCCGTGTTCTCTACCGGATCAAACCAGACAACCAAATTGCCCCGGCTAATGGCCATCAATACACCGCTCAACTCGGCGAGAGGGTTTTCGGTATCATTGAGCCCGTGATAGCGGGTGCAGTACTCTTCTGCCAAACCATTCAGTTGATCTTCTGACAGCAGTTCCTTGTCTACAAGGAACTTTTCCTCCCGAGGATCAGGTTGTGGCTGGTGCCCAGTTTCGTCGCTCATACAATCTCCTGTGAAGAACGCCATCTTAAGGATTATGCCTTCGAAGGAGAACCCTTTCCCGCTTTCAAAACCGCGAACAATTCTCTACTATCTCTCGTTTCAAGAACGTTTGGATGCTAATGAACTCCTTGGTTTTTCGTCTCACACTTCCGATTTTGTTCGGTTACCTCCCACTCGGCATGGCTTTCGGGGTTCTGTTCACGACTCAGTTGGACTATGCGTGGTGGGCTGCTCCGCTTATGGGCGTGGTGATCTATGCCGGTGCCGGCCAGATTCTGGCGGTTAGCCTACTCGCAGTAAGCGCGGGCTTACTGGAAGTGTTCATTGCCATGTTCGTACTCAACGCACGCCATCTTTTCTACGGCCTGTCCTTGCTCGGGCAATTCCGGGGCGCAGGCTGGCGCAAGCTTTACTTGATTTTCGGGCTGACCGACGAGACTTACTCACTGCTCACCAGCCGACCCCGCTCTAAGGACACAATTCATGAGCTGGACGTGGATTTCCGGATCACAGCGTTCAACCAGGTTTACTGGGTGGTTGGCTGTGCTCTGGGAGCACTACTGGGTCGTAATGTGGCATTCGACAGCACAGGCATTGAGTTTGCGCTTGTGGCCTTGTTTATCGTGCTAACAATCGAACAACTTAAAGCCCTAGGAGACGCATTTCCTGTGTGGGCGGGCGCTGCCGCTGCGGGTTTCGCCATGATATTACTGCCACCGGCTCATCAGCTGATCGGCGCCATCGCCATCGTAACCGCCGTGCTTTTGTTGCAATACCGGAATCTGCGAGCCAAGACCAAGTCGGAGAGCGGCAACCATGTCTGAAACAACCTACCTTGCTGCATTCATCGCCATTGCGGCAATCGCGACCTTTGCCACAAGAATTATTCCGTTTCTGTTTTTTGAGCGTCATACCGAGCACCCTCTCATCAAACACTTAGGGCGTTACCTGCCTGCAGCCGTTATGGCTTTGCTGGCAACGGTATTCTTGCAGCGTTCTGGGGATTGGTCAGCAACAGTACCGGGGCTTGATGCCATTCTGGCGGGTGCGCTTGTGGTGATCGTTCACCTTTGGCGGCGCAATGCTTTACTCTCTATCGCTGCAGGTACAGCGACTTATATGCTCATACGCCAGACCGGCGTGCTGGAATCAGGTTTTTTGGGCTGAGCTTTGCCTTCAGCCTTGCGCTTCCACATTAGCAACCAGTCTTGAGTCGCTCAGTGCAGCCGTGCGGTGTTTCACGACACCTTTGTACTCAGAGCTCTGAATCATTGCCATAAACGCGTCGATTGACGGATAGCGTACAAGCAGAGCTTGATCCCATGATTCATCTGGCGGCGCAATGAGTGACCCAATACTTCGGCCAGACCAAATAACTTCGGCGCCCACTGCGCTAACGCTAGCAGCCGCTTCCCGCATATAAAGCTGGTAGGCTTCACGCCCGCTCAACTCGCGAGACTCATCGGCGTAGCTTGCCTTGTCCCGGAACCTTAGCAGGTTAAGCATCACCACCGGCTGGTCTTTTGGGGTGTCGGCCAAAACCTGCTCTAGCTGCTCCAGCGTGGGGTTTACGGCATTCATGCTGGCCTCATATTCTGGTAAGTTGCGCATTACTATAGCTCACCCATCATAGCTTACGGCAAGGGATTTCATTACCTTTCAGTCAGATCTATTATGGAGGCTTCACTCCTCTGCCAATTGGCCATCTTGAATGGATCTTTTTAGCCTTTTCCAACAAACACTAGAAACCACGCTCCCGGTTTTTGTCATGGTGTTTATCGGGCTGGGCCTGCGAAGAGTTGGCTGGATTGACGATGCATTCGTGCATACCGCTTCCGCTCTGGTTTTCAAGGCAACACTGCCCACCTTGGTTTTTCTCAGCATTATAAAAGCCGACCTCAGCACCTCCCTGAACCCTCGACTACTGATTTTCTATTTTTTTGCCACGTTGGCCAGCTTCATTTTGGCCTGGTTGTGGGCGCGCTGGCGTGTGGATCATGAAGATCGGGGCGTGTACGTTCAAGGAGCCTTCCGGGGCAACTGCGGCATTGTGGGGCTGGCATTGGCAGCAAACCTTTACGGAGATTTCGGGCTTTCGGCGGGCAGTATTCTGCTAGGGGTAGTTATTCTTTCTTACAACGCTCTTTCGGTGATTGTGCTCGCAGCTTACCAGCCAGGGCGATCTCCCGAGTGGCGCCGCATACTTCAGGATATCCTGCGCAACCCCCTGATACTTTCAGTGTTTGCAGCTATTCCTGTGGCTTGGCTGAATCTTCAGCTACCGGAATGGATACTGACCAGCGGTGATTATTTTGCTTCCCTCACACTGCCCTTAGCATTGTTATGCATTGGCGCAACGGTTTCGTTCCGGGCTCTGCGCACTGACAGTTCAACGGCCTTCAGCGCCGCGCTGATGAAAATGGTGATACTGCCTACACTGTGCACCGCCGCAGCCTGGGCCGTGGGCTTCACCGGCCCGGAACTCGGCCTATTGTTCCTGTTCTTCGCAAGCCCAACCGCCGCTGCCAGTTTTGTGATGGCCAAAGCGCTCGGTGGCAATGACCGCCTAGCGGCAAATATAATCGCAATAACCACGCTTATGGCGAGTGTCACTATTACCTTGGGAGTATTTATCCTAAAAGGTGCAGGGCTAATCTGAATTTCGCCATTAACTTCGAGAATTTATCAATAAATCAAGGGGCCCAATGACTGAAGGTAAACCATTTTCTCAAGCCTGCGCGAATAACAAACAGGTCATTCTCGAAAAACTCGCTGCAGTATTCAGCGCCCCCGGCACCGTTCTGGAAATAGGCACTGGCACCGGACAACACGCGATTCATTTTGCCAGTTTCCTGCCACACATCACGTGGCAGCCAAGCGACCACCCCAGCAACTACCAGTTGTGCGAGCCATGGTTAGCGGAGGCACGCCTGCCAAACATCAACAAACCATTAGCCCTAGACGTCAGCATCAGCGACTGGCAATTGCCGCCGGTTACCGGCGCTTTCTCCGCCAACACGGCCCACATCATGTCTTGGCCGGAAGTTAAGGCCATGTTCAAGGGCGTCGCTGCCAATCTCCACCAAGGCGAAGCCTTCTGTTTATATGGGCCATTCAATTACAGTGGAAAATTCACCAGTGGCAGCAACCAGCAGTTTGATGCATCGTTGAGGCAACGGAACCCAGCAATGGGGATTCGGGATATGGCCGATCTGAAAAAACTCAGCAGTGATAACGGGCTCATTCTGGAATCGGACTTTGAGATGCCGGCGAATAATCGGTTGCTGGTCTGGAGAAAACGTTAAGCAAGGTTATCCCGACCTCGGGGCCTGTGAAAGCTCACTATTTTTAACGGCGGCGTCATCGCTACCCCCAGATAGGAGGCAAAGGTGAACAGCGGCCCCGGCACTGCCTGAGCGGCGCCATAACCTGCCAGGAACTCGTTCGCACCGACCCAGCCTGATTGCACCACTTCCGCCTCCAGCAGCGGCAGCACTACATGTCCACCACCGAATACCAGGGCGCCAGCGCGATAAAAGGCATCCATTACCGCCAAAGTCTCGGAGGGGCTGACCCAGGCCAGAAGCGGCAGGCCAGCTAACAAGGCAGCGAAGGTCAGGCTCGCCAAGTGGCCGGCGCGGATGGAGACGCGCATAGGCAGCTCGTGCACTTCAGTCTCAGTATGGGCCCGGCACAGTGCCATAGCCCACACAGCGTGGGCGCCGATAGCCACAGCCGTTACTTTGAGTCCGTGGATGGCGCCCTGACTGATCGGGCCATCAAGCACGGCAGCACCTAAGGCGAACAGCATCAGCGCGATCGCCGAAGGCAGGGTGAAGGCCGCCGAAGGAGGTCAGGCCCAATAGTAGAAAGGCGCTGAAGACTTCCTTGATACGGCCACCGGAGTGCATTGCCTTAGTGCTCCTCACGAAACCAGATCACAATGCTTCATGTCGCTGACACTCTTGAGACCATTAACGGAAATCGATATCGGGTTCAACCATATCGAACGAATCATTTTAGCAATAGCCTCTTCCAAAATCCTGTCTCGATACCTGAGCGATCGCTCAAATATATCTTGAACGATCACTCAAATATCGTTACGGTAGCTCCTGCTAAACCGATTTAAAGCAATTTCGACCCACTTTCAGGAGTCACCCTATGACCAACTTTACCCTTCACAATAAAGAAAGCGCTCCACAAGAAAGCCAGGATTTGCTCGACAAATCCGTCAAGGCCTTCGGCATGATCCCAAGCTTGCACGCGGTTATGGCCGAAGCGCCGGGGCTGCTTGAAGCTTATCAGAGGCTTCACCAGCTATTTCTCGATAGCAGCTTCGATGACGAAGAAACCACCGTGGTATGGCAAACTATCAATGTTGAGCATGCTTGCCACTACTGCGTGCCCGCCCATACCGGCATCGCCAAGAACATGAAAGTTGATGACGCCATCACAGAGGCGCTGCGCAATGAAACACCCCTCCCGACGGAACGCCTGGAAGCTCTCCGTGACTTCACGCTCGCTATCGTGCGCGGCCGGGGCAACGTTGACGACGCCGCCGTAGAAGCTTTCCTGACCGCAGGTTTTACCAAGCGCCAGATTCTTGAAGTCATTCTTGGTACCGCGCAGAAGATCATGAGCAACTACACCAACCATCTCGCAAACACGCCAATCGACAAGCCTATGCAGAAGTATGAGTGGCATAAGGCTGGCTAATCAGTAAAAGTTCAAAGGCCGGTTTGCTGAAAAACCGAATTGAAGTAGCTTTCCGGCTTTGAGTACGAAAACGTATAGGAGATCAGGGTTATGTCGGACACCAATCAGTACCAACCACCAAGCGTCTGGACTTGGGACGCAGAAAATGGCGGTGAATGGGCCAGCATTAACCGCCCCGTCGCAGGACCCACACATGAAGCCCCATTGCCGCGCGGAAAACATCCCTTGCAGATATATTCAATTGGCACACCCAACGGCCAGAAAGTGACCATCATGGCCGAAGAATTACTTGCCGCAGGTGAAAATGGCGCAGAATACGATGCGCACCTGATCCGGATTGGCGAAGGCGATCAGTTCTCCTCTGGCTTCGTCGACATTAATCCAAACTCGAAAATCCCGGCACTGCTTGATACAGAAAACGGCAGCCGAGTCTTTGAAAGTGGTGCGATTCTCCTCTATCTGGCAGAGAAATTCGGGCGTTTTCTCCCCAAAGAAGCTGCGGCACGCACTGAAGTAATGAACTGGCTTTTTTGGCTGCAAGGATCCGCTCCCTACTTGGGAGGTGGCTTCGGGCACTTCTATGCTTACGCACCTGAAAAGTTTGAATACCCGATCAATCGCTTCACCATGGAAGTCAAACGCCAATTGGACGTACTGGACAGGGAGTTTGCTGAACATCGTTATTTGGGAGGAGACGAATACTCCATTGCGGATATCGCCACCTGGCCTTGGTACGGCAATCTTGTGCTGGGCGAGGCCTACGATGCAGGCGAGTTTCTACAGGTAGAGAGCTACAAGAACCTGCGCCGCTGGGCAAAAGAGATCTTTGAACGCCCGGCTGTTCAGCGTGGCCGCATAGTGAATCGCACCAGGGGCGAGCTTTCAGAGCAACTGCACGAACGTCACGACGCCTCGGATTTCAACCTGAGAACGCAAGATAAACTGACGCCGGAATCAACTGCCTGACCCCGCAGCTTTAAACAGCCCACCCTCTTCACTAAAGCAATGAGAGCAAGCAGATACGCACAGAATATCAGTGCGTATCTGCATCTGTATCTGTATCTGTAACACCATCGATACGCAGTGCTTCCAGTGACAGCGCCATATCTTCTGCCAGGGCGTGCACGGCCGAGCTGCCCACATCACGCTGAGCAAAAGCTCGCAACCCCATCAACTCTGCCTGTAACCGACGGCCGAGCCGAACCGGATCAAGCCTGCTATCCAGCTTACCCATCTTTTGTGCGTCGGAGAAACGATCTACGAAGCGCTTTTCCATACCGGCCAGCAAATCTTCAGCCTTGCGCCGAGCGACATGTTCTCGCTCACCCAGCTCCAGCAAACTTTTTACCAGCATGCAGGCACGACTTGGCAATTCCTGATCACAAAGCCCACCCAACCCCCGTAAATAGGCTGCCAATCCTGCCAGCGGTGAGTCGTGGGAGCTCAAGGTACGCTCGATATTAGCCAGCCCCAGGCTGGCATAACGCTCCAGAGAATCCTGCCGATTATGAATCATTGCACGAGCCATGGTCATTTCCAGTTATCGGTGCCGCAATACAACACAGCAATAGAATCTGAGTGATTGCTCAATTTTATATTGAGCAATCACTCAAGTCCAGCTACAGTCCCTGAATTGAACTACCATTCCGACATGCACCTGTGCCGCTGAAACCGCAAGAGGATGCCCCATGCCAAACGCAGCCTTCCCCTCGATAATCGTATTCGACGTGAACGAAACACTGCTCGACATCACTACTCTCGAACCTTTGTTTGATCGTATCTTCGGCGATCCGCGCGTGCTTAGAGAATGGTTCGCCCAGCTTGTTCTCTACTCCCAGACAATGACCCTTTCCGGCCTTTTTACACCCTTTGGCGAGCTTGGCGTAGGAACACTGAGAATGACGGCGAGTATTCATCAGGTGAGTATTGCAGATGCAGACGTTGCGGAGCTGAAAGAACGGATGAGTTCAATGCCGGCACATCCCGACGTTGTACCGGCCCTCACCCGCCTTCAAGATGCCGGGTTTCGGATGGTGACACTGACCAACTCAGCCAGCAGCGCCTCACCAACCCCGCTTGAAAAAGCAGGATTAAGTCGCTTTTTTGAACGGAATTTCAGTGTCGGCACCGTAGGCAAATTCAAGCCTGCCCCAGAAACTTATCGCCTGGTCGCCGCGGAATTGTCTGTCGAGACTTCAGACCTGTGCCTTGTAGCCAGTCACTTGTGGGATACTATTGGCGCACAGGCCACCGGATGCCGGGGCGCGCTTCTCACACGCCCCTACAACGCTAACCTGCCCGCACCTAATGTGCCCATCCCTGACCTTTGTGCATCGGAGTTGACGACCCTTGCCGACCAGATCATTAAGCGCAGACAAGGCTTATGACGGATTGAAGCTTCAGTCAAGGTACCAACACTGCTTTAGTATGCGCCTTCGCTGTATATCAGCTCGTAGCTGTGGCTGTAGATCTCCACAATGTTTCCAAACGGGTCTTCCATGTAAATCATGCGATAAGGCTTCTCACCCGGGTAGTAATAACGCGGCTTCTCCATCCGTTTCTTACCACCGGCGGCAACGATGCGGTCGGCCAGCTCTTCAACGTTCGGATCCTGTACGCAAAAATGGAAGATGCCGGTTTTCCAGTATTCAAAGTTATCTTCTGGGTTAACCTGGTTTTTGAATTGAAATATCTCGACGCCAATCCGGTCACCCGTCGATAGGTGGGCAATACGGAAACTCCCCCAACCTCCTCCAAATACCTCGGTGCACATCTCACCAATGGCGCTGTCATCCTCAACGATTTCGGTCGGTTCCATGATCAGATCCATAAACACTTCCAGCGGTGGTTTGAAGCCTAACCGCTTCCGAGGCCGTGTGTTGAGCTGGAAGGCAAAAGCGTCCAACTCATCCTGACTGAACACCGACAGGTCGGTTCCCTTCGGCATGTACTGCCGCAACAAGCCATTGGTGTTCTCGTTAATGGCTCGTTGCCAGGGGCTGTGTGGGTCAGCAAAGTAGATCGCCGTGCCGGTCTTTTGGGTGATCTCAGCATGGCGCACCAGCTCGCGACCCTGGTCGTAAGTGAAGGTCTGGCGCATCTCCAGCGGTACCCGATTCAACGCGGCACTGAAGCCCTGAACGGCCGCTGTGGCGGTTGCTCCGTCCATCTTGGCCAGGAACACCAGACCACTGACACGCTCTACCAGGGTGCCAACGGCTGAGCGATTGAAGGCACCCTTGATCAAGTCGCCTTCCCAATGCCCAGGCAGCAGTCGCTCTTCGACTTCCGGCGGTCGCAAGTGGATGCTGACCAGATCCGGGATTTGTTGGCGACGATCAACCCCGCCAGCACGGGGACGGCGCTTGGTGTGCCGCTGATTTGCTGAGGAGACCACTTGTTTCGCAGCATGTCGACGACCACCTCGTGGAGGTCAGTGCCCTCGACCAACTTGCGCCGGGGTCGGCATAGCAAACGTGCTGAACGCGCTGCGAGTCCTGCTGCTTCGGCATCATAGAGTCGGCCTTCAACCGTACGCCGCTGCAATTCCCGGCTCAGGGTGCTGGGTGAACGGTTCAGCTCACTGGCAATGGCACGAAGGCTTAGGCCCTGGCGCTTCAGGAACATGAGCGTAACGCAGTCGGTGGTACTAAGGTGATGATAGTGTTTTTCCATGGCAACACGGTACTCGATTAGAGGGTGTTGCACTTAGTTATTGAGCGCGCGGGGTCTTCATTGATGGCCGCTATGTGAAAGCACACCAGCACAGTGCCGGAGCCGCTGAGGCACTGTTACCGTTAAAAGTCGGAGTAAGCGTTGAGCGCCGCCGTGACCCTAAATCGTCAAACCGGTGGGTGGCGTCGCCGCCAAGGCGCAGCGCGACCTGCTCGATATCGGCAATACCGAACTTGCGCATTGCGCCCCATACCCCATCATGCACCGCGAGACTCGGGTAAAGCGGAGAGGCGCTCTTTCATCCAGCTGATCAACCCCCCGCGAAGCAAGAACAGCACTTGTCGCGGCGACATGGTGTGACGCATCTGAAATTTGTACTGGTGCGTGACATTTTCGACCACCAGTTCGCCTCCCTCTGTCAGCACGTGGCGCAGATTGGTCAGGCGCAGCACGTCGCCGGCCTGAATGCTGTCGTAATCCGCATGATCGACGAAGATAAGCGGCAGCACACCGAAGTTGATCAGGTTTTGCGCGTGGATCCGCGCAAAATCCTTGGCTAGAACCGCGCGCAGCCCTAGATACTGAGGGCCCAGTGCAGCGTGCTCTCGGCTCGATCCTTGCCCATAATTGCTGCCACCCACTACCACGTGACCGGGCAGCTGCTTGGCTCGCGCGGCATAGGTGGGATCAAGTCGGTCGAAGGAGAACTCGGCGATCTTGGGAATGTTGCTGCGAAACGGCAGCACCCGCAAGCCGGGTGGCATGATCTCATCGGTGGAAATATCGTCCGCCACCTTGAGCAGAACCGACACTTCGATCTCATCAGGCAGCGGCTCGAAGTTCGGCAGCGAAGCGATGTTCGGACCCTTCACCAGGTCCAATTGCTGCGCCTCCTCAAGCGGTAACGGCGACATGAACATCGCGCGGTTGATAATCGGGTGGTCCGGGTCCGCGATGCGTGGATAGGGGATGCCCAGTGTGCGCGGGTCGGTGATCACGCCGGTGAGCGCGGACGCCGTGGCGGTCTCCGGGCTGACCAGACACACCTTGTCCTCGCGGGTGCCTGAACGGCCAGGAAAGTTGCGCGGCACCGTGCGCAGAGAGATCTCGTTTGTGGCCGGCGCTTGACCCATGCCGATGCAGCCGTTGCAGCCAGCCTGGTGCAGCCGCGCGCCGGCGTGCAGCAAGTGGGCTACGTGCCCGTCGCGCACCAAGGTTTCGAGCTGCGCTCGGGACGTGGGGTTGATGTCGAACGACACGCGGTCGTTCACTTTGCGACCCTGCACCATCAGCGCGGAAACGGCGAAGTCGCGGTAGCCGGGATTGGCCGACGAGCCGATGTAGGTCTGGTAGATCGGCTCACCAGCGACCTCGCTGACCGGGCGCACGTTCCCGGGGCTGGACGGCATGGCGATCAGCGGCACCAGGCTGGACAAATCAATCTCTTCATGAACATCGTAGGTCGCATCTGTATCCGCGGCCAGCTCGACCCAATCCTCTTCTCGCTGCCAAGCGCGCAGGAAACGGCGCACCTCCAGATCGGAAGGGAAAACGGTGGTGGTCGCGCCAAGCTCGGCGCCCATGTTGGCGATCACGTGCCGATCCATCGCGCTCAGCGTGGCCAGCCCCGGCCCGTAGTACTCGACGATCCGGCCCACACCGCCGTCGACGCCGTGGCGGCGCAACATCTCCAGGATCACGTCCTTGGCGCTCACCCAGTCCGGCAAGCTGCCGGTGAGCTTCACGCCCCAGATCAGCGGCATACGTGTGAAGAACGGTTCGCCCGCCATTGCCAGAGCCACTTCCAGCCCACCAGCGCCGATGCCCAGCATGCCAATGGCGCCGGCGGCCGGGGTGTGACTGTCAGAGCCGAGCAGCGTCTTGCCCGGCTTGCCGAAATTTTCCTGGTGGCACGGATGACTCACCCCGTTACCAGGTCGCGAGTACCACACGCCGAAGCGCTGGCAGGCGCTGCGCAGAAAAAGATGATCGTCGGGGTTTTTGAAGTCCTCCTGGATGATGTTGTGGTCAACGTACTGGACGCTCACCTCAGTCTTTACCCGGTCCAGGCCCATCGCCTCCAGCTCCAGCATCACCAGCGTGCCGGTGGCGTCCTGGGTCAGTGTCTGGTCAATCCGGATCCCGATCTCCTCGCCGGGCGTCATGTCGCCGTCCATCAGATGCGACTGAATCAACTTCTGCGTGACGTTCATACTCATGATTCTTCTCCCAACATTGATAAGATTACGGGATTACATAAAGTTAACATTGCATCTCCTGCGCCCAATACTGCGGCGCTACTAATAGTCCTTGTAGAGTAGTCGCTTTTAGCTAGAAATTTTGTAACAATCCAATTTTCAGCGTGGCAAATCAGAGACACCCATCAAAAACTCATCCGCCGCACGCGCGGCCTGACGACCCTCACGGATTGCCCATACCACCAGAGACTGGCCGCGCCGCATGTCCCCCGCGGCAAATACTTTGTCGACCGAAGTCTGGTAGCAACCCTCGCCATCGGTGGTTGCTCTGACGTTGCCGCGCGTATCTTTTTCGACAGCGAACGCTTCCAGCACTTGCGTCACTGGCGACACAAAACCCATCGCCAGCAATACCAAATCCGCTTTCATTTCGAATTCGGAATTTGGCACCTCCTGCATCTTGCCGTCTATCCATTCGACGCGGACTGCAATCAGCTTCTCGACCTTGCCGCCCTTCCCTTCGAAACGCTTGGTCGCAACCGCCCAATCCCGGTCGCAACCCTCTTCTTGTGACGAGGAGGTACGCAACTTGATCGGCCAGTACGGCCATACCAACGGCTTATCCTCTTGTTCCGGCGGTTGCGGCATCAGCTCAAATTGCGCCAAGCTGGCTGTGCTATGGCGGTTGCATGTGCCTACGCAGTCTGATCCGGTATCGCCACCTCCGATAACGACGACGTGCTTACCGTTAGCCATGATCTGGTTGTTGAGCTTGTCACCTGCATCCACCTGGTTTTGCTGCGGCAGGAATTCCATCGCAAAATGGACGCCTTTCAGCTCACGGCCAGGCACCGGCAGGTCGCGCGGCAACTCAGCACCGCCAGCAAGGATGATCGCATCGAATTCTTGATCGAGTTGCTTAGGCGAGATGGTTTCTTTAGTCCAGTTGATGATGTTTGACGGAAAATCTTCGCCGATCAACACACTGGTACGGAAGTGCACGCCTTCGGCTTGCATCTGCTCGATGCGGCGGTCGATATGCGACTTTTCCATCTTGAAGCCCGGAATTCCGTAACGCAGCAAACCGCCAATCCGATCGTTTTTTTCGAACACAGTCACATCGTGACCGACACGCGCGAGTTGCTGGGCTGCGGCCAGACCAGCAGGGCCGGATCCAACCACGGCAATTTTTTTACCCGTTTTGAAGGCTGCTGGTTGCGGCATAACCCAACCGTTTTTCCAGCCCTTATCGATGATGAAATGCTCAATTGATTTGATGCCAACCGCATCGTTGTTGATGGCAAGCACACAGGCAGATTCGCACGGTGCGGGGCAGATGCGGCCAGTGAATTCGGGGAAGTTGTTCGTCGAATGCAGTGTCTCTAACGCTTCGCGATAATTGCCGCTATAAACCAGCTGGTTCCAGTCGGGGATGATGTTGTTAACCGGGCAACCGGTCATGCAAAACGGGGTGCCGCAATCCATACAGCGCGCACCCTCTGTTTTCGCTTGTACATCTTTCAACGGCAGGATGAACTCTTTATAGTTCTTGACGCGTGAATCGGCCGGTAAATACGATTCTTTCTGACGCTGAAATTCCATAAAGCCGGTTGTTTTACCCATTGCCTACCTCTGTCTTATCTAACTCTCCCTGCCAGGGAGAGGGTTCGGGGTCGAATCACCCATCCTGGCCTTCCCCCGGAGGAGGAAGGCCCTGGCGAAGCAAGCTTATGTTGCGTTTTTTTCTTTCTGCCGAATAGCCACTCGCGCCATATTCATCTCACCTAGTGCGCGCTTGTAGTCGTTCGGAAAGACTTTTATAAATTTGTTGCGGCCACTGGACCAGTCATCCAGCAAATTGCGCGCGCGCGTGCTGCCGGTGACCTTGAAATGGCGCTCAATCAGGCGCTTTAGAATCACCTCGTCAGTCTCACTTTGATCGCCGCGCAGCTGGCTATGCCAGATCGAGCGATCGACGTTCGCTTCTTGCTCGGCGTGGGCGAGGACAGGTTCCAGCGTGACCATCGCCATATTGCATTTTTTGGCGAAATCACCGTCAGGGTCCCACACGTAAGCAATACCGCCCGACATGCCGGCGGCAAAGTTACGGCCGGTTTCTCCGAACACCACCACTGTGCCGCCAGTCATGTATTCGCAACCATGGTCGCCGACGCCTTCAACCACTGTGATGGCGCCGGAATTGCGCACCGCAAAGCGCTCGCCGGCGACGCCGTTAAAAAATGCCTCGCCGGCAATCGCGCCGTATAACACGGTATTGCCGATGATAATGTTGTCGTCTGCTGAACCGGGAAACTCTGTATTCGGACGGACGATAATGCGCCCGCCCGACAAACCTTTGCCGACGTAATCATTGCCTTCGCCGACTAGATCTAGCGTGATGCCGTGTGCCAGAAACGCGCCGGCCGATTGGCCTGCGGTCCCTAACAACTGGATGTGGATAGTGTCGTCGGGCAAGCCTTCGTGACCGTATTTTTTTGCAACGATGCCAGACAGCAGGGTGCCGACCGTGCGATTGAGGTTCCTGATCGGCAAAGTGAACGAGACTTTTTCGCCTTTTTCGAGCGCTGCTTTCGCTTGCGCGATCAGCTTATGGTCGAGTGCTTTTTCCAAGCCGTGGTCTTGCTCCTCCGCGTGATAACGAGGTACGGAAGCAGGTACTTCCGGCTGATAGAAAATCTTGCTGAAATCAAGCCCCTTGGCTTTCCAGTGCGTAATCGCTTTCGACTTGTCGAGCAAGTCGACGCGACCGATCAAGTCATCAAACGTGCGGACGCCTAGTTGCGCCATCAACTGCCGTGCTTCCTCGGCGACGAAGAAGAAATAGTTGACCACGTGTTCCGGCTTACCGGAGAACTTGGCGCGTAGCACCGGGTCTTGTGTCGCGATGCCGACCGAGCAAGTATTGAGGTGGCATTTGCGCAACATAATGCAGCCTTCAACCACCAGCGGCGCGGTCGCAAAACCGATCTCGTCCGCGCCTAACATGGCGGCGATCACGATATCTCGGCCGGTTTTCATTTGGCCATCGGCTTGTACCCGGATGCGGCCACGCAAACCGTTCAGTACCAGTGTTTGCTGGGTTTCGGCCAAGCCCAATTCCCACGGTGTTCCCGCATGTTTGAGTGAAGACAACGGCGTGGCGCCGGTGCCGCCGTCATGACCGGCGATCACCACGTGATCGGCCTTGGCCTTGGTGACGCCGACCGCGACCGTGCCAACGCCGACTTCGGACACCAACTTGATGGAGATCGACGCGCTTGGGTTTACATTTTTCAAATCATGAATCAGCTGTGCCAAGTCTTCGATCGAATAAATATCATGATGCGGCGGCGGCGAAATCAAGCCTACGCCCGGCACTGAGAAACGCAATTTTGCGATATATTCAGACACCTTGTAGCCTGGCAACTGCCCACCTTCTCCCGGCTTGGCGCCTTGCGCCATCTTGACCTGGATTTGATCAGCGGAATCCAAATATGCTGCTGTCACGCCGAAGCGGCCCGCCGCGACTTGCTTGATTCTGGAACGCACCGAATCGCCATCTTGCAAGGCAATATCGGCTTCAATCTGGTCACGGCCGATGACGGATGCCATGGTCTCGCCCTGCTTGATCGGGATGCTTTTCATCTCCTGGCGATAACGGCTCGGATCTTCACCGCCTTCGCCGGTGTTGGACTTGCCGCCGATGCGGTTCATCGCGACCGCCAGCGTGGCGTGCGCTTCGGTGCTGATCGAGCCAAGGGACATTGCGCCGGTGGCGAAGCGCTTGACGATTTCTTTCGCCGGCTCGACTTCATCCAACGCAATCGCCTTGGACGGGTCCAGCTTGAATTCAAACAAACCGCGCAGGGTCATGTGCCGCTTGCTTTGGTCGTTGATGATCTGCGCATACTCTTGGTAGGTGCTGAAATTGTTGGATCGGGTCGAATGCTGCAGCTTGGCAATCGCATCCGGCGTCCACATGTGCTCTTCGCCGCGCACGCGAAACGCGTATTCGCCACCGGCATCGAGCGCATGCGCCAGTACCGGGTCGTTGCCGAAGGCTTGCTGGTGCAGACGCAACGCCTCTTCTGCCACTTCGACTACGCCGATGCCTTCGATATTGGATGCAGTGCCTTTGAAATATTTGTCTATAAGCGATTTATTCAAGCCGATCGCTTCGAAAACCTGCGCGCCGCAGTACGACATGTAAGTCGATATGCCCATTTTCGACATCACCTTCAACAAACCCTTGGCGAGCGCTTTCTGGAAATTCTGGATGGCTTTTTCCGGCGACAAATCACCGGGTAATCTCTTAGCCATTTCCGCCAACGTATCCATTGCCAGATACGGGTGGATGGCTTCTGCGCCGAACCCCGCGAGCAGCGCGAAATGATGCGTTTCACGGGCAGAACCGGTTTCCACCACCAAGCCGGTCGACGTGCGAAAACCCGTGCTAACCAGATGCAAATGGATTGCCGACGTCGCGAGCAAGGCCGGGATCGCTACTTGCTCGGCGTCCACCTTGCGGTCGGACACGATCAGGATGTTGTGGCCTGATTTGACCGCATCCACCGCTTGCGCACACACCGATGCCAGGCTCACTTCCATGCCTTCTTTACCCCAGGCCACCGGATAGCAAATATTCAGTTCGTGGGATTTGAACTTACCGCTGGTGTGGGCGCTGATGTTGCGCAGTTTGGCGATGTCTGAATAGTCCAGAATCGGCTCCGATACTTCCAAGCGCATCGGCGGATTGATGTTATTGGCGTCGAGCAGGTTCGGCCTGGGGCCGATGAAGGACACCAGCGACATCACCATCGCTTCGCGGATCGGATCGATCGGCGGGTTGGTCACTTGCGCGAACATCTGCTTGAAGTAGTGATACAGCGGTTTGAGCTTGTTAGACATCACTGCCGGCGGCGAGTCGTTGCCCATTGAGCCCGTCGCTTCTTCGGCATTCAGCGCCATCGGCGACATCAGTACCTTGATATCTTCTTGTGTGTAGCCGAATGCCTGCTGACAGTCGAGCAAGGATGCGCTGGTTTTTGCTGCCGATGTTTGCGTCTTGATGTCGTCGAGCGTGATTTCGTGAAGCTTAATGTCGTGCAGATTAATACGCACAGAATTGATCCACGCTTTGTAAGGCTTGGCGTTGGCGTAGGTATCTTTGATTTCCTGGTCATCGATGATGCGCCCGGCTTCGAGGTCAATCAGGAACATCTTGCCGGGTTGCAGGCGCCATTTCTTGATGATTCTGGATTCGGGAATCGGCAGCACGCCGGATTCGGATGCCATTACCACCAAGTCGTCATCGGTTACGATATAACGCGCGGGACGCAAACCGTTGCGATCCAGCGTGCCACCGATGTAACGACCATCGGTGAACGCCATCGCGGCGGGGCCATCCCACGGCTCCATCATCGCGGCGTGATATTCGTAGAAAGCGCGGCGGTTGTCGTCCATCAAGGTATGATTTTCCCAGGCTTCGGGGATCATCATCATCATCGCTTGCGCGATCGGATAGCCGGCCATCAGCAGAAGTTCAAGCGCGTCATCGAAGCACGCAGTGTCCGATTGGCCTTCGTCAATCAGCGGGAATAATTTTTGCAAATCGTCGCCTAGCACGGCGGATTTCATTATGCCTTCACGCGCACGCATCCAGTTGACATTACCCTTGACCGTATTGATCTCGCCGTTGTGGGCGATTAGGCGATAAGGGTGAGCCAGCGGCCATTCCGGAAAGGTATTGGTCGAGAAGCGTTGATGCACCAGTGCCAATGCGGAAACGCAGCGCCCATCCTGTAAGTCTTTGTAATAGACGCCGACTTGATCTGCCAGCAGTAAACCCTTGTAGACAATGGTACGGGCCGACATCGAAGGGACGAAAAACTCTTTGCCGTGGCGCAAATTTAGCGCCTGTATCGCATGACTCGCAGACTTGCGAATCACGTACAGTTTACGTTCCAGCGCCTCGCTGACCATGATGTCTGGACCGCGACCTATGTAGATCTGGCGGATCACCGGCTCTTTTTCACGCACGCTCGGCGACATTGGCATCTCCGTGTCGATCGGCACGTTGCGCCAACCCAGCACGACCTGGCCTTCGGCGCGCACCGCACGTTCTATCTCTTGCTCACACGCGATGCGAGATGCATTATCTTTCGGCAAAAAAATCATGCCTACGCCATATTCTCCTAGCGGCGGCAGTTCGACACCCTGCTTTGCCATCTCTTCGCGATAGTACTGATCCGGCAGCTGAATCAGAATGCCCGCGCCGTCGCCCATCAACTTGTCGGCACCGACCGCGCCGCGATGGGCGAGATTCTTTAAGATGAGCAAGCCTTGCTTAACGATCGAATGACTTTTATGGCCTTTAATATGGGCGATAAAACCGATACCGCAGGCATCATGCTCGTTGGCGGGGTTGTAAAGGCCGTATTGCTGGGCGTGTTGGATTTCGGCTTCGATGTCATGTTTGTGCTCCACAGCGCACTCCTCATGGATGTTGCGGGAATCGGGCAGCGGCAGAATGGCGCGTTTATCCACCGTGGCGGTGGTGGACAAGAATTTCGGTTTGGAATTCATTATATTCCTTAACGGGCTTCAGTGAAGCTGTATCAGTCATGACACGGTCCTGACGAGGGCAAACGCTGATGCAGAACAGGACTCATCGCTGTTCGGCTCCGGTGACAGAACCCTTCACCGTTACGGGTTTGCTCTGGATGAAGTTGATGCAGACTCCGTCGAGTTCTTCCAAAAACAGGGGCGCGCTCATGAAACCGCACGCATAGGGCGCCTGTCCGTCCTGGCTGCAGCCGTCGCTTTCCAGATGTTGACACGACGTGCAGACGCCGAAGCGAGGTTTACATCTCTCTTGCGTCACCTGACCGAGCAAGCGTTGCAACGCACTGGCGAAGTGGCCTTGGACGCTGGGGGGTAGAGATTCCGCAGCACGGACCAGGGATTCGAAGGGGTCATTCGCGAGAATGCCCCGGGCTTTCTCGGTCAGAACTAGCCGGACACTGCGCCTGTCGTCCTCTGACCGCATGCGTGTCAGATAGCCTTGGGTTTCGAGGCTTTTGATTGTCTGTGACGCCGTACCCCGGGTTGTGGCATGGAACGCGGCGAAGGCGGACGGCGTTTGCGAGAAACGGTTGGCCTGCGCGAAGTATCTGAGCGCCGCCCATTGGGCTGCCGTCAGCCCCTCCGCGAGACCCTCGCCGGACGCTATGCGCCCCAAGTGAAAGACCAACTCCGCATTAGCGCGACCGTTCATTTCCAGCTCCTCGATCATACTTAATTTGGTGGCGTCTAATTTCAAGCTCCTTAATCAGTCTTACATAATAGCGTTTAAAAATTATCTTAACAATATTGTAGTTTCGGAGCGATACCATAGTATTGCCGTATTCCTAAAGGGTGTGAGGCCCTGAACACCTTTAATAGGTCACCTCTTCAATATTCAGACCGTAATGAGGTCACGGCCAATACGATAGCGTTTCGATACTATATTGACAAATTCGTTATCCACATTTAGCATCGTTCCGACACTAATTAAGGAAAAAAGCGATATGGGCGCGCTTACCAGACATCAGGAAGAAAGCGATGATGACCTTGGGTATTAAATGAAAACCGCAGAAAAAACAAGGCTCTTGGAGCCTTCAATGAGAGATACGGAGCGACGATAATGGCGACTACCGATAAAGAAGTGAACGAGCTGGTCAAGCGGGAATACGAGCACGGTTTCGTGACTGATATCGAGTCCGACACGTTCGAACCCGGACTGAACGAAGACGTGATTGCCCGCCTTTCCGGCCTCAAGAAAGAGCCGGAATGGATGCTTGAGTGGCGGCTGAAGGCCTATCGTCGCTGGCTGGAAATGGATGAGCCGAACTGGGCGCACGTGGGTTACCCAAAAATTGACTTCAACTCAATTTCCTATTATTCCGCGCCCAAACGCAAAGAAGACATGCTCCAGAGCCTGGACGAAGTGGACCCGGAGCTACTCAAAACCTACGAAAAACTGGGCATCCCCCTGCACGAGCGTGAACAACTGGCAGGCGTGGCGGTCGATGCCGTGTTTGACTCAGTTTCAATCGCGACAACGTTCAAAGAACCACTCGCCAAAGCGGGCGTGATTTTCTGCTCCATGTCCGAGGCCATTCAGGAGCACCCGGAGCTGGTCAGAAAATATCTGGGCTCTGTGGTTCCGGCGGGTGACAACTTCTTTGCAGGCCTGAACTCTGCGGTCTTCTCCGACGGCACCTTCGTGTACATACCAAAAGGCGTGCGTTGCCCCATGGAGCTGTCCACGTATTTCCGCATCAACGCAGCCAACACTGGGCAGTTCGAACGCACCCTGATCATCGCCGAAGACAGCAGCTACGTCAGCTATCTGGAAGGCTGCACCGCTCCTGTGCGGGACGAAAATCAGCTCCACGCAGCGGTGGTCGAACTGGTGGCCCTGGACGACGCCCAGATCAAGTACTCCACCGTCCAGAACTGGTATCCGGGCGATGAAAACGGCAAGGGCGGCATCTTCAACTTCGTCACCAAACGTGGCGCTGCCATCGGCAAAAACTCCAAGATTTCCTGGACTCAGGTCGAAACCGGCTCTGCCGTTACCTGGAAGTATCCCAGCTGCGTCCTTCGGGGCGATAACAGCGTTGGCGAATTCTACTCCGTGGCGCTGACCAACAATTACCAGCAGGCCGACACTGGCACCAAGATGATCCACCTGGGCAAAAACACGTCCAGCACCATCATCGCCAAAGGGATTTCCGTCGGTAAAAGCTCCAACGTCTATCGTGGCCTGGTGAAGTTTAGCCCCGGCGCAGAGGGCGCACGCAACTTCACCCAGTGCGATTCGCTGCTGATTGGCGACCGCTGCGGTGCGCATACCTTTCCGTACATCGAGAGCAAAAATAAATCGGGCATTGTCGAGCACGAAGCCACGACCTCCAAGGTCAGCGACGAACAAATGTTCCTGTGTCGCCAGCGCGGCATCGACCCTGAACAGGCCGTTTCCATGATTGTGAACGGCTTCTGTAAAGAAGTGTTCAAGGAACTGCCGATGGAGTTTGCCGTTGAAGCTGGCAAATTGCTTGAGGTGAGCCTGGAAGGCTCGGTCGGTTAAATACAGAATTTCAGATGACAGATTTCAGAAAAGAGAGAAGCCAATACATGCTGAACATCAAAAACCTACACGCCTCCGTTGGGGGCGAAGAAATCCTCAAGGGCATCAACCTGGAAATCAAGGCCGGGGAAATCCACGCCATTATGGGCCCCAATGGCTCAGGTAAAAGCACCCTGTCACAGGTGCTGGCAGGCAGTGAAACCTTTGAAGTCACCGAGGGTGAAGTCACGTTCAACGGTGAAAACCTGCTGGACCTAAAAACCGAAGAACGGGCCCGTGAAGGCGTTTTCCTGGCGTTTCAGTACCCGGTAGAGATTCCAGGCGTCAGCAACCTGCAGTTCCTGCGTACCGCCGTCAATTCCATGCGCGGCCACCGTGGCGAGCCGGAGATGAACGCGGCTGAGTTTATGAAGCATGCGAGGGAAGTGTCCATGCAAGTCGATCTGGACCCGGCCTTCCTTAAGCGCGGCGTAAACGAGGGCTTCTCCGGTGGCGAGAAGAAGCGCAACGAGATTTTGCAGGCGCTGCTGCTTCAACCCAAGCTGGCCATTCTGGACGAAACCGATTCCGGGCTGGACATCGATGCGCTGCACGTGGTTTCGGACGGTGTTAACGCACTGCGCGCTAAAGATCGAGCCATCTTGATGGTGACTCACTACCAGCGCCTGCTGAACCACATTGTGCCGGACTATGTTCACGTTCTGGCCGGTGGCAAAATCGTCAAATCCGGCGGTCGCGAGCTGGCCCATGAGCTTGAAGAGCGCGGTTATGGCTGGCTCAACGTGAAAGACAAAGAAGCCACAGCCAGCTCCCCAGCCGGTTAACGGAGGCCATCGAATGAAGTCAGCACCAACGCTTTCCCGCGCCTTTCTTGAGCCGGCCGGCCGCTATCTGCCCGGGCCTTTGCTCGAATTGCGCAAACAAAGGGGCACGGCTCTGGTGGATATGCCATTGCCGACCCGTAAAACCGAGAACTGGAAGTATTCCAGCCGCCACCTGAAGCTGTCGGATGAGCTTGCCGTTTCCCTGCCATTCCTTGGCAAGGAAGGCTCCAGCTTGTTGATGCCTGGCTACCGCGTGGTTTTTCGCAACGGCGTCATGGTGCCGGAAGCCAGCGACTTTCCGGATCTTAACGGCATTCGTATTCAGCGCTTCTGCGACCTTGACGACCAAAGCGCTGCTGCGCTGGCAGAGCGCCTGGACAACACACTGGACAGCCAGGCCGTGCAGATGGCCCGGCTGAACTCCGCCCGGTTTGAAGATGGCCTGTTTATCCAGCTGGACAAGGAAGCCGTGCTCGACCAGCCGCTGTTCATCATCCACGAAGTCAACGCTTCGGCGGCAGGTTCTGCCTATCCGCGTATTTATGTCGATGCGGCAAGGCACAGCCAGATGACTCTGGTAGAAGAGTACATGTCTACCGGCAGTGAGCCGGTGATGGTCAACACGGTCACCGAATTTGTGCTGGCGGAAGGTGCCCAGATAACCGGCGTGAGGCTGACCCTGGAAGGCGAAAGCGTTCAGCACATCGGTGCAACGGGTGTTCGCCAGGCGGCCAGCTCGCGTTTTGAAAACCACTGCGTCGGCTTTGGCGGCCCGCTGCGTCGGCACGATTTGCAGGTACGTCTCGAAGGCGAAGGCGCCGAGTGCAAATTGAATGGTGTGGTGGTCACTCAGGGCAATCAGCACTACGACAACCATACGTCAATCGAGCACATAGCAGCCCATTGCGACAGTGAAGAGACCTATCGCAACATCGCTGCCGACCAGTCTCATGCGATTTTCAATGGGCGCATCCATATTCATCAGGGTGCCCAGAAATCCAACGCTAATATGAACAACAAGAACCTGTTGCTCTCAACCGGCGCGGAGATCGACACCAAGCCTGAGCTGGAAATCTACGCCGACGACGTAAAATGCGCCCACGGTGCCACTATTGGCCAGCTTGATAAAACCTCGTTGTTCTATCTGGTTTCCCGTGGCATCGGTCGTCGCGAAGCCAACACGCTGCTGACCATCGCGTTTATCAACGAACTGGTTGAACAGATTCCCGTTGAGGCGGTTCGCGAAGCAGTGCAGCTTCGGCTGAATGACTTTTTCAATCAAACGTTTCAAGAGGCCTGAGCAGTTATTCACTGCCCTGCAGAAAATCCAGCGTCTTTTTGCCTGATGGAGGTAGAACCATGACAGCCGAAGTATTCACACCAACCGTTGCCGTCACCATGACGCCAAGTGCGGTCACACATGTGCGTAAACAAGTAGACAAGCAACCGGAAGCCAAAGGCATCCGCCTGGCCATTCGGAAGAGCGGTTGCTCCGGGTTCAAATATGAAACCCAATGGGTCGAAGATGCCGCAGCGGATGACAAGATCTTCCACATCGACGGTGTGGATGTTTATGTCAGAGAAGAGCACATGGCGCTGGTCAACGGTATCGAGATCGATTTTGTGACGGAAGGCGTGAACTCCGTGTTCCAGTTCCGCAATCCCAATGCCACTGCTGAATGCGGTTGCGGCGAAAGCTTCACCGTTTCCTGATCGACATCAAACGAGGCCGGATAAGGCATGCAAGAGCTTCCCTCATTTTCACAGTGCCTAAGGAGGTAACGATGACTTGCGACAAGCCCGAGCATATTAAAGACGAGAGCTGGGATCAGCACTTGAGTTGGCTGGATCTTGTAAGCAAAGAGTGTAAAACCAACCAGCTCAAGCGCAGTCGTGAAAAACGCAGAACATGGGGGGTATAGCTCGTGAACATTAATGCTGAAATAACACCAGAAGCCAATGATTTCCTGATGTCCTTGCTTGCAAAGCAGGAAGTGCCTGGAATGACGGTGCGTGTTTATATGGAGAAGGGTGGCACTCAGAATGCCCAGACCTGCCTGGCCTTCTGCCCGCCCGGCGAAGAGTCAGCCAAGGATGTCAGAAAAGAGTTTGGTGACCTGATCCTCTATTTCGAAGCGGCAAGCGTGCCCTATCTCCAGGACATGCAGATCGGCCTTGATGAAGAGGATGGTCTTCAGACCCCAACGATCAAGGCACCGAACTCGAAAAAACCGGCAAAACCGCCCAAAACATTCGTTTTGTCAGAAGACTGCAGTGCCCTAAAGGTGCCCTCCGGTGAGTCTGTCACGCTTACGCAGGGAGCGTCTGTCTCGATAACCCAGGCGCTCGGCGGCAGCTACACCGTTAACTACCAGGGCAATCTGTATCGACTGTCCCCAGAAGTCACCCAGAAGCTGGGCTTTCAGTCAGACGCCATCGTGTTCGAACCCCCTGAGGATGGGCAAATCAGTGATCAGCAATGCTGGGATGCGATGCGACTGGTCTATGACCCGGAAATTCCGGTGAATGTCGTCGGTCTGGGTCTCATCTATAAACTGGATATTGACCAGGACAAGCATTTTGTATTTGTTGAAATGACCCTGACGTCGGCGGGTTGTGGAATGGGCACCATTATTGCCGGCGACGTGAAAGACAAGCTATTGCAGGTTCCGAATGTCAAAGACGGCAAGGTGGATGTGGTGTTTGATCCGCCCTGGAGCTACGACAACCTGGAGGAGGAAGCGCGGCTGGAGTTAGGGCTGATCTGAGCCAGGCTCTTATAATGGCTCGCCGGAGGTAGATAAAGGCAACTGCGCCTTGCTTTTTCTATATGGAAATGTTGGTCTTATAATATTACAGGGTGCTGCGTAACGTCGTAGCTGAGATGGGGACGCATGTTCCCGGAACCTCCAAGCTGATCTGGGTAATGCCAGTGTAGCAAGCCGGAATCATACTCGACAGCACGGTCAGTCTGGTGCGTCAGGAGAACCGCATGAGTAGACTGCGCATTGGGCTCTTCTGGGCCATCTTTTTTGTCGGACTGGAGGCCATTCAGGCGGTCTTTTTCGGCGGTATATTTCAGGCCCATGACTCATTCGTTATCGGAGCGTTAGTCTTTGGCACAACCTCTGCTGCCACGCTCGCTTGGGCCCAATTGCGGACACCGGATCAACTCAACATCGCCTGGTCGAAGCGGAGAAGCCTCCTCGGCCTGAGCTTCTCAACGACCATAGTGTGGATTGCCTATTTCTTCGCCCTCCAGATGATCGAACCAGCGGTAGTTTTCATGGTGTTTTCCGGGCTGATTCCACTTTCTATCGTGGCCGCCTCTCGTCTTGGCGTCCCAGAGGCCACAACTCCACACAACGGCATTGAAAAAATAGGTCTGGCCGTTATCGGATTAGGTGTGATTTATCTCTGGGCGATCACCATACTAGGTCGCTCCGGGTTTGTGCGAGGCGGGCTCCCCACCGCCGCTATCAGTCTTGCGGTGATGATGATCTACGGTCACCGCCTTGACCGGCTCGGGATCGCCCCGATTGCGCAGTATGGACTTCGATTTCCACTCTATATAATTTTCTCACTCTGCGCTATCGGCTTGGGGATCGACGCCAAAGGAGCTGTGGATACACAAAACTTGGCCGTGGTGGTCCTTGTGGGTCTCATAGTTATCGCGTTCCCGGTATTTGCCATGCAAAAGGCGATTTCCATGCTCTCTACCGGAACCCTTGCCACGATCACTGCCTTGGGGCCGCTGGCCGTCTTTGTCCTTCAGTTCGTCGAAGGTCGTGTAGGCTACGCGACCGCCACTATGAAGGTCTTGGCTATTTATATTTTAGGTGCGCTTATTGCTGCCTTCGGCGGAGCCCAAGCCACGACCAGAAGGAAGGTTTCATCGTGACCGCGTCCCCTCGTCTTGCAGCCCTTGCCGTGGTGGTTAGCGACGGTCGCATTTTGCTCGTCCGGCGACGTAACGAACCTGATGCCGGGCTTTGGGGGTTCCCTGGCGGGCATGTAGACTTTGGCGAAACAGCACTGGAAGCGGCCGCGCGTGAGTTGCGCGAAGAGACGGGCGTGATCGCCCGGCCGCTCCACTATCTCACAAACGTGGATATCATTGTGCGTGACGGCGCTGGTGCGATCACATTCCACTTCCTGCTTGCAGCCGTGCTCTGTGAATATGTCTCCGGCGAGCCTGCCGCTGCCGACGATGTAAGCGATGCGGGGTGGTGGGACGTTGCAGACATTCTCGTTGGACGGGTGCAGTGCAGCGAGCACGTCGATGTCGTCGTTGAGTTAGCGGTTGATGCGTATAAGTAAGATCAATCATGCCAGTCGCAGCCTGCACTCACGTCAAGGTCTTCCCGCCTGACAGCCGCTATGACCAAAACCAATGAATATCGAGCACATTTCACTAAGAATTTGCAAATTAGTCATCGGACTTTAGCGCGGCTTGATCCGCAACTTGTTGCCGAAAGTGTCACTCTTGCACGAACTGGATGAATTGACCGTATTTCTGGCTTACTTCCTGCGCCTCCGGGAAGGCGCGTGATCGCTCACCCTCCATGCATTGAAAGTAGTTCTGCATGTCCGAAATATAGTTCTCGAAATCCTTCCGGATCAAATCGGCATACTCTCGAGCGGCGTGACGATCGCTTGGAACGAAGGGTCGTTCCGGGGCGAGGCACGTTTCCCCCCGCGCCATAGAGCTTACGAAAATAAACAGGGTTATAGTAGTGGAGAAGAATATCTGTCTGCGTTCTAGCATTAGGAATCCCGTAAGATTGCTTGTTTCAAGGGCATCCCCATGCCTGATGATGCCGCATCGAGATAGTTTATAGTAAGCGCCTGCCTACAGTACGCGGCGGCGCGCCAGGGGCATTTGTCTTTGTGAATCGACAGGGCCAGCCATTGACGCGCGACGGCGCGGCCTATCTGCTTCAAAAATATGTGGTCGCCGCGATCCCGACAGCCCCTACCTTACAGCGCCGAAAAATCACCCCGCATGTGCTTCGCCACAGTTGCGCGGTCGCACTGTTGCAGTCTGGTGTCGACGTTACCGTCATCCGCGATTATCTCGGTCACGCCAGTATCGCCACCACCAGTCGCTACCTCACCACCAATTTTCAGATGAAACGAGAAGCACTCGAAGCCTTCTGGAAACGCGCCGGTATCGAACCGACAAATGCAAAGCCGTGGCAACCAAGCGCTGACTTGCTCGCCTTCTTGACATCGCTGTAGAAGTTGGTAATTTTATCCCGTCAAAAGACCGCCCCCGGCCGCATGAACACTGGGATTTTCAGGCTACACTCCGGATAAAAATCGACTTGGAATAATGATCCCAACAACCGATCCGAGTGATGCCGTTATCTCGACACACCTTGCCGTAACCCGAATAGCCATCGGCCTGCAGGATGCCCTTAAAGTCGTCAAGCAGACACACAGGAACGCTGCCGGCACGGGACGGATCGTAATCAAACAACACCGACGATTGATTTGGTGGACCACCGCGGGTGACCCACATCCATTTGTCCGATTGGGCTGTTTTGCCGTCCTCTTTCAACACCTGTATCCGGGTTTCATCGGCTTGCAGATAGTCACTGCTGTTCTGAACCTCCCGCATCAGATGGATCAAAGGTTTGAACACGTCGTCCAGCCTGATGACCCAGTGCGCCATGTTGGTACGGCTGACCTCATGCCCAAGACGCTTGAGCATATGTTCCAGGCGGTACAGCGGCAGGCCATCGGCGTATTTTGAGGTGATGATGTAAGCCAGCAAAGAGGTCGTGGCGGTGCACTTGCCCAGCGGATGAACCGGGCGGGTGGCTGCCAGGATGCGCTCTTCACCATCTTGCTCGAACACGGCTTTTCCTGCCAGTATTCCAGGACCTTCAGTTGAGCGGGAATGAACTGCAGCTCTTCCTTAACCTTGGTGAAGAAGGTCTTGCCGCCGCCGACCTTCTCTTGGTTACTGAGGGTCAGCTCAATACGCTCACGTAACAGCTGGTCCGAGAATCCACGCTGGCGACGACAAAGACGGGCGTAAATATCGGTGGCGCATCACAGCTGTCTCAAAACAGCGCCTAGCAACTCGATGTTGCCGGCGTGCAGCCCGGTGATCGAGACGCCACCAGGCAGTGACACGGTCAGGCCATCGGCTCCGCCGATGCTAGCGCCAGGAGCAGAAACGACTCGCGCGAACCCGGTGGCCGCTTGCGCCTGCTTTGGAGAGTCTTCAGTCGGGGTTAGCTTCCGGCGCCAGTAAACGAATTGATGATAGATCAGTGACTGTTGCTTACAGTAAGCGCTGCCGGACACGCCGGAGACTTGCCAGTCAGTGATATGCTGCTGCCAGACGTGTGCTCGTTCGGTTGGGGTCATGCTGATTCCTCGTGGAATGGGTGAGGAAGTCAGTGTGTGCAATCGGTGAACGGGAATGTAGGTGCTGATTTATTGGTGCTTACGAAATACCTCGAAGAAAACGTCGCGTCCGCAGATCTAGTGCTGTCGTCCGATGAGGTCACAGCGCTGGAAGCCGGGGTATCGAAACGGGATGTGGCCGGTGAGCACTATACCGAGGACGGCATGAAGGGCTGAATGCATAAGCCACGGGTTCTCGAGTGCTACCCAGGGCTGCTCGCTGCAACCTACAAAAAACCCGTTTCAAGTCAGCCGCCAACTTTCGGCCATAGTGCGTGAAAATGATGAACAGGGCCGTGCCCAGCACCAACATCAAGCTCATCGGAGCGATTAATGGCCTCTGCAACATAATGCTTCGCGATCCGAACCGCCTGCACCAAAGGCTCGCCTTGCGCCAATTGTGCTGCCAGCGCGGCAGATAGGGTGCAGCCGGTGCCGTGGGTGTTGCGCGTGGGGTAACGCGGCCCGTCAAGCCAAATCAATTGGTCGGTGGTGGCCAGCAGATCGGGGCTATCACCCCCGCTAAGATGACCCCCTTTGAGTAAGACCGCGCGTGGCCCGAGCGCAAGAATGGCCTTGGCTTGACGTTCCATATCAGCGGGGGATTTGGCCTCAGCCACTTCTAAAAGATCGGCGGCTTCCGGCAGGTTGGGGGTTAATACCGTGGCGCAGGGCAAAAGCTGCGCACGCAGTGCTTCCACCGCATCGGGAGCAAGTAGGCGGCCATCGCTTTTCGCAACCATCACCGGACCAAGTACAATCGGAATGTCGAGCCCCCTGATTCCCTCTGCGACAACATTAATGATTGCTGCGTCGCCAAGCATTCCAATCTTCACCGCATTGATGCGGATATCGTCACGGAGGATCAGACGCAGCGGCGGGTATTCCAGGGCGAGACCGTGCCGGCGGATAAGAAGGTCTTCAGCCTGTTCGAGCCGCATACCGACATCATCATCAAAGGCGCCAGAGACGTCGCGTTCGGTCACAAGCTGAACCTCACCACTGGCCGCAGTGGGCTCGTGCTTGATGTGGTGATCGAGTCAGGCAACCCGGCTGCTGATACCGCCCGTTTCCTGCCGATGATGGAGCGGCAGACAACGATCTACGGACGTCCACCGCGCCAGGTCGCCACGGATGGCGGCTATGCCAGCCAGGAGAACCTGGCGGCGGCCAAGGCGCTGGGCACCAAAGACGTTGCCTCCCATAAAAAGAAGGGGCTCAAGGTCAGTGAGATGGTCAAGAGCCCCTGGGTGTATCGCAAGCTCAGGCACTTCCGTGCCGGCATCAAGGGCAACATCTCCTGTCTGAAGCGTGCCTATGGTCTGTCCCGTTGCACCTGGAAAGGACTTGAGCACTTCAGATCGTACGTCTGGTCTGCGGTGGTCTCGAGAAACGTGCTGTTGCTGGCACGACTGCTTCAGACCTGAACTGGTAGCCGCTGAACAAGAGACATATCACGCCAGAATGAGTGGCACGGCCTTCGGCCGTCTGCAGAATGGCCAAAACGATGGCCCCAGAACGAGATGCCGCCCGCTGCAGCTAATGGTAGATTGACCACCACACGACTGTATAAAATACGATCAGAGGTGGTGCTGGAAATCACTGGTTTCCGTATAGACACTAGATAGTGAACGAACTGCCGCAACCACAGGTTGAGCTGGCGTTCGGGTTCTGCACTACAAACTGGGCTCCTTGTAGCCCCTCCTGATAATCGACCATTGCGCCCACAAGATACTGATAGCTCATCGGGTCGACCAGCAGACTCATGCCGTCTTTTTGAATCACCGCGTCTTCATCATCTTGCACCTTATCGAACGAGAAGCCGTACTGAAATCCAGAGCAGCCGCCCCCGGTTACGAACACCCGAAGCTTCAGGTTCTCGTTGCCTTCTTCTTCGACCAATTCACGTACTTTGGACACCGCACTTTCACTGAGAAACAGCGGGATTATCGTGTGTTCCTGAACTA
The DNA here is from genome assembly GCF_900215155.1 of Marinobacter sp. LV10R510-11A. Classification (NCBI taxonomy): domain Bacteria; kingdom Pseudomonadati; phylum Pseudomonadota; class Gammaproteobacteria; order Pseudomonadales; family Marinobacteraceae; genus Marinobacter; species Marinobacter sp. LV10R510-11A. The sequence continues at coordinate 1,341,116 of NZ_LT907980.1, forward strand.
TGCTCAAAATTGCCTCCGGGTACTTTGATATTTGACTGTTGAATTTCTGACTAAAACAATCAACGGTTCCCTAGCCAGTCGTCATAGGGCCTTGTTGGGTGGATTGACTGCTTTTTACATCACGTGTTTGGCTGTGCTAAACGTTGCAAATGTTTTTGAGCGATGGGATCGCCCTGCTCTGCTGCAAGACGATACCAATGGGCCGCCAGGGTAATGTCCTGCGCGATACCCGAGCCATTTTCGTAAAGCTCGCCCAGACTGCGATGTGCCAAGGCAAAATTTTGTTGTGCGGCGAGCTGCATCCAATAAAAAGCGATGGTCTCATCTTTAGGCACTCCACGGCCGCGCAAGTATCGCATCGCCAATAAACGTTGCGCACGGGCGGAGCCCTGCCCAGCATCGGTTTGTAAGGCCACCACCGATTCTTCCCATGTCAAAAACGCCTTTTTTTCGTTAAGCTCATCAGCCATGCCCATGGCTCCTATCGATCTTTTCGTCACGCCTCATAGCGTCTGCGCTCAGGTGGTTTTCGATCAACTTTTCCGTTACTTTTTGGGTCATGACGAGCAGCTATAGTATGACGACCCGCCAACGTCGAAGAACTCCAACGGCTTCAGCCGATAGTATTTCTCCTCTACGTCTTTCGATTGCTCGGCGTATGGCTGCGTCATGACGTCCTGCAGTTCTCGCACTAGAGAGTAGTTACCGGCAGCTGCTTGCTGATACGCAGGCACAACGAACCACTCCCGCAAACTGTATTTCGGGTTGACGAGTTTCATCTGTTGAGAGAGCTCCTCACGAGCGCGCGGCGCAGTTGCAGTTGCAGTTGCGTCGGTTGTGCTGACAATGCCGGCAAGCGTTTTCCATTTTGTGAGCCACTCCGCCCAACGCCTGTCCATGCCTTCGAGGTCTGTTTCAAAAGCTGAGCCTTTGTAAAAGCTTTTTTTGAGTAGGCCAATGTCGTCGGGCACCGTCGAGAGCTGGCGAAAGAACATGGTGTAATCAACAGGTGTTTGCACCATCAGCGTTGCGAGCTCACTGAACAAGGCCGCGTGAAAAGTGGCAAGTCCGAGTTTGGCAGCCCACATCTTTTCCATCTGTGTTTGCATCACCTTCGGAAAGTCACTTTGAATCTCGTCGAGCTCAAGCAGGCAGTCCTGGTTCGCCGTCAGCAACGGGCGCAACGCCGAACAAAACGTGTGAAAATTGCGTTCTGCCGCCATCGGTTGGTTCAGGAACGAGAAGTGATGTCCGCCACCCGTCCATGGCTGGTACTGCGGATCAAATACATCGCAGAATCCGAAGGGGCCGTAGTCGAGTGTGAAACCGCCGGCGGCACAGTTATCACTGTTGAAGTTGCCTTGGCAGTAGCCGACACGAATCCAGTTCGCCACAAGCGATGTGAGTCGGCCGCGGAACTCCCGCGCAAGCAACACCACTTTTTCGGTGGTTGCCAGGTTCTGGTCGATGACGTCACCGTACTCACGATCAATCAAGTGCAACACAATCTTCTCAAGCTCCTCCATCGCTTGAGGATGTTCCTTCTTGCGCGCACGGCGACCGAAGAGTTCCAGTTGGCCAACTCGAATAAACGAAGGTGCGACCCGCGTCGAGATGGCGACTGCCTCCGATACAAGCGTGTCTGGATTCGTCGAGCGTGAGCCCTCCGAATACCACGGCCGCTTGACCTTCTCCGTTTTTGACACGTACAAACTCAGTGACCGTGACGTTGGCACCCCAAGCGCGTGCATGTGCTCCTGCGCCAGAAACTCCCGAACACTAGACCGCAGAACGGCCCGCCCGTCCGCACCGCGGCAGTATGGCGTCCGGCCGCCACCTTTTAGCTGCATTTCCCAGCGTTTGCCGTTGATAACGGCCTCGAGCACTGACATTGCGCGACCGTCGCCGTACCCGTTGCCAGTTTGGAACGGGCACTGTTGGGTGTATTCGGTGCCGTAGATGGATAGTGCGTAGCCACACGCCCAACCAACCTTGCGCATCGGCTCCGGAACGTTCTCAAGGTCGCCGGAGAACACGCGAACGAAGTCAGTCGACTGCGCCATGCTGTCGGCGAAGCCCAGTTCGCGGAACAGGTTTTTACTGTGCGCGACGTACTCGGGGTTTTCGATTGGCGTGGGATTGACGGGAACATAGTGGCCCGTGAAGACTTGTCGCGGGGCGTGATCGTCTCCGTTTACAGTCGCGTCAGGGTCGCAGTTGAGGGAATCCATGAGCGAATAATTTGCCAACGTCGCAAGATCGTCGAGGGTCGAAACTAAAGCGGCGGTTTTCTGGGGCGGTCGCTTTATCACAAGGGCTCCTTATGGCGCGGGTAGAAAGGTTGCTTTCCTGCTGCGTGGTCGGTCACATCGATAACCTCTTCGATTTCCGGGGCGACTCTTTTGAGCATGACTTCGAATCCCTGCCTCAGAGTTACCTGAGAGGAAGCGCATCCCTGGCAGCCTCCGCTCATGGTGATAGACAGTTTCCCTTGCCGGACCTCCACAATAGAAATTTTTCCACCATGATTAGCAATTGAACGATTGACCTCTTTATCCAGGAGTTCCTGAACAGCCGTAGCGAGCTCTGCATCGGATCTTCCTTGCGTGCGGTTACCAACAGGCATCTCCAGGATCGCCGGCACGCCCGTCCGCAGTTGCGTACGGATGGCCATTCCGATATCTGCTTTCAGCCCTGACCACGAGGCGGCTGGCTCCTTGCACACGGTTACCACGCTATCGGCAATGAGCAGGTTAGCCACGCCAGGGAGTGCGAACAGTTGCTCGCCGAGCGGCGAACCAACGGCTCGTTCTTTGTTGCCAAAAAAGAACGGGCCGCCGGGATGCAAGCTACGGCTGACGATGAACTTACACGTATCGGGGTCGGCGAGCGAAGACTCTGCGCGAATACTGACCGGCTGATCCGCAAGCAGGACATCAGACATTTTCAACATCGCTCGCTGCAGCGCTGGCACCCAAGGCACGCAGGTTGTTAAACGTATATATCCCGCTGTTATGGCCGTCGTTCCAATCGAATTTGATGGCGTAGTTACCTATGCTCACGATCTGTCGCGGCGCCACATCATGGCGTATTGTCTTTGGATCGAGTAGCTTGCGTCCGCTCATTTCCTCGACACACAGGGCGCAGTGGCACGCCAGGCGCAGATCGCGGACGTCAAAGTCGTCGCGATGACCGTCCTCCCAGAGGATGGATAACGTGCGCGGATCGCGGCGCAGTAAACCGATCGGGGTGTTCTGCGATCCAGCAGGCTGCGCCGCACCTTCCGCCCAGTCAGGGGCCCCCTCGTTGCTATCCCACGTCCAGACAAACGGCTTCAGCACCGTGACCGACTCGTTGAGCTGCTCCGCAAGCGCCGTGGCGATGGTGGCATACACCTTGGCGCTGACCGACGCTGGTTGCTGTGCCACTATCGGGCGACCTTCATCACCGCTGGTAACGACATCGGCATCGAGAGGTAAGGCACCCAGAAACGGGACGCCAAGCTCCTGGCCCATCTGTTCTCCACCGCCGTGACGGAAAATATCCGTGTTCTCGCCGCAGTGAGGACAGGTAAAGGTGCGCATGTTCTCGACGAGCCCAAGAATCTTGACTTGCACCTTCTCGAACATTCGCAAGCCTCGGCGGGCAATTTTGAGGCTCACGGCCTGTGGTGTCGTTACGATCACCACACCCGACAGCGGCATACTCTGTGCCAGCGTCAACTGGACGTCGCCGGTGCCGGGTGGAAGGTCAAGAATCAGGTAATCCAGCGACCCCCATTGCACGCCGTCGACGAACATTTTCAGGTATTTTCCTACCATCGGCCCGCGTAAAACAGCCGGCTGGTCATCGTTGGTGAGCATCGCCATCGACACTACCTTCAGGCCATGCCCCTCCGCAGGGATCATCTTGCCACTCTGGGTCGTCGTTGGCTTCTCACCGGTTGCGATGCCGAGCATACCGGGAATACTAGGGCCAAGAATGTCGGCGTCTACGATTCCGACGCGCGCCCCAAGCTGCTGCAGTGCCAGCGCCAAGTTCACACTCACCGTGGATTTTCCGACGCCGCCCTTGCCACTTCCGACGGCGATGATATGCCGTATCCCGGGCAGCTTATCGGCGCTAGCAGCCGACCGGGATGACGCGTCAGGCGCGTTAGATTGATTACGGTCAGTGGTCTGCATGGTTAAGTTCCTTGTATTTTCAATTAACGGGGGAGAAAGTGGCTTTGATCTCTGCCGCCAAAATAACAACCAACCCCAATTCATACGCTTATTGCCCACCATCATTTTTGCGAAAGTCGATAAACCTGAAACTCAATAGGTCGGCATCGTGCCGTCGACTTGCAGAGCCCAGGCATGAACGCCACCTGTAAGGTTGCTAACGTGGTTAAAACCATGCGGCCAGTTCTGGTTCTGGTGCAGTCAAGCTTTGCATCGTTGGAAGCCCGCCCCTCACCGGTTTCAATGTCATCAAGCCAGCGCTGATTGGAGCAATTTCTGCAGTTCACCTTGCTCATACATTTCACGCACAATATCGGCACCACCGACAAACTCGCCCTTAATGTAGAGCTGAGGAATGGTCGGCCAGTTGCTGTACACCTTGATGCCATCGCGGATTTCCGGATCGGCCAGCACATCGACAGCAGCAAAATCCTGCACGCCGCAGGCATTTAATACCTGCACAGTCGTATCAGAAAAACCACACAGCGGAGACTGGGGCTTGCCTTTCATGTAGAGCACGACGTTATCAGTTGTGACCTGACTGAGAATTTTTTCCTGTACGTTCATTTTTGATTTCTCCGACGTTATTTGGTGGCTGGTCGCGCCCAGGTTTGGGGCGTAAAAGTGCGCATAGCCAGCGCGTGAATCTCCGAGCGCATCCGATCTCCGAGTGCCAGATAAACCAGTTGATGCTGCTGTATCTTATTTTTGCCGGCAAATTGCTGGCTCACGATGACCGCTTCGAAGTGCTGGCCGTCATCGCCCTGCACTTCCACATGATCGCAGGTCAGGCCATTCATGATGTAGTCTCTTAGTTTATTCGCTGTCAGCATTTTATCCTCCCAAGGGTTACCAAGGCCTCATGACCTTCACCAATACAGCAGGATTATAGTATCGTTCCGAAACTATAATATTGTCAAGATAGTTTAAAAACGCTACTGTCAAAACATAACGAAAGGGGGTTGAATATGGACAGTCGTGCGATCGCAGATTTGGTCTATCACTTGGGGCGTATCGCGAACGCCGTCCGCCTTCGACACTTTCCATGGCACGACCCGGGGTACGGCTTCACAGACAATAAAAAACATCGAAACCCTAGGGGCTGTTGACGTTTTCGCATAAGGTATTGAATAAAAAAGGAAAATGGTTGTTGCTGTTCAAAAATCTGGTCAGTGAACCGGATACTGAGTGGGAATTTATTGATGGCAGCTATGTAAAAGCTCATCAGCATAGCGCGGGCGCAAGAGGTGCTGACTCGCAAGCTATCGGTAAAAGTCGCGCCGGAAATACAACAAAAATTCATTTGGCAGTCGATAGTTACGGCTTACCGATTGAGTTTACAGTGACTGGCGGCGAGATCCATGACAGCACGGCGGCAAGCGAATTAATTGAACCATTACCGCCGGCTAAAGCCGTGGTAGCGGACAAAGGTTATGACAGTGGAAAGATTCGCGAACAGATTAAAAACAAAGGTGCCAACGCCGCGATTCCAAGAAGGTCAAATTCGGTCATAGGTAATGCGGATATGGATTGGTCGTTATATCGCCACCGTCATTTGGTGGAAAATGCGCTTGCACGCTTGAAACATTTTCGTGGGCTGGCGACGCGCTATGACAAATTGAAACGCAACTATCAGAGCGGCGTCGCCATGGCTTGTGGTTTTTATGGTTGCCGATGTAATGAAACGTCAACAGACCCTAGTCAGATGGTATCGAATTATGTGAGTTTGGAATGGATATCGAGACAGCTGGGCCACTCTGATACCAGCATGGTGAAAAAGCACTACGCTAAATGGATTCCGGACGACTCACCAAAAATGGCAGCAAAAATTTCTCAACAACTTGGTTTTATTGTGGACAGTAGCGGACAGTGAAATCTCAATCTAGGCCCAAATTAGGCCCAAAAAAAAATAACCCATGAATTTCTTTAATAAAATCAGGGGTTTAAATTGGCGGAGAGAGAGGGATTCGAACCCTCGAAACGCTATTAACGTTTACACGCTTTCCAGGCATGCGCCTTCAGCCACTCGGCCACCTCTCCAATAACCTGTTTCAAATCAGCCATATCGTCGCTCATTTGAGGGCGCAAACTTTAATCGTTTTGGCGGCGCTTGGCAACTCTCTTACGATAAATCCCGGCAAAATTTCCGGTTTATGCCAATATTAATGCGTATGGTGCTCGCCCCTCTCGTTGCTAGTACCATGGTATATCTAATCTGTTCAGCATGTTAACCAAGCTTGGAGGCTAGCCATGCTCATGAAATCGGAACAATCGACCCTGCTGCTGATAGACGTTCAAGAAAGGCTAATGCCGGCGATTACTCACGGCCAGGAGGTGGTAAGCCGGTGCGTAACCCTCGCCACAATTGCTGGGCTTTTGGATATACCGGTTCTGGCCACCGAGCAGTTACCAGAAAAGCTGGGGCCCAACGTGGAGGCCGTTAAGGAGCTTTGCCACCAGACATTGGCAAAACACCATTTCGACGCCTGCCCCGACGGGTTGGTTGATAGTCTTCCTGAAGGCCGGCAACACATAATTATTGCCGGCTGCGAAACTCATGTATGCATGATGCAGACTGCGCTCAGCCTGATTGACGCAGGCTATAAGGTTTGGGTTGTTGCAGATGCGACGGGATCACGGAATGAATTCGACCGGGATGTTGCACTTGACCGGCTCAGCCATAGCGGCGCACGCATTGTCACTGTAGAAATGGTAGCGTTTGAATGGATGCGGCACTGCAAACACCCTGCGTTCCGCGACGTTCAGATGTTGATTAAGTAGTCGCAAACCCGCTCATCCACTCGCAGCTTTGCGTCGTAATGAACGTCTCGACTTGTATTAAAGAGGCACACAATATGCTCAACATGGATTTTGACCGCAAGGTTGTCGTCCGCACTCGTGAACAAGAGTGGGCTCCCAGCCCGTCAGGCGGAGTCATCAGAAAGCCGTTGGCCCGAGAAGAAGCAGAACGAGGCCACGCGACCAGTATTGTTCGCTATGAGCCCGGCGCATCGTTCAGCCGCCACGAGCATCCTCTTGGGGAAGAAATACTGGTTCTGGAAGGCGTGTTTTCGGATGAAAACGGCGACTACCCTGCCGGTACCTATCTGCGAAACCCACCCGGGAGCGGGCATACGCCGTTCAGCAATCCAGGGTGCACGCTGTTGGTAAAACTGCATCAGTTCAATGAATGCGATCTTGCTACTGTGCAGATTGATACCCGAAACTGCGATTGGCAGCCTGGAATCGGTGGCCTTGAAGTAATGCCGCTTCATGAATTTGAGCATGAGCATGTAGCACTTGTTAAATGGCCAGCCAATGAGAAATTTCAGCCGCATAGGCATTTCGGAGGCGAAGAGATCTTCGTTCTTTCAGGTGAGTTTTGTGATGACCATGGGCGCTACCCTGAAGGCACTTGGATGCGAAGCCCTCACATGAGCCAGCACCACCCCTTTGTGGAGCAGGAAACCGTTATCTGGGTGAAGACCGGCCACTTACCCTTTTGAGCGGAACCTATTTAACGGGGCTATGATCCACCAAAATAAGCTCCTCAAGATCAAAGCCCGCTTTCAAGGCTGTTTCCTTGAATCGGGCGATCGCTTCCTCGCTAACCTCGGGCGTGCGTGAGAGGAACCAAAGATAGTCACGGTCGTAGCCGGTTACATAAGAGCGCTGATACTTGTCTTTGTCGAGCTCAAATATAACGTACGAAGCATAGAACGGGCCGAAAAACGAGACTTTTAGGTGCCCCGTTTTGTTATCGTCTACGAATACTGCCCTGCCCTCAGCAACGCTCCATTCGCCAGCTTCTGCATCGTATCCACGGTTAATGACTTTGATACTGCCATCATCCTGCAGCTCGTATTCGGCGCTCACCCGACTAAGCCCTTCTTCGAACGAATGATCCAGGCGAGCGATTTCGTACCAAGTACCCAAGTACTTATCCGCTTCCAAACCACTCACAGGCTGAATGCCTTGCGGAACACCGGTACAGGCGGCGATTAACACTGTTAGCGATAAAGCGAACAACAGCTTCAGGCGATTGCGTAAAAATGCCATAGATAGCCCTCTATTTTCGATATTAAGAAGATCCTGAGCAGTTTACGGGCTAAATCGACCCGCGGACTTTAGTTTCTCCGCGTGTTAACCAAAAAACCATCAGCACCGCATGGATAACCAGAAAAGGCACGGCAATCATCACAAGCGCGGACCAGCCAAGCCAGGAGAGGATAACACCCGCCGATAAAGCGGCTGTCGCTTGCGACCCAAACACGAAAATGTCGTTAAGGCCCTGAACCCTGAAACGTTCGGCATCTGTGTAGCCACGGGGTAGCAAAGTTGTGCCGCCCACAAATAGAAAGTTCCAGCCAACGCCCAGTAGCAACAGTGCAGATAGATAGTGATGAAAACTAACGCCACTGGCAGCCAGTACAATGCACCCCAGGTAGGCCAGTAGCCCGACTGCCATCATCAGAGGTATGCCCACCACCCGTGTCAGCCAACCGCTGATAAGCGATGGCAAATACATAGCCATAATGTGAAGTTGAATGACCCGCTTGGCATCATCCAGATCGTGCCCCGCCATTTCGGTCATGCTGAGAGGCGTTGCCGTCATGATAAAACTCATCACCGCATAGCCAATGGCAGCGGCACTCATGGCCGCCCAGATCAGCGGATTGGCGAGGATTTCCCGCAGTGGCCTGCCACCGCCTGCATGGGTTTCTCTTGCCCTCTCAGCTTGCGCCCGATAACCAATGCTGAGTATCACCAATGCAGCAAACTGAACACCCGCCAGGCCGAGCCAGCTTATAAGGAACGGATAAGCAGCTTCTGCCCCGCTGCCAAGTGTGGCAATTTCAGGCCCGAGCCATGCGGCAACCAGGCCGCCGAGCAACACTCGTGCGGCGGCTGAGCCGGCCATGTTATCGGGCACGGACTCCATTGCAGCAAAGCGGTACTGATGCACCACCGCCAGCCCGGTGCCACCGACAACAGCCGCTAGACAAAGCAGTGGAAAAAGACTGAGCCAAGACGCGAAAGCACCTAGGCACCCGGCCAGCATACCCATGCATGCACCAAGCAGCATCACACGCTTGCGACCTAGCCTCTCCATTAGCCAGGTAGCCGGCTTTATGGCGAGGACCGTACCCAAAACAACCAGCCCCACGGGAAGAGTCGCGTACTCCGGAGCAGGCGCAAGCAGCCTTCCCTGAATACTCCCGATAAATACAATGAAGGGCGCTGTGCACATGGCCAGAGCTTGTGCCGCTGCCAGCACCCAAACGTTAAAGGGCATTGCTTATTTTTTCCTGTAAATAATCCCGGGGTGGCACTGCACCATTTCATACAAATCTGGTAGGCCATTTAGGGACTCAGAGGCGCCAAGAATCAAGTAACCACCGGGATTCAATGTGGCATGAATACGGGTCAGAATGTCTTTCTTGAGATCTGCAGAAAAGTAGATTAGCACATTGCGACACATCACTATGTCGTATTTGCCGAGCATGTAGCGCTCGAGCAGGTTGAGCTCTTTAAACTCAACCAAGCTTTTGATCTGCGCCCGGATCTGCCAGCCCCCATTTTCAGAAGGCGTAAAGAACTGTTTCTGCCGTTCCGGAGACAGCCCTCGCCCAATGGCGATCATCTCGTACTCACCACGGCGGGCCACCTCAAGTACACTTTTCGAGATGTCTGTTGCCGTCACTTTTACATCACGCAGTTTGCCTGGCTTCTGACGTCGGAACTCATCGACGATCATGCCAACCGAATAGGGCTCCTGGCCGGTAGAACAAGCCGCAGACCAGATTCGTAAAGGCGCCATGGAAGAGCGTGTAGCAAACTCCGGAAGCAGTTTTTCCTGCAAAATCCGAAACGGATGATTGTCGCGAAACCAAAGGGTTTCGTTGGTGGTCATCGCATCGATTACTACCTCTTTCAGGTTGCCCCGCCCCGGTCTATTCAGGCGACCGAGCAGTTCCCCCAAAGAGTTCAAATCGTTCTCTTCCGAAATCCGCCGCAACCGGCTTTTCACAAGATACTGTTTGTTTTCGCCCAGCAAAATACCACACGCATCCTGCAGGAAGGATTTGAAGGTTTCATATTCCTGTGGGGTGATTTCCGCTTTCATTGGTTCTCAGTTCTGGTCGATAATTTCCATGATGCGCTCAGCGAGCTCATCGGGGCTGAATTTGGCCATAAAATCATCCGCCCCGACCTTCTTGACCATGGCCTTGTTGAATACACCGCTCAGTGAGGTATGAAGCATAACAAAGAGGTCCGTCAGTGCGGGATCACTTTTTATTCGGGTAACCAGTGTATACCCGTCCATTTCAGGCATTTCCACATCAGAGATAATTAAGGACAGATGGTCGGTTGCTTTTGAGCCGTCCGCCGTAATTTCCTTAAGATATTCGAGCGCCTGCTTACCATCGTTCCGGGTTACCACATTCATGCTAATAGCTATAAGGCAGCGCTCAATCTGGCGGCGCGCAACGGCAGAATCGTCCACCACCAGAACTGGCAAGTGCACCGAAACCCGCTCCGCGCTTTTGCTCCGAATTGCATCGGTAACATCCTCCCGAAGCGGAGAAACCTCGGAAAGAACCTTTTCTACGTCTATGATTTCCGCCAGTTTATCATCAATCTTGGTAACGGCTGTAAGGTAGATATCCTTACCGGCTCCTTTCGGAGGTGGCAGAATGTCTTCCCAATTCATGTTCATGATCCGGTCTACCCCGGTTACCAGGAAACCCTGGGTCTTTCGGTTGTACTCGGTAATGATCACAAAGCTGGTCGGCAAGTCTTCCTGAGGAATTCCTGGCAAACCTATAGCCATACCCAGATCAATAACCGGAATGGTTTCGCCGCGGATGTGCGCCACGCCACGAACCACTGCACGGCTGTTAGGGATGGAAGACAGCCTGGGGCACTGGAGCACCTCTTTAACTTTGAACACGTTGATGCCGTATATCTGGCGGCCGCGCAAACGGAAAAGAAGGAGCTCAAGCCGGTTCTGACCGACCAGCTGCGTGCGCTGGTTTACACTGTCCAATACCCCTGCCATTGCAGTCTCTCCTAGCTGGCCGGATAGCACCGGCACGCATTTTGCTGTTCTATTAAATAAATTGTCAGAGTGACGTAATAACGTCGCCCGCAAGCGGATCAGCCTGTTTAACGGCCAGGGCACCGTATTCCTTAGGCATTTTTAATGAATTCTGCCGTATTACTGACAGCATAGGACAAACGAGGACATATGCGCACCCAGCTTTTAGTATTGACCTTGTTCATGGCTCTAACCAGCTCAGTGCAGGCACAAACCACTGCGAACGAGATACACGAAGCAACCTTGTCGTTTCTTGAAGCCTTTGCAGCAACGCAGGCTGAAAGGGATTACCAGGTTACGTTCGAGACTGGCAATATCGACAGCAGAATTGCACTGGCACCCTGCTCTGCCGCTCTAGCGGTCGAATTTACCGGTGACCCGTGGAAAAGCGAGCACCCCTCGGTACAGGTAGCCTGCATCGGCGAGCGTCCGTGGCGCATGTTTGTTACAACCACGGTTTCCATCAACGGCCCCGCACTGGTCGCGACCCGCCCGCTTGGTCGAGGCGAACGCATAACCAGCAGCATGCTTAAAAGCCGCTCTGTTGTGGTGAATGCTAGCCGACGGGGAATAATAACGGATGCAGACTTGGTGGAAGGCATGGTTGTACGCAGGCCGGTTAATACTGGCTCAGTTCTAACCCCCGATCTGCTCGAAGCGCCAGATGCCGTTAGCCGAGGAGATCATGTTATCATCACCGCCCGCAACGGATCCTTTTCGGTTCGTTCCCGGGGCAAAGCCCTGGCCAACGCGTCCGTTGGTGAGCAAGTTTTAGTGGAAAACCTTGGTTCGTCCAGGACTGTAAGAGCGAACGTCACGGCGCCCGGGCACGTCGAGGTGCCGATGTAGCGCGCAGACGACATGGCAGGACTTTTCCGCCGGCAAAAATATGCCGCCAGATCGTCACCGTCTCAAGCGCCCCATGGCGCGTTACAGAATGTTAACAAAAAGTATATATCTGCCCCTAAAGTATGCCGGCAATGTGCCGTTAAGCGGATATAAACCCGAGTCAGCCCACCCATGTGTGGCTCAACCGTAAGCAGGTATCGATATGTCAGTTGACTTAAATGGAATTGGCCAAGGCCAGGTCAACACCCAAAGAACCACGGCCGACAAGCCCGCCAACAGCCCAAGTGCCAAGCAAGCCGCTCCAGAGCAGGCCAACGCTAAGGCCCAGAGTGCGCGCGGCGAAAACGTTAACTTGAGCAGCCAGGCTAGGAATCTTAAGCAGCTGGAACAGAAGCTGGGGGATTACCCTGAAATGGATGACGATCGAATCGAAGAGATTCGTTCAGCGCTCGAAAGCGGCACCTACAAGATTGATGCAGAAAAGCTGGCCCAGAAAATGCTTGATATGGATAAAAGCATATTCGGGTGAGTAAATCATGGCTGCAATTGATGTTCTGAAGAATCTTCTTTCCCTGGATATCCGCCAGCTAGAAACTCTGGCGGATACTCTACATAAAGAGAAGTCTTGTCTTTCCGGTTCCGATACCAAAACGCTCGACACACTGACTCAGGAAAAGAATACTGTACTCGGGGAGATCCGTGAGCGCGCGAAACAGAAAATTCATCTGTTAGTGGCAATGGGGTTTCGGCCAGACAGTGGCGAGCCTTCACGCTTTATTCGCAGTGCCGGCCTTAACGATCTTTACACCCTTTGGCAGGAAGCAGACGCAAAGCTTCGTGAGTGCCATATTCTCAACGAGAACAACGGGCGTATTCTTAATCACCTGCAAAAACGACTGACCCGGCTTACGGATATTTTTCGAGGAGCTTCAGGTCAACAGAAGCTATACGGCGCCAAGGGCCAGCAAACAACCGTATCAAGCCGCACGGTTTTCGCCAGCGCCTGATCAACGGGTGTAGATCGTCATTCGGGAATCAGGGTGGAAGCGGATGTCCGTAATGCTAACGTTACCCATAGCAGGACTGCCGCCACCGCTGACCCGGATATTATCCATACGAATCTCTTCAATGCGCTCCGGAAAGGCCATGGTGATCGCGCCGTCTTCACCCACAACATACCGGGGCTCCCCTTCGCGGTAATGCACGCCAGAAATTGAAAGGTCTGAATCCAGCAGATTGAGCACGGGAACGAACACATTGGCCGTGAGTTTCATTCCCTCAATAACATCAGGCTTTAGTTGGCCGCTGCTTTCATCAGAACCCGGGTTTTCCGCCATACCAGCAACCACGCCAATTTGGTAAAGCAACGAGCTATTGCCTTGCCCGGCAACCGCCGACAACTCGCTTTCCGTCAGTGGCGCCATTCCTGTCGCATCAAAAAGCTCCCCAGCTTCTGCCGCCTGAGCTGCGTTGGCATTATTGCTCGCCGCAAACGAAACCAGCGGCTGAAACGGCAGAGCTACCATGGTGACCATTGCTGCCGCGCTACGATAACGGGATTGGTGCTTCAACACCCGACCGAGCTCTCTCTCGGTTATCCAGCCAGCCGTAATGAGCACCTCACCCAGGCGTTTCCCGCTCTCACGCTGTAGCTTGAGGCCTTCTTTTACCTGCCCCTCGGACAAATAACCACGATTGACCAGCAGCCGCCCAAGCCGTGACTTTTCCTCAAACCCTTTACGGAATCTCACTAGCCTCTCCCCTTTCTCACAGTGATTACCGTACAACCCGGCCCGGTGAGTAATTTTCTACGCAATGGCTCCCAGAAAAGGTTAGTTGATAACGGCCAATTCTGCGCAAGCGTGTTTCCCGAACTGTGAATCAAATCTGTTAAGATCGGAGAACAATTGAGTCTATGTAATTATTGCAGGAAAACCATCTGCCGCTAACCGACTGAGAGCCAGGTAATGACAAATTTGGTAAAACCCTTGAGTAATGTGATCCACGTCGTAGTTATGTTTCTCGGCTTATCCCTTTTAGCACTTCAAGCACACGCGCAAACTGACGCCGATAGCGTAAAAGCCGAATTGCCTAAAGTCCGGATCCTCACCAGCGAAGGTGCCATCGAACTGCAACTTCGCCCTGATGTGGCCCCGAAAACCGTTGAGAACTTCCTGCAATATGCCCGCGATGGTTTTTTTGACGGCACAATTTATCACCGGGTTATTCCGGGTTTTATGGTTCAGGGCGGTGGTTTTACTAAGGAGATGACACGCAAGGAAACCCGCACACCCATCCAGAATGAAGCCTCACCAACCATGCCCAATCTCCGTGGTACGGTGTCCATGGCACGAACCAACGCCCCAGATTCTGCAACGTCCCAATTTTTCATCAACGTAGCAAACAACGATTTTTTGAACGCCGGGGTTCGCGGAGCAGGCTACACGGTCTTCGCTAAGGTAACCGCAGGGATGGGCGTGGTGGATACCATTGCTAAAGTAAAAACTGCTCGTGTTCGGGGCATGGCCGACGTGCCGGTGAACCCTGTGATCATCGAAAGCGTCACCCTGCTGGAATAGAAGAACACGGCGGAGCACCTAGAATGACTCTCCCCACTGTTCCGCCAGCAATAGAGCCGGCGGAGATAAGCTGGCACCACGGCGTTCCCGAATCCAAGCAATTCGGGGATGGCTATTTCAGCTGCAAGAAAGGGCTGGAAGAATTTCGTTGCGCGTTTATTGAACACAACAATCTGCCCGCGCGTTTCTCCTGTGTTTCTGAAGCAGGCTCTTTCGTGGTTGCAGAGGCCGGGTTTGGTTCAGGCCTAAGCTTTCTTGCCACATGGCAAGCTTGGCTAGCCTGGGGCCCATCCCACGCAGCGACACTTCATTTCGTCGCCTCTGAACGTTTTCCGCTGACCTCGCAGGATCTCAAAAAAGCGCTTTTGGTGTGGCCAGAGCTCGGGGAACTAGCTGAGGAACTGGTTGCCAGTTACCCACCACTGGTTCGAGGCACCCACCGCATTGTTTTGGCCGGAGGCCGGGTTCGCCTGACACTGTTCTTTGGTGACATGCACGACGCCTGGAACACACTGAGCTTTAAGGCCGATGCTTGGGTACTGAACGGTTTTGAGCCAGCTATAGCCCCTGAAACCTGGCAAAAACCTGCTATTAGCGAGGTCTGCCAACACAGCAAGCCAGGTGCGTCTAAAGCGCCGGTGCCCTCCGTGGCTTTAATTGGGGCTGGCATTGCCGGGTGCCTGCTCGCGAACAACCTTGCCCGCAGAGGCTATGTCGTTACGCTAATAGATGCTGCAGATGAACCCGCATCAGCCGCATCCGGCAATCTTCAGGGCGCCATGTATGTAAAACTCGGCGTGGAGTTTAACCATCAAACCGAACTCGCCCTCTCTTCACTAACGTTCAGCCAGCGGTATTACGCCCCGTATCGGGACCAGTACTGGCACCCAACCGGCCTGATTCAACTGGCTTGGAGTGACACTGAACAGTCTCGCCAGCGTCGGTTTATTGAGCGTAACCAATACCCCGAAGACCTTCTGCACCCGGTCACCCGGCAGGAAGCTGAAGCGCTTACAGGCACCAGCCTCATGAGCGGTGGCTTATGGTTTCCCGGTTGCGGTTGGCTGGAGCCCGGCAAACTTTGTAAATCCCTTGCGAAGCATTCGGGCATTCGCAAGGTGCTCACTTACTCGGTTGAGAAAATCGAGCCGTCTGAGGGCGAATGGCATATTTCCGGAACCGACCCGGACAACCCGGACATTCGCGCAGATCAAGTGGTTATCTGCGCCGGGCACCTGACCCCACAATTGATCCCGGGCTCGGGTAGTTTCCGCTTCAAGGCTATTCGTGGGCAGGTCACTCACTTACCTGAACCCCTGATCAACAGCCCTCAGGCTGTGATTTGCGGCGCACGCTATCTCAACCCTGCCCACGGCCTCCAGGGCGAACGGCTAGCCGTTATCGGCGCTACGTTTGATCTTCACAGCGATGAGCCTGCCCCCACAACTGAGAGCCACCGAGAGAATATCCGGGAGCTTTCATCAATGGTGCCAAACATCCTCTCAGAAGATATGGCCGCCGGGGATCTTCCGGGGCAGCTTGCGGGGCGCGTTGGGTTTCGTTGCACAACCCATGACTATCAGCCCGTAGCCGGGCCGCTTTGTGATATAGAGGGGCAAGAAGTGGAAGGGCTTTATCTTTTGACTGGTATGGGTAGTAAGGGCCTCACCTATGCGCCTCTGCTCGCGGAATTTGTAGCGGACCAGTTAACGGGGCAACCTAGCGCCCTGCCGATATCCCTAGCAAAAAGGCTGACGACCGCGCGCATGCGACAACTAAAGGTGGCGTCTTCGTAATCAATCACTGTTAATGATCTGCACTCACCCGCCGATACGCTGTATGAAAGGTTTGTTTTCCAGAGGGTAAGACAGGTGTCTATTTTTGTTAGCGAACCAGGCCGTCCAATAGGGACAAGATTACCGGACGTACTCCGGGGGCGTCGCGTGGGCAATGTCAGCGAGCTGGCAGAGAGCCAACCGATCAACCCTGAGCGTGGCGAAGCAACGGATGCTGAGTTTCAGCTAGCGGCGCAATCCGGCCGGCATCGCGCGTTGGAAGAGTACGGAGCGGCCGCCGCCGGCGAACGCAAGGAACAGCGGCCTTATCTACCGATCTCCTCTATTTTCACCCCTGCAGTTTACACCTTACCCGCCTCCGCAACTGTCGCAGAAGCAATCACCACCATGTCCGAGCAAGGCGCAAATCACTTGGTTGTTACCGCAGACACTCATGTTGCCGGGCTCGTAGCGCAACAGTGGCTTCTGGCCTGGCTTCACGAGCACCAAGGCGATGCCATGAGCCAGAGCCTGATTCACATAGAGTTACCGGCATTTCTGACGGCCTCTCCTGAAACCGATGCTCACCAGCTTGCTAGGCTGATGCTGGCGCACCGGCTCAATGCCGCGCTAGTTGTGGACTCTCATAATGAGCCCGTGGGTGTCGTCACCAGCACGGACTATTTACGGTTGTATGCCAGCGCCGATGGCCAGCAAGGCAGTGTTTAGGATGTCAGCAACTAAGGGGTCAGCAACACACCCTCGGGGCTGAACAGCAATATCACCCACTTTGAACCCTGGCGTGTCAGCGCTACAATTTCGTCATCCCGGTAGTTAGCGAGTCGTGTGATCTCTGAGTCACCAGCATTGAGCTGGTAGCGCCACCGGTTTCGGAATACGTCACTTTCTTCGTCTGGCTCCGCTTCGGGCACCAGTGACATTCGAGCGATTATTGCGGAGCTGCTGCCGCTGGTACTGGCAGAGCCGGTGAAGTCGCCATCGGTAAGGCCTGCAGCGACCAAGTCACCGGAAAATCCGGTTAGTGCAGCGAACTGCTCTGTGGACGCATCCCCTTCATCATTCAGATTGAACGCCCGGACAACGTCGCCGCCAATGGTGTAGCCGAGTACAAAACCGCTTTCGCTAGAGATAGGCGTGCTCGTCAGGCTCAAGCTGCCCTCTTCCTCTTCGTTTTCCTCTTCTACCTGCGTAACCGTGTATTTATTACTACCGTTGCCCAGTAACCACAAGGTGCTTCCTTCCACTACACCGCTGGTAACATGCTCATCTGCACCGGTGCCGCGCTGATTTACGGTGAGGCTACCGTCTCCAGATGCCGTGGCGTAAAAATACGCGTCCTGCCCTCCCAATGAAGACTCACCGTTAACGGCGCCCTGGGCAGACCCGAATAATAGCGGGCTTATACCTTCGGCATCTCCACCCGCAACCTCGTCATTTGCGGAAGATCCGGCCTGGCGCGTCCAGGCCAACTCTGCAATAAAACCGTTTCCATCAGCCAGTGAATCTATACGCTGCAGAAAACTGTCAACCCCCCCTGCAGATTTTTGTTCTGGCCATTCGCCATCAGTCTCGCCGGCAATCACAACAAAACCACTTGCAGAGTTGATGCCTGCCCAGCGAACCACATCGTCGCCTGCAGTGCCCGTGCGAGTCGTCCAGGTTTCAACATACTCACCCGCGTTACTTGTTTCGTCGTACCAGTACAATGAACTGACAACATCCTTGCCGCCCAGCCCTGTCGTGCCGTTTGCTTCGGCATCTGTGCTGTAAGCCACCACAAGCTCAAAGCGGTCGCTCTTGATGTTGTTCTTTGTTACTTGGCGCTTGGCCAAGCTGATCACCGGCTCCGGCGCGGACAACTGGTCTCCCGGTGCCGATACCTCAAGCCCCTGAAGCAAGTCACCCTTTTGATCGAATAGTCGCACCAGAACCCTGTCGTTATCCGCGCTATCGTACCCGGCTACAAACATTCTGCCGGCATGTCCCACGGCCATATCGGTTGCGACAAAATCACCGCCGGGGTTTGTAATCAACGGAGACGTAAGCTCATTGATACTAACCCGGAGCATGCTCTCGCTCGCCGCCCGGGCGTAGTTTTCTCGGCCAAGTTGAAAGACCGAATTCAAGCTTAGCAGAATAAAACGATCGTCTGGGCCAGGGTTAGAATAGGAGGCAGAATCAGCAATATTCACCGTAAATCTAACCTCATCGGTACCCTCCAAAAACTCGAGCTCATCATTCGGCAGGGTTGTACTGAACTCAGTACCGAGCCGGGCTGAGGAATCTTCCGAATGCCCCAGCTTGGCTCGGATTGTTCCGTCGCGCTCACCAGTCAGGCGCGCAACGTATGTCCG
The DNA here is from genome assembly GCF_900215155.1 of Marinobacter sp. LV10R510-11A. Taxonomy (NCBI): domain Bacteria; kingdom Pseudomonadati; phylum Pseudomonadota; class Gammaproteobacteria; order Pseudomonadales; family Marinobacteraceae; genus Marinobacter; species Marinobacter sp. LV10R510-11A. Next base: position 1,360,019 of record NZ_LT907980.1, read on the forward strand.
GGAGCCACCAACATTCAGCGTATCCCGTGTTCCACCATGCATGGTTTCCAGGCTTACCGTCGGCTCGTTATCATCAATCACCAGTGTGGTACGCACGCCGCCATTGGTTTCTCCCAGCCCTGCAAGGCCAGAACGTACTTCCGTCAGATCCAGACGTGCCGACTCTGTAGGCTCGGGAAAGCTGTCATCAACCACTTCAAGTCGAATATAGCACTCGGTAATTCCAGGCTCGAATGTGATAACACCTCCCGTATAGACTCCGGTGTTATCGGCTTCATAGGTCAAATAGGGAAGATCTTCCAACAGTGGGTCACTGGCGCTACCAAGAGCCACGATATCCTGACCAGGAATGGCATCACCAGCGTTTGCCTGGCTGTGATCGCAGCGTTGATGAGGGCCTGTAATCCCCGGATCGCAGCTAGAGGCGTCGTAATCTGATGTTAGTTCGAACGCTACGGCTACTCGGGTTACTGAGGGCCGATCCAGTATCACTTTTGCGAAAACCGGCCGGGTAGGCAGGGTAAGATCGCGGGTACCGGAGACATCACCATTGTCATCGTATGTATTAATGGTAAAGCTGTGCTCCCCTTTCGTCTCCAAATCCGGCAATTCACAACGCTCCCGACGGGTGTCCGGAATGGTCGGAGAGACACCTTCTGTAAACGTTTCTGCTTCAAGTGACAGGGCATTGTATTTCACTTCAATATCGAACGGCTGGGCACCTGCCATTTGGCCATCGGTGCTCACCAAATTAATACCTGTTAGCTTACCGAGATCGGCATCGCCGCGGGCACCACCCGTGAGGCCAGGCACACCGCGCATGATAATGCCTTGCCGGGCTTTGTTGCTGGTATCTTCAAGGGCCAGCCAGGAAGGGGTATTCGTCAGCGTGTAGTCGAGTATGTCTTCGCCGCCGTATGCACCAAAGTTGTAGTAATACTCCACACCCAAATAGGCAGTCGTCGGTGGAATGCCCAGAATGGTTGGCTGATCCGGATCTTTCTCGGTTTTACAGCCTGAGGCAGTAACGACAAGCAGCAATACAGCAGCAACCTGCATGGAGATGACAGTGCGGGGAAACAACTCGGCGCGCATGGAAAAATCCGTTTCAAAACGTTGTTGTTATGGCAGTGCGTGCACGCGGGTTCGAGCCAGCGATTTACACACCGTTACAGAACAACACCATGTTAGCCAGTTTCGGAAACGGGGTATCTGCGCGAGTTCTCAGATTCACCGGCCGGCCACAGTCCCGCGGGCTTGGATTCCTGCAAACTGTGACGCGAGTGCTTACAACTGCTCATGCTTCTTCAACATATCCAGCAAACCTGTTTCATCAAGCACCTGCACGCCGAGCTGCTCTGCCTTCACCAACTTGGACCCGGCGGCCTCACCCGCCACAACACAGGCTGTTTTCTTCGAAACGCTACCCGCTACTTTTGCCCCGAGCGCTTCCAGCTTTTCTCGGGCTTCATCCCGTGTTAGTTCTGACAAAGTGCCTGTAAGCACCCAGGTCTGGCCCTGAAGCGGCTTCGCGCTAGCGGTAACCTCCTCTTCCTGCCACTTCACGCCGGCTTCACGCAGGGCGTCGAGGGTTTCACAGTTATGGGGTTGTTCGAAAAAACGACGAATATGGCCAGCAACGATCGGCCCAACGTCCTGTACAGCTATGAGTGATTCCTCATCTGCCTCTGCCACAGCCTCTAAGGTTCCGAAATGCGATGCGAGGGATTTTGCCGTTGCCTCACCCACTTCGCGAACACCCAGCGCATAGAGAAAGCGCCAAAGCACTGGTTGTCGGGCGCCATCAATGGCCGCGACCAGGTTACTGGCCGACTTTTCACCCATGCGGTCAAGACGGGTTAAATCCTTAGTGGTCAGGTGATAGATGTCCGCAACGGTTTTCACCATGCCTTGATCAACCAGAATATCAATCCACTTATCACCTAAGCCCTCGATATCCAATGCTTTTCTCGAGGCATAGTGGCGAATCGCTTCTTTTCGCTGGGCCGGACAAAACAGGCCGCCGGAACAACGGGCAACCACTTCGCCTTCTATCTGAATAACATCGGAGTCGCAAACCGGACACTGTTTCGGTAGTTCTACCGTTTTTGCGTTGTCTGGCCGCTTTTGGGTAACCACCTTCACGACTTTCGGGATAACGTCGCCGGCCCTGCGGATAAATACCGTGTCGCCGATATGCACGTCGAGACGGCGAATCTCATCCATGTTATGGAGCGTGGCATTGCTCACCGTTACTCCACCCACAAACACCGGCTTGAGCCGCGCAACGGGTGTAACGGCTCCCGTGCGCCCCACTTGAAACTCCACGTCTTCAATAACCGTGAGTTCTTCTTGAGCGGGAAATTTTTGAGCAATTGCCCAGCGCGGTGCACGAGACACAAACCCAAGTGATTTCTGATAATCCAACCGGTTTACTTTGAACACGATGCCATCAATCTCATACGGCAGTGCATCGCGCTTGTGCATCAATTCTTCATAAGCCGAGAGGCATTCGCTAGCACCCTGGGCCTTGCGCATTTCAGGGTTAATCCGGAACCCCCAGCGTTGGACTTGCTGGAGGCTCTCCCATTGCGTATCCGGCAACTGGCTTTCGTCGATAACCGCGACGCTATAGGCGCACATTTCCAGAGGCCGCTTTGCGGTGATCTTGGATTTTTTCTGGCGCAGGCTGCCGGCAGCTGCGTTCCGGGGGTTTACGAAGGTTTTTTCGCCCTGATCTGTCAGCCGGCTATTTAGCGCCTCGAATCCGGCTTTCGGCATATAGACCTCTCCGCGAACCTCCACCAGATCCGGAATACCGCTGCCTCGTAACCGCAGCGGAACCGATGGGACGGTGCGGATATTTGCCGTGATATCCTCCCCGGCATAACCATCACCACGGGTCGCCGCTCGAATAAGGGAACCTTGCTCATAATGCAGACTGACAGCCAGCCCATCCAGCTTCGGCTCACACACGTACTCAACGTCGTTATCACCGCCGAGCCTCTCTCTTACCCGGCGATCAAAGTCGCGCAGCTCGTCTTCGCTGAATGCGTTATCCAGGGACAGCATGGGCAAGCGGTGGACTACCTCTTCAAAGCTGGTCTCAGTTTTGCTCCCTACCCGCTTGGTTGGCGAATCATCCGATGCCAACTCCGGGTTGTCGGTCTCAAGCTTCTGCAATTCTCGGAATAAGCGGTCATATTCCGCATCCGGAATACCGGGATCGTCCAGCACGTAATACCGGTAATTATGCTCATCAAGGGCCGACCGCAGTTCCTCTACCCGCTTGATATCATCCGGTGAAGGCTTGATCATAAATTCGTGCTCTTGGCTATCAAAAAAATGCCCGGAGTTATCCGGGCATTGTTCGTTTCGTTCTGACCCCGGCCGGCTCAGTGACGTGGCGACCGCTGCTTGCGTTCATACTCGCGGATGCGTTGCCGACAGTGCTCAATTGTCTGCGCGGTCATCACGCTGCGACGCTCATCTTTAAGATCGCCACCAAGATTACGAACAACGCACTGGGCGGTTTCAAGCATAAAATTAAAGGCCTGCAACGCACTGGTTGGCCCCGGCATACTCATGAAAAAGCTGATGCCTGGCGTCGTCATGGCAGCTACGTTGTTAGGCGTGAAGGTTCCCGGCTCCACCGCATTCGCTACGCTGAACTGCACTGGGCTGATGGTATCTTCTGCCTCATGGCGGTGATAAATATCCATATCGCCATGAACCAAGCCGCACGCTTCAAACAACTTCTGCAAAGCCGTTCCGCTGAAATCCTTCCCCTGAGGCGCTAGCACGTTAATCACGATAACCTCGCGAGCTTCCGGACGGTTAGCTCCAGCCAAAGGCAGCGCGGGGTCAGGGCTTTTAGGCTCGCGGCGAGCCGTATCTTCTTGCTCTATGGACGAAAAGCCAGATGCTTCACTGCTTTCGTGTGCCCACTCTTCGTTTTTATCCTGCGCGGGCTCTGCGTGCGCAGGATTCTCTGCAGGCGAAGAGGTATTGTCCCGCAGAGTTTCACGAACGGGCCGTGTCGGCTTTTGTTGCGTAACTTTGGAGCGCGATGATTTTTCACGTCGCACGTATCCCCGCTTCTCAAGCGTATCGTTTGAAATAGCCCTCGCGCCCCCGCTCGGTAGCTCGGGGTTATGATATTCATCCAGCGGAGATGCTTTCAGGTTATCGGCGCCCATGCCGGAAGAAATCGCAATAGATTCCTTCCGGGCGCGGCGCATGCGCCTTAAACCATCAATAACGATGCCGATGATAACCAGGGTGCCGATGGCAATTAACCATTCCCTAAGTGACATAGTGCTGCTGTCCTGTTTGCAGATCGGATCCGGGAGCGAATAAAGTGCTCTGGCTGCTACTTTAAAAAAAGCGCGTAATGAATACAACGCAAAGCCATGTCACATGGCCTTTTTGTCATTGTTGTCGGAATTTTGGTCAGGCCGTTTTTCAGGCTTCCACCAGTGCAACCGCCTCCTCTACATCCACGGTGACCAGGCGGGAGCAACCTGGTTCGTGCATGGTAACACCCATAAGTTGATCGGCCATTTCCATGGCAATCTTGTTGTGGGTTATGTAGATAAACTGAACCTGGTTCGACATTTCCTTGACCAGATTGGCATAGCGGCCAACGTTTGCATCGTCCAAGGGCGCATCAACTTCATCCAGCATACAGAAAGGCGCGGGGTTGAGTTGGAAAATGGAGAACACCAAGGCAATGGCAGTTAATGCTTTTTCGCCACCCGAAAGCAGATGAATTGTACTGTTTTTCTTGCCTGGCGGGCGCGCCATGATTGTCACACCCGTCTCTAGAAGGTCTTCGCCGGTGAGTGCCAGATAGGCGTTGCCGCCGCCAAATACTTTTGGAAACAGAGTTTGAAGGCCTCCATTTACTTGATCAAAGGTTTCCTTGAAGCGCTGGCGGGTTTCTCGATCGATTTTTCGGATGGCGGTATCTAGAATTTCCAGCGCTTCGGTTAAGTCGTCATGTTGGCTGTCGAGATAGGTTTTGCGTTCGCTCTGAACCTGGTACTCGTCAATCGCCGCTAGGTTGATCGCCCCAAGGCGCTGAATACGGCTGCCGACTCGGTCAAGTTCTGCTGCCCATTCGTCTTGGTTTGCCTTCTCGGGCAACTGCGACAGTATGTCCTGAAGCTTTACATCCAGCTCCTCTAACTGCTCGATATAATTTCCTGAGCGGATCTCCAGTGCTTGGGACTCCATCTTCAGCTTTTCCAGCTTAGAGCGGACGTCCTGAATTCGGTGATCTGTACCGCTTCTGCCCTGCTCTTTTTCCCGCACTTCGCGATCAATTTCTTCCAGTGCATCACGCGCTACACCAAGCTTTTCTTCCTCGGCAAGCCGGCGATCCAGCAGCCCTTCAAGCTGCATCTGCAGGTCTTCCATGGGCTCTTCGGCACTTTCCCAGGACTCCCTGAGCATTTCCAGGCGCTCCTCCAGACGCTCTTTCTGCATTTGCATTCGGTCGATGGTCTGGCCCAAACCATCCCGTTGACTGCTGAGCGTTTGCAGTTGTAATTGCAGCTGATGGGCATGATCTCGGTCGTGGCGGGCTTCCTGTCGCAGGTCATCCAGCTTTTCCCGAAGCAGGTCACGCTGCTCAAGCAGGCGCTCTTTTTCGTCGTCGCTATCTTCCGTCAGGGCCAGCGCCTGTTGCCATTCTTCACGGGCAATGCCGAGGTTTTCCTGCTGGCTTTCCAGGTTCAGGGCTACATCAGACACGTCCTCGTGAATGCGTGCGAGGCGTGCATCGATCTGTTCGGCACGGGCGCGTAGCCCACTAACTTTAGAGACCACCAGGCTAAGCTCACGGTCTGTTTCGCTCAGCCGTGCTTGGGCACCATCCCTTGCAGCTTCCGCCCTTTCAGTACGCTCCTGCAGGGCCTCATAACGCGCACTCACTTCCTCCAGGGCCTGCTCAGCTTGCGCCAAGTGGCTTGCTAGCTCGTCAACTTTTTTCTGCCGCTCAATAACACCAATCTGACCGGCATCAGAATCTGGCATCAGCACCCAGTCACGAGCCACCCAAACACCTTCACGGGTGATAATACTGCGGCCTTCCGCAAGCTTAGCCCGCTGCGACAAGGCACCACCAAGGGTTTCCGCAGTATCGATACCCACCAACATGGCATTTACAGACGGCATTCCATTAACTTTCGCTGCCAAACCCTGAGCAGGCGCCCCGCCGCCAGAGCCGGGCTGAATAACCGCAAGGCCTTTCGGCGCGCCCTGTAAAGCCTGGGACAACGAATCGATATCGGGCAGCAACAAGCCCTGACTGAATCGCCCAATGATCTGTTCCAGCGCAAACTCCCAGCCATCGTCTATGTGAAGTTTGCCCGCAATCCGGGGCAAATTGCCTAGTTCATGCGCCGCAAGCCATGTCTGTAACGTGTCATCTTGCCCGCCCATTTGCTCATCAAGTAAAGACTGCTGGGATTCCAATGCGGCTTGCAGGCTTTGCCCTCGCTGTCGAGCGGCGGCCAGGCCCTGTTCGGTATTTCGCTGGCTATGGCGGGCATCGTGGAGCTCGTCCTGTACTGCGTCAATACGTTCCGCCGCTTCTTCTCGCTGTAATTCCAGCGCTTCTTGCTGCTCCAGGAACGCCTCAAGCCCAACGCGATCAACCTGTCCGTCAAGCTGTGCTTGCTCATCGTGAAGCTTTCGCTGCCGCGTCAACAGCTGCTCTATAGCTTCTTCTAGGGAGCGGATTCGAGATTGTGCAAGTTCCGCCTCACGGCGAGCGTCAGCAGAGCGTGAGCTAAACTCTTCCCAGCGCTGCTGCCACTCGTTCATTGCGTCTTCCGCCTGCTGCAGTTTCTCTCCGGATTCATCAGAACGGATAGCCAGAGCTTCCTGCTCCGGCTCAATCATGTTTAACTCTTCGCGGATCGTGGCCAATTTGTCTTCGTCTTGGCTCAGTTCCCGCGCGAGCTCTCGCTGATTGGCCATGGCCTGGTCTAACTCCGCAGCGGTCTGCCGACTGCGTTCGCGCTGATGCTCAAGGCTCTGCTCAATACGGGCTATATCCGCGCCGGCTTCGTAATAGCGGGCCTGGGCACGGTTAAAGTGTTCCGTACGTTCATGATGGCTATCACGCAGGGATTCGAGGGACGTTTCAAGGCTGATGCGGCCGGTAAGCTGCTTCTCAAGCTCCAGTTCCGTGTCACGGATTCTGTCGCGCCACGTTTGTAGATCGTTATCCAGAGCCCGCCAGCGCAGCACCGTTAGTTCTGCTTTTTTCTGGCGCTCGTCGTGTTTGTAAGATTTGTATTTTTCCGCAGCAGCCGCCTGACGCTCAAGGTGCTGCAACTGGCGACCCAGTTCTTCACGAAGATCGGTGAGTCGCTCAAGGTTTTCCTGGGTGCGACGCATTCGGTTTTCCGTTTCCCGACGACGCTCCTTGTATTTCGATATGCCGGCTGCCTCTTCAATGTAAACTCGCAGCTCTTCTGGCTTAGACTCGATCAGCCGTGAAATCATGCCCTGTTCGATAATGGCATAGCTTCGGGGGCCGAGACCTGTGCCCAGAAACAGGTCAGTAATATCTCGGCGACGGCACTTGGAACCGTTGAGGAAGTACTCAGACTGGCCTTCGCGGGACACTCGGCGGCGCACTGATATTTCGTTAAAGCGGACGAATTCTCCCGGTGCAGACCCATCGGTGTTATCAAATATCAGCTCGATAGTCGCCTGGCCCACCGGCTTGCGGGCGGTGGAACCATTGAAAATAACATCGGTCATGGATTCGCCGCGCAGGTACTTGGCGGAGCTCTCCCCCATCACCCAGCGGACAGCATCGATGATGTTGGACTTACCGCAACCATTGGGGCCAACCACCGCCGTCATATTGGTGGGGAATGGAACCGTTGTCGGGTCGACAAAAGATTTGAACCCGGCAAGTTTGATGGACTTCAGGCGCATGTCACGCGCTCTCCTCCTCCCTGAGAATGCTCAATATCTGCTGGCGCTGATGTTCACCGAAAGCCTGTATTGCGGATTGCAAACGCTCGGCGTCGCCACTCAGTGCGGCCTCGCCAAGGCGCTGGAAGAATATCGCAGTCTGCCCAATGCCTTCTCGAAAATTCTCAAGAGCAACAAAATAGGTACGACTGATTGCTGGCCTGAAGTTTTCCAGGGTTTCTTCAAGAAACGGGTTCTCTACCAGCTCGTAGGCATAACGCATTACCCCGAAGCCCGCATCGATCACTTTCTCAGCAGCATCTGGCCCGGTTGAATTCACCGCCTGAATAACGGCCTCAACTTCCCGGACTCGCCTCATAACACCGCCCAGTTCGTCACCGCTCCAGCGTTCGATAACTTTGCGCCCGAGCATGCAGAGCAAATCGATGTAAATGTCATAGAGGTTGTTAACACTGGCCACCGTCAAGCTTGAAACGACAGCACCCCGGCGGGGGAAAATCTCAACCAAGTGCCTACGCTCGAGAATGAGCAAGGCTTCACGGACAGAGCCCCTGCTAACGTTGAGATCACCCGAAACCTTAAGCTCCTGAATGCGACTTCCAGGCTTCAGTTCCCGCGTAACAATCCGCTGGCCCAAATGCTGGGCAATTTGTTCGGAAAGACTTTCTGGGGCCTGAAACGTCATACAAAATGCTGCTCACGTCTGAATATTGGTGCGGATATAAGCCCGAGAGCTTACCACAGGGGCTCTTCATCCCCACCCCCTCAAACGGGCATTTTATGCCAGTGTGCGTATCCGCCGGAAGAAGCTTGCCGTTTTCTTGACGTTCGACCCAAAGTCACCTAAAACCTCTATCAAACTACATCAGCATGCACTCCTAATAGTTTGACCTATATCGATATAAATATGACAGGCACGAAAAATGCATCGCATTCGCAAAGCATTGATAAATTCTGCCAGCGAGTGAGCCGTAGTGAAAAACATACCATCGATAAAGCGAAGCACCACTCAGCTAAAAGATCTGGCAGCCTTGCGGCAGGCCTACCAAGGGTGGTCAAACGCTCCCGACCCCCTTACAAAGCTTACGCGCCGCCTTTCCACTAGCCTTTCGCTGGAAACCCAGCTCGGCATTCTGGCCGAAGAAATGGCCAGCATTATTCCGTTTGATTCCCTGAGCTATCGTCATCAGATCGCACAACGGGATTTCGTATACGTCACCGGGATGGGCGGGCCCCACCGCTGTGAATACCGGCTCAACCTTGAAGGCGTGTGCTACGGCACCCTGACACTGAATCGTCGGCACAAATTTTCAGACGATGAGCTACAGGGCATTGAAATGCTCATCAGCGCAGCCATTTGCCCGCTACGCAACGCCTGCCAGTTTATTACCATTGAACAAGCGGCACTGACCGATGCACTGACCTCTATCCCTAATAAGCGCGCACTCGATGAGCACCTCCAGCGGGCAAGCCTACTTTCAGACCGTCATGGGGAGGAATATTCGCTGATTCTTTGCGACTTGGATCATTTCAAAGCGGTGAACGACCAACACGGGCATGTGGTGGGTGATCATCTGTTGCGGCTGACCGCGGAGGCTATCGAACGCGCGATCAGAAACTCCGACAGCGTTTACCGGTTTGGCGGAGAAGAGTTTGCAGTTTTGCTCCCCCATACAGGCGAGCAGGAAGCACGAGATGTAGCCGACCGGGTACGCAACGCTGTTGCCAACATTAGAGTCGACTGCGGCGGCACTGAACTGTCCGTAACCATCAGCTGCGGCGTCGCCCGGCACTTGGCAGAAGAAGTCGCAAATCAGTGGATAACCCGCGCTGACGAGGCGCTTTATAGAGCGAAAGACCAAGGCAGGAACTGCACCAAGGTGTTTGCAAGCATCGGCTGAATAGCCTGCCCAAAATTGCAATCAGGCTATCCGCTTTCTAACCTTTCTGCGCCTTACTTGTCAGAATGAGCCTTGCGGGGTCTGCCAGGCGCCCCTTTTTTTGGCTTGCCGGCACCATCGCGAGGTTTGTCAGAGCCACCACGGGATTTATCAGAGCCACCGCTGCGTGCAGGCTTGGTATCACTCACATCCCAGCGCCGGCTCCCAGCTTTTCTGGCGCCACTCCCTGGGCTTTTTCTTCTCTGCCGCTCATGTGCAGCCTTTTCGTCCGGGGTTTTCTGCGGTATATCAACTGATTCGAGCCCGACCGTTGAGCTAAGGGTATCCACTGCCTTTTGATCTAACTCTTCCCACTTACCGAGTGTCAACCTGCTAGGTAGGAAAATCGGCCCATAACGCACCCGCTTCAAGCGGCTTACGCGCACCCCTTGAGACTCCCACAAACGCCGAACCTCACGGTTACGACCTTCCAGAAGCGTAACGTGGAACCAGCGATTTATTCCGCTACCGCCCGCCGGGCTAAGGTCGCTGAACTTGGCCATGCCGTCTTCAAGCAGCACGCCCGCCATCAGGCGCGCAATCATGGCGTCATCAACCTCGCCAAATACCCTGACAGCGTATTCACGGTCAATTTGACTAGACGGGTGCATCAGGCGGTTGGCCAGCTCACCATCGGTTGTGAAAAGCACAAGCCCTGTGGTGTTGATGTCCAGCCGGCCGATCGAGATCCAACGGGTATCCCTAAGCCTTGGCAGGCGGTCGAAGACGGTGGGTCGACCCTCGGGATCTTTACGGGTGGATAGCTCACCTTCGGGCTTGTTATAGATCAGAACCCGTCGCACCGTAACAGCCGCCCCGGCAACGTCTAGTCGCTTTCCACCCAGCTCAAAACGATCATCCACCGTTGCCTTCTGGCCCGGTGCCGCAGGATCGCCATTTACCGTAAGGCGCCCTGAGTCCATCCAGCCTTCAATTTCCCGGCGTGAGCCAATACCGGCACGGGCGAGGAGTTTCTGAATTCGCTCCGGGCCTTCGTTAGTGGCCGTATCTGCGGCCGGTTTTACTTTTTTTCCGGGGCGTTCTGACGCCATGAAAATAATCCTTAGTCGCTGACTGATACCCGAATGGTATCAGTGAATTGTCTGGTCTGGCGGGCTATCGTCCACGGGCTCTGCCGGTGCGGAGTCAAACTTAATCTTGGCCTGAATGTTCTTTTCGATTTCCCGGCCTATTTCGTCCAAATCCCGGATCTCGGATAACGGCGGCAACTGACCCAGACCAGAAAGATTGAAATAGTCGAGAAACTGCCGGGTTGTCGCATACATAGCAGGCCTGCCGGGAACATCCCGGTGCCCCACGACACTTACCCACTCTCGCTCAAGTAATGTACGAATGATATTGCTGCTTACCGTAACACCCCGAACGTCTTCGATTTCGCCGCGGGTTATGGGCTGTCGGTAGGCAATCAAAGCAAGGGTTTCCAGCAGAGCCCGGGAATACCTCTGAGGCTTCTCCTCAAACAGACGGCTGACCCAGGGAGCAAACTCCTCTCGAACCTGCAGGCGGTAACCACTGGCCACTTTACGCAGCTCGAATCCACGCCCCTCACACGCTTTGCCAAGAAGCACCATTACATGCTCCATAACCTGCCGGGCTGGGCGATCATCCTCGGCAAACAGTTCCCGAAGCTGATCAAGAGTGAGGGGTCTTCCCGCTGCAAGCAACGCTGCTTCGGTAATAGCCTGAATTCTCGAAAGGTGCTCTTCGCTCATGATAACTCTACGTTTTTACAGTGCGGAGTGTTCTATCGGGCTGCCCGCGCGCGCACGTGAATCGAACCTAGGACGTCTGTCTGCACTAATTCAATCAACTGCTCTTTTACAAGTTCCAGCGTTGCCAAAAACGTGACCACTACCCCAAGCCGCCCTTCTTCTTCGGTAAACAAGCTCTGAAAGGCAACAAACTGATCACCCTGCAATACCGACAGAATGGCTGACATCCGTTCCCGGGTGGACAACCTTTCTTTTTCAACATGATGACTGACAAAAAGGTCGGCCCGCTTCAGTACACCCTGAAGCGCAAGCAGCATATCCTGCAGATCGACATCCGGATGGGGCTGATTTGACGCTAGCTGCGGCAGAGCAGCGGATACAGGCAAAGTGTCTCGCTCCATCCGTGGCAACGCATCAATGTCTTCTGCGGCCTGCTTGAAGCGCTCATATTGTTGCAGCCGGCGAATCAACTCTGCTCTTGGATCCACCTCTTCTTCTTCATCACTCTCCTGCCTCGGCAGTAGCATACGAGATTTGATTTCTGCCAACGTAGCCGCCATCACTAGGTATTCTGCAGCCAGATCAAAGCGCATAGCTTCAACGGCTCCAATGTAGTCCATGTACTGCCGGGTGATGTCGCTTACGTCTATATCCAGAATGTCCATATTCTGGCGTCGAATAAGGTAAAGCAAAAGATCAAGAGGGCCTTCAAAGGCCTCAAGAAACACCGCAAGGGCATCCGGCGGAATATACAAGTCGCTGGGAAGATCAATCAGTGGCTTTCCAGATACCCGTGCCAGTGGCGGTGGTTTGGGCTTAGCGATAGCTCAGGCCTATGGCCGCACGGACTTCCTCAAGTGTATCGCGGGCTGCATCACGGGCATGCTCACGCCCTTCTTGCAGAATCGACTGCACAAGATCTGGGTTGCCTTCGTACTCTTTAGCTCGCTCACGCAATGGCCGCTGCTCTTCAATAATGGATTCAATCAGCGGCGCTTTGCACTCGAGGCAGCCGATACCGGCGCTGCGGCAGCCCACCTGAACCCACTCTTTTGTTGCCTCATCAGAATACACTTTGTGCAGGCCCCACACCGGGCACTTCTCAGGCTCGCCCGGGTCTGTACGCCGAACTCGCTGAGGGTCGGTCTGCATGGTGCGGACTTTCTGTGCCACGCTGTCCGGCTCTTCCCGCAGACCAATGTAGTTGTTATAGGACTTGGACATTTTCTGCCCGTCCAACCCTGGCATCTTGGATTCCGGCGTCAGCAATGGCTGGGGCTCTGGCAAAATAACCTTACCGCCGCCTTCAATAAACCCGTACAGGCGCTCGCGATCGCCAAGAGAAATGTTTTGTTGTTCCATGAGCAAGGCGCGAGCTGTATCCAAAGCCTCTAGGTCACCCCCTTCCTGATATCGCTTTTTGAGAGTGCGATAAAGTTTGGCGTTTTTCTTGCCCATCTTGACGATGGCCGACTCCGCCTGCTCTTCAAACCCCGTTTCGCGTCCGTAGATATGATTGAATCGGCGGGCAATTTCACGGGTAAATTCAACGTGAGATACTTGGTCCGCACCCACCGGTACTTTGCCCGCGCGATACATAAGTATGTCGGCGGTTTGCAGCAGCGGATAGCCCAGAAATCCATAGGTCGCCAAGTCTTTTTCACGCAACTTTTCCTGCTGATCCTTATAGGTGGGAATACGCTCCAACCAGCCCAGTGGCGTAATCATGGACAGCAGCAGGTGTAGCTCCGCATGCTCGGGCACCTGCGACTGGATAAACATGGTGGACGAGCCGGGATTAACCCCTGCCGCCAGCCAATCAATTACCATATCCGAGACGCTTTGCTCGATACCGGAAGGATCGTCGTATTGCGTAGTCAGGGCATGCCAATCGGCGATAAAGAAGAAGCACTCAAATTCGTGCTGGAGTTTCACCCAGTTTTTTAGCACACCATGGTAATGACCAAGGTGAAGCTTGCCGGTCGGACGCATACCGGACAAAACCCGTTGCTGGGAATCTACTGAACTCAAAGCACAAACTCCTTCTTTTGAATGGGATTCGCCCATAGTAGATCAGACGACCTGGCATTATAAATAAAAAACCCCCGCTCTGCAGAACAGAACGGGGGTTTTTTTGGAAGAAACCAACTTACCAGCCGGTTACTTCCTTCAGAGCCTTGCCAATTTCAGCCAAACTGCGCACGGTTTTCACACCAGCGTCGTTCAGAGCAGCAAACTTTTCGTCGGCTGTGCCCTTACCACCGGAGATAATCGCACCGGCGTGGCCCATACGCTTGCCTGGAGGTGCTGTAACACCGGCAATGTAGGAAACCACAGGCTTAGTAACGTTCTCTTTAATGAATGCAGCCGCTTCTTCTTCAGCGGTACCACCAATTTCACCAATCATTACGATGGCTTCTGTTTGCGGATCGTCCTGCAGAAGCTGGAGAATATCGATGAAGCTGGATCCCGGAATCGGGTCGCCACCAATACCTACACAGGTAGACTGACCGTAGCCGAAATCTGTAGTCTGCTTGACTGCTTCGTAAGTCAGGGTGCCCGAACGAGACACAATACCGACCTTGCCTGGCTTGTGAATGTGGCCTGGCATGATGCCAATCTTGCACTCACCCGGGGTGATAACACCTGGGCAGTTAGGCCCGATCATGCGAACGCCTTTACGATCAACGTATTCTTTGGCGTACAGCATGTCGATGGTCGGAATACCTTCAGTGATGCATACGATTAGCTCAAGGCCGGCATCCGCTGCTTCAATGATGGCATCTTTACAAAATGGAGCCGGAACATAGATAACGGTTGCCTGAGCACCGGTCTTTTCTACAGCTTCACGTACGGTGTTGAACACCGGCAGGCCAAGATGCTCGGTACCGCCTTTACCAGGGCTAACGCCACCAACCATTTTGGTGCCGTATTCGATAGCCTGCTCAGAGTGGAATGTACCCTGTGCGCCGGTGAAACCTTGGCAGATAACCTTGGTGTCTTTATTGATCAGGATGCTCATTATTTACCCCCTGCGGCTTTAACGACTTGCTCTGCAGCATTCGCCAGACTTGTGGCGGCGATAATGTTCAGGCCACTTTCGGCGAGTACCTTGATGCCCTTCTCAGCGTTGTTGCCTTCGAGGCGCACAACCACGGGAACCTTGACGCCCACTTCCTTAACCGCACCAATGATGCCCTCGGCGATCATGTCGCAACGAACGATACCACCAAAGATGTTCACCAGAACGGCCTGTACGTTGTCGTCAGACAAAATGATCTTGAACGCTTCGGATACGCGCTCTTTGGTCGCACCGCCGCCAACGTCCAAAAAGTTGGCCGGGCGGCCACCGGAAAGCTTGATGATGTCCATGGTACCCATGGCCAGGCCAGCACCGTTCACCATGCAGCCGATGTTGCCTTCAAGCGCAACATAATTCAGTTCCCAGGCTGCGGCTTCCGCTTCACGAGCATCTTCTTGTGAAGGATCGCGCATTTCCTGCAGCTTCTTCTGACGGTACAGAGCGTTGCCGTCGACACCGATCTTGGCATCTAGGCAGTGCAGATCGCCGGCCGGAGTGATAACCAGCGGGTTGATTTCCATCAGCGCCAGATCATAGTCTTCAAACAGTTTCGCCAGGCCCATGAAGATCTTGGCGAACTGACCAATCTGCTTGCCTTCCAGGCCAAGTTGAAACGCCAAATCGCGACCTTGGTATGGCTGTGCGCCTACCAACGGATCAATTTCGGCTCTCAGGATTTTCTCTGGAGTTTCTTCCGCAACCGTTTCAATTTCAACACCACCTTCGGTGGACGCCATGAATACGATACGGCGAGAGCCACGGTCGACAACCGCGCCCAGATACAGTTCCTGATCGATATCCGTCAGAGATTCAACTAGAATTTTGCTGACCGGCTGGCCGTGCTCGTCGGTTTGGAAGGTAACCAGCTTCTTACCCAACCACTGTTCCGCGAATGCGCGGATGTCGTCGGTGCTCTTAACCAGCTTTACACCGCCGGCTTTACCGCGACCACCAGCGTGAACCTGAGCCTTAACAACCCAGCTATCGCCGCCAATTTTTTCTGCAGCTGCGACTGCTTCATCGGCGGTGTCGCAGGCAATGCCTTGTGATACAGGCAAGCCATATTCAGCGAAAAGCTGTTTGCCCTGATATTCGTGCAAATTCATAGTTAGTGTCCCACTTTTTGATGGAGGATAACCACGTACGGAAAGTGAACCCGCGACTCCCCATAAGGGGAATCTTTACTGCGAATTCGGCTCGGCGAGCAGGGGGTCACACCTTAGCTCGCCATGATCGCAACCGGAAATCAGCTGTTTTTATGGTAAAGGGGCGCCATCACGGGCGCCCCTGCTTCCTGGTTTGCGTTACTTCTTTTTGCGACGGTTCGCGATATGAATCGCGCCACCGTTAACGGCCAGTGCTGCCTCGTGCACAGACTCGGACAGAGTTGGGTGTGCAAAACAGGTCAGCGCCAGATCTTCTGCACTGGAGCCAAATTCCATGGCAATAACACCCTGAGCAACGGTTTCTGATGCTTGTGGGCCTACAACGTGGAAGCCAAGAATTCGGTCAGTCTTCTCGTCGGCAATAATTTTCACCATGCCAGAGGCGGAGTTTGCCGCCATCGCGCGGCCGTTAGCCGCAAACGGGAAGGTGCCAACCTTATAAGCCTCACCTTCTTTCTTGAGCTGCTCTTCGGTTTTACCTACCCAGGCCACTTCTGGCGATGTGTAGATAACATTAGGAATGCAGTCATAGTTCACTTGGGGTTTCTGGCCGGCAATACGCTCCGCAACCATAACGCCCTCTTCCGAAGCTTTGTGCGCCAGCATCGGGCCACGTACCACGTCGCCAACGGCCCAGACGCCCGGCGCCTCGGTTTTGCACTGGTCATCAACGAAGATAAAACCACGCTCATCCAGGTTAACGCCAGAATCCGCTGCCAGTAGATTGTCGGTGTATGGCCGGCGGCCAACCGCAACAATCAACTTGTCGACTTTTAGTTCCTGTTTGCCCTTGCTGTCTTCGTAGCTCACGTTGACCAGCTTGCGCTTGACCTCTGCGCCGGTTACACGGCCGCCCATTACGATATCCAGGCCCTGCTTACGGAAGTGCTTCAGAGCATCTTTGGCAATCTGTTGATCCACTGCCGGCAGGAAGGTGTCCTGAGCTTCAAGTACCGTCACTTCGGAGCCCAGCCGCGCCCATACGCTGCCCAACTCAAGGCCGATAACACCGGCACCGATAACACCAAGACGCTTGGGAACTTCATCAAATTCCAATGCGCCTTCCGAATCAAAAATATACCCTTCCGTCATGGGTGCGGGGGGAATCTCGATAGGCTTGGAACCGCTGGCGATGATTACGTTATCGGCTTCGTAGGTCTTTGTCTTACCGTCTTTATCGGTGACTTCAACCTGGCGGTTCGCCAGTAGCTTGCCGTGACCATAAATAGAAGTTACGCCGTTAGCTTTAAACAATCCGGCAATACCACCGGTCAGCTGTTTAACAATGCCACTCTTGCGCTCCATCATTTTAGCGATGTCGATTTTGACATCCTTGGCGATGATGCCCTGCATCTCATAGTCGTGGCTCGCTTCCTCAAACTTGTGAGAAATTTCCAGCAATGCTTTGGATGGAATACAGCCCACGTTCAAGCAAGTACCACCAAGCACCTGGCTTTTACCATCGATGGAAGTCCACGACTCGACACATGCGGTTTTGAGGCCAAGCTGAGCAGCTTTTATGGCGGCAACATAGCCACCCGGGCCAGAGCCAATGACGATTACGTCGTACTTATCAGACATAGTTAATCCTGTTTTCCGATTCGTTAAGTGTCAGCTCACACGTCCAGCAGAATACGCGCCGGGTCCTCGAGCATTTCCTTGATGGTCACAAGGAACTGCACCGCCTCCTTGCCATCGACCATGCGGTGGTCATAGGACAGCGCAAGGTACATCATCGGACGAATCTCCACCTTGCCATTTACCGCCATCGGGCGTTCCTGGATTTTGTGCATACCCAGAATAGCTGTTTGCGGCGGGTTAAGGATCGGTGTAGAGATAAGCGATCCAAAAATACCACCGTTGGTAATAGTAAAGGTACCACCGGTCATATCTTCAATTGAAAGTTTGCCACCTTTTGCTTTGGTGCCGTACTCAACAATCTGTTTCTCGATGTCTGCCAAACTCAACGCATCCACATCGCGAATGACCGGAACCACCAAGCCTCGTTCGGTGGACACTGCGACACCGATATCCTGGTAGCCGTGATACACCATATCGTTGCTGTCGATAGACGCGTTAACCGCGGGGAAACGCTTCAGCGCTTCGGTTGCGGCTTTGGCAAAGAACGACATAAAGCCCAGCTTGATATCGTGACGCTTCACAAAGCTCTCTTGGTATTGCTTGCGCAGCTCCATGATGGGGCCCATGTCGACCTCATTAAAGGTCGTCAGCATGGCGGCAGTTTGCTGTGCATTAACCAGTCGCTTGGCGATGCTGGCCCGCAGGCGAGTCATGGGGACTCGCTTTTCCGGGCGCTCGCCCGCAGCAACATTCACCTCAGGCATGGCTGCTGGCGCCGCCTTCGAGGAGCCACCTGAGGACTTGGCTTTATCCACATGGCTCTGAACGTCTTCTTTCGTGACGCGACCGTCTTTTCCGGTGCCTTTCACTGCACTCGGATCAACGTCGTTCTCATCGGCCAGCTTGCGTGCTGCTGGGCTAAGAATCGCGTCGCCAGAATCTTCATTCTGCTCAGGTTTGGCCTCGCCCTTATCGGTATCGGCATCGGCATCGGCCTTACTGTTCTTGCTATCGGCGGAGCCGGAATCATCCACAGCACCTTCTTTGAATTTACCGATAACTTCACCGCTTTCCACGGTGTCGCCTTCACCTTTGAGGATGTCTTCAATGACGCCGTTAGCCGGCGCAACAACTTCAAGAACCACTTTATCGGTTTCGATATCGACAATCAGGTCGTCACGTGAACAGGCTTCGCCAGGCTGTTTATGCCAGGTCGCGACGGTACCTTCTGCGACCGACTCCGGGAAAACGGGGGCTTTAATCTCAGTAGACATTACAGTTCCTTAGTTCGGTAGCTCGTCAGATGTCAAACGCGTCGTTAACAAGTTTTTTCTGCTCTTCAATGTGCACTGACATATGTCCAGCTGCCGGGGCGGCGGAGGCATCACGGCCGGCGTACTGAAGATTCAGTTTGGGGCTCAGGCGCTGCAGCGCATTGCGCATGTGATGCTGACTGCAATACCAGGCACCCTGGTTCATTGGCTCTTCCTGACACCATACAACATGCTTAAGCTTAGGATACTGAGCCAGAGTTTCGTCCAAATCTTCATTGGGGAACGGGTAAAGCTGCTCAATACGTACGATGGCAACGTCGTCACGCTCTTCGGTCTTCTTCTTTTCCAGCAGGTCGTAATAAACCTTACCGCTGCAAAGAACAACCCGAGTAACCTTCTTCACATCTGGCGCTTCTTTTTCGGGAAGCACCGTCTGGAAGGTGCCCGACGTCAGGTCTTCAAGATTTGACGTTGCTTCTTTGTGGCGCAGAAGGCTTTTAGGCGTGAGTGCGATCAGAGGCTTACGCAGTGGGCGCTTCACCTGTCGACGCAACATGTGAAAGACCTGAGAAGGCGTTGTAGGCACACATACCTGAATGTTGTGCTGTGCAGAGAGCTGGAGGAACCGCTCAAGGCGCGCAGAACTGTGCTCAGGCCCCTGCCCTTCATACCCGTGCGGCAATAGCAGGGTGAGCCCGCATAGGCGCCCCCACTTGAGCTCGCCACTGGTGAGGAACTGGTCGATGACAACCTGAGCTCCGTTTGCGAAGTCGCCAAACTGAGCTTCCCAGACCACCAAAGTGTCCGGCGTGGTGGTTGCATAGCCGTATTCGAACGCCATCACCGCTTCTTCAGAAAGCAGCGAGTCGTAAATTTCAAACTTCGGCTGTTTGTCGGAAAGCTCTGCAAGCGCAATATGCCTGGAGCCGTCTTTTTGGTTGTGCAGAACTGCGTGACGGTGAGAGAAGGTTCCACGACTCACATCCTGACCCGTTAGCCGGATTGGATGGCCCTCATTCAACAAGGTCGCATACGCCATGATCTCGCCGTAACCCCAGTTAATGGGCAGTGCACCGGCAGTCATTTTTTCGCGATCAGTGACAATTTTGGAAACCTGGCGCTGAATGCTGAACCCTTCGGGTACTTGCGTCAGCTTTTTGCCCAGCTTTTGGACGGTCTTCAGTGGCACACTGGACTTACACTTGGCAGTCCATTCATGGCCAAGATAGGGTGCCCAGTCAACATAGAGATCTTTGTTGGGCTCTTTTACAAGAGACTTGACCACGTGCTCGCCATTATCAAGCGCGTCACGGTAGTCATTTTCCATCTGCTTAACTTCGTCTTCGGTCACAACACCTGCGGCGATCAACTTCTCTGCATAAATGGTGCGGGTCGTTTTCAGCTTACGGATTTTTTCATACATCATCGGCTGGGTTGCAGCAGGCTCATCGGCTTCGTTGTGCCCGCGGCGGCGATAGCACACTAAATCAATCACAACGTCGTTATTGAACTCATTGCGATAGTCCATGGCCATCTGCGTAACAAAGACCACCGCTTCGGGATCGTCTGCATTCACGTGAAGAATCGGCGCCTGAACCATTTTCGCAACGTCGGTACAGTATTCCGTGGAGCGCGCAT
Organism: Marinobacter sp. LV10R510-11A; assembly: GCF_900215155.1. NCBI lineage: Bacteria > Pseudomonadati > Pseudomonadota > Gammaproteobacteria > Pseudomonadales > Marinobacteraceae > Marinobacter > Marinobacter sp. LV10R510-11A. The sequence goes on from NZ_LT907980.1 coordinate 1,380,392, forward strand.
CTTCCTGCTTACTGGTTGTGAAGCCAACCTGGTTATTGATAACAATGTGGATGGTACCACCCACACCGAAGCTTCGGGTCTGGGACATCTGGAAGGTTTCCATCACCACACCCTGGCCGGCAAACGCAGCATCGCCATGCATGATGACGGGAACCACCTGATTGCCTTTGGTGTCCTCACGGCGGGTCTGGCGTGCACGTACCGAACCCTCAACCACCGGAGATACAATCTCGAGGTGAGACGGGTTAAAGGCTAGCGCCAGGTGAATTTCGCCGCCATCCGTCAGTACGTTGGAGGAGAAACCCTGATGGTATTTCACATCACCGGTGCCAGAGGCTGCGAGCGTTTTACCTTCGAACTCATCAAACAGTTCTTTCAGATTTTTGCCGAGCGTGTTCACCAAAACGTTCAGGCGACCACGGTGTGCCATGCCCAGTACGATTTCCTTGGCACCATAATGACCTGCACGCTGAATCAGCTCGTCCATGCAGGGGATGAGGCTTTCGCCACCCTCAAGGCCAAAACGCTTTGCGCCCGGATAACGGGAGCCAAGATATTTTTCTAGGCCTTCAGCCGCCGTTAAGCGCTCCAGAATATGCTTACGGGTACTGGCCTCATAACCCGGCTCGGAGCGAACAGGCTCCATGCGCTGCTGAAACCAGCGTTTAATGCGGGTATCAACTATGTGCATATATTCGGCGCCGATGCTGCCACAGTATGTCTGGCGCAGCCCGTCGACAATATCTCCGAGCTTCATGGTTTCAGAGCCGAAGCTCAGAGAACCCGTTTGGAATTCCAAGTCACGATCGGACTCAGACAGCTCATGAAAAGCCGGATCGAGATCCTCTACTTTCGGACGCTGCCATACACCGAGAGGATCAAGTTTGGCTTCCTGATGACCGCGGAAGCGATAGCCATTGATTAGCTGGAGAACGCGAATCTGTTTTTTATCAGCATCTGACGTTGCACTGACAGGCACGCCGCCATTCGCGAGAAAACGCTGATTACGGGATATGTGTTTAAACTGTTCACGGATCGAAGAATGATTAACGTCGCGGCCTTGATAGCCATCAACGCTGGGAAGCCTGTCAAAATAGCTCCGCCACTCTTCCGGAACGGCATTGGGGTCTGTCAGGTAGGTTTCAAAAAGCTGTTCAACATAGGTCAGATTTCCACCCTGCAAGTGGGAAGTCTGCCATAACTGCTCCATGATGCTTTCTTGCATTTTGAATAGCTCACCTTGGGCTGGTGCGGGGGAGCCAAGTATGGTCGGCCAGCGGTAACTATCAGTCAATACGGGTTTTTACGGGATCGACTGCGGCCACCACACTCAACACGGATATTTTCCGTCCCCCAATGATTTTTATATTCAGCAACGCCGTAAGAAAACAAGGTAAGTTCCCGCCACGGCCTGCGTAGTGTGCACCCGGGTAAGACCTTTGACTATAAGCCTTTGGTTGAAGGCCCCACATTTATGCGAGGCCTTCCGGGGTTCCAACCTGTTCAGACCAGTATAGCGCCTGATTACAACTCTGCTACTTACGTAGCTCGGTGCAACAGAAGATTCCGTATGTTGCCAATTGCCTTTGTGGGGTTAAGGCCTTTTGGGCAAACGCTAACACAGTTCATGATGCCCCTGCAGCGGAACACGCTGAACGCATCATCCAGATCGGCTAAACGCTCCGCCTGAGCCGTATCCCGGCTGTCAGCCAAAAAGCGATATGCCTGCAGCAGGCCTGCCGGGCCAATAAACTTGTCCGGGTTCCACCAGAACGATGGGCAGGCCGTTGAACAGCATGCACAGAGAATACACTCGTACAAACCATCCAGCTTTTCGCGCTCCTCTGGTGACTGCAAACGCTCCATAGCCGGCACGGGCTGATCGTTAATCAAGTACGGCATTACTTTTTCGTACTGCTTGTAGAACAGGCTCATATCAACGACCAGATCGCGGATAACCGGTAGACCTGGCAGTGGGCGCAGCACCAGCTTGTCTTTTTTGACAACCTGAGACATAGGCGTAATACAGGCTAGGCCATTCTTGCCGTTCATATTCATGCCGTCTGAACCGCAAACGCCTTCACGGCATGAGCGGCGATAGGCCATAGACTCATCTTTCTCTTTGATGAGGTTGAGCACGTCAAGAACCATCAGATCCTTGCCAGCCGGAAGCTCAACATCCACGTCCTGCATGTAAGGGACGCTGTCAGTTTCCGGGTTGTAACGGTAAAGGCTTACCAACATAGTGTACGTCCCCCTTAGTAAGTCCGGATTGTCGGTTGAAAAGTATCGACAGTCTTGGGCGAGAAATTCACATCACGCTTGCCAATACGCTTATCCAGCGGGAAGTAGAGAGAATGCTTCAGCCAGTTCTCGTCATCACGCTCGGTGAAATCGTTACGGGCGTGCGCACCGCGACTCTCTTTACGCTCATTTGCAGCAGTCGCAGTAGCCAGCGCCACTTCAAAAAGGTTATCCAGCTCCAGCGCCTCAATGCGCGCGGTATTGAACGCATTGCTGGTATCTGCCAGCTTGGTGTTGCGAACACGCTTGCCGATTGATTCAAGCTTCTTCAGGCCTTCTTCCATGCTTTTGCCGTCACGGAATACGCCGAAGTAAAGCTGCATGCAGCTCTGAAGCTCCTTGCGAACCTCAGCTACGCTTTCACCTTCGGATGCACTGTTCAAGCGATCCAAACGAGCCATTGCGCGCTTGATATCTTCATCGGTTGCATCGTCTGTATCAAAGCCACCGCGCAACTGTTCTTCAATGTGCAAGCCCGCTGCGCGACCGAAGACAACCAGATCCAACAGCGAGTTACCACCCAATCGGTTGGCGCCATGCACTGATACGCAAGCCGCCTCACCGCAGGCAAACAAGCCTGGAATCGGCTGATCGTTACCGTTCTCGTCCTGAGTCAGCGCCTGACCACCTACGTTTGTCGGAATACCACCCATCATGTAGTGACACGTAGGTACAACCGGAATCGGCTCTTTTATCGGATCCACATGAGCAAACGTACGGGACAGTTCACAGATACCCGGCAAACGCAGGTTCAGTGTTTCTTCACCTAGGTGATCCAGCTTCAGTAAAACGTGATCCTTGTCTGGGCCACAGCCGCGACCTTCAAGAATCTCGATAACCATGGAGCGCGCAACAACATCACGGCCGGCAAGGTCTTTCGAGTTCGGAGCATAGCGCTCCATGAAGCGCTCGCCTTCAGAGTTGATCAGGTAACCGCCCTCACCCCGACAACCTTCCGTTACCAGCGTACCAGCACCGTAGATTCCCGTTGGGTGGAACTGCCACATTTCCATGTCTTGCATCGGGAAACCCGCACGCAATGCCATGCCAACACCGTCGCCGGTGTTGATCAACGCGTTCGTAGTCGACGCGTAAATCCGGCCTGCGCCGCCCGTGGCCATAACTGCGGCCTTAGATTTGATGTACGCCACTTCACCCGTTTCGATTTCAATGGCTACAACACCAACAACTTCGTTCTTGCTGTTCTTGACCAGATCAACGGCATACCACTCATTCAGGAAAGTAGTGCCACCTTTAAGATTTGCCTGGTACAGCGTGTGCAACAGTGCGTGACCGGTTCGGTCGGCAGCAGCACAGGTACGTGCTGCCTGAGTAGGATCATCCGGACCTTTGGATTGGCCACCAAACGGGCGCTGATAAATGCGACCCTGCTCGGTGCGGGAGAACGGAAGGCCCATGTGCTCAAGCTCAAAAACAGCCTGCGGCCCCACCGAGCACATATATTCCACTGCGTCCTGATCGGCAATATAATCAGACCCTTTTACGGTGTCATACATGTGCCAGCGCCAGTCATCATTGGGATCAGCGCTTGCGATCGCACAGGTAATACCACCTTGGGCAGATACCGTGTGCGAACGGGTAGGAAATACTTTTGTAATACACGCGGTTTTGACGCCCGACTCGGTCAACTGCAGGGCCGCTCGCATACCGGCACCGCCGCCGCCGATAACAATCGCGTCATACGACATGGTCTTGATATTAGACATCGATTAAAGCCCCCAAATAATCTGAATACCCCAGACCACATACACAAAAATCACCAGAATGAATGCTGCCTGAAACAGGAAGCGCTGCATTGCAGATTTGATGTAGTCGGTAGAAACGGTCCAAAGCCCGACCCACGCATGAGCCCCGATGGAAAGCAGCGCTGCCAGCGTAAATATTTTGAACCAGGCTTGACCAAACAGAGCTGACCAAGACGGATAGTCAACATCGGTTGTTACAAAAAAGCCAATCAAAAACAGCGTATAGAAGGCTAATACGTAGGCAGAAACCCGCTGGATAATCCAGTCTTGGACACCGTTACGGCCAATAGTTGTAGCACTGTTCATGCCCATACAAAGACTCCTGCCAGCACGATGAGGATGACGGAAACTACAATTGTAATCTTGGCGGCCGCACGCCCGCTCTCTAGCTCTTCACCAATACCCATGTCCATGAGCAGGTGTTTGATGCCCGCAACCAGGTGGAAAAGCAGAGCAGACAGGATGCCCCAGATGATCAGCTTGGCAAGGAAGCTGTTCAGCAGTTCACTGACCTGACTGAAGCCTTCTTCCCCGGAAAGGGAAAGCTGAAGCCCGTAAAGCATGAACGCAACACCAACAAAAATGATGATGCCGCTGATGCGATGCAATATGGACGTAATGGCTGGCAGCGGAAAATGAAACTTGCCGAGATCGAGATTTACTGGTCGTTTGCTATTCACAGCGCTCTCACTCTCTCTTTTGGTACCGCAGAACCGGCGAGCCGGTGGCGGTTAGTTGGTATGTAAAGATCGAATGTACAATACGATATCGACAGACGATTGGTTCAGAAGGGCGGACACCAACTTGGTAGCTTGCTACGCACAAACATCCATCTAGGTGGATCCCCGATTCCGAGCTACTGATTATAAGGAGGCGCCCGTATAATTACAAACGCGCAACCCACGCCAAAGCTCCCTGCAAACCGTAACCGAGCCAGCCATTAGGCGTATTGACAAACTTACTTTTTAGCCCGGGCCCGCATTATTCGTGATATCCCTGATTTACAATAAGGCACGTTTACGGCGTTTCCTTACTCTTTCATTGACAAAAAAAGCCAACGCCCTATATTTTGCCGCCAGTTTTGCGATAATACGCGCTTTCTCGCGCAACAAAGACAGCTCGCGCTGTTAAAGCTGATAAATAGGAGAGCACTATGACCGACAGGAAAGCCACGCTCTCGGTGGGGGACAAGTCCATTGAGCTACCGGTTTATTCCGGCACCGCTGGCCCTGACGTCATCGACGTTCGAGGCCTAGTACAGCAAGGCGTTTTCACTTACGATCCGGGGTTTGTATCAACAGCCTCCTGTGAGTCGGCGATCACGTACATTGATGGTGAAAACGGCGTTCTCCTACACCGAGGTTATCCGATCGAGCAGCTCGCAGAGCACTCAGATTACCTAGAAGTCTGCTACCTGCTGCTGAAAGGCGAACTGCCCACGGCCGCAGAAAATACGCAGTTTCACAACACCATTAAAAACCACACCATGCTGCACGATCAGATGCGCAATTTCTTCCACGGCTTCCGCCGGGACGCGCATCCAATGGCCATCATGTGCGGTGTTGTTGGTGCGCTTTCTGCGTTTTACCACGACCAGATGGATGTCACTAACGAGCATCAGCGGGAAATCACAGCGCACCGCCTGATAGCGAAGATGCCGACCATTGCAGCTTGGTGTTACAAGTACAGCATTGGCCAGCCGTTTGTGTATCCAAGGAATGATCTGTCCTATTCTGAAAACTTCCTGCAGATGATGTTTGGCGTGCCCTGCGAGACATACAAGCCAAACCCGATCCTGGCCAAAGCCATGGATAAGATCTTCATTTTGCATGCTGATCACGAACAGAACGCATCGACCTCCACCGTGCGGCTGGCAGGCTCTTCTGGCGCCAACCCCTACGCCTGCATTGCTTCCGGCATTGCAGCCCTCTGGGGCCCGGCTCACGGGGGCGCCAACGAAGCCGTTCTAGACATGCTCGCGGAAATCGGCGACGAGTCCAACATTGATACGTTCATTGCCAAGGCCAAGGACAAAGACGATCCTTTCCGCCTGATGGGCTTTGGTCACCGGGTATACAAAAACTTCGATCCGCGCGCGAAAGTCATGGCCGAAACTGCACATGAAGTGTTGAGTGAACTTGGGCTGGAAAATGATCCACTCCTAAGAATCGCCCAGCGTCTTGAGCAGATCGCTCTGGAAGACGAATACTTCGTCAAGCGCAAGCTCTACCCGAACGTGGATTTCTATTCCGGCCTGATCCTTAAGGCAATGGGCATTCCGACGTCCATGTTTACCGTAATCTTTGCTATGTCACGGACGATTGGCTGGTTCTCCCACTGGAACGAGATGGTCAGCGGCGACTACCGCATTGGCCGTCCGCGCCAACTTTACACCGGCCCTACGGCACGGGATTACCCTAAAGAGTAAATCTCTGCCAATTCAGGAAACTAAAAGGCCGCTGACTCAGCGGCCTTTTTTTTGACGAATTTAGCGAATATCCCTTTTGCTCCGGCAACCCCTGAACTCTGTGCTAAGTTAAGCTCCAGATCCCTACAAGGAGAAAATAATGACAACCGCAACGTTTATTGGCCTCGGCGTTATGGGGTACCCCATGGCTGGTCATCTGGCTAATGCGGGCCTTACCGTACGGGTATGGAACCGCTCAGCTGAAAAATCTCTGCAGTGGGCCAAGGAGTATCCAGGATCCGCTTGCCAGACCATTGAAGAAGCCGTGAAAGGCGCTGATTTTGTGATGACTTGCGTCGGCGCCGACAAAGATCTTATTGCGGTTTATGAAGGGAGTGATGGCATTCTGGCCCATGCGCAGCCTGGAGCCGTTCTGGTGGACCACACAACGGCGTCCGCAGGCGTTGCCGAGAGGCTGGACGAAGCTTCGCGCAAAGCTGGCATGGGTTTTATCGATGCCCCGGTCTCAGGTGGCCAGCAAGGGGCCCAGAACGGCCAACTTACCATCATGTGTGGTGGCACTGAGCCAGACTACGCCCAAGCCAAACCCCTGTTACAACACTACGCCAGAGCCCTCAACCTGATGGGGCCTGCAGGCAGCGGTCAGAAAACTAAAATGGTTAACCAGATTGCCATCGCTGGGTTGGTACAAGGGCTCTCTGAAGCGCTGCACTTTGCTGAGCAGGCGGGCTTAGATGTGCGGAAAGTTGTGGATGTCATTTCAAAAGGGGCTGCGCAATCCTGGCAGATGGAAAACCGCTCAGGAGCCATGATTGATGGTGAGTTCGATCACGGGTTTGCCGTTGATTGGATGCGCAAAGATCTGGGCATATGCCTGGATGAAGCACGCAAGGTAAACGCCTCACTGCCCGTGACGGCTCTGGTAGATCAGTTCTACGGTGACGTTCAGGAGATGGGCGGAAAGCGTTGGGATACGTCTTCGCTGATCCAAAGGCTACGAAAATTCAGATAGTCGAAAAAAATAAGGTAAATAAAAAAGAGGTCAGAGCAACGCTCCTGACCTCTTTTTTAACTCTCTACCATGCTGGCGCCGGCGTGACTATTTCTGCCGGGGCTGCCATTTTCCGTCCACATACCACGCAGACCAGCCCGTTGCCTTGCCGTCTTTTTCCGACATCACGTACTGCTCTTTCGTCTTGCGACTGTAACGGATAACCGTAGGGTTACCCTCTGGATCACGTTCTGGGGCCTCCATCAGGTAATCGTGCTTCGGATCGATTTCCTTCTGGTGCGGTTTGATCTCCATCACCAGAGGTGGCCGGGTCTCACGATTTTTCGGAAACTTACTGGCCGCCAAAAACATTCCAGAGGCACCATCACGCAATACATAGGTGTCCTCCACTTTTTGGCACTGCAGTTCGGGCATGGGCACCGGATCCATTTTGGGGGGTGCCGGCTCGCCACTCTTCAAGAGCTTACGGGTGTTTTTACAGGTGTCGCTCATACAACCGAAATACTTGCCAAAACGGCCTGTTTTAAGCTGCATCTCAGAACCGCATTTATCACATTCCAAGGTGGGGCCATCATAACCTTTAATACGGAATGTGCCCTCCTCTACTTCATAACCGGAACAATCGGGGTTGTTACCGCATACGTGCAGCTTGCGGGTCTCATCCACCAGGTAACTGTCCATGGCCGTAGAGCATTTTGGGCAACGACGCTTTTTGCGCAACAGTCGGGTTTCGCCCTCGCCTTCAACGTCATCATCAGCACTGACAACCTCATCGCCTGACACAAGGTTGATGGTGGTTTTACAACGCTCTTTCGGCGGTAACGAATAGCCGGAGCAACCAAGGAACACGCCGGTACTGGCTACCCGTATCTGCATATTACGGCTGCAGGTCGGGCATGGAATACTGGTTTCCGTCGGATCATTCGGGCGCATGCCGCCTTCGCCATCGGCAGCCTCGGCTGACTCCAACTGCTTACGGAATCGCGCATAAAAATCGTTAAGAACCTTCTTCCAGTCCACATCACCTTCGGCAATGTGATCCAAGTCGCCTTCCATCTTCGCGGTAAAATCGAAGTCCATCAGATTGGAAAACGACTCACACAAACGGTCAGTGACAATCTCACCCATTTTTTCAGCGTAAAACCGCCGGTTCTGCAGACGCACATAACCTCGATCCTGAATAGTCGAGATAATCGAAGCATAGGTAGAAGGACGGCCAATGCCCTGCTTCTCAAGTTCTTTCACCAGGCTGGCTTCCGTATAACGCGGTGCCGGCTTGGTAAAATGCTGGGTAGGGTCAAGTTTTTCGAGGCTCAGGGTCTCTCCTACCTTGATGTCAGGCAGAGCAACATCTTCTTCCTTTTTGGCCGACTGAGGTGCGACCTTGAGAAAACCATCAAACTTACTAATACGGCCGCGTGTACGCAGCTCATAGTCGCCGTTGGACACCACAATCGATGTACTGAGAAATTCGGCTTCTGACATCTGACACGCCACAAACTGGCGCCAGATCAGCTCGTATAGCTTTTCTGCATCTTTTTCGAGGCCACTGATGGCTGAAGCCTGGCGAGTGGCTTCTGTGGGGCGAATAGCTTCGTGCGCCTCTTGAGCACCTTGTTTGCTGCCATAAACTTTGGGATTCTCTGGCAGGTACCGGTCCCCGAATTGCTCCCGAATATAATCACGACAGCCACTGACAGCGTCTTGGCTCAGGTTTGTCGAATCGGTACGCATATAAGTAATGTAGCCGGCTTCATAAAGACGCTGGGCCAGCATCATGGTCTTCTTCACACTGAAGCCCATTTTATTACTCGCCGCCTGCTGCAGCGTTGATGTAATAAACGGCGCCCCAGGGCGGGATTTGGTTGGCTTGTCTTCCCGCTTGGATACCTTAAAGCTGCCGGATTTAAGACGCTCTACATGCTCGACACTCTGCTGTTCACTAACAGGGCGGTAAGGCTTGTCACTATAGCGGGTAACCTCAAACGGCACGGGTTGATCACTGGCTTTGGCACCGAGCCCGGCAAACAATTGCCAGTACTCTTCGGGTACAAACACCCGGATGTCCCGCTCTCGATCTGCAATCAAGCGCACGGCAACCGACTGAACTCGACCTGCCGACAGCCCGCGGGCAACTTTTGCCCATAACAGCGGCGATACCATGTAACCCACAACACGATCAAGAAAGCGCCGTGCCTGCTGGGCATTCACTTGGTTGGTGTCAAGACTTCCTGGGTTTTCAAACGCTTCCTGAATCGCACGTTTGGTGATCTCGTTGAACACCACACGACGATACTTTTCCGGTTCGCCGCCAATAGTCTCTTGGAGATGCCAAGCAATAGCCTCCCCTTCGCGGTCGAGATCCGTTGCAAGATAGATATGGTCAGCCGATTTGGCCAGACGCTTGAGCTCGCTGACGACCTTTTCCTTTCCAGGTAGGACTTCGTAGCGCGCGCTCCAATTCTGATCGGGATCAACACCCATCCGGGCAATCAGTTGATCCTTGGCTTTGCGCCTTTTGTGCACAACTTTGTCTTCAGGACTGAGTTTGCGGGTGATTGCTGCCTGCCTAGCACGCTCTTTTGGATCAGACTGGGATCCACTGCCACTGACGGGAAGATCACGAATATGCCCAACGCTAGACTTAACAATGAAGTCAGAGCCCAGGTACTTGTTGATGGTCTTCGCTTTCGCTGGTGACTCGACAATTACGAGACTTTTACCCATATCGGAGATCTATATCCTTGGCGATAAATCGGTCGGCAAACAAGAAGACCGTAAACTCGCTGTAAAATCAATCGGCTGGAAAAACTATAGGAGCCGCCATTTTGCATAAGCTCACTGTTTTACAGGGTCAAGAATAGCAAGACAACCCATTCTTTGTTTCAGTCATATTTTTTTCACCATTTCAGGAAGCGCCTGTAGAGCGCCCTGAAAGCAGAAAGGCCCGGCGCATGCCGAGCCTTTCAATGAAAGCGTTACTGTGCCCGTCTATCGGATCACAGACGCTCCCAGACAGTCGCAATGCCCTGACCCATGCCGATGCACATGGTGGAAACACCAAGCTTACCGTTTTTGGCCAGCATTACGTTCAACAAAGTGGTGGAGATACGCGCACCAGAACAACCCAGCGGATGGCCAAGGGCAATCGCACCGCCGTTCAGGTTAACCTTCTCTTCCATTACACCCTGCAATTTCAGGTCTTTCAGTACCGGCAGAGACTGGCCAGCAAACGCTTCGTTCAGTTCCCAGAAGTCGATATCTTCAACTTTTAGGCCTGCACGCTTCAGCGCCTTTTTGGTGGCCGGCACAGGGCCATAACCCATGATCGCGGGATCACAGCCAGCTACCGCCATGCTGCGAATCTTCGCGATGGGCTTCAGACCCAGTGCTTCTGCCCGCTCTGCAGACATCAACACCATAGCCGAAGCACCGTCAGTCAACTGCGACGAAGTACCTGCAGTCACGGTGCCGTTCTTTGGATCAAAGGCTGGCTTAAGCTTGCCTAGGGACTCCACCGTGGTGTCCGGGCGAATGGTCTCATCGTGCTCAATCAGCGTTTTAAAGCCATTTTCATCGTGACCTTCAATTGGCACGATTTCGTTCTTGAAACGGCCTTCCAACGTCGCTTCTTGTGCCAAGCGGTGTGAACGCGCCGCGAACGCATCCTGCTGCTCACGGGTAATACCGTGCATCTTCGCCAGCATTTCTGCTGTCAGGCCCATCATGTTCGATGCCTTGGCAGTGTATTTAGAAGCAGCCGGGTTATGGTCGAAACCTTCCGTCATGGGGACATGCCCCATGTGCTCTACACCGCCTACCATGAACACATCACCGTTGCCGGTCATGATGGCCTGAGCCGCCGTATGGATTGCGCTCATGGCGGAACCACACAGACGGTTGACAGTCTGGGCTGCAGACTCATGAGGGATACGGGTCAGCAGAGAAATCTGCCGAGCCACGTTAAAGCCCTGCTCTTTAGTCTGGTTTACACAGCCCCAGATCACATCTTCAACTTCTTTCGGGTCGAGCTTCGGGTTGCGATCGAACAGTGCATCGATCAGCGTAGCCGACAGGGTCTCCGCGCGCACGTGGCGGAAACAACCGTTTTTGGCACGGCCCATCGGAGTCCGCACGCAATCGACGACGACAACGTCTCTCGGATTAAGGCTCATAGATCTTTCTCCGTTCGGAAATCTCGTTCAGGGTTAACCAAAGAACTTTTCGCCAGTTTTGGCCATTTCACGCAGCTTCTCGGTCGGGTGGTACAAAGGACCCAGATCTGCAAACTTGTCTGCCAGTTCTACGAACGTGTCTGCGCCCATATCATCGATATAACGCAGGGCACCACCACGAAACGGCGGGAAGCCGATACCGAAGATCAGACCCATATCGGCATCAGCCGGGTCTTCAACAATGCCGTCTTCCAGGCAGCGAACAGTTTCCATGCACAGAGGGATCATCATGCGAGCGATGATGTCTTCGTCACTGAAATCGTTCTTACCCTGAACAACCGGCTCGAGCAGCTTGTAGGTCTCTTCATCTACAACCTTCTGCTGCTTGCCCTTGCGATCGAGCTCGTACTTGTAGAAGCCTTTTTCATTTTTCTGGCCGTAACGGTTGTTATCGAACATAACGTCAATAGCCGTTGTGCCTTCGTGCTTCATACGATCCGGGAAGCCATCAGCCATAACGGCACCAGCGTGCTTGCCAGTATCCATGCCGACAACGTCAAGCAGGTACGCCGGGCCCATAGGCCAGCCGAACTTTTCCATAACCTTGTCTACGTGCTGGAAATCCGCACCGTCACGCACCAGGCCGATAAAGCCTCCGAAGTACGGGAACAGAACACGATTAACCAGGAAGCCTGGGCAATCTTTTACAACGATTGGGGTCTTGCCCATGGACTTGGCGTAAGCAACTGTCGTTGCAATGGCGCGGTCACTGGTCTTTTCGCCACGAATAACCTCAACCAGCGGCATCATGTGTACCGGGTTGAAGAAGTGCATGCCGCAGAAGTTTTCCGGACGTTTCAGATTTTTCGCCAGAAGGTCGATGGAAATAGTAGACGTGTTAGACGTAAGGATAGCGTCATCACGAACCATGCCTTCGGCTTCACACAGCACAGCATCTTTTACTTTCGGATTCTCAACAACGGCTTCAACAACCAGATCTACGTTCTTGAAATCACCGTAGTTAAGGGTCGGAGTAATGCTGTTGAGTACATCGGCCATCTGGTCTGCTTTCATGCGGCCTTTGCCTATACGCTTAACCAGCAGCTTCTTGGCTTCTTTCAGACCCAGGTCGATACCGTCCTGGTTGATGTCCTTCATGATGATGGGGGTACCTTTCAGTGCAGACTGATAGGCTACGCCACCACCCATGATTCCAGCACCCAGTACGGCAGCCAGTTTCACTTCAGAAGCTTCCTTTTCCCACGCCTTGGCTTTCTTTTTCAGCTCCTGGTCGTTCAGGAACAGGCCAACAAGGCAAGCTGCCACATTGGTCTTCGCCATCTTGGCAAAGCCTTTGGCCTCTACTTCGATTGCCTTATCGCGAGTCAAGCCTGCATGCTTCTGCATCACCTTGATAGCTTCTACTGGTGCTGGGTAATTCTTACCCGCTTTGGCACCAACAAAGGCCTTGGAGATTTCGAAGGCCATCATGCTTTCCATGGCGTTCAGCTTAATCTTGCCTTTTTTCTCTTCGCGACGTGCTTCGTAATCAAGCTTGCCTTCGTTGCACTCATTGATGATTGCAATAGCGGCTTCAACCAACTTTGCAGGCTCAACAACGGCATCAACAGCGCCAGTTTTCAGAGCGGCGTCAGCACGGTTTTCTGTACCGCCACAAATCCATTCAACGGCGTTATCCACACCTACCAAGCGAGACAGGCGAACAGTACCGCCAAAGCCCGGGAAGATGCCCAGCTTGACTTCCGGCAGGCCAACTTTTGCCTTCGGAGCCATAACCCGATAATCGGTCGCAAGGCACATTTCAAAACCGCCACCCAGAGCCATGCCGTTAATGGCTGTTACGGTCGGGAACGGAAGGTCCTCTACCGCACTGAAAATGGCATTGGCTTTCAGGTTGTTGGCTACCAGGTCTTCTTCAGAACCGGCAAACAGTTCGGTAAACTCTGTAATGTCCGCACCAACAATGAAGCTATCCTTGGAACTGGTTACTACCAGACCCTTGAGGTTCTTCTGTGCTTTAAGTGCATCAGTCGCGGCGTGGAGCTCTTCAATAGTAAGACGGTTGAACTTGTTTACCGACTCGCCTTGCAAGTCGAAGTCCAACTGAGCGATCCCGCCTTCGATCTCTTTAACCGTGATGGCTTTACCTTCGTAAATCATCAACTGATCTCCAGTCTGTGTTTGGAACTGCTACCAGCCCCGGCCGGGCTCATTAACGAGCTGCCAGAGCTGTTTTATGCAGCGAGATTTCGGTCACTGCCCGATTAATCGACTCAAAAAATTCATACAGTCGTTTGAATCGTGAGGGCACACGATGAGAAAAAACCACACGTTTGTCAATTTGTTTCTTTCTGAACACCTATTACAGACACTGCTTTTTTAGGCACTTTTGCTTAGAGTTCTTTACTTTCAGTTACCTACACGACACTTCGCAGAAAAAATTGAGCTTTATCACGCAAATTTCAAAGATATTTACATTTCCCGGAACCAGCATCTTCAAAACCGCTTGATTGGCCGGGGAAGTTACTTTACCTTCGATCTACGACTTTGGTACACAATAATAAACGCATTACGGAGACTCAATCCGATGAAAACCACACACCTGCGGACACGATCCCTGGTAGCCGCGCTCTTCTTGTTCATGCTCACCTCTATAGGCGTGCAGGCTCAAGAGGCTGAAGACCCCCTAGCCCAGCTTCACAACTTTCGTGTCAGCAATTACACCTCTCTGGATGCATTCTACCGGTTCCTCGGAAACGGCAGCACCGACATACTAAACGAGATCGTAGCAGGTATTAACTCAGCCAACGACTCCATGAACCTTCTGGCAGAAAGCACAAGTGGCGTGCTAACGAACGAGCAAGTAGAGAGCCTCAACAGCGAGTTCGACAAATTCAAAAGCCTGATGCGCAATAATATCACCGATGTGCGAAATACTGGCTATCCGGATTTACGTCTGGCGTCTGACATGGCCAACCAAGCTTTGGTCATGAACGACAAGGCAGCCGAGTTCTACCAGGTGGCTCAAGAAAGCTCCAAGGCAAACACGAGCCCCAGGGTTGAGGCTGCCAGGATGGGCGCCGTCACGATTGCCCAGATGATGGCAAAGTACTCAGTCCGGACTAATTCCTCCGTGGCCCAGACTTTCCAAGGCACATCCAAGGAAACACCGCTCGACGTGCAGGCCAAGGAATTTGACCAGTTGCTGAGCACTCTCACGAAGGGCGATAGTAAAGGTGAACTGAAAGCGCTTTTGAACGATATCGCCTCGAAGTGGCAGTTTATTCGCGGCTCTTACATCAACTACAACGAAGACAACGTAAGTTTTGTAATCGACAGGTACTCGAAGCGGATTCTCGAAGGCCTGACAACAGCTATCGAATTGCTCCAGCAAAGCGACTGAACGCCCCGCAGCCCCTTCCCCCGAACTGGCTTGCGTACTATGCTGTAGCGAAGCCGATACACTAAGGAGTTAGGGATGTCTGTCTACAAAAAAATGCTTGTTGCCATAGATCTTACCGAGGAGGCGCCTCAGGTTCTGGATAAAGCCAGAGCCATGAGCGATGCGCACGGTGCAAATCTTGTTCTGGTACACGTTGTAGAACCGGTGGGTTACGCCTATGGCGGTGATATCCCCATGGATCTAACAGAACTTCAGGATCAGCTCGACAAAGCCGCTCGAGAACAGCTTGCTGCCTACGGCGAAAAGTATGGCGTTGACAAGGCCAACCAAATTGTCACTGTAGGCCGGCCAGAGTCTGAGATTCATCGCTTGGTCAAAGAACACGCAGCGGATTTGGTGATCGTGGGAAGCCACGGCAGAAAAGGTTTTCAGTTGCTGCTGGGCTCAACTGCCAATGGCGTTTTGCACGGAACTGAATGCGATGTTTTGGCCATCAGGATTCGTTGACAACGCCCTTCAAGAACACGATTTGAAAACAGCCCGGGGCATATACACTGCCGCCGGGCTTATTTTTATCCCCAGAAAACTCAGCTATGCGCCTGCTCTTCAAGCTCCATCCATCGCGCAATCACTTTCTCCAGGCGCATTTCCTTCTGCTTCAGCTCTTCCAGCGTCGCTGCAATATCATCGGGCGAGCCCGAATAAAAGTCCGACGACGAGATGCGCTCCTTAGTGCTGGCGACGCTTTTCTCCAACTCCTCAATCTGCCCAGGCAACTGCTCGAGCTCATGCTTTAGCTTGTAACTCAGCTTGGCTGGCTTAGTGTTGCTGGAAGATTCGACTTGCACCTCTGGCTTAGACTTTGTGGATTTTGTCGATTCATTCCGTTTACCACCGGCGCCCTGCTTACCAGACTTAGTTGCCTTGTCGTGCCGGTCGGGGCGCGCACCGCTTGTTTCGGCAGGGAAGCAGCCGCCCTGCCGACGCCAGTCGCTGTAACCGCCC
Source organism: Marinobacter sp. LV10R510-11A (assembly GCF_900215155.1). Taxonomy (NCBI): domain Bacteria; kingdom Pseudomonadati; phylum Pseudomonadota; class Gammaproteobacteria; order Pseudomonadales; family Marinobacteraceae; genus Marinobacter; species Marinobacter sp. LV10R510-11A. The sequence goes on from NZ_LT907980.1 coordinate 1,396,506, forward strand.
ACGTATTCCAGAACCCTGCCTGTGCCATCCAAAAAGACAGTTTCAGTAACAACGTTGTCCAAGAACTCACGATCGTGGCTGATAACAATCACCGTGCCAGCAAATTCGGCAAGCTGCTCCTCCAGCAGTTCCAGAGTTTCAACATCCAAATCGTTGGTCGGCTCATCAAGCACTAAAATATTCGCTGGCTTACTGAACAGCTTGGCCAGCAAAAGCCGTGCGCGCTCGCCTCCAGAAAACACGCTAACAGGAGACCGTGCACGCTCTGGCGTAAAGAGAAAGTCCTGCAAATACCCGAGCACGTGCTTGCTCTGACCGTTAATATCGATAAACTCCCGCCCTTCTGACAGGTTATCGAGGGCATTGCGATCCAGATCCAGCTCGCCGCGGAGCTGATCAAAATAGGCAACTTGAAGGTTAGTACCCAAACGGATCGTGCCTTCCGTCGGCTCAAGATCGCCCAGTAACAATCTTACCAGCGTTGTTTTACCCGTTCCGTTTTCGCCCACAAGGCCGATCTTGTCGCCCCGGAATACGGTTAGATTCATATCACGCATAACCGGCGCCCCGTCGGGATAAGCAAAGCCGGCATCAACCGTCTCGACCACCAGCTTGCCGGAGCGCACTGCATCTTCCACGGCAAACGTTGCTGTTCCGCCGCGAACTCTGCGCTGTCGGTGATCTTCGCGCATCGCCTTAAGCGCCCTCACCCGCCCCATGTTACGGGTACGGCGAGCCTTGATCCCTTGGCGAATCCAGGTCTCTTCCTGCTTCAAGCGTTTATCAAAAAGCGCGTTTTCTCGATCCTCTTCCTCAAGCGCCTTTTCTTTCAGCTCGAGATAGTGATCATAAGAAGCCGCAAAACTGATCAGCTTGCCACGATCTAGCTCCACAACCCGAGTAGCCATACGCCTTATGAAAGCACGGTCGTGACTCACGAACAGTATGGCACCACGGAAAGCCCCAAGCGCCCCTTCAAGCCAAGCAATGGCTGGTACGTCAAGATGGTTGGTGGGCTCGTCCAACAACAGAATATCAGGCTCTCCTACTAGGGCCCTGGCCAGCAATACTCGGCGTTGCCAGCCGCCAGAAAGCGTATTGAGACGCTGGTCCGGGTCTATGCCATATTGCGCCAGAACAGCCGTAACCTTCTGATCAAGCCGCCATCCATCAAGCGCTTCAATGCGCTCCTGAACCTTCATCATGCGGTTCAAGCTGGCTTCATCCGCATGCTGCGTAAGTGCATGAAACTCGGCTAAGAGCTGGCCTGTCTCAGGGAACGCACCCGCTACAACCTCATACGCCGTTCTCGTATCGTCAGTTGGGAGATTCTGTGGCAGTACGGCCAGTACGGCGCCATCTTCGAGGCGAACATGCCCGCCATCGGGCACGACTTCCCCGCTAACAACTTTAAGCAGGGTAGATTTGCCCTCGCCGTTTCTTCCTAACAGACACACTCGCTCTCCGGCATCAATAATAAGAGATGCCTGATCCAGCAGTGGGTGCATCCCGAAGGATAGGGATATCGAGTCCAGCGTTAACAGTGGCACGTTGCTTTTTACTCCGATTCAATAACAGTGACGGAATCATCCACATGGATAATTCCGGGTGTTTCGTGGATTGCGTTCTGGCCGAAAATCACACCGTCTGCCGTTCTTCGATAGGAAGAGAGCATCCTCAGCGGTTGCAGGCTGGGATCTTTTATTCCGGTATCTGGGTCAACGGTAGTCAACACACAACGGGAGCTGGGCTTTACGATATCAAAGCTCTGATTACCCAGCTTTAGCTTGCACCATTTATCTTCTTGCCAAGCGGTGAAACCCTCAACAACAATATTGGGCCGGAACCTGCGCATGTCCACTGGCGCATCGAGGCGCCCGTTCAAGTCTTCCAGCGATGCAAGGCTGGTGATCAAAAAAGGAAACCCGTCGGCAAACCCAACGCGACGGTAGTCGGTTACTCGCCCGACATCAACACGCCGGAACGATGAGTCTGGCATATAGACAAGGCGCAGTTCCTTTCCACAGAAGCGGCTCAGAGCTTCACTGGCAGGGGTTTCACCTTCGTGAGCCTTTACCCAATCGCGCCAGACCAGAACTCGCAACTCTTGGCTCGTCGCCTGCAGCGTAAAGCCACCCTCGCCCGGAACATGAACACTGACGCTGCCACCCTCCAAAGAAGTGGTCACCCTTGCCAACTCCGGCAATGCTCTTTGGGTAACAAAGTTTCGATCCTCATCAACGATCATCCAGCGCCTGTCATCTTTTGGGCCGAAGTCGTCCATTTCAAACGAGGAAACTTGAATACCGGCGAGAGATTTAACCGGATAAATATGAAGTGAGTGAACTTTCACAAGGCGCGTCTCCGGAGCAGAGCGTAAGTGTTAACGAGGCGGCCAGTATAACCAAAAACAAAAAACCCGGCCTCTTACGAGACCGGGTTTTTGGAATCTGGAGCGGGAAACGAGATTCGAACTCGCGACCCCGACCTTGGCAAGGTCGTGCTCTACCACTGAGCTATTCCCGCAATGTTGAGCGGCTGACACCGACAACGGAAACGTATTCTACGCACCCTGCCTTTTTCGTCAACCCCATTTCTGAACTTTTATTGCCCAAAGCGGCGGGCAGAGCCCAGGTATTCTTTTTCAGCGTCGGTAGACGACCGCCCGAGAGCCTGGTTTCTATGGGGAAAGCGGCCAAAACGCTCGATGATTTCTTTATGATCCAGCGCCGATTTCAAAAAACTCTTCATAAAGCCTTGGAGCATTCCGGACGTCGAGGCAACCAGCTGCTCATAACACTCAACGGACAAAACCTGATCCTCAAGGCGCTCAACGTGCTCAAGCGGCATGTAGATGAACGCGCGCTGCACAGGAGGGAGCGCCATATCATGGCCTTTATACATAGCCTCTTTGCAGAGCTTGTTTGCCAGCTTGTCCTGCTCAAAGGCCAGCGCTCCACCCCGGAATATATTCCTAGAAAATTGATCCAGAAGTATAATCTCCGCTAGCCGGCCACCTGACGCTTTGCGCCAGTGATCAAGGCCTTGTTCAGATGCAAATAGAACCATGGAAAAAAACCGACGGCGAATTTCCTGATCAAACTTCTTGCTTGAACGAAACCAATGGTTGCGATGAAGGCTATCAGGTAGGCCATTTTCATCAAGATCTCCAAACCAGAAATCCAGAATCTCTTTCCAATCGAACATTAGATGACACCCTGTTATCTTGATTGACGATACAGGCAGAGAATACCGGCCCACAAAAGAAATTACGACAGACACATCTCTATACCAACGACCCGGGAGCTTTAATGAATAGCCGAAGCATTATTCTATTAGCACATGGCAGTAGCGACAAACGCTGGTGCGACACGTTCGAAGCTCTCGCTGAACCCACTTTAAAGGCTGTCAGCAACTCCAGAATTGCTTATATGGAGCTGGCAGAGCCGTCCCTAAACGCAGTCGTTCATGAAGGGGTTGCTGCAGGTACCCACGATTTCACCATCGTACCTCTATTCCTGGCAGCGGGGCGTCACCTGCGCAAGGATGTGCCGGCAATGATAGAAGCACTTGAGAAAGCTACGGGGGCCAGCATCAAGCTTTCCCCTCCTATTGGCGAAAACCCGCTTCTGGGGCAGGCAATCAAAGATGTAGTTGCACTTCAGCTTGCCCAAAGCACCAGCGAATAAGGAAGCCATCATGAATAAACGCGTACTTATTACCGGCGGTACTGGGTTTATCGGCAGCGTTCTGTGCCCTCAAATGCGCGGCCGAGGCTATGAGTTGACTGTTTTAAGCCGACAGCCTGCGGACAAAGTGCGCGCACTGTGTGGCCAGGTTGAGGCTATCAATGATCTTGAGAGCCTTAGATCACATACCGGTTACGATGCCGTGATTAATCTCGCAGGAGAAGGCATTGCGGATAAACGATGGACTGATGAGCGAAAGCAGATACTGCGGGATAGCCGTATAGGCCTGACCAACACCCTTACGGAGATCATTCGCAGCTGGGCTCAGCCGCCCGAGGTCGTGGTTTCAGGTTCTGCTGTAGGCTTTTATGGGGATCAGGGCAACACCCTAGTAACTGAAGATACGGCACCCCATGATGAGTTTGCCCATCAATTGTGCAGGGATTGGGAAAACGCGGCCCTTAAGCTGCAATCTCTAAATGTGCGCGTATGCCTGTCAAGAACAGGTGTCGTGGTGGGCCCCGGAGGCGGTTTTCTACAGCGCATGATGCTGCCATTCAAGCTTGGACTGGGCGGCCGCCTGGGGAATGGTCACCAGTACATGCCTTGGGTTCATCGTGATGATGTTGTAGCAGCGCTTATCTGGATGCTGGAGACACCGGAAGCTGAAGGCGCATACAATGTGGTCAGCCCCAACCCAGCTACAAACCGTGACTTCACTCGCTGCCTGGCCAGTGTGCTCAGAAGGCCCGCAGTATTTCCGGCGCCTGCACCGATTCTGAAAATAGCTCTCGGGGAAATGTCACGCCTTTTACTTACCGGCCAACAGGCACTGCCCGCAAGACTGACAGGTTCCGGATTCGGGTTTCTCTACCCAACCCTTGGGAAAGCGCTTGAAAATGCTACAGGTTAAAACGCGCAATTTTTGATAAAAGCGTTGACAGGTAGGGGAAGCTTACTTACTATACGCGCCACCTCGACGAGGTAATATTTTTAAGCGTTGCGTCCCCTTCGTCTAGTGGCCTAGGACTCCGCCCTTTCACGGCGGCAACAGGGGTTCGAACCCCCTAGGGGACGCCATTTCTACTTCTCATCTCAATAAGCCCGGAAGTAGAAAGTAGCTTAAGTTATAGAGGTTTCAGCCAGCCTGATCAGGCCGCTTTCTCACCAGTCTTCAGATTTTTCTCTTTTTGGGCATCCCCGTGAGCCTTTTGGTCACGCACAATGAAAACCCCCACACCAATAAAAAACGCCACTGTTAGTAGTACAGTTGCGATTCCGGCGAAAACGACCACATCCATATACATGACTCTTCTCCCAGCCCATATCAAACTTGATTAAGCTCAGGTTACGTCACCCCAAGATGCGAGTATTGATCTACGTCAATGGCCGACATCACTCTTCGAACCGAAAATCCAACGAACACCAAAGTGAGCAAGATTCTCCCACAATTTCGATGATTTGCAGGGAATTTGCCAAGAAGTGCTGCTATAGTCGGCCAAGAAATGACAGTCCATTTTTATCAACCGTTCCGGGTGGCTGACGTACGACATGCCGAAACTGCCGACACGCTTTCAACGCTTCCGCTCGGGCTCTCCCCTGTCTTTCAGGCTGCTTGCCTGGATACTTCTGTTTATCTCGGTTTTTACCCTGATTGCGTCGGCTATCCAAATCTATTCCGATTACCGCAAAGAACTCTCCCAGATTGATAGCCGCATGCATGTGGTTGAATCCGGGTATGCCTCCAGCCTTGCCAGAAGCCTATGGGCACTCGATCAAACACTGCTTCAGACCCAGATGGAAGGTATTCTTAGCCTCCCAGACATTGTTCATCTGCGGCTTGGAATTGAACCCGACTCCGAACTGATCATGGGCGAAATCCCTCGTGGTGCTGATACCAAGTCTCACAAATTCGATGTTATCCATCCGGGCGAGGGTGCGATTAAGCTCGGCGAACTTACCGTAACGGCCAATCTGGATCGTGTTTACGAGGATTTGAAAGTAAAGGTTGGCATCATTCTGGCCACCCAGTTTCTAAAGACCTTTTTTGTATCCATACTAATCATCGTGGTTTTCCAGCACTTTGTAACCCGCCATCTAACAACCATGGCGAATTACGCAAAGGACTTTTCCCTAAAAAACCTCAGCGCGCCACTTACGCTCGACCGTCCGGACACGCCCTCGCACCGCAGCGATGAAATCGGCCGCGTTACCGAAGCGATCAATCAGATGCGCGAACGGTTGAACGACGACATGGTGCGCCAGAAAAAAGACGCAGCTGAGATTCACAAGTTCTCCAAAGCGATCGAACAAAGCCCTTCCTCCGTTGTTATGTGCGATCGCCAGTGGCGGGTCGAGTTTGCCAATCAAAAATTCACGCAACTCACCGGTTATAACGCAAAATCGATTGTTGGCCGGCACCCCGGTGCCTTGAGCGATAACAACCTAGAAAATCGTGACAACCGCAACCTCTGGCAATCCATCCGCTTACAGGTTCAGCGCGTTGGAGTTTGGCAGGGCGAAGTAAACAGCGTACGGCGTAACGGCGAACGGTTCTGGGAACAACTGATCATTACGCCCATTAAAGATGCTGCTGGTGACGCCACGGGGTATCTCATACTCGGTGAAGATATCAGCATCCGAAAACGCTACGAACAACAGCTATTGCGCCAAGCAAACTACGACATCTTAACGGGCCTCCCCAACCGTATGCTTGCACTGGATCGGCTAAAATTGGCGCTGGCACAGGCCAAGCGCGAAGGCTCCATGGTTGGCGTCATGTTTTTGGATCTTGATAACTTTAAACACATTAACGATACCCTGGGCCATGACGCAGGTGACAACCTGCTGATTGAGGCGGCTCGCCGAATTTCCAGCTGTCTGCGCGGAACCAGCACCGTTGCGCGCCTTGGGGGAGACGAGTTTCTGGTGATTCTGCCAGGCCTTACCGGGCCAGAATCCTCCTCTCAGGTGGCAGAACGTATTCTTGCAAACTTTACCCCTGCCTATGTCCTGAATGGCCAGGAGATATTTGTTAGCACCAGTATTGGCATTGCGATCTTCCCTACGGATTCCGATAACAGCGGCACCCTGCTCCAACATGCAGACGCAGCCATGTATCAGGCAAAACATCAGGGCAAGAGCTCTTATGCGCACTTTACTCCGGAAATGTCTGAGATATCCCATGAGCGCCTGCAAATGGAATCCCGCATGCGGCGAGCGCTGGAGCTAAATGAGTTTGAACTCTATTTTCAACCTATCGTAGACACTGACACCGGTGAGTTGCGAGCAGCTGAGGCGTTGTTGCGCTGGAAAAACCCCATTATGGGCATGGTTATGCCTGATCGTTTTATCCCGCTCGCCGAAGAAACAGGGTTGATCATTCCCATTGGTGAGTGGGTACTTGAGCAGGCCTGCCTTGCAGCACGGGGCTGGAAGGAATCAGTGGGTCAGGACATTGGCATATCGGTTAACGTCTCCCCGCGGCAGTTTCGCGATCCTGGTTTCACCGCTGCCGTTATGAGTGCTCTCTCAAGGAATAACCTGGCTCCCGAAAGACTGGAATTGGAAATAACCGAACGCCTGTTACTCGATAATTCGATCGAAACAGCAGAAATTCTCAGGGAACTGGATCGAGCGGGCATACGCCTCTCCGTCGACGACTTCGGCACGGGCTACTCTGCCCTCAGCTACCTTAAGAGCTATCCGTTTGACACCCTTAAAATCGACAAATCTTTTATTCAAGATGTGATGAAAGATCCGGATGACGCCGCTCTTGTGCGTGCGATTATCAACATGGCTCACAGCCTTGGGCTGTCTATCATAGCGGAAGGCGTTGAGGATGAATCTCAAACCTACTTCCTACAACAGGAAGGCTGTGACTTCGCCCAGGGGTACTTCTACAGTCACCCACTCCCTGCCGGGGAGTTTATGGAATGGCTAAAAACCAATCACCGTATACCAATCTGACACCCAAGGATCTGCGGGAACATGACAGAATCCATTCTTGTTGTTAATTGCGGCAGCTCATCGTTAAAGCTCGCCCTATTCGACGAAAATGAAACAAAACTCGCATCGGCAATGGCAGAACGCCTTAACGGGCAGGATGCATTCGCACGAATTGATGGCGACAACCCGTGCGTTGCGCTTCCTGACAACGCCAATCATAAACAGGCATTGCAGGCGCTGGTTTCCGCTTTTCGGGAGCGCCAACTCATGTCTGAGGCTCCCGCGTCTATTGGTCACCGCGTGGTACATGGCGGAGAAACCTTTCGCGAAGCTGTTCTGATTGACGACGATGCAGTGAAGGCCATCAGTAATTGCGCTGGGCTTGCGCCTCTTCACAACCCGGTCAACCTTGCAGGGATCGAAGCCACGCGGGAGCAGTTTCCTGACACGCCACAGATCGCCGTGTTCGATACGGCTTACCACCAAACGCTTGCGCCACGCGCCTTCCTCTATGCACTGCCAGAAGCCTACTATCGTGACTGGGCCGTGCGGCGTTATGGGTTTCATGGAATAAGCCACTTCTTCATGGCTAATGAAGCGGCTCGACGGCTTGGAAAAACCCCCGAAACCACCTCTATCATTTCAACTCACCTTGGCAACGGTTGCAGCATAACGGCCATTAAGGATGGCTTAAGTGTCGATACCAGCATGGGACTGACACCTCTCGAAGGGCTGGTTATGGGCACCCGCAGCGGCGATGTCGATCCTGGGCTTTTTGAATATCTGCGCACACGAGGTGTTGCCCTGGAGGAGGTTCACAAAGTGCTTAACCACGACAGTGGGCTTCTTGGGATATCGGGGCGAACCAACGACATGCGCACACTCTGTGAATTGGCGGATGGCGGCCACGAGCCTTCCGCTCTCGCCATCGAGATCTTCTGCTTCCGTCTGGCTAAGTACGTGGGGGCTATGATGGCCTCTCTAAGCCATCTAGATGCACTGGTGTTCACGGGTGGTATCGGAGAAAACAGCGTGCAGGTGCGTGAGAAAACCCTGGGCCATCTGGGACTTCTAGGGTTTGATATTGATACCGATAAAAATGAGCATCATGGTCGGCACACTGACGGCCGAATCGAGCACGCCGACTCACGCTTTCCCGTTCTGGTCATCCCAACAAACGAAGAACTGGTCATTGCCCGCGAAGCATTCCGCCTGGCCCAAGCATCCTGAGCGACACTCACAGCTAAACCATTTAAAGCAACCTTTTTTACTGAAACACCGGGAATTTTTATGGCCAAGAGTCTGTTTATTGCTCCGACATCTATGGGGTCCGGCCTCACATCCGTCTGTTTGGGCCTGCTACGTGCCATGGAGCGTGTGGGTATCAGCGTTGGGTTCTACAAACCCTTTTGTCAGTCGGTGAACCAGGGGGAATCGCAGCACAACAACGGCAAGGACGCGTCCGTTACCTTCGTTCGATTGCGCAGCCACCTGCAGCCGCCGGAACCGATTCCATTAAAAAAAGCTCAGCACTTTGTAAATCGCGGAAAATCCGATTTTCTAATGGAAACCGTGGTCGGCGAGTACCAGAAAGTTGCCAAAGACGTTGATGTTGTGATCATCGAGGGGCTGGTACCCGATCGCAGTGAAGCTTACATAGCACGGCTTAACGTAGAAGTAGCTCGCAACCTTGGCTCCGAGGTGGTGCTTGTCAGCACGCCAGGCAAAAGCAGCGCTACCGAACTGGATGAAGATCTAGATTTTTCAGCGCGCCTATTCTCTGATGTGTCGGCACAAGATGTGATTGCCGTTATCCTCAACAAACTCGGCGAACCTGAAAGATCGGGGCTCGAACCCTATAGCGACATAAGCCAGATTGCTGGGGAAACCGTTGATTATCAAAACGCTTGCAGCGTCTTTCGAGATGGGCGTTTTCGGCTACTAGCAGAAATTCCTTGGCAGCCGAACTTGATGGCACCCCGAGTATCCGATATTGCCCGGGAGCTGGATATTCCGGTGCTACACGAAGGTCAGATGTACACCCGCCGGGTTCAGAAAGTGTCTGTGTGCGCTCGATCGATCCGCAATATGACGCAAACCCTAGGCCCAGGCACACTGATGGTTACGCCTGGAGATCGCGAAGATATTATCGTGGCCACTGCGGTGGCCGCTCTCAACGGCGTGCCTCTTGCCGGTATGATGCTCACGGGCGGCCTTATGCCAGACCAACGGGTGATCGACTTATGCTCCCGGGCACTGAGCACCGGTTTGCCGGTGCTGAGCTCGCACACCAATACCTATGAAACCGCTCACATGCTGGCTAACCTTTCTGCTGCGATTCCAACCGATGACCCGGATAGAATCGAAAAAGCTATGGAGGCGGTAGCCACAAAAATTGACACCGACTGGCTTCAAGAGCATCTGCGTGTTGCGGTTCAGAGCCGCCTGTCACCTCCGGCATTCCGTTACCAGCTTTCTGAGCGGGCTCGGGCGGCTAACAAGCGCATCGTGCTTCCTGAAGGCTGCGAACCTCGCACAGTGCAGGCCGCCATTATCTGTCACCAGCGTAAGCTCGCCCGTTGCGCGTTGATCGGCGACGAAACCGAAATTCGAAATATCGCCACGTCCCAAGGCTTGGAATTGCCCGATGATATTGAAATCATCGATCCCACCAAAGTACGAAAAAGCTACATAGCCCCGATGGTTGAGCTACGCAAACACAAGGGGCTGGCGCCGGATATGGCGGAAGCCATGCTCGAAGACAACGTGGTTATGGGTACCATGATGGTCGCGCTGGATGAGGCCGACGGCCTGGTTTCCGGTGCCATCCACACCACCGCCAATACCGTGCGCCCGGCCCTGCAACTGATCAAAACCCACGATCAAGCCAAGGTTGTCTCCTCGGTATTTTTCATGCTGCTGCCACAGCAGGTTGTGGTCTACGGCGACTGCGCGATTAACCCAGACCCAAATGCTGAGGAACTCGCGGATATAGCCATACAGAGTGCGGAGTCCGCAGAAGCTTTTGGTGTTGAGCCTGTGGTCGCCATGATCAGCTACAGTACCGGAGAGTCCGGAACCGGGCACGATGTGGAGAAAGTTCGGGAGGCAACCAAAATAGCCCGTGAGCGCCGACCAGACCTGCTGATTGATGGGCCGCTGCAATACGATGCTGCCGCTATCGAAAGTGTTGCCCGAAGCAAAGCGCCGAATAGCAAGGTGGCAGGTAAAGCAACTGTGTTCATCTTCCCGGATCTCAACACTGGCAATACCACCTACAAGGCGGTTCAACGTAGCGCCAATGTCGTAAGTATCGGGCCTATGCTTCAGGGTTTGAGAAAGCCGGTTAACGATCTGTCGCGGGGTGCGCTGGTAGAGGATATTGTGTTTACGATTGCGCTAACTGCGGTACAGGCAAAGCAGGTAGAGGATGCGGGGCTGGCTTGAGCCGCCCCGCTGAATAACCAGACCTGTCAGCGCTTGGTGCTTTTCTGACGGACCCTTTTTACTTTGCGCCCTTCTTTTTCGTCGTTGTCTTTTTTGACCTTCTGGCGAGGAGTCTGTCGGTCAACCTTCCCAGCAAAGGGGTTCTCACTGGAACGGAATTCAAACCGGATCGGCGAGCCAGTCACGTTCAGTACTTTGCGAAACGTATTTTCAAGATAACGTTTGTAGGAACCTGGCAATGAAGCTGTCTGGTTGCCGTGAACAACAATAACCGGAGGGTTAGAGCCACCCTGGTGAGCATAGCGCAACTTGATCCTGCGCCCGCGAACCAGCGGCGGCTGATGCTGAGAAATCGCATCCTCAAGGATGGTAGTAAGGCGGTTGGTTGGCCACTTCGCCATGGCCGATTCATAACAAGCTTCCACCGACTCATACATAACACCCACGCCGGATCCATGAAGCGCAGATATATAATGCTTGTCGGCGTAATCAAGAAAATCCAGGCGACGCTTTACCTGCTCTTTTACCTTGGCGCGGTCTTCCGGATCCATTCCATCCCATTTATTGACCGCAATCACCAGTGAACGACCGGCATCAAGCACGAAACCGATCAAGTGCAAATCCTGGTCGACCAGCCCCTGACGCGCATCGATAACGAGTATCACCACATGGGCATCATCAATGGCTTTAAGGGTCTTGATGATAGAAAATTTTTCCACCGTCTCATCAACATTCTTACGCCGCCGAACACCCGCAGTATCAATAAGAGTGTACTGCTTGTCGTGACGCTCATAAGGGATGTAAATACTGTCCCGAGTAGTACCGGGCATGTCATAAACAATCACCCGCTCCTCGCCCAGCATCCGATTAACCAGTGTGGATTTGCCGACGTTCGGCCGGCCAACAACGCCGATGCGAATACCCGGGTAGCGGCCAGCTTGGTCGGCTTCAACCCGGTCTTCCTCAGAGGGCAACAGCAACTCGAGCATCGAGCGGATGCCACGGTTGTGGGATGCCGCTACCATAAAGGTTGATTGAAATCCGAGGCTATAAAAATCAGCGGCCGCGATATCGGGATCCTGACCGTCCGTCTTGTTGACCACCAGATGAGCCTTCTTGCCCGATCGGCGCATATGATCGGCGATCAATTCATCACCCGCGGTAAGCCCCGCACGACCATCAACGATAAACAGAACAATGTCTGCCTCGTCTACAGCCTGCATAGATTGCCGAGCCATCTCGGCATCCAGCCCTTCTTCTGTGCCGGTAAGTCCGCCGGTATCAATTACGATAAAGCGTTGGTCATCGTACATGCCCTCACCGTACTTGCGATCCCGGGTCAGACCGGGAAAGTCGGCCACCAGAGCATCTCGAGAGCGCGTCATTTGGTTGAATACTGTCGATTTGCCAACATTTGGCCGGCCGACAAGGGCAATTACTGGGGTCATAATGATTCGCTATACAGTCGTTTTAGGCTCAGCGTGCGGCAGAGCGTTGAGGGAGTACGGATCAGTTCCGTTCCTTCAGTTTGAATACGGACAGTTTACCGCCATTTCCGAAAACCATTAGGTTTCCGTTGGCCATGCGCTGCAATGGAACCCGCAGGCCATCACTGTCATAACGTTTCTGGCCTACGAGGCTGCCATCGTCACCCGAAAGCACGTGTAAATAGCCTTCATAGTCGCCAACAACCAGATAGTTTTCGTAAACCGCTGGCTGCGTTAACTGACGCCAGGACAAACGATCCTGAAGCCATAATTCTCTACGGTCTGAGCCCCGGTAAGCGACAACATCACCGTTTGCGGAAGACAGGTAAATGTTACCACCCCCCACCACCGGAGCATGCAGGCTGGACGCTTTGCGGCTCCAGATTTCTTGACCTGTACGGATATCAACCAGAGCAAGCGTGCCTTGGTATCCCGAAACCATCACTGCGGTATCAAGAACCAACGGCTGACCGGCTATGTCGACCAGTCTTTCAAGCTCTGTGCGGCCTTGGGGCTGCCCCACCTCGTACTGCCAGAGGGGTTGACCCGCATCGGCTGACAACGCAATAAGCTTGCCGTTGGAAAACGAAGCAAGCACAACGTCGCCGCCGACCAGTGGCGCTGCCGCTGCACGCAAGGAAAGCGCAGGCACCACGCCATCATACTGCCAGCGTTGCTCACCGGTAGCCGTGTCAAAAGCAATAACTCGACCATCGGTGGTCTGGGTTACCACCAGCGCCCCGTTCGACTGCGGAGCAGCCAGCGCTTCTGTTGGCAGCGCAACGCGCCACAGTTCCTTACCGTCTTCGATGGAAAGTGCGATTAAATCGGCTTCTCGGGTAACCAAATAGAGCTGGCTCAGATCCCCGCCTACACCGGCAAAGATTCGATCGTCTAAATCTCGCTCCCAGCGTAATTTTCCGGTCTCTGCATCCACAGCGACCAGCTCACCATCAGCCGAAGCTGCGTAAACTGTATCGCCGGCGTTAAGTGGCGCCAGGTACAAAAAGTCGCCATCGTGCCCGTCGCCGACCGACGTGCTCCAAACTGTTTTGAACTCTACAGCGTTGTCGACGTCGGGAACCGGCACCGGCTGTTCAAAGGTATCGGTTGTGCTGCACCCAGAAACACCCAGTGCGGCCACTAAGACTGAAAAAACGCCAGCCTGAACCAGCCTGTTGCCGGTCAACCGCATCAAGCCTCCTCCCCGACACCAAGGTCAGATAGCTTCAGCTCCAGAATACCGCTACGCCCTTGCTGGCTCTGCTCACGAGCGGCCAGGTAGGCATCGCGCGCACCCGATTCATCGCCTTGGACTAACAGGATGTCGCCGCGCAACTCAGAGAAGATTGCCGCAAACGCATCTGCACTCTCCACGCTTCCAGCGCCATCGATTGTCGCCAGTGCATCGTCATAACGCTCGGCAGAGAACTGAGCACGAGCAAGGCGGTTACGTACTACCAACGCCAGTGCTTTGTGCTCACCGGATTTTTCAAGAGCCCACTGGAGTGAATCAATGGCTGCTTCCGCATTGCTGTCTGCAATCAGCTGCTGTCGCGCCAGAACCAGATTGCCATATACCGCATAGGCACTATCGGCGTAATCGTCACGCAGAGTTTTCGCTACAAATGCTACCGTCTCTCCAGCGGTTTCATCCGCCTCGTTACCAAACGCGTTTAACAGGGTGACAAACTGATTAGCAGCTTCGGCTCGTTCCTGATCTTGGTAGTTTTGCCAAGCCTGCCAGCCAAATACAATTGCCAGAGCGGCACCGATACCAATGAGAAGAGAACTGCCATTTCGCTTCCACCAGTCCTTGATCGCTTGCACCTGTTCTTCGTCAGTGTTCAATTCCGCCATGTTGACTCCTGTAATGGTTTTTTAATTTTGTATTGGTGCGAATCAGTTCGCCAAGGCTTTCGCAAGCGCCGCTGCCAGATCCCGCTGCGCCACACTGCTTTGATCTTCATTTGAACGCAGCGGTTTAAGGCTCGCCGTTGCATTCTCCAGCTCATTATCGCCTAGAATTACAGCGTACCGGGCACCGCTTCTATCTGCCTTTTTCATCTGGCTTTTGAAGCTACCGCCACCGCAATGACTAACAATTACACAGCCCGGAAGTTCATTGCGCAATGTCTCTGCAAGTGCCAGCGCCGGAGCGACAGCGGCTTCACCCATAGCCGTAACGTAAACATCCGCGTTGTTGTTTGCCTCGTCAGGCACCAGCCCAAGCGCTTCCAACAGAAGAATGAGGCGCTCTAGCCCCATGGCAAAACCAACGGCAGTGGTCGGCTTACCGCCAAGTTGCTCTACCAGGCCATCGTATCGACCGCCCGCACAGATGGTTCCTTGGGCGCCGAGGCTGTCGGTAACCCACTCGAAAACGGTTTTGCTGTAATAATCGAGCCCCCGTACAAGAGCCGGATTAACCGTGTAAGCAATACCTGCCGCATCAAGTAGCTCTTTAAGCCGGGCAAAGTGCTCCCGCGATTCTTCGTCTAGATAGTTTTCCAAGCGCGGCGCGTCGACAAGTAGCTTACGTGTGCTCTGGTCTTTACTATCCAGAATACGAAGTGGGTTGGTATCAAGGCGTCGCTGGCTGTCTGCATCAAGCTGCGCTTTGTACTGCCCCAGATAATCTACCAAGGCGCCGCGAAACTCTTTGCGCGCAGCCGATGAGCCGATAGAGTTGATTTCTAAGCGCGCATGGGTGCCCAGCCCCAACTCTTTCCAAAGCCTGGCCGTAAGAATCAGCAGCTCCGCATCAATATCCGGGCCCTGAATACCAAAGCATTCCACGCCAATTTGATGAAACTGACGGTAGCGCCCTTTTTGCGGACGTTCGTGCCGAAACATCGGGCCGGTGTACCACAATCTGCGAGTTTGATTGAACAGCAGCCCGTGCTCTTCTGCCGCACGAACACATCCAGCGGTACCTTCAGGCCGGAGGGTCAGGCTGTCACCGTTGCGATCCGCAAACGTGTACATTTCCTTTTCAACGATGTCCGTAACTTCACCGATGGAACGCTTGAACAGATCAGTCTGCTCCACCACCGGCATACGAATTTCCTGATATCCATATTGTCGCAGCACTTTGCGCGCGGTGGATTCAACAAACTGCCAGATGGGTGTCTGTTCCGGCAAGATATCGTTCATCCCGCGTACTGCCTGAATCTTAGCCAATGTAAACCCTTAATTCTTTCTGGATAATCGTGCCTGACCGAGTTAACCGATCACTTGTCTGAACGCACAATGATGGCATCTTCTTGCTCTTTGCGACGTGCGATCTGTTCCCGGATGAGCCGTTCTAGGTCATCGGTGAGATTGGCATTATCAAGTTTTTGATTCGGCTTGCCGTCCATGTAATACAGGTTTTTCGGACTACCACCGGTCAACCCGATATCAGCTACTTTGGCTTCACCCGGCCCATTCACAATGCAGCCGATAATGGCGACATCCAGAGATTCATTCACGTCTTCAAGCCGCGTTTCCAGATCGTTCACGGTCTGAATTACATCAAAATTCTGGCGCGAGCAGCTTGGGCAGGCAATGAAGTTAATGCCCCGGCTGCGCAACCGAAGGCTTTTGAGGATATCGAAACCTACCTTGATTTCCTGAACCGGATCCGCCGCCAGAGACACCCGGATAGTATCGCCAATGCCATCCATCAACAGCATGCCAAGGCCGATGGATGACTTCACCGTACCAGACCGAAGCCCGCCGGCTTCGGTGATACCAAGGTGCAGTGGCTGATCAATCTGGGTCGCAATTTTGCGATAAGCCGCCACCGTCATGAAGATTTCCGAGGCTTTTAGGCTAACTTTGAAGTTCTGAAAATCATGCCGATCCAAAATGTCGATATGGCGCATCGCCGACTCAACCAGTGCCTCGTGCGTAGGCTCCCCATATTTGCGCTGAAGCTCTTTCTCCAATGAACCGGCATTTACGCCGATACGCATAGGTATATTGCGATCACGGCATGCGCTGATCACAGCACTCACCCGGTCTTCACGACCTATATTGCCTGGATTGATACGCAAGCAATCTACGCCCAGCTCGGCCACTCGCAGTGCAATTTTGTGATCAAAGTGAATATCTGCGACCAAAGGCACTGACACACGTTGGCGAATCTTTCCGAACGCATCAGCGGCCTCCATTGACGGCACTGACACTCTTACTATATCGGCACCCGCATCCTGAAGCGCAGCGATCTGACCCACCGTTGCGTCAACATCGCAGGTGTTAGTGTTGGTCATGCTCTGCACTGCGATGGGTGCATCACCGCCAACGGGTACATCCCCGACCATAATCTGGCGGGATTTGCGTCTAATGATCGGGGATTCCTGTTTCATTTGTTTATAACCGAGA
The DNA here is from genome assembly GCF_900215155.1 of Marinobacter sp. LV10R510-11A. NCBI lineage: Bacteria > Pseudomonadati > Pseudomonadota > Gammaproteobacteria > Pseudomonadales > Marinobacteraceae > Marinobacter > Marinobacter sp. LV10R510-11A. The sequence continues at coordinate 1,413,445 of NZ_LT907980.1, forward strand.
TAGATAAATGCAAAAATGTGTTCAGATTGTCAGCGTGAACTCAGAACGATTGTTCACCACGGGAAAGTCGCCAATGTTCACGATTTCACCCTGAAAGCGAATTGTTTTGACAGTATCCACCGCGCCTATAACCACATTTAAAGGCGCCTTACCTGATACATCGAGCCGCTCGCCCGCCCTCTTCATAGAGCTTGCAAGGCGATTTCCTGCGGCATCCCTAACCTGTACCCAGCAGTCACCGGCAAACACTATTTCGAGCTGGCCCAATACAGGGCTGGGCTCGCCACTCACCGGTGGCTGAGCCAAAACAGGCTCGGTGGTTTGAGCAACGACCGGTATCTGGTCTTTTACTAACTCTTCGGGCGAAACAGAATCACTGGGTTCAGGCTCAATGCCACTACCCGACACTACCTGCATGTCCGAGACCGTCGCTGATGCCTCCTTACTGGCTTGCTGTTCGGTTTCTGCCGTAGCTGATTGCTCAGCATCGGCGGCGCCTGAGCTGAACTTCGGCATAACAAACATGACAACTAAAGCACCAATAATCACAATCGCCGCCACCAGCAGAAGCAGTTTGGCAACCCTGCGTTTTTTGCGCCTGCGGCGCTCGATATCAACTAACGGGTTAGCCTCCAACTCGCGTTCTTTCTGTAGTCGCGCGGGCTCAAGCTCGCGATTCAACTCCAAAATAATTGCATCACCATCGAGACCAACCTGCTTCGCGTAGGCTCGAACATAGCCCTTAAGAAAGAGCTCACTGTCGATCTGCCCGTAATCCGCGTTCTCAATAGCCTGGATGATACAGCTTCTCAAATGCTGTGCATCAGCAACCTGAGAAACACTTAGCCCCTGTTTTTCCCTTGCCTGCTTCAGCTGCTGGCCAACGGCTTCATTTGCTACGGTTTGCTGGGTGTCATCACTTGTCATTAGAAATCAGCGCCTTGTATTGTTGGTACTCTACTGACTCCGGGTAATTGTTTTTCAATTGCAGTACTAGGCTGGATTCTTGGTTTCCGTTTCCAAAGTGCCGCGCAATACGAATACCCGTCAAAAGACTCTCAGGAGAGTGTTGTAGGCGTTCGTTTTTCTGCATGATCTGCATCAGCCGATCATAATGACGCGCAGCGCCAGCAACATCGCCGGATTCCACCATCACCCGGGAAAGTGAAAGCAACGAGCGAGCGTCGCCTCGAGTCAACTCCGACGCCCGACGAAAAGACACAATAGCTTCTTCCTGAAGCCCAAGACGTTCCTGGGTCATACCGAGATTGTAAAACACAGAACCACGATCTTTGTAATCGGTATCCTTGGAGGCTGTATAGAACTGTTTACGGGATTCATCCAACCGCCCTTGGGAATAGAGAAATGCACCGTAATACACTCTGGCACGGGTGTAACCGGCGTCACTGGCAATAGCATGTCGAAAGCTCTTTTCCGCAAGCTGCGCATCGCCGTCACTATTGTAGATTAACCCAAGTGCCGCAAGAGCCTGTGGGCTATCTGGCTCAAGCTCAAGAGCACGATCCAAGTGATACCGCGCCCGGCCGGTATTGCCTTGGCCGATATAGGCCGTAGCAAGCTGAACATAATTATCAACGGCTTTCTGCCGATCGGCTTCCCGGGTAAAACGGCTGTCTGTTGTGGTGACACACCCGGTAACAAGGATAGCGACCAGCAAGGTTGCTACAGCAGCAAAACGTCCATTTATCAATTTCAGAGCCACAGATTGCACTCCTCGCGGGTTAAGCACTGCGAGCGTCCGTTCAGGAGCTCACCTGCTGAACATTAATGTATCGCTGGCTTCTACGGGTACGATCTTCTACCTCCCCAACCAACTGACCACAAGCAGCGTCTATATCATCGCCACGGGTCGTTCGGATCGTCGCGACGTAACCAGCTTCATTCAGCACAGCCTGAAAACGCCGGGTAGCATTCATGCTAGGCCGACGGAAATCACTCTCGGGGAACGGATTAAAGGGAATAAGATTGATCTTACATGGAAGATCCCGCAGCAGCTCAGCAAGTTCATGGGCGTGCTCCAGTTTGTCGTTCATACCCTCAATAACCGTATATTCAATTGTCGCTTTACGTTTTTCGGGCAAACGACTGAAATAACGTTTCGTTGCCGCCAGAAGCTCCGCGATCGGGTACTTCTTATTGAGCGGAACCAGCTTGTTCCTCAACTCATCATTGGGGGCGTGCAGCGAAATGGCCAGTGAAACATCGGTAACTTCGGCAAGCTTATCGATGCCTGGCACAACGCCTGAAGTACTCAGCGTAACTCTGCGTTTGGAGATGCCGTATGCGAGATCTTCCATCATCAGATTCATCGCATCTACCACGTTGTCAAAGTTCAACAGAGGCTCTCCCATCCCCATCATGACAACGTTGGTAATTGGCCGCTCAGGGCCTGGCTCAAACGGCATGAACGCTTTGCGCGCAACCCATACCTGCCCAATAATTTCTGCAGCGGTTAGGTTTCGGTTAAAGCCACGTTTGCCCGTTGAACAGAAGGTACAGTCAAGCGTGCAACCGATTTGCGAAGAGACACACAAGGTGCCTCGCTCGCCGTCGGGGATCAACACAGTTTCTATACTGTTGCCGTTATCCATGCGCATGACCCACTTGCGGGTGCCGTCTTTTGACGTTTGGTCATAGACAACTTCCGGGCCACGAATCACTGCCACTTGCTTGAGCTTTTCCCGCAGGGTTTTGCTCACATTGGTCATTTGATCGAAATCATCCACGCCGCGCTGATGCATCCACTGCAGCAACTGAGTGGCACGAAAACTTTTTTCCCCCAAGGTTTCGAAGTAAGCCTCAAGCTTGTCCTTCGGCATCCCCAGAAGATTGGTTTTTTCAGCGGCCGCTGTCATTTTATAACCTCGATCAGATAACCAATGCGGGGACAGCCAACGGCAATCCCCGGCCAACAAAATCAGCCGCGCGGGCAGATTTCGTTGTCATTAAAAAAATAGGCGATTTCACGCTCTGCGGACTCTGCAGAATCAGAACCGTGAGCCGCGTTGGCATCGATTGATGTAGCGAAATCGGCGCGGATTGTGCCAGCTTCAGCTTCTTTCGGGTTAGTAGCACCCATCAGGTCGCGATTTTTCAGGATGGCGCCTTCGCCTTCCAGAACCTGAACAACAACTGGGCCGGATGTCATGAATGCAACCAGATCGTTGAAGAACGGACGCTCTTTGTGTTCGGCGTAGAAACCTTCAGCCTGCTCCTGTGAAAGATGCATCATGCGTGAAGCAACGATGTTCAAGCCAGCCTTCTCAAAACGGCTGTAAATTTCACCGATTACATTCTTTGCAACTGCATCGGGCTTAATGATCGAAAGCGTGCGTTCGTTAGCCATGGTATTTCTCCGGTATGGGTTGGGTTAAAAGGATACGGATAAATTTTAGGCTTGAGATTATACGCAGTCGGAGGCCCACTGCCTACCGCACTGCACGAAGGCGAGTAACAACATCAACAATTTGCGCGCTAGCAAAGGTGATTTCTTCAGTAGTTGTGTAGCGCCCTACTGAAAAACGCAGTGCCCGATGGGCCAGCTCATCGCTCAACCCGATACCACGGAGCACGTAAGACGGCTCTACGGCGGCGGAAGAACAGGCCGAGCCAGAGGATACCGCTAGATCCCTGAGGCCCAACATAAGAGACTCAGCATCCACACCATCAAATGAAAGATTAATGATTCCCGGCACACGACAAGCCTCCGAGCCGTTGAGAGTTATGCCTGGCAACTCGCTCAAACCTTTCAAGAAAGATGCGCGCAAACCCTCCAATTGCCTGATTTCGCTTTCAAGAGAAGACTCAGCAATTGCGAACGCCTTGCCCATTCCGGCGATTTGGTGGGTCGCCAGGGTCCCGGAACGCATGCCACGCTCGTGGCCACCACCATGAATCTGCGCCTCTATGCGCACATCCGGCGATCGTCTCACATAGAGCGCACCTACACCTTTGGGGCCGTATACTTTATGGCCAGACAGAGACAGCAGATCCACCGGCATGGTAGAAACATCAATGGGGAGCTTGCCAGCGGCTTGGGCTGCGTCCACATGGAACAGAACGCCGCGATTGCGGAGCTCGGCGCCAATGGTGGCCGTATCGGTCACACAGCCCAGCTCATTGTTAACAAGCATCAAGCTGACCAGAACGGTTTCGGGCTTAAGCGCGTTAAACACCTGACTTGGCTGTATCCGGCCATCGTGACCAGGCTCTAGCCAAGTAACGTCAGTACCCTGCGCCTCTAGCCACTTGCATGTATCAACAACCGCTTTGTGTTCAATCGTTGACGTTATGAGATGCGCGCTATCGCGACCGGCAACCGCCCCTTTGATGGCCAAGTTATCAGATTCGGTTGCGCCAGATGTCCAAACAATTTCACGGGGATCGGCGTGAATCAGACTTGCCACTTGCCCCCGAGCAGCTTCCACAGCAGCTTCCGCTTGCCAGCCAAAACCGTGGGAGCGAGAGGCCGGATTGCCAAAAAAGCCATCTGGCGTCAGGTACTTGATCATTTCATCAGCGACATCGGGGTCAACGGGCGTCGTTGCCGCGTAATCGAGGTATACGGGTTTTTTCATAAAATACAAAGGCTTGATTCAGGCGGGCGCCTGATCGATAGTCAGACGCTCGGTATTAATCGTGTCAGAAGCGCCTTCAGACTGACGACGGTTCTGCCTGTCCGCAACCTGGCGGATTTCGTGTCTTTCCATCAGATCCCCGAGACTGATCCCGCTGAGAAACTGATGAATCTGATCGCTTAAATCAGACCATAGGTGATGAGTCAGGCATTTTTCACCATTCTGGCAATCACCTTTATTTCCACATCGAGTCGTATCGAGTGACTCGTTGACCGCATCGACAACATCCGCAATGTAAATATCGGCTGCACCACGGCTCAGGTGATATCCACCACCGGGACCACGAATGCTGGTCACCAGTTCCCGGCGGCGAAGACGTGAGAAAAGCTGCTCCAGATAGGAAAGCGATATTTCCTGACGGGCTGAAATATCCGCAAGAGTAACCGGCTTCTTCCCCCCGTGCAGAGCGAGATCCAGCATTGCCGTAACGGCGTAGCGGCCTTTAGTAGTCAACTTCATGGCATCAGCCCCGTGATGGGATTGAATCTTGGTATAAGAAGCCGAGTATGAATTGACCAAGTAATTCAGTCAAGTATTCAGCCACGTTCCTCGCTGTCATCACGCACACAATCAAAGTCATCTTCATCCAGAACGGGCAACTCGCCGTTCTGGTATTCACTGTTAACTTTCCGAAGCGCCTTGCACATAGTCTCAAGGCGCTCATCTACAACATGCATGTGATCAAGCAGAGCACGCACAGAACGCGCGACTGGGTCTGGCATTTCTTCGGTCACGCCATAGGCATCAAAACCCATGCGCTCCTCCATAACCTTGCGGCGGGCATCGTCTTCCGATTTTGGCCTCACAATGATTCGACCCGGGATACCCACAACGGTAGCGCCAGCGGGAACTGCTTTGGTAACCACAGAGTTCGAGCCGATTTTGGCACCTTCACCTACCTCAAAAGGCCCCAGTATCTTTGCTCCGGCACCCACAACAACGCCGTCGCAGATAGTAGGGTGACGTTTACCCTTATGCCAGCTTGTCCCGCCGAGGGTGACCCCCTGATACAAGGTAACGTCATCACCGATAACGGTTGTTTCACCAATAACCACGCCCATACCGTGATCAATAAAGAACCGCCGGCCAATCGTAGCACCTGGGTGTATTTCTATACCGGTAAACCACCGCGCCAGCGTAGAAATAGTGCGGGCCAGCCATTTGAACCCTGCATTCCACAACCAATGAGAAAACCGGTGAATAAGCAGAGCATGAAGCCCCGGGTAGTTGGTTAGCACCTCAAAGGTATTTCTGGCAGCCGGGTCCCGGTGAAAAACGCTTTTTATGTCTTCACGTAAATGCCTAAACATGGCCATCTTCCTGTCCGGTCGGCTCAGTACCGGCCTGAGTTGATTTCGTATTTCCCGAAGCCCCTGCGGCCTTCTGCACGGCACTCAGAACGCCCCGGAGAATATTAATCTCCATCTGATCAAGCTTTGCCCGCTGAAACAACCGGCGCAAACGAGACATTAGCTGCCGCGGGTTATCCCTGCGATGAAAATCCACATTATGCAATGTTTGCTCAAGGTGGCCAAAAAAGCCCTCAACATCCCCCACCTTAGCCGCCGGCACATCCCAGCCCGCATCGCCAGGTGCCGTCATCGGTTTTAAATAGGGACTGCCTTCGCCGCCTTCAAGGCCGCGCAAATACAGCATTCGCAATTCATAGCACATAATCTGAACCGCCATAGACAGGTTCAGCGAGCTGTAGTCGGGGTTCGAAGGGATATGAATATGGTAGTGGCAGCGATGGAGCTCATCATTGCTCAACCCGTGATTTTCCCGCCCAAAGACCAACGCTACCGGTCCCGCTTGGCTATTTTCTGCAGCGATTGCGGCAGCTTCTGGTGGTGGCACAACCGGCCAGGGTATCTTCCGGCCCCGGGCGCTGGTGCCCAGCACCATCACACAATCTTCCAATGCCTCATCCAGCGTAGATACTACCTGAGCCCGATCGAGTATATCGGAGGCACCGGCAGCGCGAGCGTAAGAGGCTTCATCCGGAAAAGAGTTTGGGTTAACCAGCCACAGGTTGGCGAGCCGCATATTTTTCATGGCCCGAGCAACGGCTCCGATATTCCCTGAATGGGAAGTTTCAACAAGGACAATCCGAATCTGATCCTGAAACGCGTCCGGCCCTTCCAGTGGCGGAGATGGTTTATGCATTGGCGGCAGGCCCACGGTTATAAATTAAGGGCGGCAATGATATCAGAAAGCATCCCCTCCCTGCGCCCCGGATAACCCCTGATATCGTGTTGTCCGTGCTTTCCCTGAGTCAAAAAACATACAAGAGGGGCTAATCTTTGCTATCATGCCCGGCCTTCACACACCCGGATAACGATCACTCAGATGCAACCAGCTATTAAAATGGCCCTGCGCGTCGCGCGTCAAGGGTCGGATTACCTGAAAGCCCACTTCGAGCGCCAGGAGCCTACCGGGAAGGATGACGACGAACGTCGCCTCCAGTTGGACCGGGTCGAGCAATCCATTTATGACAACTTTGCTGAGCAACTCGAAAAAGCTTACAAAGATCATACCATCGCGCCGCTGAATGAAGCAGACGCCGGAACCAGCGAAAGAAGCTGGCATATTTTTCCGGTTATGGGTCGCGAAAATTTTATCAGAGGCATTCCCGAGTTTGCCCTAGCCTTGGCCCAGAAGAAAAACAACCGTACCGAAAGCCTGCTTTTGGTGAACCCGGTTACGGGCGAAGAATATTCTGCCAGCCGTGGCCGAGGAGCCGCACTGAACAGCCGCAGAGTCCGGGTTTCAGAAGTTAGGCATGCAGATAAAGCAGCCTTTGCAACCAACCTGTTGGATCAGGCTCGCAAGAGTGATAACCCGCTTCTCTGGGGTGAGATGGCTGCCGTGTTGGCCCAGAACTCTTCCATGTTTCGCACATCCGGCTGCGTGGTTCTTGATATTGCGCGGGTATCTGCAGGCCTTTTGGATGCAGCGGTTATATTCCGCCCAGAAACGGTAGACCTGGACCTAGGTATAACCTTGGCGATGGAATCCGGTGCTCTCACAGCCGACTTCTCAGGTAACCCATCAACAGACAAAGCCCGCCAACTGGTGGTTGCTAACCCCAAACTGTTCCGGGAGATTCTGAAAATCCTGCATCCGTTTCGTGGCCGTATACCCGGTTAACGCTAGTAACCGACTCCAAAGCTAAGGCTCGGGGTCGTACTAAAGCCAAGCTTCGGACACAAAAAAACCGCCAACTGAAAAGTGGCGGTTTTTTTGTGTCCGGGGATTAACCCCGGAACCCTCCCCCTGAATAGGGCTACATACGGTCGAGCCATTCCGGTGGCGGCTCTTCCTCTTCTTCGGCATCTATAGCGCCTTCTTTCACCGGCACCATAAGATCCTCGCGGGAAATGCCCATCGCTATCAGAAGATTAGCGGATACATAGATGGATGAGTAGGTACCCACCACCACACCGATAATCAACGCGAGGGCAAAGTTGTTAATCGCCTCACCACCCAGGAAATACAGGGCAAGCAGTACCACCAACGTGGTGCCCGACGTGTTTATGGTACGAGCAATGGTCTGGTGAATCGACTCATTGATAATATCCCAAGAGTCGCCCACCCGCATTTTGCGGAAGTTTTCACGGATTCGGTCCGCCACAACAATAGTGTCGTTCAGCGAGTAACCGATAATCGCCAACAGAGCTGCCAGAACCGTAAGATCAAAGGTCCACTGGAACAGTGCGAAAATCCCGAGAACAATAATAACGTCGTGAGCCAGAGGCACCACCGACGCAATACCGAACTTGAATTGGAACCGCATACCCACATAGATGAGTACAACCACAAGTGCGATTAGAAGCCCAAGGCCACTGTCCTCTTTAAGCTCGCCACCCACTTGTGACCCCACAAACGCGGAACTTATCAGCTTTAGATCGTCACCATTTTCAGTCAAAACTGCGACAATCTCTGGTGCCAGCTTGTCATTGCCAGATTCAGACAAGCGCACAAGAACAATCGTATCAGCGCCAAAGTTCTGCACCACAAACTGATCGTATCCGGCTTCCGTAAGGGTGGAGCGTATCTGGCCCAGTTGCGGCGCTTGTGCATATTCCAGCTCTACCGACGTACCGCCGGTAAAGTCCATGCCAAAGTTAAGGCCACGAATCCCCAGAAGTGCGATAGACGCTAACACCAGAACGATGGAAATTACGGAAGCAATCTTCCGGAAACCCATAAAATCAAACGCTTGCTTCTGATCATCAGACATTGGCGAGTTTTCCTCCGATCGACAGTTTCTCGACCTTGCGGCCGCCATAAACCATATTGACGATACTCCGGCTGACCATCAGCCCAGAGAACATCGACGTCAGGATACCGATACACAGTGTTATCGCGAACCCTTTTACCGGGCCAGAACCCATTGCAAATAGGATAACGGCCACAAGCAAAGTCGTGATGTTGGCATCAAAGATGGACACAAACGCCCGGGAGTAGCCGGAGTTAATGGCCAGCTGGGGTGACACACCCGCCTTGAGCTCCTCTTTGATACGCTCAAATATCAATACGTTGGCATCCACCGCCATACCTACGGTTAGCACGATACCGGCGATACCGGGCAGCGTCAGCGTGGCAGAGAGAATGGACATGCAGGCAATAAGCAGCATCATGTTGATAGTCAGAGCGACATTCGCCACAACCCCAAACCCACGGTAGTAAGCCAACATGTAAATCAGCACAAGAATAAAGCCTAGCGCCACGGACATCATGCCGGCATCAATGTTCTTCTGCCCCAAGCTCGGCCCAATGGTGCGCTCCTGTACAAAGTACATGGGCGCTGCCAAAGCACCTGCCCGCAGAAGCAGGGCAAGTTCCGAAGCCTCAGGAATGGAATCCAGACCCGTAATACGGAAGCTGCTACCCAGAGCGGACTGAACGGTAGCCAGGCTGATAATACCCTTCTCGATAACACGCTTGTCTGTTTCCACCGGCTCGCCGTTTACCATTTTGGTTTCGGTTTCCGTGCGGAACTCTATAAACAGAACAGCCATGCGCCGACCAATGGCGTTACGTGTGGACCGATTCATCAAATCGCCACCAACAGAATCCATGGTAATGCTGACCTGCGGCTGACCATTCTCATCGAAGGCCTGCTGTGCGTTAGCAACGTTATTACCGGTTGCAATAGTATCCCGTTCTAGGCGGGCATTACGCTGGCGCTCGTTACGGAAACTGAACTGCTCTGTCTCGCTTGCTGCTGCATCCTGGCGCGCTTCCATACGGAATTCCAGGTTTGCCGTGGCACCAAGAACTCGCTTGGCTTGCGCGGTATCCTGTACGCCCGGAAGCTCAACAATAATCCGATCAGCACCCTGCTGCTGAACCAAAGGCTCTGCAACACCAAGCTCGTTCACTCGGTTACGAATGGTGGTCAGGTTCTGCTCAAGAGCGTACTTCCGGATGGAATCTACCTCACCTTCAGACAAGGTAAGAACAATTTGGAGCTCATCACCGATGGTTCTTCTATCCATCAGAAACTCGTTGTATTGACGTTTGATCTGCTCGAATGCTTCAGCGCGTGAGTCTTCATCCCGGAAACTCAGAACGATGTCTCTCTTGCCATCAACATCACCGCCCCGATAGCGAATACGCTCTTCACGGAGCTCCCGCTTGATCTGGCCCGAAACAGCCTCAAGCCTCTGACCAACGGCCGTAACCATATCTACTTCCAGAAGGAAGTGAACACCGCCACGTAGGTCTAACCCAAGCTTCATCGGCCCGGCGCCCAAGCTCTTCAGCCAGGCCGGCGTGGAAGGTGCCATATTTAGTGCAACGAGATAGTCTCTACCCAGCGCAGCTTGAACCGCAGGGCGAGCACGCAACTGGTCATCGGAGCTATTTAATCGGATAAGGGCATCCCGATCCTCAAGCGTACTGCTTTTAACCTCAATACCATCCGATTCCAAGGCCTTGACAGCTCTTTCGAGTACGGCAGAATCAACTTCGGTGCTACTACGTGCACCGGTGATCTGCACAGCATAATCATCGGGAAACAGGTTGGGTAAAGCGTAGACAAACCCGATCACTATCGCGACCAGGATAACCAGGTTTTTCCAAAGCGGGTACTTGTTCAGCATGGGATCCCTTGTAGCCGACACAGAGGCCGGCCTTGGTGTTTCAGCCAGGAAGGTTCAGGCCGGCGGGTATCAGGGCCGGCCAGAGAGTCCTTGCTCAGATGTCTTTGAGCGTACCTTTCGGCAGTGCGGCGGCAATAGCTACTTTTTGTACCTTCACTTCAACGTTGTCAGAAATCTCAACAACAATGAAATCGTCAGATACTTTGGTGATCTTTCCGGCAATGCCACCAGAGGTGACCACTTCATCACCTTTGTTAAGGCCGGACATCAGCGATTTGTGCTCTTTGGAACGCTTGGACTGCGGGCGCCAAATCAAGAAGTAAAAAATCAGAATAAAGCCGGCGAAGAAGATCACCTGCCCCATAACACCCATACCGCCAGCAGCACCGTCCTGAGCCATTGCCAGGGTGGGCATCATTGCCAAAAGGCCGGCCAAAAACAACTTGACTGATTTCATCAAAACTCTCCGTTGATTAAGCAAAAGGATTTACTCATTACCCATGGCGGGCACTGTCTCGCCGCGCAGAGCATAGAAGTCATTTATAAAGTCCGACAATGTACCTGCTTCAATGGCTCTGCGCAATCCAGCCATAAGGTTCTGGTAGTAGCGCAGGTTGTGAATAGTATTCAGCTGAGCACCCAGCATTTCCCCACACTTATCCAGATGATGCAGATAACTTCTCGAAAAATTCTCGCAGGTATAGCAGTCACAACGATCATCCAGTGGCGCAGTGTCGTGGCGCTGCCGAGCATTGCGAATCTTTACGGTTCCGGTAGATGTGAACAGGTAGCCATTGCGGGCGTTTCTCGTGGGCATTACACAGTCGAACATATCGACGCCCCGGCGCACCGCCTCAACTATATCTTCAGGCCGCCCTACCCCCATCAAATAGCGAGGCTTGTCCTCAGGCATTTTCGGCGGCAAGTGGTCGAGTATGCGAATCATATCGTCTTTCGGTTCGCCAACGGAAAGCCCGCCAATGGCATAACCGTCAAACCCAATCTCCTCAAGGCCCTCCAAAGAGCGATCCCGGAGCGACTCGTACATTCCACCTTGAACAATACCGAACAGAGCCGAAGGGCTGCCCTCATGAGCATCCTTGCTGCGCTTTGCCCAGCGCAACGAAAGCTCCATGGATTCACTCGCCTGCGTTTCAGTTGCAGGGTAAGGAGTACACTCATCAAAAATCATCACAATGTCAGAGCCAAGGTCGCGCTGGACCTGAATGGCAATTTCCGGTGACAACTCGACAGGTGAACCGTCTACCGGCGAACGAAACGTCACCTTTTCTTCGGTAATCTTGCGTGTCGCACCCAAACTGAAGACCTGAAAGCCACCAGAGTCTGTCAGAATCGGCCCTTTCCACTGTGTAAAATCGTGGAGATCACCGTGTGCTCTTATCACCTCTGTACCAGGGCGTAGCATCAAATGGAACGTGTTTCCGAGAATAATTTCGGCGCCGGTTTCGTGAATATCGCGGGGCAACATCCCTTTAACCGTCCCGTAGGTGCCTACGGGCATAAACGCAGGAGTTTCAACAGTTCCACGGGGAAAGGTCAGTCGGCCACGCCGTGCAAGGCCGTCTTCTCCCAGTTTTTCAAAGGACATGAAACAGGGCTGGCTCACGGCTTGTCTCCGGTATTAAGTGAAGATGGGCGATCTGTTTGGGCAGGCTCATCGGGTGCGCCAAATAGCATACCCCGACTCAGTTCCTGCCCGGTAATGAACATGGCGTCGCCATAACTGAAAAAACGGTACTTTTCGGCAATCGCATCGCGATAGGCATGCATCACATGCTCGTAACCCGCAAACGCGCTGACCAGCATTATCAGCGTGGACTCCGGCAAATGAAAATTGGTGACCAGCGCATCAACGGTTTGAAACCTGTAGCCCGGGTGAATAAAGATGTCCGTTTCACCCCGCAAAGCCCTCAGGCAACCACCACGGCTTGCAGATTCAAGAGATCGCACAGATGTTGTACCAACGGCAACCACGCGGCCACCCCGAGCACGGGTGCGATTAACTGCTTCTACTGCTTCCTCGGGCACATGCACTATTTCACTGTGCATAACATGGTCGTCTATGTGGTCTACGCGAACCGGCTGAAACGTACCGGCCCCCACGTGCAACGTTACAAAGGTACTCTCCACACCCTTAGCTTTCAGGGCATCCAGAACGGTGTCGTCAAAGTGTAGGCCAGCTGTCGGCGCTGCAACGGCGCCAGATTCCTTCGCGTAAACAGTTTGATAGCGCTCACGATCGGTTGATTCGTCAGGCCGGTCTACATAAGGTGGCAACGGCATGTGCCCGATGCGCTCAAGTAGATCCAACACCGGCTCACCGGCTTCACTTTCAAGATGGAATAATGCGTCACTTCGGCCGGTCATGCGCAGCGCGGAGCCATCCTCAAGAATCACCTTCTGCCCTACCTTCAACGCTTTGGACGCGCGAACATGTGCAACAAGATCGCGCTCACCGGTCAGTCGCTCCACCAATATTTCAACCTGGCCACCGGTTTCTTTTTTTCCGAACAAGCGGGCTGGGATTACACGGGTATTGTTAAAAACGAGCAGGTCGCCCGGCTGTAGTAAATCTGGGAGGTCAGTAAACAAACGGTGTGTTGTGTCGCCGGTGGTGCCATCTAAGCATAGCAAGCGAGAAGCGCTGCGCTCCCTGAGAGGGTACCGGGCAATGAGTTCGTTCGGGAGTTCGAAATGAAAATCGGAGACGTTCATGGACTGGGCTGTTCACGACGCCGCATTATGCGACTTAAATGATGGTAGCGGCGGGCGGACTCGAACCGCCACACTATTACTAGCAACGGATTTTGAATCCGTCGTGTCTACCAATTCCACCACGCCGCCAACGAAGAGTGGGGGAATTATACTTAGCTTGATCGTGAATGCAACACACAGGGCCCGCTAGTTTCCACACAGGCCCCAGCACTTATAATCGGTCGAATAATGACAACTGCGAAACCTGTGCAAACGATTGCTGCGCAGCCTGCAGCACAAAGCTCTGGAAGCTAAGATTGCTGATCGCTTCGGCATAATCCACATCCTGTAATTGGGAGCGAATTTCGTTGGTGTACAAAGAAGAATCTGCCAGAAAACCCTTAGTAGACTCTACCGCGTTCATCCGCCCGCCAAGCTCAGTCTGCTTTAGAACAACGCTTTCCTGGGCGTTGTCGAGATTGGCCAAAGATTGTGCAACTAAATCGTCATACGCGGCACGGCCCTCAGGAGACCCCTTATTAATGGAATCGAGGCCGGTAATCAGGTTTTCGATGGTGCCAAATACTGACTGTTTGTTGTTGATATTCAGAGTAAACGTATCGCCAGATCCCGCGGTTACGTCTGATATCGTCGCTTCCACGCCGGCCACCACAAAAGGCTCGCCACTTTGATACACAGGCGGCGCTACAGGCAGAGTGTTTCCATTGATATCCTGTGCTTGGATATTACCGCTTGCGTCTACTTCAATGCTGATATCACCTGGGAATGTCCCGCTGAAACTCGCGTTCAGATCCGCCTCATTCACAACAGACACACCTGAAATGAAGCCACCCGACACGTCGTTGGTATAACTTCCGGTCACCGCCGCCGGCACATTCACAAAAATACCTTTGCCGTGATCACTGATCGGCACCGTCACCCCGTCATCAATTTCCAGAACTCGCTGGCCCTCATCGCCTTGGTAGACATAGTTACCTTCTTCATTCTGCTGAAACGCCTGAACCGAACCCTGAAATCCACTGAAAATATACTCTCCAGATGCATCCCGAGTGTTCGCAATGTTGGCAAGCTGCCCCAGCCGCTCTTTCATTTCTGAAGAAATAGACTTGCGGTCATTGGGAGAGAGCGACCCGTTACCTGCCTGCACGGTCAGCTCGCGGATGCGTTGAACCACGTCAATAGAACTGGCCAGCGAGCTTTCTTCCTGCTTGAGACGGTTGTCTGCAAGGCTTACGTTGCGCTCATAGGTTTTTACCCGTGACAACTCCTGATCGAGTTTTAGAATACGGGCCGCAGCCACCGGGTCGTCTGAGGGCTTATTCACCCGCTTACCAGAAGCTATCTGTTGTTGCGTGCTGTTCAGAGTACTGTTCAGCTCCTGCAACCGATTGATACCGCTTGAGAATATCTGTTGTGATGAAATTCTAATCATGTCACATCACCTCGTCTGTTACCGGAACGTCTGCAACAGCGTGTTGAACAAATCCTGAGCCACCGAAATTACCTGCGCAGAGGCGTTATAGGCCGCTTGGTACTGAATCAATTTGCCGGCTTCCTCATCAAGGTTTACACCTGAAACCGACTCGCGCTGAGCGGTAGACTGCTCCAGCAGGGTTTTGCCAGCTTCTAGATCGAACTGGCTCTGGCGGGTTTTTACACCAATATCTTCTACTAAGCCGGCGTAGCCTTCGGTGAAGCTCTGGCTCTTGCCATTCAGCGTGTTCGCAGTGCCCAGTGAGGCGAGCAGCTCAGCGTTACGGTTGTCTGAAACGCCGTTGCTGTTGTAATCAATCTCAAAGGTATCGCCGACTGCCGGCTTGCCTGTGAGCTTAAACTGAAACCCCTGGTAATCGTCACCTGCGGCTGGGTCGCCGCTGAACACGGTGTTGATCTTGCCGGGTTCATAGGACTGATTCGGCGTACCAACAGGCGTGCTGGCCGGCGGTGGCCCAGTAACAGTAAAGGTTAAAGCAGAAGGATCACTAGGATCGGGCGCAAAGCTAATGGTCAGCGGCCCGTTAGCCAGCTCACCACTGGTCTCGAAACCAGGCAACAGCGAACCAGTGAACGGGTTGCGCACGTTCAACATGGTTCCCTGATCGATCTCTGCAGTCCCGGCATTCTGATCACCAGAGGTGGCTCTTACCGGGCTGGCAAACGCCAAATCTTCCTCTCGGGTTACCTGTAAGTCGATGGACTCAGCAGCGTTTCGGCTAGGCTGAATCAGGTACTTATCGCCCGCATTGAAGGTTCCGCCTTCAACACGAATATTAAACCCGGGCATGGAGATTTCAGACTGCACTGGGTCGGGCAGCCGGCCCTGGTTCACAACTTTTCCAGAGGCTTTGTCGATGAGCTCAAAACTACGCCCATCGCCACTAAACTGTAGCGTCCAGCTTCCGGCGGGCAATTTTGTGCTGTCGGTAATTTCAACCGCCAGCTGACCGTCTCTCGGCAATTGGTTATTGGCGTTAGCCACTACTCGGCTTCTCTGAACCGCCAGATCGTTAACGTCGTTGAAAAAGAGGCCGCCGAGATCACCTTCAAGGTCCATACCGATTTCGTGCTGTTGGTTCACACTGACGGAAATTCCGATAGCAATTCGGCCGAGCTCATCAAACGCCGGCTTAAGCGCCTCGTTATCAAAACGCCTCAGCCCACCCAGTTTGCCGCCGGTAATTTGCTCATCAATATTGAGCGTGCGGCCGCCACTGGTAAGCGTAAACTCAAGGCGAGTGGGGTCTTCCGCACTACCCTCGGTGCCAAGCCGTGCTGCGTCATTCCCAACAACCAACGACAAGCCGTTGGAAAGCGACACGTTTACCTGGCTACCCTCGGTTTCTGTTACTCGTATGTTGACCAGCTCGGAAAGCTGTCGCAGCGCTTCATCGCGCTGATCCAATAGCTCGTTCGGCATTCTGCCCTGGGCCAGGCCCGGGGATTCAGAAATAGCCAAGTTAAGCCCCGCGATGTTTTTCAACAGAGTGTTGGCATCTTTAACACCCTGCTGCATTTGCGTCTTTACGGACTCACGCTGCTGGATGAACTCTTGGCTCAGCGCCTGAAAGCGATTAACCACCTGTTTCGCCTCGCTGAGTACCAGTTGGCGCTGGGGCAAAGAGGCAGGATCTTCTGCAGCGTTTTGCAGGCTTGCAAAGAAATTATTCAGGGCATTGTTAAGCCCGGTAGATTCCCCACCCAACAGGTTGTCCAGCCGGCTAAGTTCGGAGTTCAATGCTTGCTGCTCGCCAGTGAGCATGCTGTCTTCACGAACCTGCTGAACAAGATACTCGTTGGCCAACCTGCGGATATCAACAATGCTGACACCTTTGCCCACGGTTCCGGCGCCAGTGCGCTGCCCCTGCTGGGTTTCAAACACCACCTCTTGCCGGCTGTAGCCAGGCGTATTCGCGTTAGTGATGTTATTACCCGTGGTATTCAGAGCACTCTGGTGGCCAAGGATTCCGGTGAGGCCAATGCCAATAAGTCCCGCCATAATTTTACTCCCCGGCTCCGTTGCCCATTGAAAGTGACGTCAGAGAATCACGATTCATAATTCGGTTTATCTTATCGCCGTATCGGGGATCTGTAGCGTAGCCCACTTCCTGCAGCTTTCTGGCAAACACATCCGGTTGATCTGCACTGGCAAGCACATCCCGATACCGAGGGTTAGACTCTAGAAACGAAACATAATCCCGGAAGCTGGATTCGTAATCGGGGTAGGCACGGAAATCCGCGCGTTCCTTCATAGGTACACCTTCACGGAATTCAGTGGTGGTTATGGTTACTGCGTCACCCTGCCAGCGGCTGTCTGCCTTGATACCGAAAAGGTTATGGCTAGGCTGGCTACCATCGCCCTGTATCATGTAGCGCCCCCAACCTGTTTCCAGAGCCGCTTGTGCAACCATCAATTTCGGGTTAATCCCTGTATCCGCAGCAATTTTCTCTGCTACTGGCAGTAGCGTGCTCACAAAGTGCTCCGGAGAATCAAACGTTGCAGGCAACGCGCCAGCTTCTCCCGCAGGCGCTAAAGTTTTAGCCTCAGCAACGTCGGTGACGTCTTCAACCCGCTCAGGCAGCCGTGGCGAAAGCCGCGGTAAACTGCGCTCATAGTCCGCCAGCGTTGTTTTTTGCGAGGCCAGAGAGCCACCTTTTTTATCTGTTCCGGGGATATCTTCCCCCAGCTGCCGAGCCAAGGCTTCCGCAAGCCCAGTGCCCCGCCCGCCCGCCATGGTAAGGCTCAACTGACTGTCGAACATGTCGCGGTACATCTCCGACTGATTGGTATTCAGATAGTTACCTTCGGCGAGCACATCCCCTGCCTTACGCATGGATTTCAGCATTTCAGACAGAAAGATACTTTCAAACTGACGCGCGACTTCTTCAAGCGCTGCCTGCTTGTCATTCTTGGCATCGTGTTTCAGCGCATTCAATCCACTGAAATCTGTGTATACCCTAGCCTGTTGAAGCTGATAATCCTGCATCATGTCACCTAGATAACAATGAGCTCGGCGCGCAACGCGCCAACCTGTTTAAGTGCTTCCAGTACCGCCATAACATCCCCTGGGGCTGCGCCTACTTGGTTCACGGCCTGAACAATCTCATTCAGTGTTACCGCTGGCCCAAACTTGAACATGCGCGCCGGTTCTTCGGTAATGGCAATCTGGGTATCCTGCTCAATCGCAGTGCCGCCGCCGGCAAACGGATTGGGCTGCTGCACTTGCGGATTCTCCTGAATGGTCACCGTAAGATTGCCGTGGGTGACGGCCGCCGGGCTTACCCTGACGTTCTGCCCTATAACAATGGTGCCCGTGCGGCTGTTAATAACCACTTTTGCGGCTTCTTCCGCCGGGTCCACCTCAAGGTTTTCCAAGATGGAAAGAAAGCTCACACGCTGAGAGGGGTCGCGGGGAGCGCGCACGGAGATCGACGTAGCATCGTGGGCATAAGCCATCTCCGGACCAAGGCTCTCATTGACAACTTCCACCACTCGCCGTGCCGTTGTGAAATCCGGGCGCATAAGGTGAAACGTAATCGTATCGCCGCGGGTAAAGGGAGAGGCTATTTCGCGTTCAATCGTTGCCCCGTTAGGAATACGGCCAACACTGGGCACGTTCACTGTTATGCGTGAACCATCTTTACCCTGGGCACCGAATCCGCCTACTACAAGACTGCCCTGCGCCATGGCGTAAACGTTACCATCGGCGCCTTTGAGAGGTGCCATCAGCAGCATCCCTCCCCGCAAGCTGTCTGAGTTACCGATAGACGAAACTGTGATGTCTATATCCTGGCCGGCCTTGGCAAACGGTGGCAGGTTAGCTGTCACGGTAACCGCCGCTACGTTGGCGAGGTTCGGATTCACCCCTTCTGGCAACGTGATACCGAACTGGTTCATCATGTTGCGGAATGTTTGATTGGTGAAGGGTGCTTTGTCGCCTGTGCCATGCAGACCCACTACCAGGCCATAGCCCACAAGCTGGTTATTACGCACACCTTTGATCCGCGCCAGATCCTTCAGGCGATCTGCCATCACCGGCGCCACCATTACAGCAAGCATCAGCGAGAGAACGAAGCATCGGCGTATCATCATAAGGGCCACCACTCACTGTTGAAGAACCGGGCCAGCCAGCCCATCTGGTTCGCCTGATCAAAATCACCTGTGCCGCCGTAGGCGATGCGGGCATCCGCAATGCGGCTGGAAGCCACTATGTTGCCTGGGGCAATATCCTGCGGGCGCACAAGCCCGGTCAGGCGGATATACTCATCGCCATTGGTCAGCGACAGCCACTTCTCACCACGAACCCGAAGGACACCATTCGGCAAAACTTCAATAACCGTCACCGTAATGCTGCCTGCCAGGCTGTTACTCTGGTCTGCCTCTGCTTTGCCTTTAAAGTCCCTTTCATTCTTGATGGACGTCGCAATGCCAATATTGTTTTTGCCCAGAATGTTGGGTTCCAGTAGCGCGATATCGCTATCCTTGCTGATCTTGGTTTCAGCATTCTTACTGGCGCGGGTGGATTCATTGAGCGTGACTGTGAGTACATCACCAATATTCAGAGCTACCGTGTCCCCGTAAAAATTGTAGTTCCGCGAGCTTTGGTAGATAGCTCCGGATTCCGGATCACGCTGCATCATTGCCTGAGCACGCACAGGTGCGTAGGCGGGATCGTCCGGCTCGGCTCGTGGCCGGCTCATGGCGGTACATCCCTGCAACAAGATAAGCAGCCAAACCAGCACCAAGGTTCCCACCGGCTTGATTAACCAGGTTGATGTAGTCGGTTTCATGAGCTCGCTCCCCATCTCGTGCTTCGCACCATTCATCTTAAAACCTCAGCCTTTCAGAATATTAGCCAATGTTTTGGGTAATAAACTGGAGCATCTGATCCGTTGTGGAGACAACTTTCGAGTTCATCTCATAGGCGCGCTGGGTAGTAATCATGTTCACCAGCTCTTCAACCACTTCCACGTTCGACGACTCAATCGAGCCCTGCTCCAGAGAACCCAGCCCGGCCAAACCCGGCTCGCCCTCGGCAGGATCGCCACTGGCGTTGGTTTCCTTGAACAGGTTGTTGCCGATCGCCTGCAGGCCCTGCGGGTTGATGAAATTCACCAACGTGATCTGGCCCAGATTAATCGGTGCAGCCTGGTCATCGGTGATGGCAGTTACCGTGCCGTCTTTGCCGATCGTTACGGTTGTGGCGTTCGCAGGCACGTTGATGTTCGGCTGAAGTGCGTAACCATCCGGCGTAACCATGTCGCCGTCTGCGTTGAGCTGGAACTGACCATCCCGCGTATAGGCTGACTGGCCATCCGGAAGCTGGATCTGCATAAAGCCACGGCCATTAATTGCAAGGTCGAGAGGCTGCTCGGTAATCTGAAGGTTGCCCTGGCTAAACTGCTTTACAGTGCCGACCACTCGCACACCGGTGCCCAATTGCAAACCCGAGGGCAGCTCAGAGTTTTGCGTGTTCATGCCGCCAGGCTGTCGCTTGATCTGGTACAACAGATCCTGAAATACCGCCCGATCTCGCTTGAAGCCCGTGGTATTTACGTTCGCCAGGTTGTTGGCAATGGTGGTCATATTGGTGTCTTGGGCGCTGAGACCCGTCTTACTAACCCAAAGAGCCGGATGCATATTTAATACTCCTTGCCGATGTCTGGCGTGCGGCTAAAGTTTGCCGCTTCTCGCCAGGCTGGCGTTGTTTTCACGTTTTTTTCAAAAGCTATCAAAGGTTCTGCAACAGCCGTGCCGTTGCTTCGGAATTCTCGTTTGCCGTGCTCATAACCTTCACCTGCATCTCGTACTGGCGAGACAATTGAAGGTTGGAGATCATTTCTTCCACCGCATTAACATTTGAGCTTTCAAGAAAACCGGAAGCTACACGCAACGCAGCATCTGCGGGCTCTCCGCCATCAATAGCCTGATCGGGCTTGCGGTGAATAAACCCGTCCAAGCCCTTCTCAAGCGCTTCTCGCGGCGGATTTACCAACTTAAGACGATCGACCTGCACCAGCTGATCCGGGGGGCCGCCTACTGGAATGATAGAGACAGTGCCGTCAGCACCAATCTGCACATTATCAAAGGGAGGCAAAGCGACCGGGCCACCATTGCCCAGCACCATTTCGCCAGTAGAAAGGCGCACCATGCCATTCACATCAACTTGCATACTGCCGGAGCGGGTAAAGACTTCTTCGCCAAGATTGTTCTGAATAGCCAGCCAGCCCTCACCTTTCAGAGAGACATCCATCTTTCGGCCGGTTTCCATCAGCGCTCCGGCAGATAGATCGGTACCGGGGCGCTCTGCCATGGCGTAGGCACGGGTAGGATGGTGCTCGCCAAACACGGGCATGCTCCGGGCCTGGGCAAAGTCTTTCTTGAAGCCTGTGGTGTTTACGTTAGCTAGGTTATTGGCATGGGCGCGCTGGGATAGCATATTCTGCTTGGCGCCAGACATACCGATATAAAGTGCTTTGTCCATGGGTAAACCCCTGCCGGAATTTTGACTGTTTCCAGTGCTCTTTCAGACATTCTTGCAGGAGTCATGCCATATTTACATCAAAGCCAGTTAGCGGAGGTTGATGATGGTCTGAGTGACCGCATCGGAGGTTTCAATAGTTTTGGCGTTCGCCTGGTAGTTGCGCTGAGCAATAATCAGGTTCACCAGTTCGGCCGAAAGATCCACGTTGGATTCCTCCACAGAGCTGGCTTTGATGCCGCCTAATGTTCCTGTGTCTGGCTTGCCAACAACCGGCTGGCCCGACTCAAAGGTTTCAACCCAACTGGTATCCCCTACCGGTGACAAACCATTTGTGTTGTTAAACGAAGCCAGTGCAACCTGCCCAAGGGCCTTGGACTGGCCATTGGTATAGCGGGCAAACAGAACACCTTGAGTAGACACATCAAGACCAGAAAGCCGACCGGTGGTGTAGCCATTCTGGCGCTGGTCATCAACCCCAAACGTCGCGCCATACTGGGTAGTCTCCCCCAGGCTCAACACGAAGGCTGACGTGGTCGGTGGATCCGGGATCGGAGTAACCACCGTTGCACCCGGTGCGGGAGGACCATCGGCGCCGTTAGGCTGGCCGTTCTTATCCTTTGGCACCCAGTCGGCGATTAGAATTTCGCCATTTGCATCACCATTAATGGACTGCAGAGTACCGTCCTGATCAAATCTCGCCGTATAGGGCGTAGTATCCGTACCGGCAGCCATCTCGCCATCAATCTGCAAGTAAACAGACCATTCACTCACCCCTACGCCGTTTCCGGGCGGAGGGCTTTTAACAAAAAACTGCGTTAACTCATGAGAGTTACCCAAGCTGTCGAAGATCGACGTAGATGTGGCGTGATTATATGTACGCTGATCTTGCGGGTTGAACTCATTGGTTATACGGATGGGGGACAGACCGTATTCAGTAACAAAATTATTGCCAGAGGTTCCAGTGACATCAACGCCCGCAATCGTCCTTTCGCCGGTCGCATTGATATCGCCTTTTTCCGACACCGAACCACCTGTGTAGGTGATATCAAGATTCTCGCCCTGGTTATGACTTACGCGTAGCACGTTGTTATCACCGCCATCATCCACAATAGCGGCGGAAATGGCGGTATCACTTGAGCGGTTAACCGCCGCCCTCAAATCCTCAAGCGTGTTCACGCTGCTTGTATCTATCTGAAGCGGTGCGCCATTGATACTTAGATTGAATTCGAAGGAGGTGCCTGCCGCTGCAATATCGGCGTCGATGAGTGGCACGTTCGCGGTTGTTGTCGCTGAAGCACTCAAACCCGGCGCATTGGAGAGCTTGTCTGCAATTTGACTTGCGGTGGTTAAACCACTCAAATCTACCGAATAAGCAGGCGTTCCGTCGGTGTACGTCACTTGGAATTGCTCGCCGCTGATATCGTTAAATGCCAGGGGGCCAACATCACGCACCCGGGATTCAAGCACCGATTCGCGGGAATCCAGGTTTAGGTCAGAGCGTAGGTTGGTGGTTCGGCGCGGCGCCAGGTTATCGGTTCCAATCTCCAGATCGCCCCGGATACCAGAGAGATTACCGTCATCGTCGGCGGTGTAACCCTGAACCCGCATAGACTGGTTATTCACCACAAATCCATCTTTATCGATGGCGAACTGGCCAGCGCGGGAATAGCGGGTTTCGCCGCCGTCATTCAGCATAAAGAAACCATCACCACTAATGGCCATGTCGAGACCACTGTCGGTAAAGCTGATGTTACCCTGGCTGAAGGACTGTTTTACGTTCTGAACGCTTACACCATCCCCAACCGGGTTGCTGCCACCGCTTAGAAAACCGCTGGCATACAGATCACCGAACTGTACCCGGCTGCCTTTAAATCCAACGGTACTGGCGTTCGCAATGTTGTTGCCGGTTACGTCCAGATCAACCGCTGCCGCCCTAAGGCCACTGAGCCCTGTATTAAAAGCCATAATTCACCCCTGGTCTGACACCGGTATTAATTAATTTGTTTAACATCTGATAGTGCAATAGAGCCCATGCCCGCCAGGTTCAGAGTAACGGAGCCACCCTGGCCCAACGAAACACTGTCTACATTGGCACTAACAAGGGTCGGAAGCTGCACACTGCCCTGCGGATAAGACCCTTCAGCCACAATCTTGTATGGCCCGGGCGGCAAGCTGTTGCCGTCGCCGTCCTTGCCATCCCAGCTGAACGCCTTAACACCTGCCGCGCTATTGCCTAGATCAATCTGGCGCACCAGCTCACCGTTAGGGCTCTGAATAGACAAGCGCACACCGCCGGTAGAGGCTGGTACCTGAATGTTGCCCGAAATTTCGCCCTCAGCTCCCAAGATCCCAACTTCGGAAGGCGCAAGAACGGTCTTGCCAACCATCGCCGAGGCCTGAAGCGCCTGAGTAGAGCGGAACTGTCCAACCACATCATCAACCGAACCGGAGAGCTTCTGCATCTCTTCCAGCGAGCTGAACTGCGCAAGCTGCGAAATAAACTCGCCGTTATCCTGGGGCTCCAGTGGGTTCTGGTTTTTGAGCTGCGCCAGCATCAATTCCATGAACTCGTTCTTGCCAAGCTCACCTTTGCCGTTGGCGCCATCCTGCTGCTGGGTTCTGTAATCACCCAGTACGTCAGAAGCTTGTGTTGCGTTAATTGCACTCATGATTCGGCCCTCGCCCCGTTACTGCTGACCAAGTGTCAGGATGCGCTGCATCATAGATTTGGCCGTGTTCATAATGTCCACGTTCATCTGAAAGCTTCTTGAAGACGACATCATATCTGCCATCTCTTCCACCACATTCACATTGGGATAAAATACATAGCCGTCTTCGTTAGCCGCCGGGTGGTGGGGCTGGTAGCGCATCTGCAGCTCGGCATCGCTCTCAACAATGCCCTCCACACGAACACCCGCACTTGCACCCTCTCCCGCCTGAGCACCAAGGCCTTGCTGGCCCGGGTTCATCATGGACTGTTGAATAGCTGAGAAAACCGGTTTGCGTGCGCGGTAAGTGGTATCCGTGCTCGAACTGGCTGTTTCAGCGTTGGCAATGTTTGAGGCGGTGGTATTCAGCCGCAGCGATTGCGCTGTCATGCCGGAACCGGCGATGTCAAAAATGCTGCCCAGTGACATGATGTCTCTCCTTCGCTAATCGTTGAACGGCGGCTTACTCGCCTTTAATGGCTTTAGTCAGGCCGGTAAACTTGCTGTTAAGAAACTGGAAGCTGGCTTGATAATCCATCGCGTTACGCATGAACCGGGTTTGTTCACCCTGCGAGTCAACCGTATTACCATCTACTGAAGGTTGATTCGGCACCCGGTACAGCAAGTCCGAATCCCCTGCGCCTGCCGACGTATCCATATGGCCCGCGTGGGTTTTCTCCATGCCAAAGCCACTCATGTTGTCCTGGGCCCTTTGCATCACGGCCTGGAAGTCCATATCTCGAGCCTTAAAGCCCGGCGTGTCGGCATTGGCCATGTTATTCGCCTGAATTTCAGCGCGCTTAACTCTGGCTTCCAGCGCGTGCTGATGAATGCCAAGAGCTTTATCAAAAGTGATCGCCATACAACCTCCGAAATCCTGTCACCGACGGTTAAAACTTTGCCGGATTTGTTCTATGGCAGAACTAAAGCAATGCTGATGCCAGCTTTTGGAAGCCCTGTGAATCAAGGCGCTTTCAGCGAGTTACGGGAGGAAACGGGGTAAAAGTGCAGGGAAAGGAGCGGCAAACCCTAATTAAAGCGGCAAGCTGTTTCCCCCATTGAAATAGCGGAGGAACCATACCTTTTCATCACGCAGGCCAGCGTGCAACAAATTCGGCCAATGCCGGCCTGGGAACTGCAGGTTTGGTGGAGGACACCGTCCCGGTATATAAAAAGCCGGTTACAGACTCCCCTTCTACAAGGCCGAGCCCTTTGTGCACCATGGGGTAGTGGGACAACTCTCCTGAACGCCACATAACCCCGTAGCCGGCATCCTGCAAAGCCAGCCCAAGAAAGCCCATGCCTGCACCGGCTGAAAGTATCTGCTCAACCTCGGGCACCTTGTGGTGCTTTTTTGGTGAAGCAATTCCGACAATAATCATGGGAGAACGCTGTGCCTTATTACGTATTATCTCCAACTTCTTCTCATCGGTCTTACCCCTCATATCGGAGTACCCGGCCGCAAGCAGCTCACCCAGGGCTTTCAAACCATCACCTTCGATGACCAGATAACGCCACGGGCGCAGCAAGGCATGGTCCGGCGCGCGGGATGCACAGGCAAAGGCCCGGTCAAGCGTTGCGGCATCGGGGGCCGGCGCCTCCAGCCGCGGCTCAGATGCCCGGTTGAGCAAAAAGTCAGTGACTGAACTCATATCTATAGTTTCCGGTAGCTAAATTCTGATCGGATATCACCCAAGCGACACCTGTGAATTGTGGGTTATACGTAATACTGTTAACCTTTAGTCGTACTCCGCATAACACGAACAAAACTATACGGTTTCAGCGCCATGAGTGATCCGCGTACATGATGAGTGCTCCAGCAGATCTGCGCAATGCCAGCAACAGCGTAGAAAAATCACTGGCATCCGAGGCTCTGAACAGCCCGGTGGCCATTCCCCCTATGCCCGACTATAACGGGCGCCTGCTGGCGTATACAGCAACAGCAACCATTATTGTTACGGGTGTTCTGCAGGGTGCATTTCAGCAATGGCACCTATGGCTGATTGCCGGTGCGCTGATCTGGCCGCACATTGCGCACCTAGTAACCCGGCGCACGTGTCTAAGAAAATCCCCCCGTATCCGCCAGAAAATGCTTATCGGGGATTGTATTATTGGCGGTGGTCTCATCGGATGTATCGGCCTGGTTGCCATTCCCTCTATTTCAATCATCCTGATGCTAATGTTCAGCGCGGTCATCATTGGCGGTATTCGCCAGTGGCTGATCGGTTGTGGGTTTATGGCGGCATCTATTGCGGCGTTCTTCGCCATATTCGGCCCAGCTGAGTCGTTCCAATCACCACTGCTCACTAGCATGATGTCCATACTGGCCACCGGGCTTTACATCTGTGTGACAGCTTTTTACTCACACCAGCAAGCCCGTGCCCTGATGCTGGCAAAAACTCAAATACAAAACCAGCGCGAACAATCCATCGCGCTTTCCCACAAGCTGTCAAAATACCTTTCACCCCAAGTATGGCAATCCATCTTTACTGGCGAACGCGACGTTCGTCTTGAAACACAGCGCAAAAAGCTCGCCATTTTTTTCTCGGATATAAAAGGCTTTACCGAGCTTTCGGAAGAAATGGAGCCGGAAGCTCTCACGGAGCTGCTGAACCACTACTTCAACGGGATGGCTGAAGTGGCGCTCAGGTACGGCGGCACCATTGATAAGTTTGTGGGTGATTCCATCATGGTGTTCTTCGGCGACCCCACAAGCCGCGGCCAGCGGGAAGACGCTTTCGCCTGTGTATCCATGGCCATTGATATGCGCAAGCACATGAAAATCATGCGGCAGAAATGGCGCAGCCAAGGCATAAAAACCCCGCTTGAAATTCGCATGGGCATCAGCACCGGCTACACAACCGTGGGTAACTTCGGCGCTGAAAACCGTATGGATTACACCATTATCGGCAAGGAAGTTAACCTTGCCAGCAGGCTGGAATCTCTCGCGGAGCCGGGCGAAATTCTCGTGTCCTACGAAACATTCTCATTGATCAAAGATCGGATCATGTGCCGTGATAAAGGGGAGATCACAGTGAAAGGCTTCGGCAAACCCGTGCCTATTTATGAAGTTGTAGATTTCCGCAGAGATATGGGCCCCAACCGAAGCTTTATGGAACATGAGCACAGTGGCTTTGCCATGTACTTGGATTCCGACAAAATCACAGACAGAGAGCGCAAGAGTATCCTCAGCGCACTGGAAGATGCCACAGAACGCCTGCGGCATGAAGAAGATAGCGCCCGGGACTGATTTGTTTACTGCCGAACCAGCCTTGGGCCGACCTGCTCTACCGGCTCTGTGCTGCGCCATGGGTTGATATCCAGGCCGCCACGGCGGGTATAGCGGGCACAAACAGTCAGGTTCTGAGGTTTGCACCGGCTTAGAAGGTCGGTGAACAGCGTTTCCACACAATGCTCGTGAAAATCCTGCTTCTGCCGAAAGCTCACGATGTACCGCAATAACCCAGCCCGATCGATAGCTGGCCCGGTATAGCTGATCAGCACGGTTCCCCAATCCGGCTGGCCAGTCACCGGGCAATTACTCTTCAACAGGTGGGAGCAGAGCTTCTCGGTGACCGCAGGCCCGTTCGCAGAAAGCGACTCAGGCGCATAGTCGTACACCACATCGTCAACCGCCTCGTTATCAATCAGCTCAAAGCCAGATGGGCGCCCAGTGGCGGTGCCTGAATCGTCCACGCTTAGGAAGCGGACGCTCACCGCCGCACCACAGACGCTGGATAAATCCCCGGTCACGGTTTCAACAACCTGCTTAGCGGATGAAAACACCGTTTGATTCAGAGAGTTCAAATAAAGCTTGAGCGACTTAGACTCAACAAGTGATGGCGAGGCTGCGGGAAACCGAATTTCCGCCCAAGCAAGATCTGGAATGCCACCAGGGCGCAGCCACGAGATCTCCCAAGCTTGCCAAAGATCCCCTCCAAACCAGGGCCAGCGGCCGTCTTCAAGGCCGATGCGGCGGCGATTTTCCTCGCGCGCTACCGGGAAAAGCAGGGCTGGATCATAGCGATCCGGGTAATCGCTGGTTTTGCCAAGCGGCGCATTATCGAGAGCCATAGGGTTTCCTAAAGATAGATGTTTCTGAAAAACAAGCCGAACGTCAGTGGCGTATGCCCTTCCCTCGCGCCAACAATTTAAGCGCAATAAAAGTAAGCACAGCGATGAACGCCAAAATCATACCAAGGGACACAAACGGGTTTACATCAGAAACGCCGAGTATGCCGAACCGGAACCCATTTACCATATACAAAATCGGGTTCACCATAGACACGCCCTGCCAGAAATTCGGCAGCAGATCGATGCTGTAAAATACCCCGCCAAGATACGTAAGCGGTGTCAGAATA
The DNA here is from genome assembly GCF_900215155.1 of Marinobacter sp. LV10R510-11A. Classification (NCBI taxonomy): domain Bacteria; kingdom Pseudomonadati; phylum Pseudomonadota; class Gammaproteobacteria; order Pseudomonadales; family Marinobacteraceae; genus Marinobacter; species Marinobacter sp. LV10R510-11A. Next base: position 1,442,000 of record NZ_LT907980.1, read on the forward strand.
AAGGTGGGCACAATGGAAACATCATCAAACTTGGTCGCCAACAGTGCGTTAATAAAACCACCCACCGCAAACAGCGCCGAGGTCAAAAATACGGTAACCACAACCATCGGCAGGTTATGAATCTGCAAGCGCGTAAACGCCAGCGACAACAGGGTTACGATAACCCCAATTCCTAATCCTCGTACCATGCCGCCAGTTACGTAGCCTGCAAGTATGATCCAATTGGGCACCGGCGAAACCAGCAGTTCTTCCACGCTACGCTGGAACTTCATGGAGAAGAACGACGACACTACGTTGGCGTAAGAGCTGGTAATAACTGCCATCATGATCAGCCCTGGCACAATGAACGACATATAATCGAAACCGCCCATTTCGCCGATTCTAGAACCGATCAGGTTGCCGAAAATAATAAAGTACAGCGTCATGGTGACCGCTGGTGGCAGCAGAGTTTGCGGCCAAATGCGGGTAAACCGACGTATTTCACGCGATACAATCGTGCTGTATGCGGTGAACAGAGCCTGAGCATTCATGTTCTGCCCTCCGTTATTCCTTCGGCAGCGGGTGCATTGTGCTCAACCATGCGAATAAACAACTCTTCTAGCCGGTTTGCCTTGGTTCGCATGCTGACTACCCTTATCCCTTGCTGTTCCAACTGCATGAACACGTCGTTGAGCGACTGCCCTTTGTGCACATCTACCTCAAGCACGCCTTCATCGCCCAGCCTGCAGAAAAAGCCATCCAGTTCCGGCACTTTATTCAGCGCTGTCTCCGCATCCAACAGAAACGTCTCCAGGCTGAGCTGCTGCAGCAATTCTCGTTTGCTGGCATTACGGATAATCCGGCCGTGATCAATAATGGCGATATTCCGACACAGCGCTTCCGCTTCTTCCAGGTAATGGGTCGTTAGAATAATCGTGGTGCCCTGCCGGTTCATCTCTTCAAGAAATGACCACATGGAGCGCCTCAACTCGATATCTACGCCCGCCGTGGGTTCGTCCAGAATCAGCAGTTTCGGTTCATGCACTAGTGCACGCGCAATCATCAGCCTGCGTTTCATGCCACCAGACAGCATCCGCGCCGGGGTGTTGCGCTTATCCCAGAGACCGAGTTTTTTCAGATATTTCTCAGCAGAAACGGCGGCCTTCTTCAGGGGAATCCCATAGTACCCAGCCTGAATGGTGACAATATCAAACACCTTCTCAAACTGATTGAAATTGAACTCCTGGGGCACAACCCCAAGATGGAGCTTGGCATCGGAAAGGTGGGTATCAATATCGTAGCCAAACACCTTTACCTTGCCGGCAGATTTCGTTACCAGCGAACACACAATGCCAAGCGTGGTTGATTTGCCTGCACCGTTTGGGCCCAGCAATGCAAAGAAATCCCCCTGTGCCACATGAAGGTCAATTCCCTTGAGGGCTTCAAATCCGCTGCCGTAGGTTTTGGTGAGCCCTTCAATTTCCAGAGCATTGGTCATAACAGGTTCCAGTTCGAAAAAAACGACTTTCAGAGAACACTTATTTATTGAGGCGCGTCAGGCTGATTTCAAGACTGGCGCGAGGCTGCAAAAATCCCGCAAAGCCCGCGAAATCCGCAAACTGCGACAGGTATCCCGATATAGCCTGAGCCGGCTGCCTATAATGCGGTTACAACAATTTACAATCGGCCGTCCACACCCATTTCGTTGGCACGGCCCAAACTCAGGGAATGAAAGACGAACCATGGCTGCCGTTCACCTCACTCGCCCATCATTTATGTTGCCCCGTGCGCTTCTTACCGCGCTTTTTATCAGCCCGCTTCTCTCCGGGTGTTTAGGCGGCGACAGTGATAACAACGGCAATGGCACGAGCACCGGGAAAGTTAACGCTTTGGGGGTCAGCGGGCTAAGCTACCAGACCGCCAGCCAGTCTGGTAAAACGAATACCAAGGGCCAGTTTCAATACTACCCTGGTGAAACGCTCAATCTTTGGGTGGGCGACCTGCCTATCGCGGAAGGCGTGCCTGCGCAGGAATGGGTAACACCACTGGAATTCTTCCCTGATTTACGGGCGCAGCTACAGGTCCCATCCGTTGATGATGAAGGCCTTTCTACCCACACGATTACCGAGCAACAGCTTATTACCGACGTGTCATTAGGCAACCTCACTCGCTTTCTCATCGCGCTGAACTGGACTGAGAAAGTGCGCGAAGGCGAAGGGATCGAGATCCGGGATCGCGTCATCCAACAGTTGAATGCGGCGCTGCCCAGCCTTTCCGGGGCCATCGATTTTACCGTAAGCCAAACCGAGTTCGACGCAACCGGCACCGCCTCGTCTCCCGCCAACCAACTGCTTGCTGAAATCTGCTTCTACCCGGTAGGGGATGAACTGTGCGAAAAGCTCCCAACTCAAGCCGACATAGACTCTTTGCCCGAACGCCCCGAAGATGATAACGAATGGGATCCAGAGGTGGAGTACAAACAGGATTTGGAGGCGAAAAAACAGCGGATTATCGAAGCCGCACGCTCCATGGACGAGGTTGATGCCGAAGATGCCAGGGACTACCTGAAACGGGAACTAAAGAAGATTTCAACCATCATTGGGAATCGCTTTTACCTAGACAACCACACAGCCGAACACGCTCCTAACGATACGGGAATCAAACAGGTAAAAATACGGCGCATCGGCGGCGGTATTGAGCTTTCAGATATAGGCGCCATCACTACCCGCCCGCAGGATGTGGTTTTGCATTCCTACAGCAAACAAATGGCAGAGGTGGAGTATTACGTGAGCGGCCCGGCAGGCGGAGAGTCTGAAATTGTGATCAGTTTTTCACCAGAAAACACTTACCGGTGGGTACGGAAAAACCTTCGGGTTGTTATCACCGACTGACCAGCTGGCCAAGGCTAAAACTCCAACGTGATTCCGCGCCAGTCACATCGTAACCTGCGGGGTTCAGCCCGTCGGTTCCGTGGGCAAGGCATTCCTTGATCGCCAATATTTCTGCCGCTGCGCGGCTTTCGTTATATTTGGCCAAATCGACAACTTTTGCGGCTTTCAACGGGGAATGGTGCCGGTCCGTCATAACCATCACCCGTGGCCACAGCCGGCGCTCGGGGGAATGAGAAACCACAATGCCACGCTGGCCGTCCGTTAATTCCACAAGACTGCCCGTGGGATAAATACCAATCGCTCGAATAAAGCCCTGAACCAGATCGTCCTGAAACTCAATGTTGCGCATATCGTAGAGCAGGGTTACGGCTTTCGCTGGTGTCATAGGCGCTGCCAAACCTTCCCTAGGTTCGATGAGTGTCTCAAAGAACTCTGCAAGCCCCGCAATTTTAGCCAGCAGCGGAATCCTGTCACCACAAATACCTTCGGGAAAACCCGAACCGTTATGACGTTCACGATGGCCCTGCACAACACTTAGAACCGCCCGCGAAAGCCCGCTCTCTTCGAGCTTCGCCATACCCTTTTCAACATAGGTGCGGTAAAGCGCATACTCTTCTGGGCCAAGTTGCCCTTCCCGGCTAAGCAAATCTTCAGACAGTTGTGTTTTACCAACCTGGGATAACAGGCAGCCCAAGCCAAGGTGGTTCAACAGGCCTTCGTTCAGCCCCAGCTGACGCCCGCAAACAAGCGCCCAAACCGATGTATTCAAAGCATGCCGGTATACGTGGTTATCGTGCTTCTGAAGCCGGCTAAGCCATAGCAACGCATCCGGTTGACGGATGACACTGCACACCATTTTGTTGATAACCACTGCAATAGGCCGCAGATCCCGGGATTCCTGAGAAGTCACGGCGGTGTAAAGATGCTCAAGCGCAACGCCCGCATCTTCAAGCAGGCGCTTTGATGATTTCATTTCACGCTTCAACGTGGTCACGGCCCGATACTTTACAGGCTCACGTATACTCATCGGAGGTAGTTGAAGCTCTTCCCGACCCTCTCCTGCGCGCCGACCGCCGGTTCCAAAAACCGGCCGAACAACTCTGGAAAGCTCAACAGAGTTCCGATTTTCTGCAACGTCGACAGAGACCCACTGGCAATGGGAAATAAGGGCGCGGATATCGTCCTGGGAACGAATGTGAAACCCCTGAATAGGGAAAGGCGTCTGGTGCCACGGCCGATCCAGGTCAGACACAAACATGCCCACCTCCAGATCTTGCACCGCAATTTTTTTCTGACCAACGCCCACTATTCACTCCTGAATAGGTATTTTTTAGTAGCTACCATTCTTGAATGGTAGCAGGGAATAGTCCATTACAATTTCGTAGCCCAAAGTAACGGCAGCAAGACAAACCGTAACGATATTCTTCAGCCGGAAACAATGTGTAGCAACGTGACCGGCATCACAACTCATCAGTCCGCATTACACACTGAACGGTCGAACTTTGGCGGCCGAGCGCTGAGAGAGCCTCGAGGCGTTTTGCGGGTGTAAACGGTGTAAGGAACCGTTGATGCACGGATATAATCAACATTCACCGCGTCTTTTCCTTCGCCTTTAACAGCGGAAACCGGCTCACAGGCAACCAATAGCTCCAGCCGGCCAGATATATCTGCAATTCGCGCTTCAGAATCAGAAGGATTCACCAACATGCACGCATCGCTGGCATTTACCGACGGCTGTTCCTGAACCAGCCGATCACTCGCGCTTTCGCCACAGGCGCGAATACCCTGACCGCAAGCCCCCGCCTCAGCATGGCTGCCGTCGTATAACCGCCAGGCCCGCTCACTACACTGGGTTTCGAGAGTTAAGGGTGTGGCGCGATCTGATACGAACCACCAAGAGGGGTATTCAGCACTGTGCCACGATAACCGGACGGTTCTCGGCTCCCCTTGGGAGTTCTCGGCTGGAAACATGGCGTAGTGGGAGTAATAGGTAGCACAACCAGACTGCATCACCAGCAGCCCGCTCAATGCCAGCAAGCGTGCAACGCCTTTGGAAATTCTATGAAATCTAAAAGCAATCATGAGTCTCTCGTTGTCCCTTAACGACAATCTCACTGGAGTGATGGATATCATCCATGGGAAAGCGTGGTAAAAATGCCTGTCAGTTAACACTCTCGTCAAACTGCAAGCCGTAGCCATCATTTGTTATGCGGACAACAACCATACTCAGCACAGGCGCTGGCACGGGCAGCCCCTGTGCTTGCACCTCTACCTTATCCCCCATTTCGGGAGCAAAGGGCTCATTATCCACCACAACAAATACGCCACCATCCGATATATCCCGGGTAGAGAAGACAAACTCCCCTTGTTGTTCGTGGCTTACTTTTACCTTGGCACTCATCGCTGTACGACAGTGCTCTCTGCGATCATCTACACCCATCTGCGACGTTCCACTGCTTTACTAAGGTACATAGTAGATTATTGTGTGTGCTCGCGAATCATATCGTTTATACAACTCGAGGTAGAATAACACTATTTTGAAAGAAGTACGCCAAAGGGAATATTGACTTCCCGCGTAACACAAATGAGAATGGTTGCCGTTGTTAGGCGCTTGTGGCTCTCAACCAGTACCCAAACACAAGCGCACACTCGATCCGAATCACCTAAGGATGGCACCATGCGCATGAAACTCGCCGCAACCGCGGCAATCGCCCTCACGGCTCTTCCCCTTGCTGCCTCTGCAGACGGCGAAGTTAACATCTACTCATACCGTCAGGCGCACCTTCTTGAGCCACTTTTGAATGCTTTTGAACAGGAAACCGGCATCAAGAGTAACGTAGTATTCGCCAAGCAGGGGCTGGCTGAGCGTTTGGCGCGCGAAGGCCGCAACAGCCCTGCAGACGTTGTCATGACCGTAGACATCTCGCGGCTGAATGAGCTGGTGGAGCGTGATCTGGTTCAGGGCGTGGACAACGATGTGCTGAATAAAAATGTGCCGGCTAGCCTGCGTCATCCAGAAGGCAAGTGGATTGGCCTCACCACCCGAGCGCGCCTGATCTATACCTCCAAAGAGCGCGTTGAGGAAGGTGAAATCACTACCTACGAGGAGCTAGCAGATGACAAGTGGGATAACCGCATCTGTACTCGCAGCGGCAAGCACCCGTACAACATTGCGCTGATCTCATCCATGATCGCCCATCACGGCGAAGCCGAAACAGAAACCTGGCTGAATGGAGTTAAAGATAACCTGGCCCGTAAACCCCAGGGCGGCGACCGCGATCAGATCAAGGCTATTTCAGAAGGCGTGTGCGATGTAGCTATCGGCAACAGCTATTACTACGGCAACATGCTGCAGGATGAGAATCAGCGCCCGGCTGCAGAAGCTGTTCGCCTGGTGTTCCCGAATGCCGATGGCCGCGGAACCCACATCAACATCAGCGGTATTTCCCTGACCAAAAGCGCCCCGAACCGCGATAACGCCATTAAACTGATGGAATTCCTGACAGCCCCGGAAGCTCAAGGTATCTACGCCACGGCTAACACTGAATACCCGGCAAACCCGAACGTAAAGCCCACCGGACTGGTTGCAGAATGGGGTGAAATTCAGCCAGACAGCCTTTCTCTGCAAAAAATCGCAGAAAACCGCAACGCGGCAGTCAAATTGGTTGACCGTGTAGACTTCGACGGCGAGTAAGTATTTCGGTGAGGGTGGCCAAGCCGCCCTCACCTTCGCTTTTTATCAACGCTGTAAATGATTCTGAAACAGGAACCCTATGAGCGAGGCCGCGACCAGCGTTAACCCCGGGCTTACACAGCCCTTGCTGGCAAAGCACACCTCCCGCCGCTGGCTTTTCAGCGCACTGCTAACCACCGCCATCGTTGCTCTGCCGGTTCTATCGGTTATTTTCTTGGCCTTCTTCCCTGAAGAAAATATATGGCCACACCTGATAAACACCACGCTGCCCCGCTATCTTGTAACAACCCTGAAACTCATGGCTGGGGTTGGCGCTATCACGCTAGTGATCGGCCTTTCAACTGCCTGGGCCGTCACCATGTGCGAGTTCCCCGGCCGTAAATTTTTCGAATGGGCCATGTTGTTGCCTTTCGCGGTGCCGGCTTATGTGATCGCGTACGTCTACACCAGCCTTCTGGATTATGCCGGCCCGGTTCAGGGCATTCTGAGAGATTCGTTTGGCTGGGCCAACGCTTCGGATTACTGGTTTCCCGAAATTCGCAGCCTAGAAGGCGCCACGCTGATGCTCGGCCTGGTGCTCTACCCCTATGTTTATCTTCTCGCCCGGGCCGCGTTTCTGGATCAGTCTCCCTCACTGTTTGCAGTCAGTCGCAGCCTTGGCCACTCGGCCCTTAGCACGTTTTTCAAAGTGGTTCTGCCCATCGCCCGCCCGGCCGTTGCAGTGGGTCTTTCTTTGGTACTAATGGAAACCCTGAACGATTTTGGCACCGTCGATTTTTTTGCTGTGCAAACACTCACCGCCGGCCTGTTTGATACCTGGATGAACCTTGGCAACTTGGGTGGTGCGGCCCAGATAGCCACAACCATGCTCATTTTTGTGGTTATTCTGGTCACTCTTGAACGCTATTCCCGTCGACGCCAGCAACAATTTGCCGCCCGGGATAACCGCGACCCCATTCGCCGTTTCACCATGTCGCACCCAAGGCAACTCATCTGCGTTGCCGTGTGTGCGGCGCCGGTAATCTTTGGCTTTGTTATCCCGGGTGTGACTCTGGGCATCTATGCGTGGGAATACTTTGATCAAAGCTGGAACCCGGTGTTTATACGCAACACCCTTAACAGCCTATTCCTCTCCGGGGCCGCAGCACTGACCACCCTGCTGATCGGCGTTACCCTCGCCTACAGCCGAAGGCTTCACAACACCCGTGGGATGCAAGTGCTCATGCGTCTCTCAAGCTTGGGTTACGCCATGCCAGGTGCGGTGCTAGCCGTGGGTGTGATCGTGCCGCTGGCAGGCTTTGATAATTGGCTGGATAGCCTAATGAGGGATTACTTCGGTGTAAGCACAGGCCTTCTACTCAGCGGCTCGGCCTTCGCCATCGTATTTGCTTATACAGTGAGATTTTTGGCGGTGTCTGCCGGTAGTGTAGAAAGCGCACTGCAGAAAATTACCCCGAGCATGGATATGGCATCGCGCTCACTGGGCAACAGCCCGGGCAAAACACTGGTGAAGGTCCACCTTCCCATGCTTCGCGGCACATTGATTACCGCCGCACTGGTGGTTTTTGTAGATTGTATGAAGGAGTTACCGGCCACGCTGATACTGCGGCCGTTCAACTTTGAAACTCTGGCCACCTACGTGTACCAGTTTGCCTCCGACGAACGCCTATATCACAGCGCGCTGCCGGCACTCATTATTGTACTGGCGGGCATTATCCCCATCATTTTGATGAGCCGGTCAATCTCCAACACTCGCTCTATGGTCTGATACCGGCCTCAAAACTAGGGCGCTATTGCAGAGTGGGCACCCTGCACGACGAACCGCCCCTGAAATACAGCCACCGGATCACCCTGTGGCATGGGGTTCGGCGTTCCGCAAAACACCTCAGTGGTGAGATCCAATCGAGCTTTGCCGTGCCTTGCCAAGGCTTTTCTGAAGCGCTCAGGAACTTCTTCCCCTGGCAACCGGCAGATCGCGTAAAAGCCTGAGGCCACCGGTTCAAGATAATCAATGCTGCCTGTCTGCACCACCACATTGCCTTTCAAACCAAGATCGGCCAGTGCAAGCTCCATAAGCCCCCAGGCCGCTGTTACAGCCACTGAATAGACGCTGCCACCAAAGCCGGTGCCCTGATGATTGGTATTGGGTTCAAGTGGCGCACTAATCAGTAACGCACTGCCATCCCAAGAATGCAGTTCAATTCCCAGTGCGCGGGAAAGCGGAATTTCCTCATGAATGCGCTTCTGAAATGCAGAAAGCTGAGCCATAAACCCCTCCTGATCTGAACAAAACGGGTTGTGCGTTACTGCCAGAGCACCTTCTGGCGCTTCGCATACCACTCGTTCACTTGGCTTTCATAGGCCTCTTCCACAACATTTCGCTTAAGCTTCAGCGTTGGCGTCAAGAAGCTGTTCTCCATCGACCACTCATCGCTGACGATTATCACAAAAGCCAGCTTCTCGTGTGGGTCCACCGTCTTGTTCACCTTATCAACAAGTTCAGTGAAGCTGGCCTCAATCTCCTTCCGGAAATCCGCATCGGCCATCTTTGGCCTAACGCCTTCTGCCAGCTGAATCATGGCAAAAGGCTGGGTCTGGTTGGCACCAGACACACACACCAGCTCGATTGACTGGTGTGCCATCAAGCGGTTTTCAATTGGCGCAGGTGCAATATACTTGCCCTTGCTGGTCTTAAAGATTTCCTTCATTCGGCCCGTAATTTTCAGGCGCCCCATCTCATCAATTTCGCCTTTATCGCCGGTTTTCAAGAAACCGTCTTCGGTAAAGGCTTCACGGGTTTTCTCTTCGTCCTTGTAATAACCCATCATACTGCCAGGGCTCTTAACCAGAATCTCACCCTCAGGGCTAATTCTCGTTTCCACACCCGGCATAGCCTCTCCCACATAACCCGTGCGAGAGCGCCCGAATTTGTTGATGTGAGAATAGGCAAAATTCTCCGTCATGCCATAGCCCTCAAGCAACTCTAGGCCAAGGTTGCGGTACCAATCCAACACGTCACTGGCAAGTGGCGCAGAACCACTACCGGCCAGCTTGGCCTTATCCAGACCCAGCCCCTTCAGGATCTTTTTCTTGATCAGCCGGTTCACAATAGGAATCTTCAGCAGCGTATCTAGCTTCTTCTGTGGCAGTTTCTGCAGAACACCCTGTTGAAATCTAACCCACAGCCGCGGAACCGAAAGGAACAACGTTGGCTGTGCTCGCTTCATATCTTCAACAAAGGTGTCAAGAGACTCGGCAAAGAACAGATGGAAACCCGCATATAAAGAAGCCAGCTCTACAAACGTGCGCTCAAAAACGTGTGCCATGGGAAGGTAAGACAGCATGCGCTCATCCGAGCTAACCTGCAGAACCTCAAGGCCGCCTTCGGCCGCAAGGGCCATGTTACGGAAGCTCAGCATGACGCCTTTCGGCTGGCCTGTACTGCCCGAGGTATAGACAACCGTTGCAAGCTCGTCTCCCTCGCGCTGAACGTTCTCCTCCAAAGGCGGATACTTGGCAACAATATCGTCCCAGGTTTCAAAATCATTGGGCGGGCTCAGCGGATAGGAAATACAACGAACGGAATCCGGTACGCCCGGCTTCATCGTGTCCCAGCCGTCCAGTTTACCCACAAACAAAACCTCGCACTCAGCGTGGTTCAGCACATAGGTAACGGTATCTGCATTCAGCGTGGGGTATAGCGGCACGGAAACATGCCCCGCCATCCAGATCGCCCAGTCGGTCATGATCCAGTGTGCGCAGTTCTTCGAAATCAGGCCGATACGGCTTTTCTCAGGCAGGCTCAGGGATTTGAGGTACGACGCCATACGGCGGGCCTCGTCAACCGCCCTTCCCCATGTGTAGTCCACCACTTTGCCATCGCCAATAGGCTGGGTTAGGTAAAGGGAATTAGCCTTAGTAGTCTCCCAGTGATAGACCATATCCAGGGGAAGTTTGTTTGTTGTGTGCATGGATCTTCCTTGGTTTTCGTTATTTGATTTATAAGGACATTATTTAGGCACTAGTAGGGTATTTCAACACATTGTGGCGAGTCAAAGCGTGACTCAGGCCAACTGGGCAAAACTCTTCCCGAGAATATCTCGTTTAGGCCAACACACATTAACATGCTCTACCGCCAAGGCCGCAGGGCTGTGATAAACTCTCGCACCTATACCGCAACAAACCTCGGAGATGGGCAAATGGCCAAGAAAACCCTACGCATCCTGTTGGGCGCGTCATTAATGGCAATGGCAAGTCTTTCACAGGCTGCAGAGCCACGTGTTGTCGCCATTACGCAGATCGTCGAACACCCGGCTTTGGATGCCGTTCATCAAGGCGTAAAGGATGAACTGGCCGAACGAGGCTACAAAGAAGGTGACAATCTTAAGCTCATGCACGAAAGCGCTCAGGGAAACGCTGCCATCGCCTCCCAGATTGCCCGTAAATTTATCGGTGACAAACCCGATGTGATCGTGGCTATCGCAACACCTTCGGCACAAACGGTTGCCGCTGCTGCCCGCAACATCCCCGTGGTGTTTGCTGCGGTAACCGATCCAGTAGGCGCAAAGCTGGTTAAAAGCGCCGAGGCACCGGGCGCAAACATTACCGGCGTAAGCGACATGCTCCCCATCGACAAGCACCTAGACATGTTGCAGCGCATCATGCCGAATGCCAAGCGAATTGGCACCGTATTCAATCCTGGCGAAGCCAACGCTGTAACACTGGTTGAGCTGCTTGAAGAGCGCATGAAAGCCCGCGGACTCACTTTGGTAAAAGGCGCAGCCACCAAGACCTCTGAAGTACTGGGCGCGGCCCGCTCTTTAGTAGGCAAGGCTGATGCTATTTATCTGACAACCGATAACACGGTTATCAGCGCCGCCGAAGCGGTCATTTCCGTGGGCGAACGCGCCAATATCCCCGTGTTCGCAGCCGACACCGCCACGGTTGCCCGGGGTGCCGTCGCTGCTATGGGTTTTGACTACTACGACCACGGCCGCCAAGCCGGCGTAATGGTTGCCCGCATTCTCGAAGGCGAAAAGCCCGCCGACATGCCCGTTGAAACCATGGAAAAGCTCAACCTGTTCGTGAACCCAGAAGCCGGTGAGCGCATGGGCATCACCCTGTCGGAAGATGTGATTGCCGACGCTCAAAAAGTCATTAAAAGCGATAAGTAACGCCTGACCTACACGGGCAGAACCCAAAAGGATCCGCCCGTTTTTCTTTCACAGTGAATCTTACCCATGCTGAGTGATATTGCATTTTACGGCGCAATCGAGACCGGCCTCATTTATGGCCTAGTTGCGTTCGGTATTTATATCTCATTTCGTGTACTCGATTTTCCCGACCTGACAGTTGACGGCAGTTTTCCCCTTGGTGCGGCCGTTGCGGCAGTGCTAATTATGGAAGGCTGGAACCCCTGGCTGGCCACAGGTTCCGCCGTACTCGCCGGCATGGCTGCCGGTGCTGTAACAGCGATGCTGAACGTAAAACTGAACATTCTGAATCTGTTGGCATCCATCCTCACTATGATTGCCCTGTACTCCATCAACCTTCGCATTATGGGCAGGCCAAACATTGCGCTTCTCGGCGAAGAAACCGTGCTCACCCCGTGGTACTCGCTGGGCCTCGACTACCATCATGTGCCGGTGCTGCTATTTGTGATCGTGGTGTTCATCGCCCTAATTCTTTTGTGGCGCTTCATGAAATCCGAAACCGGTCTCGCAATGCGCGCAACCGGCGCCAACCCACGAATGGCACGTGCCCAGGGCATTTCCACCGGAACCATGATTATTCTCGGTGTTGCTGTGTCTAACGGTTTGGTTGGCCTGGCGGGCGCACTCTTCGCCCAAAGCCAAGGCGCAGCCGATGTCACCATGGGGGTTGGGGTCATCGTTATAGGCTTGGCTTCATTGATTGGCGGTGAAGCGGTTATCACACCAACCACGGTCGTTCGCGCCCTAATCGGCTGCGTGATTGGCGCTATTATCTACCGTTTGGCCATTGCCTTGGCGTTGAACGCCGACTTCCTTGGCCTCAAAGCCCAGGATCTAAACTTGGTAACCGCGGTTCTAGTGACCCTGGCGATTGTATTGCCCGGTGCTCGCAACTCCCTGGTTAGCAAACTCACCCGCAAAAAAGCCTGAGGAGGCAATATGATCAGCGCAACCGATCTCCAGCTTACCTTTGGCAAAGGCACTCCGCTGGAAAACCCCGCACTTAGGGGCATGAGCCTCACCGTTAATCAGGGTGAGTTTGTTACCGTGATTGGCAGCAACGGCGCGGGCAAGTCCACCTTTTTGAATGCGTTGGCGGGTGAAGTTCTGGTTGATAGCGGCACCATCGTTGTCGACAACCTAAACGTTACCAAGCTGTCTACCCACAAACGAGCGGGCCGCGTGGCGCGGGTGTTTCAGGACCCGCTGGCTGGCACCTGCGAGGGCCTGAGCATTGAGGAAAACCTAGCTCTTGCCATCAAGCGAGGCCAGCGCCGCAGTTTGGGTGCAGCGGTGAAAAGGCAATACAGGGAACAGTTCCGGGAAAGCCTCTCGTCCCTCAATTTGGGGCTAGAGAACCGTCTGAGCGACAAAATGGGCTTACTCTCCGGTGGCCAGCGCCAAGCTGTAAGCCTGTTGATGGCAAGCCTTACGCCGTCCAACATTTTGCTGCTCGACGAGCACACTGCAGCGCTGGACCCCAAAACCGGTGCCTTCGTGCTGGCACTCACCACCAAAATCATCGAAGAGCAAAAGCTGACGGCTTTGATGGTAACCCACAGCATGAAACAGGCGCTGGAAGTTGGCAGCCGCACAGTGATGCTGCACCAGGGCGAGGTGGTGTTTGATATTGAAGGCAAGAACCGCGAAGGCCTGGAAGTGAAAGATCTTCTCGAGCTGTTTGAAACCCAGCGCGGGCTTTCAGTGGATGACGACAGCCTCTTATTGGGCTGACATCGAAAAAGGCGGGATTCTCTCCCGCCTTTTTTATACCCAACTACACCAGATTCAATGCCCGTAAATGAGCATTGAGGTGTCGGTAATCGACAGATTGTCCAAAGCCACCGACCCAATAGATGTACCACCCACGATAACGCTGCCAATGCGGATGTCTGCTTCAAAGGTCTGCAGATCAATCGCTAGGCTCTCGACATTTTGAGAGTTCGGCGCCTTGTAAATATCCAGGTCCACGTAGGCAAACAACTTGAGAGGCTGCGGCGCCTGCAAATCATAATCCGCACTGGTTAGCTGAAAATCACGGATACCCAACGCCAAAAATGGCACGTCGAAGTCCATGTCATCAATAGCAATGTCGGTTTTGAAGTTCAGCTTGTCGGTGGCGGTATCGATCCGAATGGTTCCGGAGCCGATCAACGCGTCCATGTTGAAATTATCAAGAATGGTCGTAGAACCGCCGGTACCCGTAAGATTCCAGGCGCCGGTTGATACCCGCACATCCACCGCATTGAACGACAAGGGCAACAGGTTGATGATGGCGTCGCCATCGCTGGCCACATCGATGTTGATCCGGATATTATCCAGCCGGTCTGTAGCGGCTCCGTTCAGGTTCAGATTCATCTCTGAGAACATATCGGTGCGATTGGTGCCGCCCACGAAAATGTCGTTTATCTCCAGTGACCCCTCATCTGTATAGATGAAACGGTCAATGTTCAGCTTGGTTTCAAGCTCAATTGTGACACCCGCCTGCCCCGTGATGCTACCCATCATGGAATCATCCAAGCGTTGAATCTCCGCCACAGCTGCAGGTGGAACCCCCGCAATACACAGCGCCAGCAATGTAGGTTTCAGGCCTCTCATTGTTCTTCCTTTTTTATAGTGGTTCACGTCCTGTGGGCCACAGCACTATTCGACTCCACACCACCACTTTAACGACACATGTATTCCGAATACGTGCAGAAGTCACAAACCACGTGATTTTGCGAGCGAACACGCTCTTTTCGCGTGTTTATTGATCACAACATATAGGGATTTTGAGATTTTCGCCCCAAGCGCCGGATTTACCAAAGCTTTCCATCTTGCAAGGCATTTTCCATTGATTTTCTTTGCCAGAAGCGACTTCTCAATAGTCCCGTTTAAATTCACAAAACACTATATCCTGTTATACTCGTCGAAAATAAACCTACATATAGTGATTTTAATTGAGGGGTGGCAATGAACGCTAAGGCAGAAGCAGTGGTTACATCAATTCCGATGCAGGACACTTCGCTTGATATCTGGACCAGCAAATATCAGCTAAAAACCAAGACCGGCGAAGCCGTAGACAAGGACATCAACGCTACCTACCAGCGCGTTGCAGCAGCCTTGGCGCAAGTTGAAAACAAATCTGTACGCGCCGAGCAGCTGAAAAACTTTACGTGGGCATTGAAGCACGGTGCCATTCCTGCCGGCCGGATCACCTCTAACGCCGGTGCTGAGGCGCACAAGCCTGCAACCTCCACCATTAACTGCACCGTGTCCGGCTCCGTTCAAGATTCCATGAACGACATCCTGGAGAAAAACCACGAAGCAGGCCTCACCCTTAAGGCTGGCTGTGGTATCGGTTACGAGTTCTCAACCCTGCGCCCGAAAGGTGCCTATGTAGCCGGCGCCGGTGCGACGACATCTGGCCCGCTGTCCTTCATGGATATCTTCGACCGCATGTGCTTTACCGTGTCTTCAGCCGGTGGACGCCGCGGTGCGCAAATGGCCACCTTTGATGTTCACCACCCGGATGTAATCGATTTTATCCAAGCCAAGCGTGAAGACGGCCGCCTGCGCCAGTTCAACCTATCCTTGCTGATCACCGAAGACTTCATCGAAGCCGTTCGTAACGATAGCGACTGGAGCCTCTCCTTCCCGGTTACCAAGAAGGAAGCGGAAGAAGAAGGCCTAGATCTCGCCGACACTAACCAGTACGTGTATCGCGACTTCCCAATACTGAAAGGCTACGTGGTCAACGAAGAAGGCAAGGTGGCGTGCCGTATTTACCGCACCCTGAAAGCCCAGTTCATCTGGGACACCATCATGACCTCCACCTACGACTACGCAGAGCCCGGCTTCATCCTGATCGACAAGGTCAATCAGATGAACAACAACTGGTTCTGTGAAGACATCCGCGCCACCAACCCCTGCGGCGAGCAGCCCCTGCCCGCTTACGGCAGCTGCCTGCTGGGCTCTGTGAACCTGACCATGTTTGTGGACTTCCCCTTCACCAGCAAAGCCAGCTTTAACTATGAAAAGTACCGCAAGGTTGTGGGCATTTTCACCCGCATGCTAGATAACGTAGTAGAGATCAACGGCCTGCCGTTGGCCGAGCAACGCCACGAAATTACCTACAAGCGTCGCCATGGCATGGGCATTCTTGGCCTAGGCTCAACCCTCGCCATGCTGCGCATGCCTTACGGCTCGGCCGACTCTGTACAGTTCACGGAAGAGGTTGTACGTGAAATGGCCGTAGAAGGCTGGCGCCAGTCTCTCTCCCTTGCGGAAGAGAAAGGCGTTGCGCCAATTATGAACGACGACTTTGAAATTACCCCGAAAATGATGGGTAAATGCGCGCAACTAGCGAAAGATGGCTACAAAATCGGCGATAAACTAAAAGGCCGCGTACTGCACGCCAAATACAGCCGCTACATGCAGGAAATTGCCAGCGTTGACCCCAAGCTGGTAGAAGCACTGGCAGAAAAAGGTGGCCGCTTCACCCACCACACCTCTATCGCACCGACCGGCACCATCAGCCTGTCCCTGGCCAACAACGCCAGTAACGGCATAGAGCCAAGCTTCTCGCACCATTACGCCCGTAACGTCATCCGCGAAGGCCGCAAAACCAAAGAAAAAGTCGACGTGTTCTCCTTCGAGCTGCTGGCTTACCGCCACATGGTTAACCCCGGCGCTATGCCCTTCTCAGACGAAGAAGACAAAAAACTGCCCAGCTACTTCACCACCTCTGACGACGTAAGCCCGGCGCAGCACGTAGACATCCAAGCCGCCGCGCAGAAGTGGGTAGATTCCTCGATCTCCAAAACCGCGAACGTGCCAACCGACTTCCCTTATAAGGATTTCAAGAGCATTTACCTCTACGCCTACGACATGGGCCTGAAAGGTTGCACCACCTTCCGCTTTAACGCTGAAGCCTTCCAAGGCGTATTGGTAAAAGAAATAGACCTTGAAAACACCCTTTACGAGTTCACCCTCGACGATGGCAGCAAGGTGGAGCTGAAGGGCAACGAACAGGTAGATTACGACGGCGAGATACACACCGCCGCCAACCTGTTTGACGCGCTAAAAGAAGGCACCTACGGAAAGTATTGATCCGGAAAACCGACACAGGACAGAAGACATGACCGTTAAAATTAGCAACAAAATCGTCGGCTACCGGGTAAAAAAAGCCGACACAGACGCGCCCAAAGAACAGCTGCCAGCAGCGAAACCGGAAAGCACGCTCGTTAAGATGAACGAATACATCGAGCGGCCAGATTTTTTGGTAGGCACCACCTACAAAATCAAACCGCCGGTGGCCGAGCACGCGATGTACATCACCATCAACGACATCCTGCTGAACGAAGACACAGACTACGAAAGCCGGCAGCCGTACGAAGTGTTCATCAATTCCAAATCCATGGAGCACTTCCAGTGGGTGATCGCCCTCACCCGCGTAATCTCTGCGGTATTCCGCAAAGGCGGCGACCTGACCTTTTTGGTGGAAGAACTGCGCTCCGTATACGACCCGAACGGCGGCTACTTCAAGAAAGGCGGCGTATTCATGCCCTCCCTAGTAGCTGAAATCGGTGCCGTTATCGAGAAGCACCTGAAGGCCGTTGGCCTGATGGAAAGCGAAGAGATGAGCGAAACCACTAAGCGCATCCTCGCCGAAAAGCGTGCCGAGTTCGAAGCAGCCAGCACCACGGCGACCAACGACGACAAGGCCGGCGACTTCCCGCCCAACTCCACCATGTGCGGCAAGTGCAGCACCAAGGCGGTGATTGTGATGGACGGTTGTGCGACTTGCTTGTCTTGTGGTGATAGTAAGTGCGGTTGAGGTCATTGACCGGTATGTGATTAAGAGGCCCGGGGTTGACGTGACGCTTCGGGCCTTTTTTTATGGCCTTGCGCACCGCCCGCTGGTATTCGCGTGACAGCTTCGTTATTGCGCGGTGATATTACGAAGTTTGACGAGGCTGCGGTGGTAATTGTTTGGTTTTAGAGTAGTTTTGTGCGTGGGTTGCTTAAGAAGTGCGTAATCGTGGTGGGTGAAAATGCAGAAGTCATAATATTGAATAACGAAGAGCGCTGCCCAATACGCTGTTGAACTAAACCGCTTCGCGGTAGCGAGTAAGCCTGGAAGTTTCCTGCGAGATCAGGTGAATTGACCGATACTTTTGATTAGCCCAAGTGGGCTTTCAAAAGAGGAGTTACCGTCATGACACCGTTACGTCAGACCATGATCCAGGCCATGTGCCAACATGGCTTTTCCCCCCGAACCCAGCACAGCTATCTTTATGTCGTCACCGCGCTGGCCCGTTATTATCGGCGCTCGCCCGATCAGTTGAAGGTTGAAGACTTGCAAGTCTATTTCAACTATCTGGTTCAGGAGCGTTCCCTGTCACCGGCCAGTTGCCGTGTTTACCTCCATGGTATCCGGTTTCTGTATCTGAAGGTGCTGCACTGGGCGCACTTCGATGTAACCCTGATGCTGCCCAAGCGACCCCAGCGTATTCCGGAATTACCGACACGTCAGGAGGCTGCACGCCTTTTGGCCGTTGTTCTTAACCCCAAGCACCAAGCCCTGTTATCCGTCACCTATGGATGCGGTTTGCGCGTCAGCGAAGCGGTCGCGTTGAAGGTGAAAGACATTGATGGTGAGCGCCATCTGCTGCGGATTGAACAAGGCAAGGGCGCCAAAGACCGGATGGTGTCGCTGTCCCCCGGGTTGCTCCGAGCGCTTCGTCAGTATTGGCGGATCCGTCGACCAATGACCTGGTTGTTTCCCAGTGATTTGCTCCCGGACAGACACCTTCATATCACCACGCCTCAGAAGGTCTACCACACAGCCAAGACAGCCAGTGGTATTGAAAAATGCGGTGGCATTCATGCCTTGCGCCATGCCTACGCCACGCACCAGCTGGAGCGGGGGTTGCCCGTTCACGAGCTGCAACGGCTCTTGGGGCATAGCGATTTGCGCAGTACTCAACGGTATCTGCACTGGTTGCCAGGCGTCACACCCCAAAACGGGGGTCCCGTTGACCTGATCGCAAGTCTCGGAGGTGCGTGATGACGGGCACACTGAGCGTTCAAAGCATACTGGCGCGATTTCTGCCGGGTCAGACACTGGATAGTCACCGCCGTAAGGTCTGCGCCCGCCTAACGGACTGCCGAACCGCCCGCATGGGCGGTATGGAAATGCGTTGTGATCATTGCCAGGCCCGCTCCGTCTGTTATTACGGTTGCCGGGACCGGCATTGTCCGCAATGCCAGGGCCGGGCGAGTCAGCAGTGGAGTACACGTCAGCGATCCCTGTTGTTGCCGGTGCCTTACTTCCATCTGGTGTTTACGCTACCTCACACCTTGAACGGCTGGGTTCAGATCCATCCCGACGTGGTCTATCGCTGTCTGTTCGCCGCAGTCTGGGACACGCTTAACCAGTTTGGGCGCAACACCCGGCACCTTGGCGGCGAGCTGGGCATGACGGCGGTGCTCCACACGTGGGGGCAGAACCTGAGCCGTCATGTGCACGTGCATTGCCTGATCCCAGGCGGAGTGTTGACCGGCACCGGTGACTGGCACAAGGCAAAAAGCCAGTACCTGTTCCCGGTACGGGCTCTATCCCGGCGTTTTCGAGGGCGCATGGTGTCGTTGCTAAGAGCGTCGGTGAACGCAGGTGAGCTACACCGGGTGACCCGCAACGGTGAGATTGATGGTGTGCTCGACGGCCTGATGCAGCAGGAATGGGTTGTCTACACTCGACACTGCCTGAACCAGGCCGAGAGCGTAGTGGATTATCTGGCTCGCTACACGCACCGAATCGCCATCAGCAATGGGCGCTTGTTGACGATGGAGGATGACCGGATCGCCTTCCGCTATAAGGATTATCGAGATCATTCACGATTGAAGACCCAGTGGCTGGATGGCCAGGAGTTCGTACGGCGGTTCCTAATGCACATTCTGCCAAAAGGCTTCATGCGAATTCGCCATTTTGGCTACCTGAGCAATCGAACCCGGCGACGAAAATTGGCTGTTATCCGGCACTGCTTATCGCAGCCGCCCAAACCAGAAGCGACACTGGAGAGCCCGGCGTCTCAGCGGTGCTGGCCCTGTCTCCTCTGTGACAACGGTCTGGTTCGTATGATTCGTCAGATCCCACGATTTAAACCAGCGGTGATCCCAACGGGCTAACCCATCCCCACCTGGTTCGATGCGAGGAGAACAGCAGTTCTAAAGGAGCTGGGCATTTCTGCGGGCCGACGCTGGAAAAAGGGGTATCTGAAAGGTAATCTGAGGGGAATCACAACAAGGAACCGCCTCATGAAGGATCGAATGAGACTAAAACCCGCCGGCATTGCTTCCCGCCCGGCCCCAGATGTACCGTTCAGGCCTCGCCTCCAAATTACTTTATCCTTAGGCACCGTTCGATAGCTGCGGCGTTGGCGGCTTAGTCCAACAGACATTTAAAGGTCATGCTGCGCACGACCATTAAATGCTTAGGTGTTAGCTGGATTGATGTTGTACCTTTTGGGTGGCTTGGTGCCAGTGGCCTTGGCCCCAGGTTCGTAGCAAAACTGGTAACTTGCAGCTACGCCAAGGCCGTCTGAGTCCGTGGTCAGTTTGGCAGTTCAATCGTTCACCGGCACTGCCATAAAATTTGGTGTTCGCCGTGTGGGGCCGTCCGCGCAAACTTGGGTCTGCGTCTGGTAATCTGGCGTTCAGGTTCGTTAGCCGCATCGGCTGCGGTGCTTTTTAACACTGTGCATCGGCGGATTTTGGTGCAAGAGCAGCAGCGGAGTAGGCTATCACTTTGAGTGCCAGGGGCTGGGTTATCAGTTACACCCAGCTAACAAATCGCAGCAGTGCGCGGCCTACGGCCGCCGGACGTCACTGACGTGCCGCCGCTGTGCTCAGCGTTAGGTGCAATAATGCCCATGCATCTTCATTTGAAGTCCAACAGGGTATGGAGAAATAATATGAAAATATATTTTATTGCAATAATGGTATTTATTTTGGGTGGTTGCTCAAGTAAATATGTGGTCACATTTGATTCCAATCCGAAAGGGGCTTCATTAGTTTGTAGTGGTAAGAACTGGGGGCCTACCCCGACAAAACTTTACTATGATTAAAGTGTTAAAAAACGATCTTCTCTAAATGTAAGTGACTGTAGTGCAAACTGGGTTAGCGGTGCGAGAAAAAGTTACCCTTTAAATCTAAAAGTATACCCTCAAGGTGGGACAATTATTACATTGGATAGACCAAGTGGGGATGGTTACTCTCAAGATGCTGGATACGCTTTACAACTTAGACAAACAGAGGCAGCGGAAGCAGCAGCATCAGCCGCTAGAAAATCAGCTCGTGAAGCGAAAAGACAAAATAATAAAACAACAACTTGTTATACCAATTATGGCATTACCCAATGTTATTAAATTTGCGAACAACATATTGTAATGTCATTGAAACTTATACTTACTGCAATTAATACCTATGAAAGAACAGTCGTATAAATTGGATTATATATTTTTATTGTTGGCTCTGTCTTTTGTTATGGCATCATTTTATATAGATTTTACTACTTGCACTAATTCACTGTTTTCTAGATCAGGTTCTATAATGGTGTTGGTATCAGTAATAGTTGAGTATAGAATTTCTAATTCAATATACGCAGAAATTCAAAAAGCCATGTTTCTGGGTACAAAAATAAATCTTTCCATACCATTCAAAGCGAAGCCATCAAAAGATAAAGTTTTTATTTCTCGATTCTCACACACTTTAGTAATATTGGGCACAGTAATTTGGGGTTATGGTGATTTACTATTTAAGCAAGGCACCTAACAAAAACATGCACTCGGACAAAATAAAGCTGCGCTCGTTCCTCACTACGCTTTATTTTTCCGGTGATGTTAAGCGTTAGCGACCAACAATAGAGGATTCTAATTTGACATGCTATTTCTGCAAAAGCGCCCCTCCAATAGCCAATAGTCATGTTGTCCCAAACTTCATGAGTAAGCACATAAAGAAAAATAGCCCATTTGGCTATATGCTAAATTTATGGAACAAAAAGCCAAAACACGATCTGCACAAGGGGCCGTATTTTTGTCGAACATGTGACAACGAAGTGATAAGCGGATGGGAGGATTTCTTTGCAAGCAAGATTTGGAGGGAGCCTCTAAATGCTAACAATCATTGGAGTAATGAAGAGTCTTTAAATTTCATACTTTCGTTAGCATATCGCTATTCTATCCATTTCATAGAAACGTCCCCAATAATGGCGAACCATGACTATTCAGAATGTGTAATGAAAATAGCAGAAGATGCAATCCGAGATAACTCAAAGGTCGGAAAAAGTATTTTTATTTATCCTTACGTTCATCAAGAAATAACGCAAGACTGTGATTTTCTACCAGGAGTAAATCATCTTCTAAGTCTTGCGGCACACGGAGAGAGCTTGCCAAAAGAGGGTAATCTGCCAAATGCTTTTCTTGTAATAGTTCCAAAAATGATCTTCCTTTTTTGCGATCAAGATTTATCCTCTGTTGGTGAGGAAAGCCTAAAAAGCCCTGTTCATTTGATACCAGGAAATAGTTTTGACGCTTCATCGTCCAACACGGACATGCCAATTTTCTTATCGTCAATAATTAACAAATTAATAAATCATGGACAGTCACATCAAAAAAATATTGGGCGCTGGAACAAAATGGCATATGGAACCGATAAATTTATTAACCCTAGTAAGATCTGCTATGTTGCACAGAGTCAAGATCAAACATTATTGAACTGGCAGCGTAGAAACTGCGCTAACAAATAAGGATAGGTCGCGCGCAGCCGCGACCTGATCCGGTGTTGGACGAGCCCGGTGCTTCTCTATTAAGGAAATATCATCGGCGAACTGAGAGGTGCTTTGGCCCTGGCATTGGGCGGTCATTTTCGTCAGGCCAGAGGTTCCCGTGACCCTCGGTGAAACCGATAGCCGATCTGTCCTGGTGGTGTCATAGGGTGCTCTGATCCCTCCCTGTGAGGTGCATGTCGGACGGATGTGGGTCTATGCTAAACATCGTCGCCGGATTGTCGGCCCGGGCCACCGGCAAGGTCGCCGCCAAAGCGTGATGCCCATGGGCTCGCCACAACAGGGGCAAACGCGTTGTTTCCGGGGTTGGGTGACGATCCCGGGTAGCGCCACCTGCAAGCGCAACTGCAGCCGGTGTAAGGTTTTGCGGGCACCGCCGTGCAGGAACCCGTATGCCCGCACCCGTCGCAGCCCCTTGGGCAGGACATGCTGCAGAACCCGCCAGAGGAACCGACTCGCCGGTTCGGTCAGGGTCTGCCAGCGCCGGGTCTGGCTGTCCTGGTAGCGGAAGGTGACCTGCTCACCGTCGTAATCCACGATGTTCTGCTCCCGGAGCACACCACGATACAGATAGCGGGCCAGATAGGTCAGCGCCTGGTCGCCACGGCCGACCTGCTCGCACTGGGCGACCCAGTGTTTGGGAATCGATTCCGGCAAGGCAAAGCCTTGCTCGCGCATCCGGGTGAGGAATTTGGCGCGAAACACGGTGGCCAGGGCCCGGCCGTTGAACAGGTATCGCCCGGCCCGGGCGTGCCAGTGATGGCCCGTCAGCCCGCCCCCGGGGACCACGATGTGGACATGGGGGTGGAAAGCCAAGCGGCGGGAGTGGGTGTGCAACACCCCGACCAGCCCGAGCTGGTTGCCCAGGCGTTTATCGTTGCGGGCGAACTGGCACAGCGTCTCCCGGGCGGCCTGGAACAGAGCGTGACAGGTCCATCGGAGGTGGTGCCAGGCAAAGCCCCGCAACTGGGCCGGTAGGGTGAAGGTCACCAGGAAATAATCCACCGGCAACAGCTTCTGCCGCTGCCGGCCCAGCCATTGGCTGTTGGTGCCGTGCTGACAGGCAGGGCAACTGCGATGGCCGCAGGACGGGTACGCCTGTTGCACCTGCTGACAGGCGCGACAGTGATAGCGAACCTCGCCACAGTCCGGCGTATGGCAGGCCAGAATCGACCGCAGGGCGGCGTGATGTTCCGGTCGCATACGTGCCCCGACGTGCTGCTTCAGGCTGGCCTCATGATCGCGCAGAATCTGCGCCAGGGTGATCATGGGGTCACCCAGTCAACCTGCAGGCGCTCCACCAGAGCATTAATCATCAGGGCACTGTTCTGCTGGGCCTCATGGGTCATCCGGGTGTAGCGGGCGGTGGTTACCGGGCTGGCGTGGCCGAGCAGAGTCTGAATCGAGCGCAGGTTCACCCCATTTTCCAGCAGATGGGTGGCAAAGCTGTGGCGCAGGGAGTGAATGTGCACATTTTTGCGGATACCGCAGTCCAGAGCGACCTGTTTGATGGCCTTCTGCACTCCACCCCGGTCCATCACCCGGGGCTTGCCGGAGGTGGCAACCGACGCATACGGCGGGTGCCCCCCGGGAAACAGCAGGTCCGGATGACGGTGAGTGGCCCAATAGCGCCGCAAGGCCTTGAGTGTCATCAGCGGTAAAGGCACGAAGCGATCCTTCTTGCCCTTGCCACAGCGCACATGCACCCGCATCAGGTGACTGTCGACATCGGCGATGGTCAGGTTCAGGGACTCGCTCAGTCGCAGGCCCAGACTGTAGGTGGTGAGGAAATAGACCTGATAACTGAGTTTGCGTGTGCGACTAATCAGGCGCTCGACCTCCTTCAGGGAGAGCACGTCCTGCAGGGTCTGAACCTTGGGGGCCTTGACGATAGGGACGTATTCCCAGGGCTTGCCCAGTACATACTGATAGAAACTCTGCAACGCATTGCGGGCAATCTTGACCAGACTCCAGGACCGATGCTCGACCAGATGCATGAAATACTGCTGGAGCTGATCGGTGCTAAGCTGATCGGGACAGGTCTCGAAATAGTCGCAGACCTGTCGCAGGCAACGGGTGTACAGATCGATGGTCTTGGGGCTTTTGCCGCGCAGGGTGAGTTCGGTGAGGTAGCGTTGGTGCAGTGCTTGAAAACGAGCGTGTTCGTTGGCGTTCATCACACTTCTCCTGACAAGCCCTCCGAAATGGAAGGGGTCAGAGAAGTACAGTCGAATTTGGCCTCTGCCGCGTAGCGGCTTCGTTCAACAAGGCATTGCAGCGGACAAGCCGCTGAATGCGGCGTTAGGTTTCAAAAACGAGGAATCGAGATTTGTTCGAAAAGTTCAGACGCAACTCCGCAGCAGCAAGGCTCTTAGAAGAGCAACTGTATGAACAAGTTGTCATGGAGCTATCACAAGGTCAAAGGCGCGACGGATTGTGGGCAAAAGCAATGGCAAACAGTGATGGCTCGGAAGAAAAAGCCAAATCTCTGTATATCAAATATAGGGTTCAATCTATAAAAGATGAATCAGAAATTGCCGAGGCAGTTACAGAACAGGAAGAGTACAACCGCAAAAATGTACCGGCCATCGAGCGTCAAAAAAGAGTAAATAATGCTGAAGCCTTATTGCGCTCAAAAGGTTATTGGCTCCTATCTAGAGGCAACGGCTGGGTGGTTAAAAAGCCATTAGGTGGTCAACAACCTATAAACACATTAGATCAGTTGGAACAGTATGCAAAATCAAGATAAAAAACCTAATCGGGTAGCCGAGGGTATCTAACCCTCAGCCCCCACAACACCCTGCATGCGGGTCCGCACAGGGCGTTTCACTTAGGATAGTGAAGCTTGATCCAACCATCACGCAACGAATAAAGCCCCTCAGATTTCAAATATTTTAAAGACAATGCTTGATTGATCCCTGGAGTTTTAGCGCTACGCCATGGCCCTTTGCTGGTAATGCCACACGCAACTGCTGACTGCACATGCACACCTCGTCTCATCAAGTTTCTTACCTTGGTTCGTGGCTTGCGCCACTGTCGCCAGTAAGCCATTCTGACCCTGCGCCGAATCCATTGATCTAGATCGACACAGAGTTGATAGCCTTTGGCGATACCAAAGTAATTGATCCAGCCACGTAAGTACTGGCTCAGCTTGAAGAGTTGGTATCGCATTGATACACCCCAGTTGCGATTCGTTAGTTTCCGAACTTGTTGTTTGAACTTATTCAACGTATTCGGGTGCCAATGAATGTTCCCTGATCGGAAAGTGAATCCCAGGAACTTACTATCATTGGTTTTAACGACGCGGCTTTTGATCGTGTTAACGATCAATTTCAAACGGCGTTGCAGGTATTTACTGATACTATGAAGTACACGTTCGCCTGCACGCTTACTCTTCACTAAGATCGTAAAGTCGTCTGCGTATCGGGCGAATTTGTGGCCTCGCTTCTCAAGTTCTTTGTCTAGTGGGTCGAGCATGATGTTCGCCAATAGTGGCGAAAGAGGCCCACCTTGAGGAACACTCTCATGACTTTCACTATAGAGCTGGTTATCGATAACCCCAGCTCGGAGATAACGCTTAATCAATTTAAGAAGCCGTTTATCCTTCACTTTGTAGCCAAGGTACGTCATCAGTAAATCATGGTTAACTCGATCAAAGAACTTAGACAGATCAACATCAACAGAAAAACGGCGACCCGTTTTGATGATGCCTTGAACCTGCTTAACCGCTTGCTGCCCATTACGATTTGGACGGAACCCGAAGCTATTGTTCGAGAAGTCTGGATCGAAGATGGGAGTTAGTATTTGGGCAATGGCTTGCTGAATAACACGATCAGTGACCGTGGGTATCCCTAATTGGCGTTTGCCGCCATCAGGTTTATCTATTTCAACACGTCTGACCGGAAAGGGATAATAGAGACCTGTTTCCAGTTCCTCAACGACCTCTTTCCAACGGCCACACCTTGCCCAAGAGGGGAACTCATCAACGGTCATCCCGTCGATGCCAGCCGCCCCTTTATTGGCTCGAACGCGTTTCCATGCCGCCTGAAGGTTTTCAGGTTGCAACGCTTGTCCGAGTAGATCTTCGCTAAAGGCTGGCTTCATATCCATACGCTGAATCACGTCATCACCGGACGGTGTTCGTGTGTTCAAGTCTGTCATGGCTCCTCCTTTATTCAACTAAGTGTTCAGGCCTTCACCGTGTCCCAACCATTACGATGGGCGTTTGGCTACTATGCCGTCTGCTGACTTCTGCGCAATCACCGGCGGGGTTACCCCTATCGGCGCTATCGGTTGTCCACCTCGTTCGCTCGCAACCGCCGATGGCAACGGCTGCGCCCAGGCTTGATCGACCAGTGGCCTGACTGGTAATTGACCGATCGCTCGTTGAGCAGATCTCCCCAGATAAGAACATGCACTGTCACTGCGCAACTGCATCATTTACGGTGGCCGTTAGATCACGCGGCTTCGTCGTCTTGTGCCAACTCGCCTCCGGCCTACGCCTCATATGATGTTCTTGTTCATCAGCTCGCAGCTTTGCTAGCGGCTTCCTCCAGACCGCGCCTCGCGGGTTGGCCCTTGCCATTCGCTAGTGGTTAGCGTTCAATCGGTAAAACCGGCTGAACGGTGATCTTTCCACAGGGGACTTTCACCCCATTAGCTCATGCCCATGCTGGGCGTACACAAGTGCAGGCACGGCGACGCCCTTTTCATTGCGCCTTCGGCTCCATTTCAAGGGCGCGCGTGCTGCAAGCGTTATGTGTATACCGCGCTGCTGATTATATGGTCGCTACAATGGGAGCCTTGGAATGTTTGAGTATACGATTTTACACTGGATGACATTTTTGTCGGCAGCGGTTCTTTTGAACCTTTCGCCTGGGCCAGATATTGCCTTCATTTTGGGTCAGACTCTGCGCAATGGTCTTCGACAGGGCCTCGCCGCTATGTTCGGTATTTGGACAGGTGCTGGATTGCATGTGGTCATGGCAGCAGCCGGACTTTCTGCAATCCTCGCAACTTCAGCGTTGGCTTTTTCAATCGTTAAATGGCTAGGCGCTGCGTATTTGATATGGCTTGGAATCAAGATGCTGCTTTCGCGTGGCGACTCATTTGTCTCGAATGAAAACCCAAACAATCAGAGTAAACACTCGGTCTATTGGCAAGGTGTGCTGGTTTCAGCACTTAATCCGAAGGTGGCCATTTTTTTCCTCGCTTTTTTGCCACAGTTTGTTGTTGAGGGAGCCGGCTCCAATGGTGCTCAGCTATTTCTCCACGGAAGCCTCATAATCGTTGTCGCAGCTTTCATAGAGCCTCCCTTGGTTCTGGCAGGTTCTCGGCTGGGTTCATTTTTGAAGGAAAATCGGCAAGTTGGGCTTTGGATGGATCGAGGCCTTGGGGCATTATTTGTAACCTTGGGTGTACGTCTTGCTGCGAGTACTAGGTAATATCAGTCGCCAGTGCCAACTTTCCATCACATAATCGGGTAGCCGGGGGTATCTAACCCCCAGCCCCCACAACACCCTGCATGCGGGTCCGCACAGGGCGTTTCCCGAAAACGTTCAGAGTAAGATGGCCGATTACCTCCTCCTACCCCAATGATGGCTTCTGATTTTGCGCCAACGTTCCTCAGTCCGGTCGGATATGGAATCGTTGGGCTGCACAGGCTCCTCATTGATTTTCGGGTTCAGGCCTTCACCGTGTCCCAACCATTACGATGGGCGTTTGGCTACTATGCCGTCTGCTGACTTCTGCTCAATCACCGGCAGGGTTACCCCCATCGGCGCTATCGGTGTCCACCTCGTTCGCTCGCAACCGCCGATGGCAACGGCTGCGCCCAGGCTTGATCGACCAGTGGCCTGACTGGTAATTGACCGATTGCTTGTTGAGCAGACCCCGATGCGTCGGACCGCCCCAGATAAGAACATGAACTTTCATTGCACAACTGCATCATTTACGGTGGCCGTTAGATCACGCGGCTTCGCGGAAGGCCGCCCCGTCGGCTTGTGCCAACTCGCCTCCGGCCTACGCCTCATATGATGTTCTTGTTCATCCGCTCGCAGTTTTGCTAGCGGCTTACTTCCGGCCGGCGTTCCGGAGACCGATCCTCACGGATTGGCCCTTGCCATTCGCTAGTGGTTAG
Source organism: Marinobacter sp. LV10R510-11A (assembly GCF_900215155.1). Classification (NCBI taxonomy): domain Bacteria; kingdom Pseudomonadati; phylum Pseudomonadota; class Gammaproteobacteria; order Pseudomonadales; family Marinobacteraceae; genus Marinobacter; species Marinobacter sp. LV10R510-11A. The sequence goes on from NZ_LT907980.1 coordinate 1,470,744, forward strand.
CGTTCAATCGGCTAAAACCGGCTGAGCGGTGACCTTCCCACAGGGGACTTTCACCCCATTAGTTCATGCCCATGCTGGGCGTACACAAGTCACAGCAGCGGACGAATTTCAGCCTCCGCTGTGTTTAGCGTTATGTGAGTCCAAAAATTTCGAGGACAAAAATATGAATTTAAGGGTTGTCGGCACCATTGGGACGTTTCTTTTAGTTTTCCTGGGGCTAATGTATAAAGTTGGCGACTTTAACGTCGAAGAATTTTTCGTTTTTCTAGGCTTTGGGTCTATAGCGGGCTTAATCGCTTGGTTTAAACTTTTTAAGCCAAGCTCTCAACGTGAAGGCAACTAAGTGCACATGCTTGGCCATTGAACAGGCATCTATGCTCGTTTTCGCCATTTATTCCGTCTGGGTCAGAAAAATGGAATTCCCCGTGCTGGTACTTGCCGGCATGTCCAGCGTTGCACCAAGAGCATTCAATCGGGTAGCCGGGGGTATCTAACCCTCAGCCCCCACAACACCCTGTACCGATGCGTCGGACCGACGGCTCCGCACAGGGCGTTTCACCGGGAATGGTGAAGCCTGATCCATCCATAACGCAGCGATACATCCGCAAATATATTCAGTGTCATACCCTACCCTCGGAATATACCGCTTCGCTGACATGGAAAATATACGTTTTCTTGCCACTGAAGAATGCAGCATTATTATCTCAACTCGGCGCTCCCTCCAATCAATCAGATAGCGTTTTGCGTATCTGTTCTAGTTCGCTCCGGCGCTCGGGGGTGATTTTTGGGTAGGCCATCTGCAGGCTCTCGAACGTGTCGATGATGATCTGAGCGATCACCAGCCGCGCGTTTTTCTTGTCGTCGGCGGGCACCACATACCAAGGCGAATCCTCAGTGCTGGTGTTGCTCAGGCAGGCTTCATAGGCCCTCATATAGTCATCCCAGAATTTCCGTTCTTCGCTATCGGCCAAGCTGAATTTCCAGCTTTTATCGGGGTCATCAATGCGGCTCAGAAATCGCTGGCGCTGCTCTTCTTTGGAAATGTGCAGGAAAAACTTACAAACGCGTGTACCGTTACGATGTAAGTGCGCTTCCATGTCGGCGATGGATTGGTACCGGCCCTGCCATAGGGTGTTTTTGTCGAGTAATGCATCCGGCAGTGCTTTATTCGTGCGCCAAAGAAAGTCGTGCTCCAGTTCCATGGCGCTGGGACGCTGGAAGCTGAAAACCTGGCAGCCTTGCGGATTGACGCCGGACATTACGTGGCGAATGGCGCCATCTTTGCCCGCTGCATCCATCGCCTAGAAAATCAACAGCATCGCATAACGGTTAGAGGCATAATGCAGTTGTTGAAGATCACTCAGCTCAGCCACTTGGCTTTGCAGCTGCTTTTTATAGTCCTTCTTGGAGGTGTAAAAGGGATCCACCCTCGTCGGCCACTGGCCGAGATCGACTGCACGCCCCTCTTTTACGCGGAATTGAGCGGTATCGAACGTCATCCCCATTTGGCAGTGCACTCCAGCAGCAACTCAGTGACGCGGGTTACTGTCACCAGAGGATGAATCGTCATCGGATGAGTTGTCATCCGCTTTGAGGTAGTAATCCTTTTCCTCGAATGTCTTCATGTCAGGATCTTCAATGTTGTTCTTGCGACGGCCCTGATAAAGCCAGAAGGCCACAACAGCGCCAATAATGATCAGTATGATCCACTTCATGTCCGTTTCCTCCACACAGTGAGATACCTTATATTCGGGCATTCCATGCTGTTACTCGCTTACAACAGTAACCGGACGAGTGGCGTGCCTGACGACCTTTTCACTGATACTGCCCAAAGTCAGGCTGCGCACCGCCGAATGGCCGCGCCTTCCCAAAACCAGGTGAGTACCGGGATTGGCTTCCAGATATTCAATGATTTCATGAGCGGGATCACCTTTGAGCAGGATTTCTTCGGTTGGATTGAGCTTCCCACTTACGGCCTCTTTCGCGGCGTCGAACACTTTGCGCCCATACTCCTGTTGTTCTTCCTCAAGATCGCTGGGGGCTGCGCCGCTGATAATCATCCTCTCTACCTTTGAGCCCGGAAATACCGATAACAGCTTCAATGGGTGACCGGTGGCTTTTGCCAGTTCGGCTGCCATTTTTGCTGCCTTTAACGATTGATCTGAACCGTCGCAAGCGACCACGATGCTCGGAGTAACGTTAGCCATTATACCTTCTCCCTTCCTACTGGATGTACTACCAGCAGAACAGATTTATTTAACCGATGTAAATCAAAATTGATTGGTGTTTCAGCGCTGAGCTTCAATGCGGTCCCAGTTGACGTTATTGACCGTCGAGTCAGTGTTGGGGTTGTAGAGCGCATCGCTATTGAGAATATAGGTGCTGTTACCATCAGTATAGACTTGGTCGTAGAAGCTGGGGAGCTTGATTGTCTCACCTGAAGGTGTGGTGTACGGCGTCTCTTCTCGTATGGTGTCCACGTATTGCTCCTGAATACGATCACTGGCCGCGGAGCGCTCCTTGTAACCACCGACAATTATGTCGTTGATATCGCTGTTAATTTTCTGCATCTTGCGATTGTGATCCTGCCAGTATCGTTGCATCTCTGCTTCCCATATCGGATTGGTGCGGATCGACTGGACAATGGCTGAGAGAACCGCGTCGACCAGGTAGTTGGTGCCAGCCAGGCCACGGAAACGCGGAAAAGATCTCTGAGATCAGCTCGCACGATATCGAACTCATGGTCAACGAAATCGTATTCGCTCAATATGAAACCAGAGACGTTCAAGGCCCCTATCAGGTTCTGCATCGCATCAAGTTAGGCAGTGCGGCTGCAGAAAGCCCCGATTCAGTTTAACGGAGCGAGTGCGACGATGACTCCTTCGTCTGCGGCCAGTTTACCTTGGCAAATATCCGGGTAGATCTCTGTCAGTCCGCTCAAGCCTTGCACCGTTCTGATTTTTAACCAGTTGCGGCTCCAGGCGGCCGAGGCATGCATAAAGCGCTCACTCTGTTCAGAGAAGCCCTGCGGCCCCCAGTCTTTCATGCGTTTCTAGATGTACGTAGGCGCAAAGAAAACTCGCTTTTAGCCTCGTCCAGTCCGGCATCTCCTCGGCTCTCGGTCCAATGGGTCAGGCCAACTCTGATACTGTAATTCAGGTTTTCACCCAGCAGTTGGGCCAGCTGCTTTACTAGGGGGAGGTTGTGTGACGAAGTGAGCGCAACCGCAGATGGTGCGTCTGGGTCGTCTGCCAGTGCAAAGGCCAAGCCGGTGCTCAGTAATCTGTGTCGGCTGCATGACGACATGTGTTGCCGGAGGAAAGTAACCGAATAGCCTCTCGCCCACGGTTATCTGATCACAGCTAGAATCGATTACGTCTGCGAAACCCCAAACAGGGATGACGCCCCAGCCATCGCTGTCTTCACCCGCAGGCGGGTAAAACTGCCAGTAGCCGAGCATGTCACCGGCTGCTGCATAGGTAATGTTGTTAGCGGTAAAAGAGAAGCTGTCTACCGCAAGCCTGATGTGTCCGGGCGCGAGTGGTGAGGCGACTGTGTTGGTATCAAGAGGAACCAAGCGTTGCGTGAGAAATCGTCTTTTCGTATCTGAAATTGCGACATCTTCAGGCCCTCTTTGATTTGGTTCATATGTTTTGCAATGTTGATGATTTATCGTAGCACACTGTCATAAAAGCACTTCGCCACGGGCGATTGCACGTGAACACCCAACTTAAAAAAACCCAAACCACAGGAAAGTAGGCACCAGGTAATGGTAAGGAAGTATCCGTGAACAAAATTAATGCTAAGAAGTTGCTGAATAGTAAATGGACTGCGGTCCATCCAGTGAATAAGGAGAAGCATTTCCTTGTAACAGCGCTGGAGTTCGACGAAGAGGGTGATGTCGTTTATTGTCTGATAGAGGCCGTGATATCCAATCGCTCTGAGCCAATAGAGTGGACGACTTTTAAAAATGATAGCAACTGGCTTCAAGGTTGGAAATAGAAGGTTTTCTGGCCAATCTGCCATTTGATGAGTGTCGAGGCATAGGGAAAGCTCGGGGTTAACACTTGGGGCTTCAGAGTCATTATCCGGGGAGTACAGAATGTTGGAGTCGATCGAGGCCGGTCTCGCCGCATGGCTGTTGCCGGGGGCATCTGCGTTGCTGGCGCTGGTGGCAACCTACGCCACCTATCGCATTGCGTTGGCACTTACACGCCGCTTTACGCGCTCCAAGGCCGTTCCCCGTATTTTTCTCGACGCCGCAGCCCGCGCCCTGGGCGTGTTTTTATGTCTGCTGGTATTGAACGGGGTCTTGGAAACCGCACCCGAAGGCCTTCCCCTGCTGACGGAGCTGCAGCATCTGGCCACACTGCTGCTGATCCTGTCGCTGACCTGGGCAGCGGTTCGCTGCACCTCGGCCATTGGGGATGTGATTGTCACGCTCAACCCGGTGCTTGAGGGCCAATGGAAACGTGCCCGTAAAGTCGAAACACAAACTCGTTTTCTGGTTCGCGGCCTCAATATCCTGATTGTGATTATAGGGCTGGGGACAGCCCTGATGACCTTTGAAAGCGTGCGCCACGTTGGTGGCAGTTTGCTGGCCTCCGCGGGTATTGGTGGCATTGTGCTGGGCTTCGCGGCCCGCCCGGTGCTGGGTAACCTGCTGGCGGGCATGCAGATTGCACTGACCCAGCCGTTCCGCATCGACGATGTTCTTCATGTTCAGGGCGAGTGGTGCTGGGTGGAGGAAGTGACCGCGACCTACGTGGTGTTGCGGGTTTGGGATTTGCGCCGGCTGATCGTGCCATTGCAATGGTTTATCGAGAACCCATTTCAGAACTGGTCGCGCAATACCGCAGACATGATGGGTACGGTGTTTCTCTCGCTCGATTACGCCATGCCAGTTCAGCCGTTGCGCGAGGAATTCGCACGCCTGCTTCGGCAATCGCCCCTGTGGGACGGAAAAACAGAGACAGTGCAGGTAACCGACTCCGGCGAGCGGGCTTTGCAGATACGCTTCCTCATGAGCGCCTCGAATTCCAGCCAAGCCTGGGATTTGCGCTGCGCAGTGCGGGAGGGGCTGGTGGCCTTCGTCCAGAATCACTACCCAGAATACCTACCCCGTGTTCGGGCCCGGCTGGTGGATGGGCCAGATTCGGCCTCGGATCAGTAAATCACCTGTCTCAAGGAAGCACTTGCAAGGAGAAGCACAATCAAAAATCTATGGATTGGCATTTTCCTGGCCGTATTAATTTGGTCAGGGATAAACCCAAAAGATCAAATAACGTGGATGCTGGAGGTTCTTCCTGCAGTGCTCGGCGCTGTTGCTCTGGCGTTTACTTATCGAAGCTTCCGGCTGACCTCAATAGTGTATTTTCTTATCTTGGCGCATTGCGTCGTTTTGATGATTGGCGGCCATTACACCTATGCAGAGGTTCCCCTCTTTGATGGTCTTTTTGGCGCGGAAAGAAACAACTACGACAAACTCGGCCACTTCTTCCAGGGTTTTGTGCCTGCGCTGATTGCCAGAGAAATTTTAATCAGAAAACGTGTTGTGAATGGGCGATGGTGGCTACAGCCTTTTTGGGGACTCAGGGTTATGTTTGGGATACACAATCGGATATGGCGCTGGCGTTAGTTGGGGCTATCTCTGCCTTGGCATTGCTCTCTAAATACCATGATAGCCAGATCGCCCGCCTCGCTTAGCGAGACAGAGCGACGGCTAAATTCGGAAACTAGCGGGTAGCGCTGACCGTATGGCCAGCCGATGCGGCTTCAACGGTATCAGCCAGCATCTCAGCCGTGATTGCCGACAGGGTCCAGCCCAGGTGACCATGGCCCGTGTTATAGAACACGGTAGGAAGGCTGCCTGGCCCTACTCGCGGCATCATATTGGGCAACATGGGGCGCAGCCCCGCCCAAGGCACAACACGCCGGGTACAGACCCCTGGGAAGCATTGCTCTACCCAACGGGTGAGCGGTTGAATCCGATCATCCCGGATATTGCGGTTGTACCCGTTAAATTCGGCCGTACCCGCCACCCGGAAACGCGTATCACCCAGCCGGCTGGTGACCAGCTTGGTGGCATCGTCGAGCAGGCTGACGGTCGGCGCTGCGTTTTGAGAAACCTCGTCGTCCAGCTCAACGGTAATGGAATAGCCCTTGACCGGATAAATATTAACGCGGTCTCCCAGTTTCGCGGCCAGGTCCCGGCTACCAACGCCTGCACAAATCACCACGCCATCGTAGGTTTCACGGGTTTGCTGTTCGCCGTCAAATGAGGTTACCCACGCATTGGTTTGATCCGCACTCAGTTCGGTTACCGTGTGTCCGTAGCAGGTTTTGACCCCAAGACGTTGGATGGCCTCTGCCAGACCGCTGGTGAACTTGTGGATATCACCGGTTGAATCGCTTTCGGTAAAAAAACCACCGTAATAGGTGCCGGCCAAGGTGGGTTCGATTGCACGCATTTCCTCGGGAGAGACAGCCCGGCGCTCTAGGCCTCCAGCGGCCAACAGTTTTGAGACGTTCGCCGCGTGATCGAAACCGGCTTTGTCTCGATAGATATGCAAAATACCCTGCTTCTTGAGGTCGAAATCGATACCTTCTACTTGCGCCCACTCAAAAAGGAAGTCACGGGCGGCAATCGCCAAACGTGCGGTTTCGGTGGTGTTTTTTTCGTACTGGGGCATCGCGGCAACAAACTCGGCAAACCAGCTCAACTTATGCCAAGAAGGCCTGGGGTTGACCAGCAATGGGGCGTCGTTGCGAAACATCCACTTAATGCCTTTGGCGACAGTCTGCCAGTTATTCCAGACCTCGGCATTGGACGCCGAAAGTTGTCCACCGTTGGCGAAGGAGGTTTCCATCGCCGCATAACGGTGCTTCTCGTAAACTGTGACATCCAAACCACGCTTGGCAAGCGTGTATGCGGTCGTGATACCGGTAATACCACCCCCAATTACGGCAATTCGCTTCATAGCAATCTCCAAAGAGCGTCCAGGGTTTCCTCTCTACGCCTAGCGGTAGAAAGCACCCCTTCCGTCACGGGACCTGAGAGATTCGCGCACCGTTTCAACGGAAACGGCCGTTTGCTCCTTCGGTGTGCCGGCTAACGCAGTCGCCGACAGCTCTTCGGAAAGTCGTCATGTTAACGGTCCTTTTGCCTGAGAGTTTCCGGGGCAGTTGCTCCTTCGGCGCCGACCACACAGTTGTGCGATTCGATCTCTCCCGCTAACACGTCGGATTTTTAATGAATCCTATCCTGCGTCGCAACATAGCAAATAATTCAGCAATACAACATCTCCGGGATTCCCGAATTTACCTATCGGCGCGCACATACACATGTGTTGTCTGTCTTTTTTTGGTATACAGGGCATTCAAATCATCCCCGTATTAGAAGTGGAGTCTAATAATGCAGCCGAAAACCATCGTGGAGCAGTTTATCGCTGACATCCATGCCCAGCGTTTTGATGAGGCAAAAACCTTGTTGGTTGCTGAAGGGTTTGAATATGTCGGGCCGAATATGCGCTTTCTTAGCCCGGATGACATAATGTCCTATCAATTCGGTATGGCCGCCATCCAGAAAAACCTAATTCTCCGTCAGCTCAGTGCCGACGGTGAGCACGTGTTCGCGATCCTGGATTATCAGACCAACTTTGAACCGATTGGGGATGTGCGGCTTGCCGTCTGGTTTCGTGTGCGGGACGACAAGATCCACACGATGGAAGCCTTCTATAATGCGGCAGTGGTTGAAAACATGCTGGGAGGCACCTCCCTTCAGCCCGCTGAATCCACGGGGGTCTCGCCGGCGGTATAATCGAGCGGTAAAAAGTTATTGATAGCCACGGAGGGTGACTATGCTTAAGGTACCTCACTGGAGAACACTGAATTGAGAACATCACACGGAAGGGAACACTCGTGAGCCAGAACGTCGGCGACACAAGCAAGCTGGATAAGTTACTGGCTGAGCAGCGTGAGTACATCGCGAAACGCGAAGGCGGTTATCGTGAACGCGCCCTGAAAATATACCCGTGGGTGTGCGGGCGTTGCGCCCGCGAGTTTACCCGCATAAATTTGCGGGAGCTAACCGTGCACCATGTTGATCATGATCACGACAATAATCCCTCCGATGGCAGTAACTGGGAGTTATTGTGCGTGTACTGTCACGATGAAGAGCACAGTAAGTTTGAAGATTTCGTGCGCTACGGTGGCAGTTCGGAGAAAAGGCGAGAAGCGGCTACGCACAATCCGTTTGCCGGCCTTAAGGAAGCACTTGAGAAGAAAAACTGACCGGTTTCTAAAAACTGGGTCAGGCGAGTTTGTGCATAACGCGATTCAAGGTCTGTTTTTGTAATGGTGATAGCTAAAACAGAATTATATTTTTCACCACAATATAAAGAGAACGCTATGAGTAAGGGTACAGTTAAGTGGTTTAATCCAGATAAAGGCTTTGGCTTTATTACTCCAGAAGACGGAAGCAAGGATTTGTTTGTTCATTATTCTGAAATTCAAGCAGACGGCGGATTCGCAACATTGAATGACGGCCAAGCTGTTGAATTCGAAGTTGGCGAAGGTCAAAAAGGCCCGTGTGCAAATAAAGTGGTTCCACTTTAAGCGATAGCACATAACGCCCAAAGCAGCGGGTCGGTTTCGCCGCCCGCTGCTTTGGCGTTTTATATTGCACTGAAATTTTAAAGAAGTAGCTACATTATAGTGAATTGTGTGTAGAGAACTGATTGTAGTCAGCTGCACAGATGGTGGGTATACATGTATAAAAATCGAGATATTATCGCGAGACTGCGCGAGCGCATTCCAACGTTCGAGTGTGTGAAAGGTTGTCACGATTGCTGCGGTCCGGTAACCACGTCTTCAGAAGAAATGTCGCGCCTGCCGGTGAAAACTGACGCCGAACATGAAGCGGCGCTAAATGACCTGAGTTGCGTACACCTTGGCCCTAATGGTTGCACTGTTTACGGGGAGCGTCCTTTGGTCTGCCGATTGTTCGGCACAACACCAAGTATGCCCTGCCCAAACGATCGCCGCCCAGAAAATATGGTTGAGCCTGAAATTGAGCGACAGGTTCATCACTACATTGCTAACACTCGTCAAGTATTGGTGTAATCCAAAAAAACCGGCGCCTGCATGAAAGCGGGCGCCGGTTTGTTTATACCGTAACGGCTATAAATACTTAGAAGTCAGAAATCTTTTCCCATTCTTTCTCAGCTTCATCTTTTTTCATGCCGTACTTCTCTTGAACTTTGCCAACAAAGTGGTCGCGGCGGCCGGCGATTTCGTCTACATCGTCGTCTGTTAACTTGCCCCAATTCTCGCGTACCTTACCTTTGAGTTGCTTCCAGTTACCTTCAATGATGTCATTATTCATAACTCGCTCCTCGCCTTAAAAGGGCCGTGCATAAAATAGAACACCGCCAAAATGAAAGGAATATCCGGATTGTCGTTCCTACAACAATCCGTTACATCGGTTTTCAATTTGTCACAGGGCTCGTCGTTTGGCAATGATTCCTGTGTTGCGATTAATTCATAATGGGCGTTGCTATTTGCTTTGCTATCCTAACCTTGGGGTGACCTTAAAGGATGGTCGGAAAACTCTGCACATCGCCCCGCCAAAACCTCAATATATGTCCCTTGAACGGCCGTTCAAGGTAGTCGGTATGCTCTGGTTTAACGTGTGAGTAGCTAAACCCGTGTGTTTCCATACGCCGACTAAATTTAGTTTTCCTTCCCCGTCCTGGGTCAACCCCCCTCTGCCAGCCTATGAAAAGAAGCGGCAAAATCCTATACCTTCAGAGTATACCCATGTTGTGCATTAACAACGACTCGCCGGCTCGCCAGGTCCTCCAAAAACGCCTGAATCCGCTCGGCATTGGTGCCTACGTCGCTCTTCCCTACCCTTGAGGCGGAACGCATATCAACTTGCACGCCGGTTCCCGTCTCAGTCATGCGGATCACTACGTCATCTTTGAAACCGAACCAACGCGTGGTCGCCGTCGCTTCGATGGTGCTCTCGGTGGTTTCTGCAACCTCCCAGCCACGCTTCTGAACAGTTGCTGTGGCGGCGTCCATCGCGTCTGCCAGCTGCATATTGAGAACGATCGATTTTAATTGCGGATAGCCTGCACGTTGCTGGCGCGCCGTGTCTTCTCCGGGGTAGTCCACTGCATTAGGCGCTTCCTCACGAGCCGCGGCTAACGCCTTAAATTCGGGAGGGTTTTCCATGTCAGTGGTGATATCGTGGATGGGAGGTACGCTTTGGGCTCGCTGTTTCAGCTGCATGGGCATGGCGATCATTGCGACCACCGCCAAGCTCACGAGTGCACCGGTGAGTGCCGGACGCCACCGGCGGCAGATTCCACCAACAACCAGTGCTATCAGGCCTGCCGCGGCGGCAGCTACCGAAAGTTGCGCACCCTGGCGCAGCCATGTGAAAGACGTGCCTAATCCTATCCACTCAGCCTTGTAGGCTACCCCGGAACCAACCATCAGCATCGCTGCTGTTATCAGCACAATCACACTAAGCAAGGCGGTAACCAACGGCCATTTTCCGCCACGGCGGGATGAGTTTGTTTTTGAAAGCATTCTGGTTCCTTTTATAATCGAGGATCGTTTAGCTGGGGGTCGAAAATTCACACCACATCATTTACGGAACGCCACCTTAGCCCGATCACTATGGCTTTGGTATGCTATGGGCATACGATAGGTTAAGCGTTTCGCAGGAGCAACATTATGGCTGGTGGATGGGCCCGCGATGGGGCTGTGCAGGATCAGATTGATGCAAGTGTGGAAGATGCCGTTGCCGAGGCTCGTAGCCGGTTGAGCACAGGTGAAAGCGCGGAATTCTGTGAAGAATGCGACTGCCCTATTCCGGAAGCGCGGCGCAAAGCCATTCCCGGTGTTCGCCTGTGCGTAACCTGCCAAGCAGAGCTGGAAAAGCAGGACACGGCTTCAGGTGGCATCAACCGCCGAGGCAGTAAAGACAGCCAGCTGCGATAGCCCAAAGCAATACGCCATGACACACCTAATAAAGGAGCCAGCATGACTACTCAAAGCGAACTGCTTTCAACGATTCAGGAGCTTGTTCAGCCAGGCAGAGGCATTCTTGCGGCCGATGAAAGTGACCCCACCATCGCCAAGCGTTTCAACGCTGTTGATGTTGAACCCACAGAAGATAAGCGCCGGGAATACCGCAGCCTGATTTTCTCCACGCCGGGGATTGGGGAGTTCATCAGTGGTGTGATTCTTTTTGAGGAAACCCTTGGCCAGAAAAGTCTGGATAACGTGCCGATGGCAAAGCTGCTGGAAAGTCAGGGTATTGTGCCAGGCATTAAGGTAGACAAGGGAAAGAAGCCCCTGACCAACGCCCCCGGTGATGAAATAACCTATGGCTTAGACGGCCTAGACGACCGATTGGAAGTCTACAAAAACCAGGGTGCCCGCTTTGCCAAGTGGCGCGGTGTGTACAACATTTCTAACACCTTGCCTTCACGCGCGGCGATGGAAGCCAACGCTGAAATGTTAGCCAGGTACGCCGCACTCTGCCAATCCATGGGCATTGTACCGATTGTGGAGCCAGAGGTTTTAATTGATGGCGATCACACCATCGAACGGTCTGCGGAAGTGAACGAAGCGGTCATTACAGAGGTTTTCAACGCACTTCGCCGTCACAGCGTGCAACTGGAAACGATGATTCTGAAACCCAGCATGGTAACCCCTGGCAAGGAATGTGCGAAGGCATCGCCGGAGGAAGTGGCGGAAGCCACGTTGCGGGTATTCCGCAAAATTGTGCCTGCGGCGGTTCCAGGTATCAGCTTTCTTTCGGGCGGGCAAACGCCTGAAGAAGCCACGCTCAACCTGAACGCCCTGAACAGCCTGGGGCAGCTTCCTTGGCACCTGAGCTTTTCCTACGGCCGCGCGCTGCAAGAACCCGCACAAAAAGCATGGGCCGGAAACCTGAGCAATCGTTCAGACACCCAATCCGCCATGCTCAAGCGGGCACGTTTAAACAGTGCCGCAACAAAAGGCCAGTATACTTCCGATATGGAAACCTGAGGGAGATCAGGCTGCCTGAACGGCAGCCCCGGAAGCAACAACTGAAGCGGGTACAGCCTGTTCAAGGCACGTCAGCATGGGCGCAACCTCACGAATTTTGCGGGCTTGGGGCCACAGAGCTTCCGCTTCTGGAAACCCCCGCCGTAGCAAGTTCAGCCACTGTTTAATGCGACCGGTCACGTACTTGTCTTCCAGCCAACCTTGAAGCACTCCGGCGTATTCTTTCACCAGTACCACCGCTTCTAGCCAAGTCATATCTTCAACCTGTACATCCTGCTGGCTGGCTTTGATCTGTCGCGCCAAGTCTGGCCGCGCAATCAGGCCCCGGCCGATCATCACATCCTCACAACCGGAAACCTCACGGCAACGCCAGTAATCTGCCACGGTCCAGATCTCGCCGTTGGCGATCACTTTGGCCTTCACCGCTTCCCGGGCCTTGGCGATTTCTTCCCAGTACGCCGGCGGTTTGTAGCCATCCACCTTACTGCGCGCATGAATAACAATTTCTTCTGCTCCGGCCGCTTCCAGCGCTTGAGCGCAGGCGACACCCATAGAGCGATCGTCATACCCTAAGCGCATCTTCGCTGTTACCGGAACATGTGCGGGAACGGCTTTACGTACCGCCGCTACAATCTCATGCATCAACTCCGGCTCCCGCATCAGCACACATCCACCCTTGTGCTTGTTCACTGTTTTGGCAGGACAACCGAAATTGATATCCACCTGAGTGGCGCCCAGCTCCACCGCCCTCAGCCCGTGACGACCCATCATTTCGGGGTCCGATCCCAAAAGCTGAACAGCCACGGGCGTACCCACCTGAGTGAGGGACCGGTTATTAAGCTCGGGCGCATACTTGTAAAAAATCCGGGGCGGCAACATGCCGTGAGTCACGCGAATGAACTCGGTTACGCACCGGTCAATACCGCCGACTTTGGTCAGGGTTTCACGGATAGGTGCGTCGACCAGCCCTTCCATCGGGGCAAGGATGATTCGCATGAAGGCTCCAGAAACTGAAAGAAAAAAGAAAATGCAGCTGATCAAAAATCAGGCGGAGCGGATTGTAAGGAATTTAGCGGAAAGTTGGTAGCCGAACGCTCTCTTATGTGCACTCCTATGAGAGCGTTCGGCCTGTTGCTATCGGCTTACTTCTGTATATCGAAACGGTCAGCGTTCATGACCTTGGCCCAGGTAGCAACAAAGTCCTTCACGAACTTCTCCTGGTTGTCGTCCTGGGCATACACTTCAGCGTATGAGCGCAGGATGGAGTTAGAACCGAACACTAGGTCCACGCGGCTCGCGGTCCACTTAACCTGGTCGGTCTTGCGGTCGCGAATCTCATAGAGATTGTTACCCGCAGGCTTCCAGGTATTGCCCATGTCGGTCAGGTTAACGAAGAAGTCATTCGTCAGCTGGCCTTCACGGTCGCTTAAAATGCCGAGCTTGGCACCCTCATAGTTGGTGCCAAGCACACGCATACCACCTATCAGAACGGTCATTTCCGGTGCAGTAAGGCCCATCAACTGAGCACGGTCGAGCAACAGCTCTTCCGGTTTGACTACATAATCTTCCTTCAGCCAGTTACGGAAGGCATCTGCTACCGGTTCCAGCGGTTCGAAAGATGCCGCATCGGTCATCTCGTCAGTGGTATCGCCGCGGCCCTTCAGGAACGGAACGCGAATGGTGTGGCCGGCGGCTTTTGCAGCCTGCTCGATACCCACACTACCCGCCAGAACAATCACATCTGCCACGCTGGCACCGGTGTCAGCAGAAATCTGCTCGTACACCTTCAAAACCTTGGCCAGACGCGCAGGCTCGTTACCTTCCCAGTCTTTTTGCGGAGCTAGGCGGATGCGGGCACCGTTGGCACCGCCGCGAATATCGGAGCCACGGTAGGTGCGTGCGCTGTCCCACGCGGTGCTGACCATGTCGCCAATGCTCAGGCCACTTTCGGCAACCTTTGCCTTAACCACTTCTTCGCAGTATTCCGTGTTACCCGCTGGAACGGGGTCCTGCCAGATCAGGTCTCCGGCCGGTACTTCCGGGCCAATATAACGAGCTTTCGGCCCCAGATCGCGGTGAGTCAGCTTGAACCAGGCACTGGCGAAGCAGTCCCTGAAGTACTCGGGGTCGGCCATGAATTTCTCACAGATGGCCCGGTACTTCGGATCCATCTTCATGGCCATGTCCGCATCGGTCATAATCGGATTCCGGTGAACTGAGGGATCGCTGGCATCCACCGGCTTCACCTCTTCCTCCATGTCAATGGGTTCCCACTGCCAGGCACCGGCCGGGCTCTTCTTCAGCTCCCACTCATAGCCAAACAGCAGGTCGAAATAGCCCATGTCAAACTTGGTTGGGTGTGTGGTCCAAGCGCCTTCAATGCCCGAAGACACTGCCATGCTGGCCTTGCCCTGCATGTTGGGGTTGCTCCAGCCCATGCCTTGGTCTTCCACATCGGCAGCTTCAGGCACCGCGCCAAGCGCGCTGGCATCGCCATTACCGTGACACTTGCCAACGGTGTGTCCGCCAGCAGTCAGGGCTGCAGTTTCTTCATCGTCCATCGCCATACGGGCAAAGGTTACTCGTATCTGCTCACCTGTTTTAAGCGGATCTGGCTGGCCATTCACGCCTTCTGGGTTCACATAGATCAGACCCATCTGCGCGGCTGCCAGTGGGTTTTCCATGGTGTCGGGCTTGTCAACGTCTTCGTAACGCTCGTCCGATGGCGCCAGCCATTCTTTCTCAGCGCCCCAGTAGATGTCTTTTTCCGGGTGCCAGATGTCTTCCCGGCCGAAAGAGAAGCCGTAAGAAGGCAGGCCCATGGATTCATAGGCTACTGTGCCGGCCAGAATAATCAGGTCAGCCCAGCTAATTTTGTTGCCATACTTCTTCTTGACCGGCCACAGCAAACGGCGGGCCTTATCTACGCTGACGTTATCCGGCCAGGAGCTGATCGGTGCAAACCGCTGGTTTCCGGTGCCACCGCCGCCACGGCCGTCCGCAATGCGGTAGGTGCCCGCTGAGTGCCAGGCCATACGGATCATCAGCCCACCATAGTGACCCCAGTCTGCCGGCCACCAATCTTGGCTGTCTGTCATCAGTGCGTGGAGATCTTTTTTGATTCCTTCAAAGTCGAGACTTTTAACCTCTTCACGATAATCAAAGTCTTCGCCAAGCGGGTTGGTCTTGCGATCGTGCTGGTGCAGGATGTCGAGGTTGAGACCCTCTGGCCACCAATTCATGACACTGCGGTTTCCGGTAGACGTAGCACCGTGCATCACGGGGCATTTGCCACCCGTATTGTTCTCAGACATCGTATTCTCCTTTTCCTGCATCATTAGCAAAAATCATCTTCTACCAAATGAGGTTAATCCCCTGAGTCATACAGAAACAATTAATTAAAAATAAAGACCTGAAAGGTTTTGGTTATCGATATCGAGCCATATTTGAGAACAAAATGGCTCAAAGCCTTTCGATAGAGGAGAACTTGCCGGAATCGTCGAACAGAATGCGGAAGCTACCCCGCACACCGTCCAGGAGATAAAAACGGGAAAGAATTCGGGCCGGAAAACAGACGGAACGCCCGTCCCGGGCCTTAGTGCGAACATCGACAGCAACGCCCTGATAGAGCTTTATCCACTCTTCAGGGCTGATGCTTATGTCCACAATAATCTGGTGCATAGAGCTTAGTTAGCCAGTTCCAGCAACAGACGGTTCAGGCGGGTTACGTACGCGCCCGGATCCTGCAGTTGCTCGCCGCTGGCCAGTGTGGCCTGGTCCAGAAGAACCGCAGAGAGCTCGTTAAAGCGCTCATCGCCCTTCTCACTTTCTAGGCGCTGAACCAGCGGGTGGTCCACGTTGATTTCAAAGATCGGCTTGCTGTCCGGAACCTTCTGGCCCGCCGCTTCCATGATCTTCTTCATCTGAGCACCCATATCAAAGTCGGCCGTTACCAAGCACGCCGGTGAATCCGTGAGGCGGTTGGTTACCCGCACTTCCTGAACCCGGTCACTGAGTGTTGCTTTGATGCGTTCGAGCAGGCCTTTGTGCTCTTCCGCGGCTTCTTCCTTGTGCTTCTTGTCTTCCTCGGTTTCCACCTCGCCAAGATCAAGATCACCACGGGCAACGTCCTGGAGTTGCTTGCTGTCATACTCGGTCAAGTAGCCCGTCATCCACTCGTCGATACGATCGGAGAGAATCAGAACCTCGATGCCTTTCTTGC
Organism: Marinobacter sp. LV10R510-11A; assembly: GCF_900215155.1. Classification (NCBI taxonomy): domain Bacteria; kingdom Pseudomonadati; phylum Pseudomonadota; class Gammaproteobacteria; order Pseudomonadales; family Marinobacteraceae; genus Marinobacter; species Marinobacter sp. LV10R510-11A. The sequence continues at coordinate 1,487,035 of NZ_LT907980.1, forward strand.
GGAAGACTTCCAGGTGCGGGCTGCTCTTGGCGGCCATAAAGTTATCAGCAGTAATGAAGTAGACCTTGTTCTGACCTTCTTTCATCCGCTCGATGTACTGGTCCAGAGATACGTTTTGAATGCTCTCACCTGTGTGTGTGGAGGCGAAACGCAGCAGGCCGCCGATTTTCTCGCGATTGCTAAAGTCTTCCGCCGCGCCTTCCTTAAGAACGGTGCCAAACTCGCCCCAGAATTTCTGGTACTCGTCTGCATCTTTCTTGGACAGCTTCGACAGCATGTCCAGCACACGCTTGGTAAGCGCGGTGCGAATGCTATCCACGGTCGCATCGTTCTGCAGAATCTCGCGGGACACGTTCAGGGACAGATCGCTGGAATCGACTACACCCTTGGCGAAACGCAGGTACAGCGGCAAGAACTGTTCGGCGTCGTCCATGATGAACACGCGATGTACGTACAGCTTCAGGCCACGGGGCGCATCGCGGTTGTACATATCAAACGGCGCACGGGCTGGTATATACAGCAGGCTGGTGTAGTCGAGCTTGCCTTCAACCTTGTTGTGAGACCAGATCAACGGATCTTCAAAATCGTGAGCAATGTGCTTGTAGAACTCTTTGTATTCCTCGTCCTTTATCTCGGTACGGGGCAAAGTCCACAGCGCGGTTGCGTCGTTAACGGTTTCGTCTTTGCTCTCTTCGCCTTCTTCCGTCGGCTCAGATTTCATGATCACTGGGAAGGAGATGTGATCAGAGTACTTCTTCACCAGGTTGCGCAGGCGGAAGCCGTCGGCAAAATCGCTGGCTTCTTCTTTGAGATGGATAACAATCTCGGTGCCGCGCTTTTCGCGGACAACCTGCTCAATGGTGAATTCGCCGTCACCTGAGGACTGCCAATGCACGCCCTCTTCAACTGGCGCGCCTGCGCGGCGGGTGAACACATCCACTTTGTCGGCAACGATAAACGAAGAGTAGAAGCCCACACCAAACTGGCCGATAAGTTTGCTGTCTTTCTTTTCGTCGCCGGAGAGCTGCTGGAGAAATTCTGCGGTGCCCGAGCGGGCAATAGTGCCTAGGTTCTGTACAACGTCGTCACGGGTCATGCCGATGCCGTTATCGGCCAGGGTGATGATGTTGGCTTCTTTGTCGAAGTCGAGACGGATCTGTAGTTCGGACTCGCCTTCGTATAGGGCGTTGTCTTTCAGGGCGGCAAAGCGCAATTTATCTTCGGCATCGGAGGCGTTGGATATCAGCTCTCGGAGGAAGATTTCTTTATTTGAGTACAGGGAATGGACCATCAGCTGAAGTAGCTGTTTCACTTCGGTCTGAAAGCCTAACGTCTCTTTTTGCGATTCAACCGTCATTTTAATTGTCTCTCCTGCTTTGAGCATGTGAGGGGATTAGTCATGCAGCAAAAGTGGGGGCGTGCAGGGACATTTCAAGCCCCGGCACGCGAACGAGATCAGTCTTCTAGCAGGAAGTGTGCTCTTGCGGTGGAGATGGGTTTGGTTCGGGATTTTTGCCAGGCGGTGATCATTACGTTTGCCACCCGGTTTCCCTGGCGGGTTAGCTGGCACTCTGCGTAGGTTTCTCGGTCGAGGCCGGCGCGTAGGTAGTCCAGGGAAAAGTTGACGATTCTAGGCATGCGGGTGCTTTCTTGGGCGAGCATTAGGTAGATCGCGGCAGAAAGCTCCATGAAGCCGCCGATGACGCCGCCGTGAATCGCGGGCAATACTGGGTTACCTAGGTTTCGGTCTTTTGCCGGCAGGCGGAAGATAAGGTCGTCGCCGAACTGGTCGCACTCCAAACCAATGAAGCCTGCATAGGGAATGCTTTGTATCAGCCGGGAGAAATCACCGGTATCGCGGGTGTAGTGCAGGATTTCTGGGTCGGTCATACCGGACCTCCGGTGATTTTTTCGCGGTAGGCTTTTGGCAGGGCTTCGGGGCCGATGCGCATAAAGGTGGCCACGCAGTTGGCCACGGTTTCGCCGCCTTCTTGATAGGCTTCGCACCGGGTAAAAATGATGTTACGGGTCATTTTATAGACTTCGGCCCGGGCGTAAACGGGTTTGCGCGGTTCGGCTGGGCGCATGTAATCCACCCGCAGATCCAGCGTGGGGCAAAGTTCGAATTCTTCCAACGCACAGATAAAAACAGACCCCGAGGTGGTATCCATCAGCGTTGTTATGGCGCCGCCGTGAATCACACCGGTATCTGGGTTACCGATTATTCGGTCGTTGTATGGTAGGCACAGAGTGAGGCTGCGTTCGGTGGTCTCGGTAACAGACAAGCCAAGTTCTCTGGCCTGATTGAGCGTTTCGATAAACCGGGTAACCCGGTCGGCTCGGATTTGATCGTTCATTCAGAACAAACCTGTGTTTCGTGTGTTGGTTTTGGCCCATCGGTATTTCAAGCCGGCGGTAGCCGTGTAATTATATCTGTCAGGATATTCAATTACAGGAGTCGAGAGTGAAAAACGCCATCTTGCAACGCTGTGCCCCCATTATGGCACTTATGCTGCTGTTTACCGGGTGTTCTGTAAACCCAGTAACTGGCGAAAAACAGCTTTCGCTGATTGGTGAGAGCCAAGAACTCGCCATGGGTGCGGAACAATACACTCCCACCCAACAAACTCAGGGTGGGCAGTTTTACATCGATCCTGAGTTGACTCTGTACGTTCGGGAAGTGGGTAACAAGCTGGCCCGAGTGAGTGATAGGCCCGACCTGCCCTACGAGTTTGTTGTGCTGAATAGTGGCGTGCCCAATGCTTGGGCTTTGCCCGGCGGCAAGATTGCCGTTAACCGGGGGCTGCTGACAGAGCTTGAAGATGAGGCGCAACTGGCCTCTGTGCTCGGCCACGAGATTGTTCACGCGGCGGCGCGCCACAGCGTTCAACGTATGCAGAAAGGAATGCTTATCAACGCTGGCGTGGCCGGCCTTGGTTTTGCACTGTCAGATAACGAGTGGGCTGGCCTGCTTATGGGCGGTGCTGCCGTAGGCGCACAGCTTGCTCTGGCTCAATACGGCCAGGGCGATGAACTGGAATCGGACCACTACGGCATGCTTTACATGAAAGAGGCCGGCTATGATCCGCAAGCCGCGGTGGAGCTACAGGAGATTTTTCTCCAGCTTTCCGAGGGCCAGCAGTCAGGATTTGTGGACGGTCTTTTTGCCACACATCCACCTTCCGCCAAGCGTGTCCGCGAAAACAGCGAACTGGTTGATAAAATAGGCGGCGGTGGCTACCGAGGTGCCGATGTTTACAAGAAAAAAACCGCTACGCTGCGCAAGGTTCAGCCTGCCTACGACGCCCACGACAAAGCCATGAAGCTTGCTTCTGAGGGCGACATGAACGCGGCTCTTAAAAAGGTCAACGAAGCGATCAACCTGTTGCCCCGCGAAGCCATGTTTTACTCCTTGCGTGGCCGTATCTACCAGGAACAGAAAAAACACGAAAAGGCCTCGGCCGATTTCGAGAAAGCGGTATCCATGTACCCCGAGATGTTCATGTATCGCATTCACAACGGCCTGACCGCACTGCAGCTCAATAATCTGGACAAGGCGCGAGAAAACCTGACTCGAGCGAATGAAGTTGTGCCTACCTCAATCGCCTTCCTACGCCTGGGGGATATTGCAGCAAAAGAGAACAATCGCAAGGAAGCCATCGCTTATTACAGCACCGCGGCTGAATCCAGCGGCGACGTAGCTGAAGAAGCACGCCGAAAACTGACTGCGCTCACTCGGTAACAACGCCGATGCGCATATCTGAGGAGGCTGAAATCCTAGAGATTTCGGCCTTTTTTCGTTTCTGGTCAAAGACTTGCCGTTAAAGCACAGTTTTATCGTCGCCGTGAACATTGACTTTTAGAGCAATAACTCTAAAGATCAGATATCAATAACCAATATCGGATGACGGTCATGTTAGCGAAACGTATCCAGCCTATGGCTTCCCAGGCGCGCCGCTTGTATGTAGAGCTTATGTTCCAGGTAATGGGGCGGGCTCTGCAGGCGGTTAGCGAAGTTGATAGCGAGGTGCAGGGAGAAGCGCAAGCCCTGCCAAAAGGGTTCTTGTTTGAAATGATGGTGATGCCCGATGGCCCGAAGCTAATCGTGGAGCATATCGGTGAAGGCCGCCTCCATTATCACGGCGACTCAGCTCACCGCCCGGTGGATGTCTCCATCAAGTTCAAGCACGTTGCCCACGCCTTTTTGGTGCTGTCATTTCAAGAAAAGACCGCGGTCGCTTTTGCCAACGATCGCATGCTGGTAGACGGCGACGTGAGCTACGCCGTGCGCATGACCCGCGTACTCAACCGCCTAGAATCGTTCATTTTACCCAAAATTATCGCCAAGCGTGCGGTGAAAGAATATCCGGCACACCTTCACCTCCCGGAAAAATTGATCAGTGCTGCACAGATTTACCTGAAGGTTGCCACTCATTTTGTCCAGACAGCGAGAGCCTAATGTCCAACACTTACTATGAGTTCTTCTGCCCGGTAAAAGTCATTGCCGGCAAAGCTGCCCTAGAGCACATCCCCTATGAGCTGAGCGGGCTGGCCGCCAAGCGCCCGATGATCGTGACCGATAAGGGCGTTCGTGCCGCCGGCCTGCTAGAGCCAGTGATTGCAGCCTGCGAGGAAAGTGGCCTAGACATCATCAGCATTTACGACGATGTGCCGCCAGATTCTTCAACATCGGTGGTGCGTGATATCGCCGCTATTTACCGCAAAGAAAAATGCGATTCCATCATTGCCGTAGGTGGTGGTTCCGCCATAGACACGGGCAAAGCCGTCAATATACTGGTCTCCGAAGGCGGCACTGATATTGCCAAATATGTAGGTGCAGGTGTGCTAAAGCGCGCACTCAAGCCATTTTTTGTAGTGCCCACTACCGCGGGAACCGGCTCAGAAGTCACCTCCATTGCCGTGATTACCGACGAGACCAAAGGCATAAAGCTGCCCTTTACCTCGTCTTTCCTGCTGCCTAACGCCGCCATTATCGACCCGCGTATGACCCTCACGCTGCCGCCTCACATTACGGCTGCAACGGCCATGGATGCCATGACCCATGCCATCGAATCCTTCACCTGCATTGCAAAAAACCCGCTGAGCGACGCTTACGCCACTGCGGCTATCAAGAAAGTCAGCAAGTCGCTGTTGCAGGTAATGGACAACCCGAAAGACAGCGACGGCAGGCTGGAACTGGCGCAAGCTTCCACCATGGCGGGCATCGCATTCTCCAATTCCATGGTTGGGCTGGTGCACTCCCTTGGCCACGCCACCGGCGCTATCTGCCACCTGCCCCACGGTTTGTGCATGAGCCTGTACCTGCCCTACGTGCTTGAGTACAACTTGGAAACCATACGCGAGCCGCTGGGTGAGCTGTTGCTGTACTTGGAAGGGCCAGAGGTTTACTCAGCCACGCCCGCCAGCCGCCGTGCAGAAGCCAGCATTTCAGCCCTTCGCACACTCAGAGATGCGCTTTACAAGCGCTGCCAGCTGCCCCGAACGTTGAGAGAAGCAGGTAAAGTGAGTGAAGACCAGCTGGATTTGATTGCAGAAATGGCGTTGAACGACGGCTCCATCATGTTCAACCCAAAAGAGGTGTCTCTGAAAGACGCGCGAGCGGTTCTTCAGCGCGCCTGGGCCTAAGTCTCGCCTACAAGTTAGACCCAGGGTTCGGCACCGAGCCTTGGGTTTAACAACCAAATGTTACGCTCAAAGAGTCCCTCTTGACGAAACATCCAAAACATCGCTGGCTCATAGCTTTCGCAAAACGTTTTGTTTGCATGCCCTTTCTTTTCGCCTTTGCATTTAGCACAAGTGCAGCCCCCGCAAGCGATCGAAAAGTGTTCCGCTTCAACATTTCGCCCAACGGCTACCCGCCCTACATGATTGTGGATCAGGAAGCGCCCACTGGCATTATGTGGGACGTTGTTTCGCTGATTTCGGAACGCCTTGGATACCAAACTGTTGCTAAAAAAATCCCGCACAAGCGCGTGGATCAGATGTTGTTGGATGGCTATATAGACGGCACTTCCCGGGCAATAGCGTGGACGCACGAGCCGGAGAATTTCCTGTTCACAGAGCCTGTGGTCGAGGTTCAAGAAGTGTTTTTCACACCGAAACACACAGGCCAGACATACCACTCTCCCGAAGAGCTCTTTTCAAAAACAGTAGTCACTCACTTAGGCTATCTGTATCCGGAGCTGCAACCGCACTTTGAATCCGGTGACATAAAGCGTTTTGACGTTTCCCAAGATAGGGACATCTTTCGTTTTTTACTTCACGGTGACCGCTTTGACGCAGCTGTGGTGGACTTGCTCGTGGGTAAATGGATTCTTAAAAACGAAGGGTTGCGGGACCAGTTTACGGTATCTTCCGGAGGCATGAGCTCCTACGGCTTTCGGGTGATGTTGCGCGCATTCGCGAGAACGGCGAACTGGAAGCCATCCTCGCGAACTACCGGTAAGCAGCTGTAGCTGCCTACCCACAATTCCGCTTTATTCGAGCCGCCGCAATAGAAGCATGGGCGATACACTCAGCACCGGCCTAAGCTGCCAGCGCCCAAACAACGCCAGTACCACTGCGCTGATGATAGGTATAGGCAACACAACCTGCCAGTGCCAGCTGAACTCCCCTTCAAACATCCGGAACTGCAAAGCCCAGACTGCCGCCTCGGCAGATGCAACACCCAAAAACCCGGCAAAGCCCCCAAGCAAAGCAAACTCCAGCATGGTGCTTCGTACCAGCAAGCTCTGGCGACCGCCAAGCGTGCGCAGCAGCGCTCCTTCCCTCTGGCGATCCTGAAGCGTGGCACTAACAACCGCGGCCATCACTACAAGCGCCGCCGCTAATATCAGTACAAGAATGGCTTCTATGGCTTGGGTAACCTGCCGCACGATCTCCTGTATGCGCTCGATAATGTTATCGATTTCCAGCAACGAAACCGTCGGGAAACGCCGTGAGAACTCGTTCAGCGCGCTTTTTTGGTCTCGTGGCAGGTAAAAGCTGGTTATCCAGGTGGCTGGCATATCCGTAAGGCCACCTCCCGGTGGGAAGGCCATGTAGAAATTGGGCTTCATGCTGTCCCACTGAACCGTGCGAGTACTGGTAACGGTTTCGGTGACCTTGTCGGAACCGATGGTAAATGTGAGTTCATCACCTAGGGCCAGGCCAAGCTTGCCCGCCAGCTCAGACTCCACGGATACGCCTGCTTTCTCGCCATCCTTAAACCAGCTACCCTCGACAATTTCATTGTCCTCGGGGAGCGTGGGCATCCAAGTGAGGTTCAATTCCCGGTTAAGCGCGCCCACTCTCTGGTCTTTGCTCACCACTTCTTTTACTGGCTGGCCGTTCAGTTCTGTCAGCCGGCCACGCACCATGGGGTAAAGCTGATCCAGCGGCTGGCCGCGCTCTTGCCAGAAGCCTGCAACTTCATCCACCGCATCTGGCGCTATGTTGATCAGGAAGTGATTGGGTGCGTCGTCAGGAAGCTGCGCCTGCCAGTCGTCTAACAAGGACGTGCGAACCAGAATTAGAGTCGTTGCCAGCATCAATGTCATGGCAAAAACTGCAATCTGCGACAGGCTGGCCCGGCGGTGGCGATAAAGCCCTACCAAGGCCAAGCGCCAGGAATGCCCACCACCTCTCACCTTTCGTAATGCGGCTATCAGAATCCCGCCCAAGAGGCCCAAGGCGCCGAGCAAAAGCGCCAAGCCGCCCAACAGGGAAACCACCAATGACAGTTCGCCCGCATACAGCCAAACCAGTCCGAACACTGCCACAATGGCGATCAGCACATCCGGTAGAGCTTCTCGGCCTGTTTCGCCAGGCTGGCTGCGTAACACGCGCATTGCAGGGACGTTTCTTAAGCGCCGGATGGGCGGGTAGGCGAAAGCAAACAGTGAAACCACCGCAGTAAGAAGCGCCGGTGTAAGTGCCAATGGATCCAGCTGAAACTCTACCGGCCTGTCCAGCGCCTCACTCAACAGCTGGGTGAGCACCCAAAACAGCGGCACGGCAACCAAAAGGCCACCCACCATACCGGTCACGCCCCAAAGTGCGAGGCGTTTCAGATAAAGCTGCCCAATTCCAGAGCTGCCGAGGCCCAGGGTTTTGAGCAATGCAACGGTGTCGCGCTGGGATAACGCATACTGTCGGCTGGCAACAGCGACCGCCACGGCGGCTAGCAACACCGCTAAACTACCCCCCAGCAACAAGAAGCTTTCAGCGCGATCCAGAGAACGTGAAAAGGTTTCGCCATCGCGAACGCCTTCCCATTCGTGGCTGGGCCCGAGCTGCGGCTGCAACCACTGGTAGTAGCCCTCAAGCACCGCTTCATCGCCCGCAAACAGATAAACGTACTCTACTCGACTGCCCTCTTTGATAACGCCAGTAGACGCCACGTCATCCACGTGCATCATCACCCGGGGCGCGAGTGCGGAGAGGCTGAACCCGCCATCTGGCTCGCGGAGCAGCAAACCGGATACCGTCAGGTTGCGGCTGCCTACTTCCAGCGTGTCACCCATGCGGATATCCAGCAGCTTTAAAAGCCTCGGATTAATCCAAACTTCACTGGGGGCCGGCCCGTGTTGCACCTGTAACCGGGAGCCTTCGGAATCCCCCTGGATTTCGAGTTCCCCGCGCAAGGGGTATTCGTTGCTCACAGCTTTCACGGATACAAGCTGAAACGCATCGCTGCCAAACACCATGGTGGAGAACTCAACCATGCGGCCGGTTTCCAGCCCACGCTCCACCGCCTCGGTGATCCATGGCTCAGGCACAGGTTGGCCATTTTCCGATTCCAGTTGCCGGTCTGCCGCTAAGAAGGAACTGGCAGAAGTCACCAGCGTGTGTTGTAACTGGCTAGCGAACAGAGCAATAGTGGCGACCGTGGCAACCGCGATAATCAGTGCCGCAAGCACTACACGCACATCGCGTTCACGCCAGTCGCGGCGCACAGACATCAATTTTTTTGCAGCACCCATCAGTCAACGAGCTCCATTTCGATAACCGGTTCGGTTAACTCGCCTGCTTCAATATTGAACTGCCGAGCGCACCGGGCCGCCAGCTGTTCATCGTGGGTGACCATAACCAACGTGGTGCCCTGCTCCTGGTTCAGCGCCATCAGCAAATCTGAGATTTCCTGGCCGGTGCGGTTATCTAGGTTGCCGGTGGGTTCGTCTGCAAACAGAATGGCCGGATCGGAAGCAAACGCCCGGGCAATGGCAACCCGCTGCTGTTCGCCGCCCGACAACTGTCGCGGCGTGTGGGTAAGCCGCTCACCCAGCCCTACCCGTTCAAGAAGTTCCCGGGCACGTTTTTCCGGCGCCTCCATGCCCGCAAGTTCCAGCGGCAGCATCACGTTTTCCAGCGCGGTGAGGGCCGGTAGCAGTTGGAATGACTGGAATACAAACCCTACCCGGTGGGCACGCAATTTGGCCCGCTCATCTTCGCTTAGCTGGCTGATGATCGAACCGTCGAGTTCAACGGTGCCTTCGGTGGGTGTGTCGAGACCGGCAAGCAATCCCAGCAAGGTGGTTTTCCCGGAACCAGAGCGGCCAACAATGGCTACGGATTCTCCCCGATTGATTTCAAGGCTGACCCCCTTCAAAATCGTCAGCGTATCTGTTTCTAGGCTCACGCGATGGGTCAGGTTTTCAACGCGCAGCATGGGTCGCTGGCTGTCAGGATTTGTAGTCTGCATGTTGCTCACGGGGCTCCCGGAAAAAGCATGTTCATTTATCAAGGGTTACGGGTGTTTATGCATACGGTATTGCTGTACATCAGATCAATTGTATTCCTTCTGGTAGCGTTCATTGCCGTGCCTGTGTTGGCTGGCCAAAAAACGCTCCTAGTTGTAGGTGACAGCCTCAGTGCCGCCTACGGCGTACCCTCAGAAACAGCGTGGGTACAACTCCTGCGTGAACGCTTGCAAGACAACGGCCTGAGCAACTGGCGTGTGGTAAATGCCAGCATAAGCGGCGAAACCACAGACGGCGGCGCCCGCCGGTTGCCTGACTTGCTCGAGAAAAATAATCCCTCCGTGGTTATTATCGAGTTAGGCGGTAACGACGGCCTTCGCGGCTTTCCCCCTGGCGTGATCAAATCGAATCTTGTATCTATGGTTAAAAACGTTCAGAGCTCCGGCGCCCAAGCTATCCTGGTTGGTATGCAGATACCCCCGAACTACGGCCAGCGCTACACGCAGATGTTCGCCGACATCTTTCCAGCGCTCTCAGACAGCTATAACACCGCTCTGGTTCCCTTCTTTTTAGACGGAATCTACGACCAAGAGAACCTGATGCAGGGGGACGGTATTCATCCGACTGCCGAAGGCCAGCCCAGACTGCTCGAGAACGTATGGCCGGTGCTCAAGCCTCTCCTTGAATAAGATTCTGCAGAAACGCGAGAGCCCGGCGCTCAGACCAGTAATGCCCGTCGTGGCTATGTTCCACAAACCCGACATGGCCACCCCACTTAGGCGCGTCCAGGCGCACGTGTGCACCGAGCACGGAAGGCGACTCCGGGAAACACGTTGGTGACAGAAACGGATCGTCCGCTGCGTTAACCATCAGGGCCGGTACCCGAATATCTTTCAGCCGGCCCAACGCGGAACACTGGGCCCAGTAATCCGCGGCATCCTTGAATCCGTGCAGCGGCGCTGTGTAGCGGTCATCAAATTCGTGAAAACTCCGAATTGCGTCAAAATCGGAGACATCTATTAAATCGGGAAACTTTTGGGCTTTTTCGCCCATTTTTGCGCCAAGATCCTTCAAAAACCGCTGCATGTAAATCTTCCGGCTGGGCAGCGCCAGCATATCCGCACTGCCCGCTAGGTCGCAGGGTACTGAGTAGGCCACCGCGCCGCAGATTCTGCTGTCAACGCGCTCACCTTGCTCACCGAGATACAGTAGCGTGAGGTTGCCCCCCATACTGAAACCAGAAAGAAACACCGTTTGGTAGTTTTGCGCCAGGCCATGATCCACCACTTGACGCAGATCTTCGGTGGCGCCGCTGTGATAAAACCTCGGCTGCCGGTTCATTACTCCGCCGCAGGAGCGGAAGTTCCAGGCTAGAACATCCCAGCCTTCTGCCAGCAATGCCTTTGTTAGCCCCAGTACATACGGGCGTCGGCTGTGCCCTTCCAACCCGTGAGAGACAACGGCCAAGCGATTGCTGCCCTGACGGTACCAGTCCAGGTGCAGCTCATCGTTGTCGGCTGTCGGAAGCACTTCTGCTTCCGGAACTTCCACCCGTACCTTGCGGAACAATGACGGCCACACAGACTGAACATGACCGTTGCGCAACCAGGGAGGAGGACGATATTGATGAGCCATACTGCGGTACAAATTTTGACCTTTTATATCAGGGGGTTGACCAGCTAATTCAAAGCGCTTAATATGCCGCCCGGCTTGATGCTGTTCCCCGATAGCTCAGTTGGTAGAGCAACGGACTGTTAATCCGTTTGTCGCTGGTTCGAGCCCAGCTCGGGGAGCCATTTATTCAGAACACCTGCTCACGCTGCATGAACTCTGCCAGCACACGAAACATCGTAAAACCATCCTCAGTACCAATCAGCTCACGTATCGAATGCATACCAAACTGCGGCACGCCAATATCCAGTGTTGTAACGCCCAGATTTGCTGCCGTCAACGGCCCGATTGTACTGCCACAGCCCATATCACTGCGTACTACAAAGGTTTGATGTGGCAGGCCCAGCTCATCACTGATGTGTCGGTAAACAGCGGCTGAACGACTGTTGGTTGCGTAGCGCTGGTTATGGTTCACCTTGATGACCGGCCCCTTGTTCAGAATGGGGCCATGATTTTCATCGTGCTTGTCTATGTAATTCGGGTGCACGCCGTGGGCATTGTCGGCTGAAATCATCATAGAGCGGGCAATGGCTCTGGCCTTGCCTGTGCCACACCAGCGATCGAGAACCGCCGTTAGAAATGGCCCCTGGGCGCCCTCGGCAGACACGCTGCCCACCTCTTCGTGATCGTTACATACCAGCAGCGCAGCCTCGTCGCCGGAAGTGTTCAACAAAGCCTGCAGCCCGATGTAACAGCTCAGCAGGTTGTCCAGCCGTGCGGCGGCAATAAACTCTTCACGCAAGCCAACAAAGCCGGCTTCTTGGGCATCGTAAAAGCCCAACTCATAGCCCAAAATCTTATGAACTTTGGTGCCGGATTCACTGGCGATCTGCTGGCTAAGCAGGTCGTTAAAACTGGTCGCATCGTCTTCTGCAACCTGCATCAGTACCGGCGGAAGATCCGTTTGGGGATTCACCGTACGGCCACTGTTGGCCTCCCTATCCAGATGGATTGCGAGGCTAGGAATAAACGCGACGGGTTTGCGGAAATCGACCAGCGTGTCGCTGACCTTGTCATGGCCGTCGAGAAACGTCACTCTGCCCGCCAACGAAAGATCCCGGTCGAACCAGGGGTTCAACAAAGCACCACCGTAAACTTCAACACCAAGCTGAAAAAAGCCTTTGCGGCGCAGCTCTGGGTTGGGTTTTACTTTTAGGCATGGGCTATCGGTGTGCGCACCCACCATGCGAATGCCCGATACTGTGGCGTCTTGGGCACCGGTGCGAAATGCCACGATAGAGGAGCCATTACGGATGACGTAATAGCCACGACTCTGCTCAATTGACCAGTCGTCCTTTTCGTCCAGTTCTTCAAACCCGGCCGCATCCAGCCGTTGCTTCATGGTTGCCACGGCGTGCCAAGGCGTGGGTGATGCGTTCAGAAACTTCAGTAAATCTTTGTTGAATTCAGCGTGTTCCATGATGTCCCTGATAGAATGAAAATTACCACAACAGTATGGCATGAAGCCTTAATACCTCATACCGGGGCGGCCGACATTACTCACCTTCCCTCACGATCTGCCACCCATTACTCGGAGCCCGACATGGCTGCACCAAGATTTCTCGACATCGAATACTGCCAGACCGACGATGCTCTGTTCCCGATTGCCATGGCTTGGTCGCTGGAAAATGGCCAGATGAAAACTGTCGTGATTGTACCGGCAGATGAATGGCTGCCCGAAGACGGCGATATTGGCGACCTGGATCTGCAATACCTGGACGAACAGGGCGTGCCACTGATTGAGCTGATTCATGAGCTGCACCAAGATCTGCCAGACCAGACAGTATACGTAGACGGCCTGGATCCGGACGAGATTCTGGTAGATCTGATTTTCAGCGCTCTGGATCAAGAAGCACCGTTTGAAGTAGCGCCAATTACCGAGCTGATCACCGGCATGAGCAGCGAAATGCTGGAAGACCGTCGCCGCCAGCTGCTGTTTGAAGAGGGTCTTGAACCCCAACTGCCCGAGAACGGTGTTTACGCCCTGCTATTGATGGCGCAGGAACAAGGCCTGTTCGACGAGGATTGACCCCTCCGCTGAACCGACACAGGGAAGTGTGACATGGGTCGACGTAACAATTGGTTACACAAGGCAAACTCAGCCCGTAACCGCTCACGTCAGGAAGCCCGATAACAATGAATAAGGTTGTGCGAACACACCTACTACTTGCTTTGATGCCTGCTTGTCTGCTTTCCGCCCAGACTGCCCTGGCTCAGGAAACGCCCCGGGAAGATAAGCACTACTTAGGCTTGCTGGTATCGGCTTTCAACCACCGCACTATAGGTGAGGCCTCAAAGGAGCAGGCTACGGGAAGCGGTGCCGCACTTATTGTGGGCAGTCACATCAATCATCTATTTCACGCTGAGCTGCGTGCAGGTGGAGGATACCGGGATGCCAAGGTGCCCAGAGGCGACCTGACCCTTTCCATCGATTACTTCGCCAGCTGGTACATGGGCTTGCACTACCCTGTTACGGACTACGCCAATGTCTATGCTCAGGCCGGATTTTCTTTCATTCACGGCACTGCCGAAATCACAGATACAAACGGACAGGGAAACGCCCAATTCAGGGATCTGGAAGGCGACTTTCCAGACAGCAGCTTCAGCGTAAGCTGGGTATTTGGCATGGATTTCGAAGTGCTGAGCGACACCTACCTTGTATTTGAGGGTGGAAAACTGTTCAAAGACACAGGCACAGACGCCAATACTTTCCAGTTTTCCACCGGCCTAAAATACGAGTTCTAAAGCACCCGATATGTGCGCTCTTCTGGAATGCTAGGCGTTTTTCCGGATGTGCCAGCACCGGTGAATCCGCGCGTTCCTCTGAAAATCCTTATCCAGCGTGCTGGCGCTTACTTCCTCAACCTCAAATTCCGAGGCTAGCTCTTCATCAAGCTTGAAGCGCCGAAAGTTAGTGGAAAAAATCAACACACCGTCTGAGCTTAACCTAGCCACTGCTTGCCGGATCAACTTCGCGTGGTCCTTCTGAACATCCAAAACGCCTGCCATACGAGCAGAGTTGGAGAAGGTTGGCGGATCCATAAAAATCAGATCGTAAACCTGATCAGGCTTTGGCTTTGCTGCCAGCCAAGCCAGACAATCCATCGCCTCCACTTTATGTTTGCGAGGGTCTGCCCGGTTCAGCGCCAAGTTATCCTCAGCCCAACCTACATAGGTGTTCGATAGGTCCAGGCTCAGCGAGCGGCTGGCACCGCCGGCTACTGCATGCACCGTGGCTGTACCTGTGTAGCAGAACAGGTTCAGGAAACGCTTGCCGTGAGCGTTCTGCTGAATCCAGTGGCGCACAGGGCGGTGATCCAAAAACAACCCGGTATCCAGGTAATCTTTGAGGTTTACCTTCAGTGTGCAGCCGTGCTCCTGCACCTGAAAGAACTCACCGCTGACATCTTGTTTTTCGTACTGGTTGGTGCCCGTCTGGCGCAGCCTCTGCTTGCAGACCATCTGACCCCGCTCGATGCCCAACGCCTCTGGAATAACGGCCAGCGCTTCCGCCAGGCGCTCTTTAGCGGAGCGCTCGTCGATGGTTTTAGGTGCGACGTATTCTTGCACGTGCACCCAGCCCTCATAGATATCAATGGCTAACGCAAACTCTGGCATGTCTGCGTCGTACAGGCGATAACAGCTTATTTGCTGCTTGCGCGCCCACTGGCCAATGGTTTTCATGTTTTTCTTCAGACGATTGCGCAGCATGGCCGCGCGCTCTTCATTTGCGATTCGAGGCAGCACTTCGCCTGGCGCTGCGGGTTCCCGAGGGGTACGCACACTGGCTTCGTCTATTGTGAACAGTAAAAGTTGCGCGGGCAGCTTACCGTTGAATAGCTTGTATTGTTTAAAGCTGCGCAGGCCAATGGATTTGCCGAACTCCGGGGCACCGGTAAACACGCCGAGGCGCCAGCCTGATGCGGCGATCTTTACGGCATCGCCAAGTGATTCGTACAGGCCTGCAAGGGCTTTTCTGTCGCTCAGGCGCTCGCCGTAAGGAGGGTTTACCAAAACCAGGCCAGTCTCCGCCCGATCGTCTCCCAGTGTAAGTTCTTCAATCGGCTGATCCTGGAACTCGATCAGGCCATCAAGACCCGCTCGCTGCGCATTATTGCGCGCGGTGGCAATGACTCGCCTGTCGTGATCGAAACCTAAGAATGTCGGCATTCTGCCCTGCTTACCCTCGTAGGCGCGTTTTTCTGCCTCCTGACGCACGGATAGCCAAGTCTCTGGCTGGTGCCCCAGCCAATTTTCAAAACCAAAACGTTCCCGACGACGGCCCGGTGCAATATCCAATGCCATTAGGGCTGCTTCAATTACCAGCGTACCGGAGCCACACATGGGGTCGACAAAATCGCCGCCTGCGGCCGCGATTTCGGGCCAACCGGCGCGCATCAGCAGTGCGGCCGCAAGGTTTTCCTTCAGAGGCGCTAGGCCCTGCTCGGTGCGGTAGCCACGCTGGTGCAAACTGTGACCACTGATATCTATACCCACCGCAAGCCGGCCACGATGCAGCCGCGCCGACACAGTTACATCTGGCATCTTCGCTTCCACCGTCGGGCGTTTTCCACCGCCCACGGTAAAACGATCCACAATGCCGTCTTTTACACGCTGGGCGCCAAATTGGGTGTTGCGGATCGCCTCGTTCTCGCCAATAAAATTGACGCGAAAGCTGCCATCAACGGGGATGTGCTGCTGCCAGTCGAGGTGAACCACACCATCGTAAAGCTCATCGGCACTGGTAGCGGCCACTTCATCAAGGTGGAGGATCACCCGGTTTGCCAGGCGCGACCAGAGACAAGCCCGGTAACCGGCTTCCAGCGGCCCCTCTACCCAAGCGCCCGCAGGTGCGTTTCTTACCAGCCCAAGACCTAACGTGCTGAGCTCGTCCGCCAGAAGGTATTCAACCCCCTTTGGGCAGGTTACAAAAAAGACAGATTTGGACAAGTTCAACTCCAGGTTCTTTGGCAATTCGCGGTAAGTCACGGGAATCGCGGCGTTCATAGGTTTAGGTCATTCTAATATTCACTATTGATCTATTAAATATAGTTTATAGACCAAAATGATAGTGTACTTCTGCTCGAGGTTAAGCTTACCTTGTAGGTGACGCGTCGTTCGGGAAGGGTAACTCCCTTTCAGTAACAGGATCCTGACTGCTCTGGCTGAAGCTGGCAATAGTGGGTTATCCCGGAGAGGATTCCACATGCCATGGCCACTGCAGAAGTGTACACGCTTGTTCTGTTAATCCATTAGTGAGGAACGGCATGAAAAGACAGAAAAGAGACATGTTCGCTCGGGCATTCAAGCGGGGATACCTCGCTGGCATTTCCGGCAAATCCAAAGACAGCTGCCCGCTCGAGCAGGCAGAGGTTCGCCAAGAATGGTTGAGCGGGTGGCGTGAAGGCCGCACGGATCAATGGGATGGCATGACCGGCGTCTCCGGTATTCATAAACTGGCAAACGTCACCACAGCGTGATGTTTGTCGAAACCCCGTTATCTTAATCTGATCTTTTAATATACAAACGTTACGGGGTTCACTCCCCGCAAGGGCCCGCTCAGCGGGCCCATCTTCGTTCTAATACCCGCGAAACTACTTGAGCCCTCGAATCGCCTCAACCGCTTCACCGATCAGTTCAGGCCCCCGGTATATAAAGCCGGTATAAAGCTGAACCAGCTTTGCGCCCGCGCGGATCTTTTCAGCCGCACTCTCACCCTCTGTAATGCCGCCCACACCGATAATCGGCAGATCGTCACCGAGCTCTGCATATAGCCCCTGAATAACTCTCAACGATGCCTTACGCACTGGGGCACCGCTTAGCCCTCCCGCCTCATCAGCATGAACATGGCCGGCAACGGCATCGCGGCTTATGGTGGTGTTCGTAGCAATAACACCGTCCATACCAGCCTCTCTCATGGCCAATGCAACGAACCGAATACCTTCATCGTCCATATCCGGGGCGATTTTGACGGCAATGGGCACGTAACGGCCAAACTGACTCTGACACTTAAGCTGTTCATCCTTGATGGCATGAAGCAGGCCTTTCAGAGAATCACCAAACTGCAGATCCCGCAGGCCGGGCGTGTTGGGCGAGGACACGTTCACCGTAATATAGTCAGCGCGGGTGTATACCGCCGAAATACCCTTGCGGTAATCTGACTCAGACGCCGCATTTGGCGTGTCTTTGTTCTTGCCCACATTAATACCAAGAATTCCCCGGTAGCGGCGCTTGTCCACACGCTCCAGCATGTGTGCCAAGCCCTCATTATTGAAACCCATACGGTTAATGATGGCCTGATGTTCCTGCAACCGGAACATGCGGGGTTTAGGGTTACCAGGCTGAGCAAGAGGCGTAACAGTTCCAACCTCTATAAACCCGAAGCCAAGTGCGCCTAGAGCGTCGAGATGGTCTGCGTTTTTATCCAACCCTGCCGCAAGCCCCACCGGGTTAGGGAAATCCAGCCCCATAACCTTTACCGGCAGCGCATCTGTTTTCGGTAAAAAAGCACCCAGCACCCGCAAACGGTGCGCTAAATCCAGACCGCTTAACGCAACGGAATGGGCTTGTTCGGGTGATAACCGGAAAAGCAGGTTACGGATAACGCCGTACATCTCAAAACTCCCCAAAAAACGTGAGCGCGAGTATACCGGAAGTTTTCCACAGCGGCCCAGTTACACAAAAAAAACAGAGCTAAACATCTGTATTATAGAGCTCTCGGGAGCTTGTCCACGGAATCTGTGGATAACCCTGTTGAAAATTGCGGGGCAACGTTGCCAATCCCTTGTAATCTGCGCAGATCTACAGATTGATCATTTTTTGATCAGTTTATTTTCCCTTTACTTTCAATTAGTTATTATATTTTCGCTTTGAACGAAAGAAAACCTGAACGATCTGTCATTCAAAAGCAATACTGCTATGATGTGTATAAATCAAGCAAAAATGCGGAAAATCCGGAGTTTTTTAATGCAGAAACCCGACTCACCGGCCCAGCGTCATCGTGAAAATCTAGCAATGGAGGTGAAAGCGGCCTCGCGGGTTACCATTATTGGAATGATTCTTGATATCTTCTTGGGAATCATCAAAGTTATTGGCGGTGTCCTTTTCCACTCCCAGGCTCTTCTCGTCGACGGTATACACTCCTTTACCGATGTAGCCTCCGATCTTGTCGTGCTCGGCGCAATGAAGCTGTCCCGCCAGGAGCCGGATGAAAATCATCCGTACGGTCATCAGCGCATCGAAACCTTTGGCACCCTGGTCCTAGGCAGCATTCTGATTGCCGTAGGCGCAGCCCTTGCTTGGGAAAATACCCTCCGCCTGATTGAAGGCAGCATTGATACCATTCCGCAGTGGCCGGTTTTGGTGGCTGCTGCGGTCTCTGTTGTAGGCAAGGAGTGGATTTTCCGCTACACCCGCCATGTCGGCCAAGCCATACGTTCGGATCTTATTATTGCCAATGCCTGGCACAGTCGCACCGATGCGTTCTCGTCCATTGTGGTTCTGGTATCAACGGCTGGCGCAATGCTGGGCTTTGTATGGCTAGACGTGCTTGCTGCGGTGGTGGTCGCGGGCATCATCGTCCACATCGGCTGGAAATTTACCTGGGACAGTGTTCAGGAGCTGGTGGACACGGGGCTCTCCCCTGTCGATACCGACATGCTGAAAACCATAGCCCGCAATACCGAGGGGGTGCTCAACGTGCATGAGCTTCGCAGCCGGCGGATGGGGCAGGATATTCTGCTAGACATTCACCTTGTGGTGCGACCGGAAATCAGCGTGTCGGAGGGACACCAGATTGGCATGCAGGTGGTGGCCGGCATGCGCGATGCACTGGAAAACATTCTCGATATCAACTTCCACATTGATGCCGAAAACGACGAGGATGAGTTCCCGACGACCGAGAAGCTGCCGTCCCGCGCGGAAGTGAAAAACCTTATTGCACAGAACCTGGGAGAGATTCCCCAGCGCAGTCGTTTGCGGCTGCACTACCTCAAAAACAAGCTGCACCTAGAGATATTTTTGGACGAGCCCGACCCTGAAGCGGTGTTTACCCCCGAAAACGTCCGGCATCACTTAGAAGGCTACCCTTGGTTTGGCAGTGCCCGAGTCTGGGTTGCCGGCCCTTAGGCCGGCGTTCTTTGCTCTATTGGGGATCAGCGGCGGCGGTTCTCTTCCATCCTAGAAAGAAACTCCTGCATGATCAGCGTATAGAGCTCGCCGCCGAGAAAAAGGTCTTCAACACCCGCATCAATGCTCGGGTTATCATTCACTTCGATCACTGCAACCCGGTTTCCGCTCTGCTTGATATCCACGCCGTAAAGGCCGTTACCAATCAGCCGCGTGGAGTTCAGTGCCGCTTGTATAACGTTTCTGGGCACTTCGTAGGTGGGCATGGTTTCGAAGCCACCGCTCTCGCTCTTTGACTCGCCGTGCTGATAGATCTGCCAATGGCCTTTCACCATCATGTATTTGCAAGCGTAGATAGCCCGGCCGCCCAGCACGCCAATGCGCCAGTCGTAATCGGTGTATAGATACTCCTGAGCCAACACCAGCGCAGACTGCTGGAACAACTCCTTTAATCCCGCCCGCAGAGATTTCTCATCTTCCGCTTTGTTAACACCCCGAGAAAAGGCGCCATCCGGTATCTTAATAACCACCGGAAAGCCAAGTTCCTGAACCACCTGTTCCACGGCGTCTTTCTGATCTTTAGAAAGAATCAGGGTTTTCGGGGTCGGTATTTTGTTGTTTTTCAGCAGGTCGGCCAGAAAAACCTTGTTGGTGCACTTAAGAATCGACGCTGGATCGTCAATCACTACCATGCCTTCTGCCTCTGCTTTGCGGGCAAAACGATATGTGTGATGGTCGATGGCGGTGGTTTCACGGATAAACAGGCCATCGTACTCGGGCAGGCGCATGTAATCCCGACGCGTAATCTGCTCCACGTTGATACCCAGTTTTCGACCGGCTTTTTCAAAGCGTTTCAGCGCCACCGCATCGCTGGGCGGCATTTCTTCATCCGGGTTCACTAGAATCGCAAGGTCGAACCGGTACCGGCGGCGGGTTCTTGGCTTGCGCCAAACCATGCTGCTAAAGCGATCCAGCGCGGAGGCAAAGGCATCCTGCTCACGTTCATCCAGATCAACAGGTGCCGCCGGCTTCATGGATTCAATCTGCCAGGCTTTCCGGCGCCGGAACACAATCTCAAGAATCGGACAGGGGAACCGCTCAAACAAGGCCCGCGCCACTGGTTTGAGATCCGGGTGTTCGGTTTGACCAAAATACGTGCGGATTCGCACCTCGTGGGTCGCATTGCGCTTATCGCTGGCGGGATCGATGGCTGAACCGGCGGCCTCCAGCCAATGGATTACGCTGGCTTCCAGCTCTTCCAACTCAAGCGAAAACAGCCCCTTTCGGCTCAGGTCGTTCAGAGTCATAACCGACGGCACTACGTGGTGCCCACGGGCTTCAGCCAGCAAGGAGCAGTAGTAGCCACGGCTCAAATATTTGGCGCTCTGGCACAAGTTAATAACGCGCACGCGGCTGGCTGCCGGAGCGGAAAACTGCAGGTACTGATCAAAGCTCAGTACATCTTCGCTGGGGTAATACGGAGCCCAGTCTTTGGTACGATCCACAACAATAAGCAAACGGGACATTAAAGGCGCTCCTCCCTGGAGATAATTGCCAACAGAACCCGCCGCAACAATACGCCGCTGCGGGGTTTGGAACAATCGGCTGCTAATGCGTGCTTTTACGCATAATAGGCTTATATTCCCACACTCAACTCTCTACCATAATAGCTGCATACGGGAAGCCCACCAGCATGTCCCTGCCGATATTCTCAAGGCCGCTTTATACATGTCTGATCTACACCTCCGGCAAGCTACCAGCGATGATCTGAACGCACTTCTGCACCTTGAGCATCGCTGCTTTACGGAAGATCGACTATCACGCCGCAGCTTCCGACGATTTCTGGACATGCCCCGGGACAGGCTGATTGTGGCCGAGGCTGGGTGTTATGGAGAGGGTGATGGAGAGGGTGAGAGCGAGTTGCTGGGCTACTGCTTAGTGCTGATGAGCGCAGCAACACGGATGGCTCGAATTTACTCCATTGCGGTTCTGCCAACGGCCCGCGGTCGTGGCATTGGTGAGAAGCTGGTTAAGGTGGCAGAACGTGAGGCGGCAGATGCCGGTCGTATCCTCATGCGCCTCGAAGTCAGAGAAGATAACAGTGGCGCCATTGCGCTCTACAAACGCCTAGGGTATCGCCAGTTTGGTACATACCGGGACTATTATGAAGACCACGGGACGGCTCTGCGCTTTGAGCGTCGCATTCTGTTTTACGAACCCATACCTGAGTTCACTCCCGTGCCCTATTATCCCCAGACCACGGATTTCTCCTGTGGCCCGGCGGCGCTGATTATGGCCATGGCGGCACTTGATGAACAACAACCGCTGAGCACCTTGGAAGAACTCAAAATCTGGCGTGAGGCAACGACGATTTTCATGCTAGCCGGTCATGGTGGTTGCGGGCCTCACGGGCTTGCGCTCTCGGCCTGGAACCGCGGGTTTGAAACCAGTGCATGGCTCAGTACAGAGGGACCGTTATTTCGAGATACCGTACGCAGCGACGACAAAAAGCGAGTTCTTGAACTTGTGCATGAAGGGTTTTTGCAAGACATTGGCCGGACGGGCATCCAGTTACACCATAACCCGCTCACTCTTGAGGCCATGGAGCAAGCGCTACTTAAAGGCAAGATTCCGGTGATTTTGATCAGCACCTGGCAGCTGAACCGAAGCCGTGTACCCCACTGGGTGACCGTATGCGCCATCGACGAACAGTTTGTGTATCTGCACGACCCAGAAATAGATGTAGCCGATGGAGAAACCGTGGCAGACAAGCAGTACCTTCCGGTGGACAGGCGTGTGTTTAGCCAAATTTCACGATACGGTAGCAACCAGCCGCTTCAGGCCGCGGTGATTGTTGGCCCGAAGCGTTGAGGCAGGATTATCCAGTTCGCATGACTGCTTCTTTTAGATCTGAGACATCATCCCGCAGGCGGGCGGCAGTCTCGAAATCCAGATTAGATGCGGCCTTGTACATTTCATCCTCAAGGCGCGAAAGCTCTTTAAGCAACTCTGCCGGCGATCGGCCACCAACCTTTGCGCGATAGCGCTCAGCTTCTTCGGCCGCTCTGTCACCAGGTCGCCCGCCTTTGCGCCGGCCAACGCGACCTGCGCCTTCCATGATATCTCCAACCTTTTTGTTGAGCCCTTGCGGGGTAATACCGTGGGTTTCGTTGTGTTCGGCCTGATGTGCCCGCCGGCTGTCGGTCACGTCAATCGCGCGCTGCATGGAGCCAGTTATCCGGTCACCGTAAAGGATCGCCTTGCCGTTGAGGTTCCGCGCCGCGCGGCCAATAGTCTGGATCAGTGCGCGCTCGGAACGCAGGAAACCTTCCTTATCGGCATCCAGAATGGTGACAAGCGACACCTCCGGCATATCCAAGCCTTCTCGCAGCAGGTTGATGCCGACAAGCACATCAAACTCGCCCCGGCGCAGATCGCGGATAATCTCTACCCGCTCAATCGTATCAATGTCTGAATGCAGGTAGCGCACGTGAATATCGTGCTCCATCAAAAAGTCCGTGAGGTCTTCGGCCATGCGTTTGGTGAGCGTGGTCACCAGAACCCGCTCTTTAACCTTCACCCGGGAATGAATCTCCGAAAGCAAGTCGTCTATCTGTGTAGACGCAGGGCGTACTTCAATTATCGGGTCCAGCAGACCGGTTGGCCGGACGACCTGCTCCACCACCTGCCCCGCGTGCTCGGCTTCGTAGTTACCGGGCGTCGCCGAAACAAAAATCATCTGGGGCGCAATCCGTTCCCACTCATCAAACCGCATGGGGCGGTTATCCAGAGCAGACGGCAGGCGAAAGCCATACTGAACGAGGGTTTCCTTTCTCGAGCGATCGCCTTTATACATGGCGCCAATCTGTGGAATGGTCACGTGGGACTCATCAACAATCAGCAGCGCGTCCGCTGGTAGGTAATCAAACAACGTGGGTGGTGCTTCCCCCGGTCGCCGGCCCGAAAGATAGCGCGAGTAGTTCTCGATGCCGTTGCAGTAGCCCAGCTCGTTCATCATTTCCATATCGTAGCGAGTGCGCTCTTCCAACCGCTGGGCTTCAACCAAGCGGCTGTTATCACGCAGCTGCGGCAAACGTTCATCCAGTTCTGCCTTTATGTGCTCAACGGCATCCAGCACCGTCTGGCGCGGCGTTACATAGTGCGACTTAGGGTAAATCGTAATCCTGGGAACGCGCCGGAGCACTTCGCCGGTAAGCGGATCAAAGTAACTAAGGTTTTCCACTTCGTCATCAAACAGCTCAATGCGAACGGCTTCTTTCTCAGATTCCGCAGGGAACACATCAATCACATCACCGCGAACCCGGTAATTGGCACGGTGAAATTCAATATCGTTGCGGATGTACTGCAATTCAGCCAGCCGGCGCACAACCTGTCGCTGATCAATTTTGTCGCCTCGGTCCAGGTGCAGCATCATTTTCAGATAGGACTTCGGATCACCCAAGCCGTAAATGGCCGACACCGTTGCCACAATTATCGCATCCGGGCGCTCCAGCAGTGCCTTGGTTGCAGACAGCCGCATCTGTTCGATGTGCTCGTTAACTGAGGCGTCTTTCTCAATGAACGTATCAGACGAGGGTACGTAAGCCTCTGGTTGGTAGTAATCGTAGTAGGACACGAAATATTCAACGGCGTTGTCCGGAAAGAACTCGCGGAACTCGCCGTACAATTGTGCGGCCAAGGTTTTATTATGGGCCATGACAATGGTTGGCCGCTGCACCGCTTCAATCACTTTGGCGATGGTAAAGGTTTTGCCCGAACCGGTAACACCCAGCAATGTCTGGTGCGCCAGGCCGGAATGAATACCATCGATCAGGCCCTCTATAGCCTTGGGCTGGTCGCCCGCAGGCTGAAACGGTGAAACAACCTTGAAAACACCGCCCTTACCTGAACTGCTGGAATCGTTACTGGCCATAATTGGCAGACAACCTCCGCTGACTCAACATGTGTATCCAAGCCAGATCCCGATTTTACAGGACTGGGCCGGAGAGAGAAATTTATTGTTGCGCTGGCTTCATGGTACCATCAACTCGATCGACGGCTGGGCGGAAATCAGCCGCCATATGGCAAGGATTCAGACACCCCGCCGGTCACAGACCTATCAGACGCAGCTTTAAGGAGCGCAAGTTTGGACCTTCAACTTTCTAGCCGAGTACAGGCAATCAAGCCATCCCCCACCCTCGCAGTCACTAACAAAGCTGCCGAATTACGCGCAGCCGGCCAAGATATCATTGGTCTTGGTGCGGGCGAACCGGACTTCGATACCCCAGAACACATCAAACAGGCAGCCATCGAGGCCATCAAAAACGGCCAGACAAAGTACACCGCTGTTGATGGTACGCCGGCTCTTAAGAAAGCGATTATTGCGAAATTCAAGCGGGACAATAACCTGGAATACGAAGCAAACCAGGTATTGGTATCAAGTGGTGGCAAACAAAGCTTTTTCAACCTCGCGCTAGCTACCCTTAACGCGGGTGATGAAGCCATCATTCCTGCGCCCTACTGGGTATCCTACCCGGATATGGTTCTGGTTGCTGAAGGCAAGCCGGTCATCCTCCAAACCGGCCCAGAAACCCGCTTTAAAATCACACCAGAGCAGCTGGAAAACGCGATTACTGAGCGTACCCGCCTGTTTGTGATCAACAGCCCTTCTAACCCTAGTGGTATGGCATACACCCTAGAAGAGCTGCAAGCGATTGGCGACGTGCTGAAGAAATATCCGAACATCATGATCGCCACGGATGACATGTACGAGCCTATCCTCTGGACGGGTAAGCCGTTCTGCAACATCCTGAACGCTACCCCAGAGCTTTACGACCGTACATTTGTTCTCAACGGTGTATCCAAGGCTTACTCGATGACTGGCTGGCGCATCGGCTATGCCGCAGGCCCAGCCAAGATCATCGGTGCCATGAAGAAGATCCAGTCTCAGAGCACCTCTAACCCTTGCTCCATCTCCCAAGCTGCCGCACAGGCTGCTCTGGATGGCCCGCAGGAATGTATTGGCGTCATGGTTAAGGCGTTCAAAGAGCGCCACGACTGGCTAGTGGAGGCGCTGAACAAACTGCCCGGTGTTGAATGTCTCACAGGCGACGGTACCTTCTACGTGTTCCCGAGCTTCCAGAGCGCAATTGATGCAGATTCCAGCGTCAGCAATGATGTGGAGTTCGCAGAGAAGCTGCTAAGCGAAGCCGGCGTTGCTCTGGTTCCGGGCTCTGCGTTCGGTTGCCCCGGCCACATGCGCCTGAGCTTTGCGACGAGCATGGAAAATCTGGAGCAGGCCGTTGAGCGTTTGCAGAAGGCTCTGAGCTAAAAATTACAGCAAGGGGTTGACGAGGCGGTGAGGTAATCTTATTATACGCGCCTCGTCATATGACGTCGTTCCCTGATAGCTCAGTTGGTAGAGCAACGGACTGTTAATCCGTTTGTCGCTGGTTCGAGCCCAGCTCGGGGAGCCATTATTCCGAAAGCCCGCTAATTCTCTGAGTTAGCGGGTTTTTTCGTTTAAAAAACCTAAAAACCGATCACTTCAGAATGAATTGCTTCCAACGCCGCGAGAGGGTCAGCAGCCTGGGTAATGGGCCGACCTATAACAAGGTAGTCGGAACCAGCCTTGAGTGCGTCACTGGGAGTCATGATGCGTTGTTGGTCGCCTTTGTCGGCGGTTAGCGGGCGAATGCCAGGTGTTACCAGTTTGAAGTCGCTGCCCTGCTCTGTTTTAAGTTTTGAGGCTTCCTGCGCGGAGCAGACTACGCCGTCCAGGCCGCAGTTTCGGGTTAGTGTGGCCAAACGGGAAACCTGAGCTTCTGGCGAATCGGTAATGCCTATACCTGCAAGATCCTCGGCACCCATGCTGGTGAGCACCGTAACGGCGATCAGCAGGGGTTTATCCGCCCCAAATGTGTCCAGGCGCTCACGGCAGGCCAGCATCATCTTTTCGCCACCAGAGGCGTGTACGTTCACCATCCACACCCCCAGATCGGCAGCTGCAGCCACGGCGGCTGACGCCGTGTTGGGGATGTCGTGGAATTTCAGATCCAGGAAAACCTCAAACCCGCGCTTCTGCAAACCTTCAACAAGCTGGGGGCCGGAACGAGTAAAGAGCTCTTTGCCAACTTTCAGCCGACATTTGGCAGGGTCTAGTTTATCTGCCAACGCGAGCGCCGCATTTTCAGCCGGGAAGTCGAGGGCCACGATGATTTTGAGGTCGTTAGAAGTTTGCACGCTGGAATGTCCTGCAGAATGTCGTTAGGAGTGTCGACAAGAGTGTCGATAAATGATTATTCAGCCTCAACGCCCTGAATCGGGCGAACGGTTTCCCACTGCTTGCAGCTGGGGCATCGCCAGTGGAGCTGCTGGCCAGAGAAACCACAGCTCACACAGCGGTAAACCGGCCGATTAGCAAGGATCAGAAGGCCGATACGGCTGACCAAGCGACCTTCGTCGGTGGTCATGCCCTTTTCATAGCCTGCCATTTCCACCAGCCGCAAAAGCGCTCCCACGCTGGGGCGGATTTCGAGCTCTTGGCGCAGCAGATCAATAGCAGCCGGGCGGCCGGAGACTCGTTCAACAGATTCCACTAGGGCCAAAAGCAAACTAGTGCTTGGATAAACCTGGTAAAGCTTACGCAATTTTTTGACCAGCCGGCCGATATCGCCGTGCTCGTGTTCCAGCTTCATCAGGCGATCAACGGATTCCGGCCCAAAATCCGAGTTCTGGTCAAAAACTTTCAAACCTTGATTACCCGCTTCTCGGTAACTGCCCTGCCGGATCAGAATCTTCATCAGTATCAGCGTTGCCCGAACGCAAGAACGATCGTAGCCTAGCGCTTCTTTGGCAAGTTTCTGGGCACCCCAGCGATCATCCTGCCCAAGGGCTCGTTCTGCCAGTTCACAGGTCAGGTACGCAAGATCCTTGAACATCGCCGGGTCCGCATCGTTCTTGGTCAGGGTTCGGGCGACATCGGCCGCTTTGCCCCACTCACTTTCCTGCTGGTAAAGCTCGATGAGCTGCTGAGCCGCTTTTCGCCCGTACTCCCGATCCCCCATTAACTGTTGCAACAACGCTTCAGCGCGATCCAGCAAGCCGGCGTTAAGAAAGTCCATGGCAAGCTCAAGCGTTACTTGAGGGGAAAATCGAGGAGGCAGTTCGGGCCTTGCGAGCAGGTTCTGATGAACCAAAATGGCGCGGTCGGTTTCGCCTTTATTGCGGAAATGCCGGCCAATAGAAAGATGCAGGCTTACGGTCTCTTTGTTGACAGCCAATGACTGCACAAAGTTGTCGACTGCCTGATCTGAGTAGTTCGTAAACAGAAACTGTAGCCGGTCTTTAACAGACTCTTCGTCTGAGATCTTCGTTCGGGTTTGGTTACGACCACCACCCAGCCGTCCAACAAACCAGCCAACGGCAACTGCAACCGTCAACAGCAGCCACTGAAACACTATATCCATTAAATAGCCTGGTCGTTCTGGGCCCTGGATTTCTCCAATGCCTGCTCGGCGCGATCAAGTCGTTTCTGAAGGGTGCGACGGGAAACCGACGCGCGAAATGTGGCGAGAATGGTCATTAAAATCCCAACCAGCGCGCCAATAACAAAAGACATGATAATCCACACGGCGATACCGTGGGGCTTAGTCTCAAACACCAAAAAGTTAAGTCCGACAGCCATCTGATTGTTCAGCGAGAATACGAGCGCCAGCAATACCAGGACCAGTACCAACAGAATCAATAGGATCTTCTGTAATCCTGCCATAACCTTAGCTCTCCCAAACGCTGATAAGTGCCCGAATTATTGATGTTTTTCTTCAGGGATAAAAGCTGTTAAAACCCCTGTTTCAAACTCTCGTTAACCTGTTCTCGCAGTTCCTTGCCGGGTTTGAAGTGAGGAACATGCTTAGCGGGTAACTGTACGGCTTCACCGGTTTTCGGGTTCCGGCCTGTGCGGGCCGCCCGATGATGAAGGGAAAAGCTGCCAAACCCCCTTATTTCAATTCGCTGCCCATTAGCTAGCGATTGAGACATATGCTCAATAACTGTTTTTACTGCCAGCTCAACGTCTTTAACCGAAAGCTGTGTTTGTTTTGAGGCAATTAATTCGACCAGTTCAGACTTCGTCATGAGGCACTTTCCTCTTTTCTTTTTTGTTCGACCATTGGTTACCGAATTCCCAACCCCTAGTTTAGCCAAATCAGAAAAAAACACAAAAAAAACGGGCTCTTAGAGCCCGTTTTTTTTCGAACCAACCGGAGATTAGTCCTTGTTGGTGTTTTGCTGCTGCATTTGTTCCTTGATGAGATCACCAATGGTGGTCGCACTAGAGGAGGTTTCTGCAGTTTTGGTGCGCACGGTATCAATCGCCTGCTTGTCGTCTTCTACATCCTTAGACTTAACAGACAGGTTGATAACGCGATTTTTGCGATCGATGCTGATGATCTTAGCTTCGACTTCTTCGCCTTCTTTCAGAGCGTTACGCGCATCTTCAACGCGATCACGGCTGATTTCAGAGGCTTTCAATACCGCTTCAACTTCTTCATTCAGAGCGATAGTAGCTGCCTTCGCATCAACAGCGGAAACAGTGCCCTTAACGATGGAGCCCTTGTCGTTCAGCTGAACAAACTCGGCGAACGGATCGCTCTCAAGCTGCTTGATACCCAGCGAGATGCGCTCACGCTCGGGATCTACAGACAGGATAACGGTATCAACATCGTCGCCCTTCTTGTATTCACGAACGGCTTCTTCGCCTGTTTCGTTCCAGCTGATATCTGACAGGTGAACCAGACCATCGATGCCACCGTCCAGACCGATGAAGATACCAAAGTCAGTGATTGACTTGATCTTACCGGAGATGCGGTCGCCCTTGTTGAAGTTGCCGGAGAAGTCTTCCCATGGGTTGGAAACGCATTGCTTGATACCCAGTGAGATACGACGACGCTCTTCATCGATGTCCAGAATCATCACTTCTACTTCGTCGCCAACGTTAACGACTTTAGAAGGATGGATGTTCTTGTTGGTCCAATCCATTTCGGATACGTGAACCAGACCTTCAACACCTTCTTCCAGCTCAGCAAAGCAGCCGTAATCGGTCAGGTTGGTTACACGGGCTATAACCCGTGTGCTTTCTGGGTAACGACCTTTGATATCAACCCAGGGATCTTCGCCCAGCTGCTTCAGACCCAGAGATACGCGGTTGCGCTCACGGTCAAATTTCAGAACCTTAACGTCGATCTCATCGCCAACATTCACGATTTCACTTGGATGCTTGATGCGCTTCCAAGCCATATCGGTAATGTGCAGCAGGCCGTCAACACCACCCAGATCTACGAACGCGCCGTAGTCGGTCAGGTTCTTGACGATACCCTTGATTGTTAGACCTTCGGTCAGGGTTTCCAGCAGAGCTTCGCGCTCAGCACTGTTTTCAGCTTCCAGAACGGCGCGGCGAGAAACAACCACGTTGTTACGCTTCTGGTCTAGCTTGATAACCTTAAATTCGAGCTCTTTGTTCTCTAGGTGCGCGGTGTCGCGAACCGGACGAACGTCTACCAGTGAACCTGGCAGGAAGGCACGAATACCAGCCAGATCAACGGTGAAACCACCTTTGACCTTGCCATTAATAATACCTTTGACCACTTCTTCAGCTTCGAAGGACTTCTCGAGTACCTTCCAAGATTCTGCGCGCTTGGCCTTTTCACGGGAAAGACGGGTTTCACCGAAACCATCTTCCACTGCATCCAGTGCTACGTCGACAACGTCGCCGATAGCTACTTCTAACTCGCCTTTTTCGTTCAGGAACTGGGAGGCGGGGATAACACCTTCGGACTTCAGCCCGGCGTTAACTGTGACCCAGTCGCTATCAACATCAACTACGGTTCCCTGGACGATGGAACCTGGTTTCATGTCAATTTCTTTTAGGCTTTCTTCAAAAAGATCCGCAAAGCTTTCGCTCATTATGAGTCCTATAGGTTCAACGCAAGTATGCTCCGTGCCACCAGCAACACGGTCTGTTAATAAGTTCCGGAATCAGCCAGCGGCTGGCAGGTTTCGCTGTTTCCGGCATTTCAACGACAAAAAGGCGAAGTCAGATCTGACCTACTACAGCCATACATCTGTCGAGCACCTCCTTTATACTCAAACCCGTAGAATCAATGACTTGCGCATCATCTGCAGGCTTGAGAGGGGCTGCGGAACGGTTCATATCTCGTTCATCACGAACCCGTATCTCCTCTAAAACGGCGTCAATACTAACATCGACTCCCGCAGCGTTCAACTGGCCGAAACGCCGCCGGGCACGCTCTTGCGCACTGGCTGTTAGGAAAATCTTAACCGGTGCATTCGGGAACACAACCGTGCCCATATCGCGGCCATCGGCTACCAACCCTGGTTTCTGCTGGAAGTCACGCTGGCGTTGCAGAAGCGCATCACGCACCGGTTGCATTACGGCAATCTTAGATGCGTTGTTGCCGCAGGTTTCCGTGCGGATGTCACCGGTAACATCCTCCCCGGCCAAAATCACTTTTACAGGCTCGCCCTCGGGCGTGGGTTCGAAGGCCACATCCAGAGACGCAGCAACACGGATCAACGCGGCTTCATCATCTAGCGATACGTTTTGGCGCGTTGCCGCAAGAGCCGTTAGCCGGTAGAGCGCACCACTGTCGAGCAGGTGCCAGCCCAGTTTTTTCGCCAGCATTTGGGTAACTGTACCCTTGCCTGAACCACCCGGGCCGTCAACCGCGATGACTGGTGCGCTGCCTTCCGACATTAACGTGCTCCCTGTTCAGCGCTCGCGCCGCCAGACACTTCGGCTGAAATATTGATGCCTGTTTCTCGGGCAAGCTCTACGAAGCCCGGGAAGGATGTCGCCACAACGGCGCAGTCAGTTATTTCAATCTCTTCGGTGGCGCGCAAAGAGGCCGCCGCAAAAGACATGGCAATGCGGTGGTCGTCATGGCTGTAAACAGTGCCACCCTTAATAGTTTGGCCGCCTTCGATCACAATGCCATCTTCCGTAACCGTGGTTTCTATACCCAGTGTTGCAAGGCCGTCTGCCATTACTTGAATACGGTCGCTTTCTTTTACCCGCAGCTCCTCAGCACCGGTCAGAACAGTTCGGCCGGTGGCGCAAGCCGCCGCAATAAACAGCGCCGGGAACTCATCGATAGCCAATGCCACCTGGTCTTCTGGGATATTGATACCCTTGAGCTCAGCGAAGCGAACGCGCAGATCGGCAACCGGCTCGCCACCGATCTCACGCTCGGCCATGATTTCAATATTTCCGCCCATTTGCTGCAGAATGTTGATCACGCCTATCCGTGTTGGGTTCATACCTACATGGCGCAGAGTCAGATCGGAACCCGGAGCAATACTAGCGGCAACCATGAAAAAAGCGGCCGACGATATGTCTGCGGGAACATCAATGGCATTAGCCGTCAGCTTGCCACCACCTGTAACGCTGGCCGTTGGGCCATCCCGCTCTACCTTATAGCCAAACCCTGCCAGCATACGCTCGGTATGATCACGAGTCGGCGCTGGCTCAGTAACAGAGGTTGTTCCCTCAGCATACAAACCTGCAAGTAACAGACAGGATTTCACCTGAGCACTGGCAACCGGCATATCGTAGTGAATACCGGTAAGCTTCTTGTTCTGGCTGCCCCGAATTTTCAAAGGCGGACGTCCACCCTCTGCCGTGTCGATCACTGCACCCATAGACCGAAGCGGGTCAGCGACCCGATTCATAGGTCGCACTGAAAGACTGGCATCACCCGTAAGTTCAGATTCAAAAGGCTGCGCGGCCAACAGACCGGTGAACAACCTCATGCCTGTGCCAGAGTTACCGAGATATATCGGGCTACGCGGTGCCTGTAAACCATGCATTCCAACACCGTGGATGCGCACAAAGCCGTTATCTGGCCCCTCAATCGTAACGCCCATATCCCGGAACGCCTGTATCGTGGCGAGACTGTCTTCGCCCTCGAGAAAGCCTTTCACTTCGGTTATGCCGTCGGCGAGAGCGCCGAGCATAATTGAGCGATGGGAAATGGATTTATCACCGGGCACCCGTATGTCGCCGGTTACTGAGCCACCGGGCTGGAGGCGGAACGTTACCTGCTTTTCACTGTTATTTGTCACGTAGGCCTGTCCTGAAAGCATTTTTGAAAAGTGTTCGCGGGCCGCCTTGGCGCGGCTAAATACCCGCAACAGCATGGCGCCGTCTTGCTCGGCAATTGCTGTGCGCAACTGATCCAGATCATGGGTGAAATGATCAATCACCCGAAGAACGGCGTCGCTGTTGGAAAGAAAGATATCGTGCCACATAACCGGATCGCTTGCGGCAATGCGAGTAAAGTCACGGAACCCGCCTGCTGCATACCGGAATATATCCATGTTCTGGCCTTCCCCGGCCAGCGTATCAACCAGCGAGAAGGCAATCAGATGGGGTAGATGGCTGGTCGCCGCCAGCACTTCATCGTGATAAGCCACAGACATGGTGAGTACGGTAGCGCCGCACGCCTCCCACAAAGCTTGAAGCTTGGCGAGATCATTACTGCTGACGTTATCTGGGGGAGTCAGTATAACTTTGTGGTTTCTGAACAAATCCGAATTAGCCGCACGGATGCCACTTCTCTCCGAACCCGCAATGGGATGCCCCGGAATAATACAGGGCAAAAACTCGCCGAAGACAGCCTCAACGTCCTTCACGAAACCGGACTTGGTACTGCCAACGTCTGTAAGAATGGCATCT
Organism: Marinobacter sp. LV10R510-11A; assembly: GCF_900215155.1. Taxonomy (NCBI): domain Bacteria; kingdom Pseudomonadati; phylum Pseudomonadota; class Gammaproteobacteria; order Pseudomonadales; family Marinobacteraceae; genus Marinobacter; species Marinobacter sp. LV10R510-11A. Next base: position 1,520,287 of record NZ_LT907980.1, read on the forward strand.
GCCGCAAGATGCGGGCGTATTTCTTCAAGCACCTTGCGGGTCGCCTGTACCGGCACGGCCAGCACAACAAGGTCTGCGCCCTGCACCGCTTCGGCAACCGTTTGCGCAATCGTATCAATCACACCCTGGGACTCGCCTAGCAGCAGGTCTTCTTTGCGTTGATCCGCAGCAACGACCTCATGCGCCAAACCGTGTTTGCGAATAGCGCCGGCCAGCGAACCACCTATTAAGCCTAACCCAATAATGGCAACACGCTGAAAAAGCGGTTCGCGGGATGGCACCTTAGGCTCCCTGCCCGGCTGCTGCCAGCGCCTTCGAGAGCGCGTCGATAAAGTGTTCGTTTTGCTCGCGCAAACCCACCGAAACCCGTAGGTGGTTGGGCATACCGTAACCCGCAATCGGGCGCACAATAACACCTTGGGCCAACAAAACTTGGTAAACGCCCATGGCTTGGGGCCCTATTTCAACAGCCACAAAGTTCCCGGATGACGGAATATACCGAAGGCCCATCTGATCAAAGGCCTCTTCTAGCTGCTTCAATCCTGCGGTATTGATCTCGCGGGAGCGCTGCAGGTAGTCTTCATCATCCAGCACTGCCGCAGCGGCTGCCAGTGCCACGGCGCTTACGTTAAAGGGTTGACGAACACGGTTCAGGATATCGGCAATAGCCGGTGAGCTTACGCTGTAGCCAACGCGCAGGGCCGCAAGACCCCAGGCTTTGGAAAACGTGCGGCACACAATTAAGTTCGGAAAACGGGTTAACAAGGCAACCCCGTCGGGATCGCTCTCCCCGGTCATGTACTCGCAGTAGGCTTCATCTAGAACCACCAGTACATCTTCAGGAATCTTACTCAGAAACGCTTCAATGGCGCCCGAGTTGTGTACAGTTCCCGTAGGGTTGTTCGGGTTGGCTACGAATATCAGACGAGTGCGCTCTGTTACGGCCGCGGCCATGGCATCCAGATCGTGCCCCCAATCTTTGGCCGGCACAGCAACAGCCTTCGCGCCAATAACTTGAGTAACGATCGGGTAAATAGCAAACGCATACTGGGAGAACACAACCTCGGAATTTGCATCAGCAAAGCAACGGGCGATCACTTCGAGTACGTCGTTTGAGCCATTCCCAAGCGTGATCTGGTCAGCCTCAACACCAAGGCGCCCAGACAGCTTCTGCTTTAAATCAAAGCCATTGCCATCGGGATACAGACAAAGATCGGTCAGTGCGCTTTCAACCGCAGCGGTCGCTTTTTTGCTGGGGCCCAAAGGGTTTTCATTGCTGGCAAGCTTGACCACCTCAGCCGGATCCAGACCCAATTCACGGGCCAACTCGCTGATTGGCTTGCCCGGCTGATAGGGAGACAAGGCCTGAACGCCCTCTACAGCAAGGCTTTGATAATCAATGGCCATATACCTTCCTTTAATTATCTGTCGCGAAGCTCTAATGCTAAGCTCTCGTGATAAGTACTAGAGAACACCGATGGGGTAGGAACCCAACCGCTTGAGCTCAACGGCTTCTTCTTCTACCTCAGCAAGCGCTTTATGTGCCTGCTCATCGTCTATATGCCCTTCAAAATCGATATAGAACACATACGTCCAGGTGCCACTGGGCGAGGGCCGGGTCTCTAGCCGCGTAAGACTTATTCCATGGCGGTGAAACGGCTCCAACAATTGATACAACGCACCCGGTTTGTTTCTCATGGAAACAACGATCGATGATTTGTCATGCCCGCTCGACTGCACTTCTTCGCGGCCGATAATCAGGAATCGGGTGGTGTTGTCTGGCCTGTCTTCAATGCTGTTGGCCAGCTTCTCCAAACCGTAAAGCTCTTCTGCCATATCACCGGCAATCGCGGCGGTGCCTGGTTCTTTGGCGGCCCGGCGTGCCGCTTCGGCATTACTGGATACAGTCACTCGCTCAATGCCATAGCGATGGGTATCCAGCCACTGACGACACTGGGCAAACGACTGCTGGTGCGAGTAGATGCGGGTTATTTCCTGATCCCGGAACTCCGGTGAAACCAGAAGATGGTGATGAATTCTTAACTGTACTTCACCGCAGATTTTCAGCGGAGACGTCATAAACATATCAAGCGTATGGTTGATCATGCCCTCTGTGGAGTTTTCCACCGGCACCACACCGTAATGGGCAGCTCCGGATTCCACCTCGCGGAACACCGCATCAATCGCCGGTAACGGCACGCTGACTACAGAATGCCCGAAATGCTTGAGAGCGGCCGCCTGAGTAAACGTGCCGACAGGCCCAAGAAAGGCTATATGCATGGGCTTTTCCAGCGCCAGGCAGGCCGACATTATTTCGCGAAACAGCCGGGCCATTTCCTCGCCAGGCAGAGGGCCTGGATTGGCCTCTTTAATGCGGCGAAGAACCTGAGCTTCCCGCTCGGGTCGGTAGAAAAACACGTTCTGCTCGGGGTTGGCAGCCGTTTTCACATGAGCCACTTCCTGGGCGCATTTCGCCCGAGCGCTGATCAGCTCCAAGATTCTCTGATCAAGGCTGTCTATCTCTTCCCGTAGCTCTCCAAGGCGGGCCTGCTCATCACTCATGATCAGCCCCGCTCCTTGGCAAATTCTGTCATGTACTGAATCAACGCATCCACACCGGCCTCTGGCATGGCGTTATAAATACTAGCACGCATGCCGCCTACAGAGCGGTGACCGGCCAGGTTCAGCAAACCCCGGGCGTCGGCTCCTTCAAGGAAGGCACTGTTCAGAGCATCATCACGCAGAGTGAATGGAATATTCATCCAAGAGCGGAAGCGTGGCTCAATAGGGTTGGCGTAAAACTCGTTGGTATCGATAAAGCCGTACAGCTTTTGCGCCTTCCTTAAGTTCGTCTCACCCATGGCTTTCACGCCGCCTTGGGCTTTCAACCACTTAAATACCAAGCCCGCGAGATACCAAGAATACGTCGCCGGCGTGTTGTACATAGAACCGTTATCCGCAATAACCTGGTAGTTCATCATGGTTGGCGTTTCCTTGCGGGCTTTGCCCAGAAGGTCTTTCCGAATAATGACCACGACTAGCCCAGAGGGACCGATATTTTTCTGAGCGCCTGCGTAAATCAGCCCGAACTTGGACACATCTACCGGGCGAGAAAGCATGGTAGAAGACATGTCCGCCACCAGCGGCACATCGCCGCTGTCGGGAACAAAATCAAACTCTAGGCCGCCGATGGTTTCGTTCGGCGTGTAATGCAGGTACGCCGCATCGGCATGAGTCTGCCAAGTCGCTTGATCCGGAATGCTGGCGAAGCCGCCCTCTTCCGAGCTAGCGACGACGTTCACATCGGCATAACGATTGGCTTCCGCAATGGCCTTTTTCGACCAAATGCCGGTGTTTACATAATCCGCAGACGTTTTGTCGCCAAGCAAGTTCAAGGGAATCGTGGAGAACTGACTGGAAGCTCCACCCTGCATAAAGAGAACGGCGTAATCGTCTGATACGCCCGCCAATTCGCGCAGGTCTCGCTCAGCGGTTTCGGCAATTTCCATGAACGCATCGCCACGATGGCTCATTTCCATTACCGACATGCCCGTGCCACGCCAGTCCAACATTTCATCCCGTGCCTGTGCCAGCACACTTTCCGGCAGCGTTGCCGGACCTGCACAAAAGTTATACGCCCTGCTCATGTTCCTGTGGTCTCTCACGTCTGGCGGATTCGGTGTTCGGCAGTGCTGGCTTATTCCTCGCCAGCATCCTGCTCCGGACTGTTGTCTTCGCTTTCATCTGTTGAAGCGTCTTCGCCCTCGATAGCTTCGCCGTCTACAACTTCGCCTTCGATGTCTTCATCGTCGGTTTCAGCAATCCGCTCCACGCCCACCAGGCGCTCGTCTTCTTGGCTCAGCCTGATCAAACGCACGCCCTGGGTGTTCCGGCTAAGAACCGATACTTCATCCGTGCGGGTACGAACCAGCGTGCCCTTATCGGAAATCAGCATCATTTCGTCGCCATCGAACAGCTGCAACGCGGTTACTAGGTTGCCGTTACGCTCGGAGCACTGCATGGCGATAACGCCCTGGCTGCCACGATTGTACGTCGGGAACTCATCAATCGCGGTGCGCTTGCCATAACCGTTCTCACTGGCGGTCAGAATAACGCAGCCTTCCTGAGGAATGATCAGGGAGACCACGTGATGGCCCTCGGGCATTCTGATACCACGTACGCCACGCGCCGTCCGGCTCAGCGGGCGAACCGCCTCTTCGTTGAAGCGAACCGCTTTGCCAGCTGTGGAGAACAGCATGATTTCAGCATCGCCTTCCGTTATCGCAGCACCGATCAACGTATCGCCTTCGTCCAGAGACAAGGCAATCAGGCCACTGCTACGCGGACGGGAGAAGTTCGGCAAACGCGTTTTCTTAACAACGCCCGCAGACGTTGCCATCAGAACAAACTGGTTTTCTGGATAATCCCGCACTGGCAGGAAAGTTGTGATGCGCTCACTTTCATCCAGGGGCAGAATGTTCACCATTGGCCGACCACGGGACGCGCGGCTGGCACGGGGAATCTCGAATACACGCAACCAGTAAACTTTGCCTCGGTTAGAGAAGCACAGAATGGTGTCGTGGGAGTTGGCAACTAGCAGCTTCTCAACGAAATCTTCGTCTTTCATGGAGGTCGCAGCTTTACCGCGGCCACCACGGCGCTGAGCCTGATAGTCTTCAACTGCCTGAGTCTTGGCGTAACCGCTGTGGGAAATGGTTACAACCAAATCTTCTTCATCAATCAGGTCGGCAACCGTGAGGTCGCGCTGGGAGCTGGTTATTTCCGTGCGACGCTTGTCACCGAACTCTTCTACCACAGCTTCTAGCTCTTCACGGATAACCTGCATCAGGCGATCTGGATCGCCCAGAATTTCCAGCAGGCCGGCAATTTTTGCTAGAATTTCCTTGTACTCGTTCTGGAGTTTTTCAGTCTCCAGACCGGTCAAACGGTGCAGTCGCATGTCCAGGATAGCTTGAGTCTGCTCTGGAGACATGAAGTACAGACCACCGCGCAGGCCGTAGGCTTCTGGCAGATCGTCTGGGCGGCAGGCATCTTCGCCAGCACGCTCAAGCATCGCCATGACGTTACCAGGCGCCCAGCCTCTGGCCATCAGCTTTTCTTTAGCCTCCAAAGAGCTTGGAGAAGCTTTGATCAGCTCAATCATCTCATCGATGTTGGCCAATGCGACGGTCAGGCCTTCAAGAATATGGCCTCGCTCGCGGGCTTTACGCAATTCAAATAGGGTACGACGTGTCACCACTTCACGGCGGTGACGCACGAACGCATCCAGCATTTCTTTGAGATTAAGAATTCTCGGCTCGCCGTTGATCAGCGCAACCATGTTAATACCGAATACCGTCTGCAGCTGGGTCTGCTTAAACAGATTATTGACCACAACTTCCGGGTTCTCGCCGCGGCGCAACTCGATAAAAACGCGGATACCTTCCTTGTTGGACTCATCCCGCAGTTCGGTGATGCCTTCCAGGCGCTTTTCCTTCACCAGCTCGGCGATCTTTTCGATCAGACGGGCTTTGTTAAGCTGATACGGCAGCTCGGTGATGATGATGGCAACGCGGTTGGTTTTCTTGTCGGTTTCAATCTCGTGACGAGCGCGAATGTAGATGCGGCCACGACCGGTACGATAAGCCTCAACAATGCCGGCACGGCCGTTGATGATGCCATCGGTCGGGAAATCCGGGCCTGGAATGTACTCCATCAACTCATCGCAGGTGAGATCCGGATTATCAATCAGCGCCAAGCAACCCGTGACCACTTCGGTCAGGTTGTGGGGCGGAATATTCGTCGCCATGCCCACCGCAATACCCGAGGAGCCGTTCACCAGCAGGTTAGGAACCCGGGTAGGCATTACCTCAGGAATTCGCTCTGTGCCATCGTAGTTATCGACAAAGTCTACGGTTTCTTTCTCGAGATCCGCCAACAAGGAGTGTGCAATTTTCTCCATGCGAATTTCGGTGTAACGCATGGCTGCCGCGTTATCGCCGTCGATAGAACCGAAGTTACCCTGGCCGTTTACCAGCGGGTAACGCAGGGAGAATGGCTGAGCCATACGTACGATGGTGTCGTAAACAGCAGAGTCACCGTGAGGGTGATACTTACCAATAACATCACCCACCACACGGGCAGACTTCTTGTAGGCCTTGTTCCAGTCGTTATTCAGTTCGGACATTGCGAACAGAACACGACGGTGAACCGGCTTGAGGCCATCCCGCACGTCCGGAAGCGCTCGCCCAACGATTACGCTCATCGCGTAATCTAGGTAAGACTGCTTCAGTTCATCTTCAATATTGACCGGCAGGATCTCTTTGGCTAATTCACCCATCGAGAAAAGTTCCTTTGCGTTATCTGGAAGTCGTTTCAGGGCCGCTTCTCGGCCCCGTAGTTATTCTTCAACAAGCCGCCGATTCTACCACAGTCGCACCCTTTCAGGGGCATCTGTGAGGCAGCCTTAATCAAATACCACCGTCTTGTTTTCGTAAGTGATCACTCGATCCTCAACATGAGAGCGCAATCCCCGGGCAAGAACATTTTTCTCCACATCTTTACCGAGGCGCACCATGTCCTCAATGCTATCACTGTGGGTAATGCGGATAACGTCCTGCTCAATTATCGGCCCTTCATCAAGATCCTGGGTCACGTAATGGCAAGTAGCACCGATCAGCTTGACCCCACGGCTGTATGCCTGATGGTACGGCCGCGCTCCAGCGAAGGATGGCAAAAAGCTGTGGTGAATGTTGATCACTTTGCCCGCGTACTTTGCACAAAGCTCCGCTGGAAGGATTTGCATATACCGTGCGAGCACCACCACATCGGCCTCGTAGGTCTGAAAAAGCTCGTCGACGTGGGCGAACGCCTCTTCACGATTTTCCTTGCTCATCGGAATATGGTGATACGGGATTTCGTGCCATTCCACCATGCGACGCAAATCGTCGTGATTAGAAATAACCGCAACAATCTCAGCGTTGATGTCATTGCTGTGCCAGCGGTACAGGAGATCGGCCACACAGTGGGACTCCTTACTGCACATCAGAATCACTTTTTTGGGCTGGGCCGAATCCGCAATATGCCACTGCATATCGAACTCTTGGGCGATCGGCGCAAATGCGGCGCGGAACTGTTCAAGGCCAAAAGGAATAGATTTGGCTTTGATCTCGTGGCGCATGAAAAACCAGTCGGTGTAGGTATCCGAATGGTGGCTCGCTTCAGTGATCCAGCCATTGTAGGTCTGTAGAAAATTACTCACCTTGGCAACGATTCCAACCCTGTCGGGGCAGGAAATCACAAGACGGTAGGTATGCTCCATGTAAAGCCTTTCCTTAACTGACAAACGGGAAAGCAGGTGCGCCGGGAACCATTGTCGGAAACGGCAGCCCGAACAGGTGCTAAGGTTAGCGGTACGCACCCTATAAAATGACGGGCTATCATAGCCTATCTGAACACCAGAAACGAGGAACAGGGACATGGACAGAGGCCTACACCAGCAATCTTGGAAAACCCGATTCACTGGGCGCTCAGGTGGCCTGTGTGTACTCATCCTGACTGCATGCCTTACAACTCTGGCAACGCCGGTTTTCAGCCAAGCCATTCTTGAAGGCGAACGATTTCATCCTGCCAGTGCCCGCCAAGGCATGGTAGCAACCAGTCACACTTTGGCAACAGAGGTCGCCCTGAAGGTACTGCAGGACGGCGGTAATGCGGTGGATGCGGCCGTAACCGCCGGGTTCGCGCTAGCCGTTACTCAGCCAAGATCAGGTAACATCGGCGGCGGCGGTTTTATGCTGATATCCAAAGGCGACGGCTCCGAGCCAGAAGCCATCGATTACCGGGAAAAAGCACCCTCGGGCGCCACCGAAACGATGTATCAGGATGAATCCGGCGAAGTGGTGCAGAACCGCAGCCGGTTTACCCATCTAGCCGCAGGCGTTCCCGGTACGGTTGCCGGTTTTGCCATGGCACTGGAACGCCACGGCACCCTACCCCTAAAACAGGCGCTTGCCCCGGCCATCAAACTCGCCAGAGAAGGCTTTATTGTTCCGCAACGCTTCAGCGAAGGCCTTGAGCAGGCGAAGGAACGACTTCAGCGCTGGCCCGCAACTCTTGAGACCTTCTATAAAGAAGACGGCTCTGCCTGGCAAGCCGGCGAGCGCTTTCGTCAGCCGGAATTGGCAGACACTCTGCAGCGCATTGCTGACGAGGGCGTGAAAGGTTTTTATGAAGGTGAAACCGCACAACTGATAGTCGAGGAGATGGAGAGACACGGAGGGCTTATAACCCGACAGGATCTAGAAGACTACGAGCCGGTTGTGCGCGCTCCGGTGCATGGAAGCTACCGGGGTTACGATATCTACTCCATGTCACCACCCTCCTCCGGCGGCACACACATCGTCCAGATACTGAACATTCTTGAAGGTTTTCCAATTCAGGAGCTGGGCCACAACTCAGCCGATACGATTCACTACATGGCGGAAGCCATGAAACTTGCCTATGCCGATCGCTCAGAATATTTGGGCGATACGGATTATGTGGATGTGCCGCTAAAAGGCCTGACCAGCAAGGCTTATGCTGAAGAACTGCGGCAAGACATAAAGCCTAACAAAGCCCGCCCCGCAGGCGAGATTCGTTACGGCCAGCCCCCAGGCTACGAAAGCCCAGAAACCACGCATTTTTCGGTTGTCGATAAATGGGGCAACTCGGTATCGAACACCTACACCATCAACTTCAGCTACGGCTCAGGCATTACCGTGCAAGGCGCCGGTTTTCTGCTCAATAACGAAATGGATGATTTCAGCGCCAAGCCAGGCGTGCCCAATGCCTACGGTTTGATTGGCGGTGAGGCAAATAAGGTGGAACCCGGTAAGCGCATGCTCAGCTCCATGTCGCCGACCATCGTTCGCAAAGGCGACCGCAACTATCTGGTAACCGGCAGCCCGGGCGGCTCGCGTATTATTACCACCACCCTGCAGGTAATCATGAACGTGATCGATCACGGCATGAACATACAAACAGCCGTCAGCGCGCCCCGCATTCATCATCAGTGGCTGCCGGATGAAATTCGCATTGAACAAGGCATTAGCGCAGACACGGTGCGCTTACTCGAAAGGCGCGGTCACAAGGTGGTGACCAACTCGGCTATGGGGGCCATTCAGAGTATCATGATAGGAGAAGACGGCACCCTGTACGGCGGCGCAGACCCGAGGCGCAGCACTTCCTCGGCCATGGGCTACTGACAGCAGAAGCGACAATAAACAGAGAAACCGGAGGTATTTATGTTCCTGTCTGTGCAACTGAGTTTTTATCCCCTGAAGGATGACTACAAGCAACCCATTTGGGATTTGATCGCCCGGCTGAAAGAGACCAATCTGGAAGTTGTCGCCGGCCGCATGAGCACGGAAATTTTCGGTGAGTACGACGAGGTTATGAGCGTTCTTTCCGATACCCTGAAGTGGTCTTTCGAGACTTATGGGAAATCGGTTTTCGTGGCTAAGATTATGGAGGGGGATCGGAGGCCGAAGTGATGGATTTCGCATAGAGACACATGCTTAAGGGTCGTTTTCTGGACGCTCTTAACAGCTACTCAAAAAGTACTGTTTTGGCTCGCTTAGGCGCCCAACTATTCCGTACAACAATCTACGAGCAGGAAAGGTATCTTTTTTGATCGTAGGTTTTGAGTGAGAGAATTTTAGGTGGTTAACCACCAGGTCATGGAATGCGGTTCCAATAGTGCAGCTCCCCCCCTGGCACTCGCAAGAAGCATCCGAGGGAGCATCCATTCCGATACGGTACACCAAGCAAGACTCTGGCCGCAGCAACATGCATTACTGCGGCTTGGTAAAAAACACCTAACAGATTAAGACCAGTGCGCTTGAATTCCGCCAAAATCGCGGGAAATGGAAAAAAAATAAACTACGAAAAAGGTGATAACACCTAAATCCAGCTTGGCTCGCTTTTCGAGTTGGGGGGGGCGATTCAGCGGAAAATTAGGTTTCCCTAATTGCTTGTTCCACTAGCGCAATTATTTTAACATTACCAGCAGCCATATCTCTTACCGATCTTTCCTCAGAGTTTTTGAGTGTGATATCACAGCCAAAAAATATGAGGGTTTTGGTAAGATTATAATCATTGTTCCAAATCGCCTTATGCAGGGGGAAGGCTTCACGTTCATAACGTCTTATAAACTGAGTTAGTAGGCGCCTTTGTTTTAAGCTTTTTATTGGTTTAAAGTGTTTTTCTTGAAAATCGGCCCATTTTTCTCTTGTCATTATGCTTTCAATATCAATTCTATTGCATATGTCAGCATCTTCCAATGCTTTTTCGTGTTCTCGCTTTAACCTAGACACTTCTTCTTTAGAAGCTTCGTCAGATATTTCCCGTTCGAGCTTTAACCTAGCATCTTCTTCAGGCGTGTGGTTACGTTTTCCTTCTATTGATCTCGCCTCTGTTTCTATTTTTGTATAGAAACCCACAGTATTTTTTAGAGCCTTATCTTTGGCTTTCTTAATGCGATCATTGCCAACAATCGTCAAATTTTTAATAAAACTCAATTTATTAACAGAATTTTTAATTTCTGCCTCTGGTTCACTCCAATTTTCTTTATTTGCCTTCATGAAAACATACCCCAATAACAGTGATGTAAGGATGTTTCCGGCGACCCCTTGCGTAACCATAACAGCATATATTGTTTCACCATCGAGGCCAGCCGATTGACCCAACATAAATATTAGTCCGCAAGATGCGGGAATAATAATCAGTGCAGTTAATAGCCAATACTTTAAAATATTCCGAAGTACTAAAAAGGCGGGGGAAACTGCAAGGCCCTGCCTTTTTCGGCGGAACCTTCGTATAAATTGTGCAGGCACTGAAAAAAAACAGTAAATTAAAACCAGAACAAGGGCGACGTTAATAATATCAATCAATAGTTGGAGATCTGACATAACTTGTACTTCATCCTCTTGTGAAATGCACAACATAAATTAAATTTGCATATCAAGTAGTCAGTCGATTAAGCCCGTATTAATAAAAAATAGACTAATCTTGAAAAAACGCATATGTCCAATAATTATGAATGTTCGTTCCGAACGAGCGCTAATACTACTTATTTGACCTCATGTTTAACGGAGTTTCAAGAGTACGCGAATCTAAGCTTCCCCTCGCAGTCACATTATTCGTTGCGTGTATTATACATACCCGTCGCCGATTTCGTTTTAGTTGTCGACGCACACAGATAGCGTTGTTCCAATGCCCCCCAGCATTGCTTTGCTGACGAGGCTTTAAGCAGGCTTATCCTCATTAGATCGCAGCTTTTGTAAAGCACGATAAACTGTCATTCGTGATAAGCCCATGTCCCTGGCAACCTGGGCCTTTGTGTTTCCACTTGCCATGCGTGTGTAGATTTCGGCTTCATCGACAGTTTTTCGGCGGCCCTTGTAGGCCCCTTTGCCTTTCGCGACCTCAATGCCGGCACGCTGCCGATCCTTTATAAACTTCAGTTCCATGTCCGCGACCATGCCCAAGACAGTGATCATCATGCGACCCATGTCACCCTTGGTTGTTATATCGGGTTCAAGAACGCGTAACGAGGCGCCCCGAGCATCCAGCTCATGGACCAAATTCAGTACGTCACGGGTAGAGCGACCCAGACGATCGAGGCGATGAACAACGAGCTCATCACCTCGACGCAAGAACTCAAGCACAGTCTCTAGCTCGCCTCGCCCATCGCGCGAAGCGCCAGACACCGTCTCGGATCGAATGACTTCGCAGCCTGCGTCGGTCAGTTTTCCGATTTGAATGTCGAGATCCTGACTTGCACTGCTAACGCGTGCATATCCGATGAGGGGCATAGTGTTTTGTCACATTAGGGTGGTTAGAAAAAAGATACTGTCACAAAAATAATTTTATACCCAATAGTGACACTTTTGCGTGTCACATCAAACCATCCCCTAAGGGTATAGTTCAGCTTGACATCGGCTCAAGTTTTTCTATTGCCTAATTTCGGACACTGGGCTACAATGTAGCTCAACAAGGTGGAGGATTGAACTATGTCAGCGAATGCTGTTGTGCGTGCTCGGATCGACGAGCACATCAAGGAGGAAGCGACCGTTGTATTGGCGGCCATGGGGCTTACCGTGTCGGATGCTTTTCGCATCCTGCTCACCCGCGTTGCCCGCGAAAAGGCGCTACCTTTTGAGCCGTTGGTCCCAAATGACGAAACCATCGCAGCGATGAAGGAAGCGCGCCGTGGCAACTTGCCTTCGTTCGCCACCGTCGAGGGACTGATGGCGGATTTGAATGCGGACGATTGAGCGTACCGGGAAATTCAAACGCGACTACTAAGCGTGAAGCCAAAGGCGCCCACAGGGCGACGCTGGAGCGCAATTTCATCGAGGTCGTGGTCGCGCTGGCGAACGATCAACCCTTGGCCGAGAAGCATCGCGACCACGCGCTGATCGGCGACTGGAAAGATTACCGCGACTGTCACGTCAAGCCCGACCTAGTGTTGATTTATCGAACGCCTAATGTCGGGGTGCTACAGCTCGTGCGTTTAGGCCCTCACAGCGAACTCGGTCTTTAATGGGCAAAACCGAATGCAGCATCGGACCATCAACAATGTTGATCTAGCACTGACCGGACCTTGACGTGTTTTATTTGCCGTTTCGTGAGTTGACCCCTTTGTGCGATCAATAAACGCTCGTTTGATGATCATAGGATATGCACGTGTCAGTACCCAAGATCAAAATCCGGAGTTCCAGGTCGATGCTCTGGAGAAAGCCGGTTGCGAACAGATCTTTCAAGAAAAGTTTACCGGCAAGCTCCGGGAACGACCTGAGCTGTCGCAGTGTCTGCGTACCCTCCGAAAGGGGGATATTCTGGTTGTCTGGAAACTGGATCGGCTTGCCCGTTCGCTGAAAGACCTGGTTGAAATAGTCCAGGAGCTCCATGATCGAGAAATCGGCTTCAAGTCACTGACGGAATCCATCGACACCACCAGTTCCGGTGGCCGCTTGGTGTTCCATATCTTCGGTGCCTTGGCTGAGTTTGAACACGACCTGATTCGGGAGCGGACGATAGCAGGACTCCAGGCAGCCAGAGCAAGGGGACGAAAGGGTGGGCGAAAACGCGCAATGTCGGATGCTGATGTGAGAAAGGCTGCGGCAATGCTCTCTGACATTCACATCACCACGAAAGAAGTTGCTGAATTTTTCCAAGTATCCAGAACCACTTTAAATGCTGCGCTATCGAGGATCGGCTCGAATTAGTTCAGCTTGCTGCATAAGTAATTTTGGGCGAGAGCATGCTAAGAAGAACGAAAACAACAACAAATGTAGACCACCCAGTAATATTATCTGGTGAATGTCCCGCGAAGACCTTCAAAAAGGTCAATGGCGATGTTGTTCAAGGTAGGTCAGTGTTGAACCATTGCCAGATTGTCGGTGAAGTTGCCCGCGAAATAATCGCCCGGATGCCGGTTAGCGGCTTGTTTCCTGCCGGTGCTCCATTAGCAGCAGCAGCTCATGATATAGGCAAAGTAAGCCCGTATTTTGCAGAGAAGATACGACAGGCCTGTACGCCTGGTATGGCACGGATTGCTTCAATACCCGACATCAACCCGAAAATGGAGAGCCAATGGGGCGGTCACGCGGGTGTCAGCCAAGTAACAGCGAAAGCAATCAACACACCGGAATATTTAGCTGAAATTCTCGGCCAGCACCACGGTTTTGCCCCGCCGGTTGACGGCAAGCGGGCAAATGATGGTGTTTTTGGTGGGCCTGCCTGGCAGCATGAACGCGAAGCTCTGGTAGTTGAACTCAAATCACGACTGGGCATGAATTGGCCGCACATAGATTCTATGCCACAGGCACGTTTGTTGGCGGGGCTCACATCGGTATCGGACTGGATTGGCTCGGGTCAGTTTTTTGAAGACCCAGATTCACCCTGGCAGGAGAATATTGGTCGTGCCCTGGATGCAGCCGGTTTCGTGCCGGCTACTTACCGGCAAAGTATGAGTTTTGAGCAGGTATTTTCTTTTCAACCCCACGCAGCCCAGCAACAATTGATTGACCAGGTAAAGGGTCCCGGGGTCTATGTGCTGGAAGCACCTATGGGGTTGGGCAAGACCGAAGCGGCGCTTTACGTCGCCTATCGCATGCTGGAAACCAAACAAGCCAGCGGGATTTACTTTGCGCTGCCGACTCAACTGACTTCCAACAAGATATTCGAGCGATTCAATGAGTTTCTTGCCAGTGTACTCGCCGATGATTGTGAACACCGTTCATTGTTGCTACATGGAAATGCTTGGTTGCTAGACACTGATATGGGCGAAGAAGGCAGGCCCGGTGGTGCCTGGTTCAATCAGGCCAAGCGTGGTCTGCTAGCGCCCTTTGCGGTAGGTACCATTGATCAGGCGCTGATGGCCGCAATGAACGTCAAACATGGCTTTGTGCGGGCGTTCGGGCTCGCCGGTAAAGTGGTGATTCTTGACGAGGTGCATACCTACGATGCCTACACCGGCACTTTGCTGGATGCGCTGATAGAGTTATTGAAAGCACTGCAATGCACAGTCATTATTCTCAGCGCTACCCTCAATCGTGATCGCCGTGAACAGCTTTTGGGCTGTAAGCTGGTGAGCGATGCATACCCCTTGATCACTGCCGTGCCCAATGCCGGATTGGTTGCGGAAGTCTCCATGCCCGCCCCGGTGGGTCAGCGTGTGGCCATTCGTTTGCTGGAGCCGGAGCAAACGGCTCTTGAGGAAGCTCTTGACCGCGCCGAGGACGGTCAGCACGTATTGTGGATTGAAAATACCGTTTTGGAAGCTCAGCAGCGTTACCTTGACCTGGCAGCGAGAGCAGTAGACAGGGGCGTTGCTTGTGGCTTGCTGCACTCACGCTACACGCCGGATGATCGACAAGCGCTTGAGTCGCTGTGGGTGAACAGGTTCGGCAAAGCGGGCTGGTCAAACAGAGCAGAGCAAGGCTGCATTCTGGTTGGTACGCAAGTACTGGAACAGTCGCTGGATATAGACGCAGACTTTATGGTGAGCCGCTTTGCGCCCACAGATATGCTGCTGCAACGCCTTGGTCGTCTCTGGCGACACGAGCACACCCCCAGACCGACCACGGCAGTCTGTGAAGCCTGGGTACTGGCACCTGAGTTGCAGTACGCCACCGGCGCTCCTGAAAAGGCCTTTGGCAACAGCGCTTTCGTATACAGCCCCTTTGTGCTGTGTCGCAGCCTGGAGGTGTGGCAGGCTGTGGCTAAAATTCAATTATCGACTGACATTCGTTCATTGATCGAACGAACCTATGCCACTCGTGACGAGTCTGCAGAACTGGCCGGAATGCTGACGGACCTGGATAACGGCACTCGCTGGCGTACCGGACGCAAGGCTATGCGGCAGCTTGCCCGCATCACGCTTGCGGATGCGGGTAATACGTTACCGGAAAGCAAAGCGCAAACACGATATAGCGAAACGGACAGTTTTGACGTTTTGTTATTGCGGCACATAAAGCTGGTGCCAGAAGACCGGGTAACGCGAATTACATTGTTGAATGGTGAACAGCATTCGCTACCTTGGCAGTGGCGAGTGTATAGCAAAGCACAGTGGCGGAAATTGAGTGCTACGCTTATGCGCCAGGTGGTGGCGCTGCGTATACAGGACGCACCCTTGCAAATACCCCTCCAAACGCTCGAAAGGTTTCGTTTGCAGTATTGTTTCTATCTGGGTAATCCAGCACACGAAGAAGCCATCTTGCGAGTAGCACTGGTGGACGAAACTGGCAGGTTGAGCGGCTTACAGGGTGCGCCACTGCACGATAAATACAGCCTCAACTACCGCGATGACCTTGGCTACCGGGTTATCAAACCCTAAGGACCTACGCTCATGGAAAACCGTTACAACTTAATAGATGAACCGTGGATACCTGTCGCGGATTATGGCCGAGTCAGTTTGCGGCAAGTGTTTAACCAGTCTGAATACCGCAGCCTCGGTGGCAACCCGGTGCAGAAAATAGCCTTACTAAAACTGCTGCAGGCCATCGCTCAGGCGGCAGCAACGCCGGAGGATGATGGCGAGTGGAAGGCTTTAGGTTGTAACGGGTTGGCTCAACAATGCTGTGAATATCTGGATAAGTGGCACGACCGTTTTTATCTCTATGGGGATCGGCCTTTCTTGCAGATGCCGGCTGTGGCTGCCGCTAGAGTTCAGGCTTATGGTGCCGTTATTCCCGAGGTTTCGTCTGGCAATACCACCGTGCTTAGTCAGATCCAGGTCCAGCGTTCGCTAGATGAGGCGGATAAAACACTATTGATCGTCAGTTTGATGGGTTTTGCTTTGGCAGGAAAGAAGGCTGATAACCATGTCGTGTTATCACCAGGTTACCAGGGGAAACGTAACGACAAAGGCAAACCCTCGTCGAGTAAACCGGGTCCTTCGGTGGCCCACATGGGCTTACTGCATAGTTTTCTGATAGGCAGCAGTCTTCAAGAGACGGTTTGGCTGAATCTCCTGACTACCCGACTTATTGCTCAAACCAATATGTATCCACAAGGCATAGGTGTCGCGCCGTGGGAGCAAATGCCAGCAGGAGAAGATTGTTCCGTGGCAAAGGGCTTGAAACAGTCCCTGATGGGTCGACTCTTGCCTATTTGTCGATTTTGCCTGCTAACAACCGACGGGGTGCATTATTCTGAAGGGCTCGCGCACAGTGGATACAAAGAGGGTGGCGCTGACCCCTCTGTCGCAGTTAATTATTCAGGCAAAGAACCCAAGGCACTTTGGGTTGACCCAGAAAAACGGCCTTGGCGTGAACTCACCGCCTTGCTCGGCTTTTTTGGTCAAAACGGTAGCCAGGGCTTCCAGAGTTGGCAGATTAAAGGCGGACTCGATCGTGCGCGGGATGCAATAGATAGTTTCGCTCTGTGGTCTGGGGGCCTTCGGGTAAGCAGCAATGCGGGTGAGCAATACGTGTCCGGTAGTGATGATTTTGTTGAATCTCAGGTATGGCTGCATTCCGATTTTTTGGGGGCGTCTTGGTTTGCTCAACTCAAAACAGAGATGGACGAAATGGACGTGCTCGCCCGGAACTTATACGGGCGGGTAATGGCATTTTGCAAGGAACAAAAAGTTGATGGTAGCAAGCTTGCCGGGCAAGCAAGCCGATTATTCTGGCAGCTCAGCGAACGCAACTTTCAAACACTGGTTGATAGCTGCGATCAGGACGAGCGGTCAAACCAGCAGCGCCGCGAATTACGCCGCCAATTTGCAGGCTACGTTCATCAAGCCTACGACCAGTTTTGCCCGAAGGAAACCGCCCGCCAACTCGATGCCTGGGCCAAATGCCAACCGAATAACAGCAAATATCTAAAACAGGAGGCCTGAGCGGATGGACGCAGCAACTGAAAAGCTAAAATCAACAAGGGAAGAGCGCTTTGTGACCAGCGTGATAAAACGCTGCCAGGAAGATAAAGGCCTTGCAGCCCGGCTGCGACGCGGGGACAACCCCGCAACGGAATATCAGAGCTGGGAGTTGTTGGCCTCTTTGGGAGTTGATCTGGAAAAAGACTATGAACGGCTGCCGTTTGTTACCCTTGCCGCCGCGATAGCCAAGACCAAGGCTGAACACAATGGCCGTCTGTCCCTTGGGCGCGCTATTGCTGCCTGCTATGAAGACGGCCGCGACAGCAACCAGGCCAAGGCTCGCCTACGTCGCTTACTGGCCTGCGAGGACACGCCGGAAGCCTGTCGTATTTTGCGCTCGCTCTTTTCGTTGATCGACAGCAAAGCCAATCAGCCGCTCGATTTTGTCAGGCTGCTTAAGCAGCTTCGGCGTTTTTCTTTTGATGATGCGCGCACTCAGATCAAAGCTCAGTGGGCGCAAGAGTTTTATGGTCAACCAGCCCAATCGCAAGCTGGGGAGACAGGCGCATGAGCATGATTGCCAGCGTGCTGCACCTGGATCGTAAAGCGATCCAGGCGCTACGCATTACCGACATTTACTCCCTACACCGAGTGGTTTACAGCCTGTATGACGATGTTCGCGATGCTGGGCAAAAGTCTGCCAGCGAGGGCAGCGGGATACTCTTTGCTGATCAGGGAGGTGATTTCCGGAGCCGGCGCATTCTGATGCTGGCAAACCGCAGCCCGGCAGAATGCATTGATGGTCAATTCGGCGAGGTACAAAGCAAGACCATCCCTGACGATTTTCTCAGCCATGCTCGCTATCGATTCAAGGTCGTCGTTAATCCCACACGACGTGACAGCGCTAGCCGCAAGTTGCTGCCGGTCAAAGGCCGTGAGGCCATTGCGGAATGGTTTGCCGCCCGAGGCCCACAAAGCTGGGGCTTTACGGTATCGCGGCAGCACCTGCAGGTGGATAACGTGGATGTTCTGCGTTTCAAAGACAAACACGATCATTTAGTCACTATCTGTCAGGCGCATGTTCAGGGTGAGTTCAGCGTTACCGATCCTGCACAGTTTCAACGCAGCTTTAAACAGGGCATAGGCCGGGCTCGCACATTCGGCTGTGGTCTGCTGCAAATCGTTCCAATAATCGATAATCCCTTCGCCTGAAAAGGAAATTCAATATGCACAATACTTACACCAACACTCGTATCGAGTTTCATATTCTGCAATCTTTCCCGGTAACCTGCCTTAATCGCGATGATGTAGGTGCGCCCAAAACGGCCATTATTGGCGGAGTGAGTCGGGCTCGCGTCAGTTCACAGTGCTGGAAACGGCAAGTACGGTTGGCCATGCAAGATTTCGGCATCAAGCTGGCATCCCGCACCAAAAAATCAGAAGAGTTGTTTGTTAAAGCCTGTCTGGCTGCGGGCGCAGATGAAGCCAGCGCGCAAGCCTGCGGTAAGAAAATAGCTGATCAGTTAATTGACGATACCCTGCTTTTTATCAGCGATACCGAGGCCAATGCCTTCGCCGCCTATGCCCGTGAGCAAGGCTTTGACGATGCAAAGCTGAAGGATAAGGACCTCGCTAAAGTCGCCAAAAAAGCTCTCAATCCTGCCATTGATGCTCTCGATATCGCCTTGTTTGGCCGTATGGTTGCCAAGGCTGCTGACATGAATGTTCAGGCAGCCGCGTCTTTTGCACATGCCATTTCTACACACAAAGTCAGCAATGAAGTTGAATTTTTCACCGCTCTGGATGATCTGCAAACTGAACCTGGCTCTGCGCATATGGGCAGCCTGGAATTCAATTCGGCTACGTATTATCGCTACATCAGTCTTGATCTGGGCCAGCTTGCTCAAAGTCTGGACGGAGACGACCTGAAGAAAGCCATTGAAGCGTTCACTAAGGCGTTGTTTGTCGCAGTGCCTAGTGCGCGACAAACAACGCAGTCTGGCGCCAGTCTTTGGGAATTTGCTCGTGTGCAAGTACGAACAGGGCAGCGTCTGCAAGTGCCTTTCGAGACAGCTATCAAGGGCAAAGAGGGTGGCTATCTGCAACCAAGCATAGATGCGTTGCAAGGTTACCTGGATAAGAAAGAGAAGTTGTCCGGCTCCTTGTTCGGAAAACTAGCCAGCTATGACTGGGGCGAAGACGAAAGCTTCAGCATTGACGATTTGGTAGCAGCCCTACAAAGCCATGTGCAGTGAGGTGATGTATGAGCGATTCTTATTTGCTGTTGTGGCTCGAAGCCCCGCTCCAATCCTGGGGGCATGATTCAAAATTTGGTCGGCGTGATAGCCTGGACTTTCCAACCAAATCTGGCGTTTTGGGCTTGCTGTGCAGCGCCCGTGGCGCCGGAGGCGAAGAGCAGGCATGGTTGGCAGCATGGGCTGACCTGGACATGCAACTGGATGCCTATGTTCTAAAAGACCGGCTAGGGAAGCCAGTGCCACGGTTACCCTTGATGCGTGACTTTCATATGGTAGGTAGCGGTTACGATAGTAAAAACCCCTGGGCCAGCCTGATGATTCCTAAAACCAGTGATGGCAAACCAGCTGTAGGTGGTGGTTCAAAAATGACCTATCGCTATTACCTTCAGGACATGGCCTATGCCGTCGCCATTCAGGCGCCAGCCGCGTATCTCGAACAGGCAGCGGAGGCCCTCAAAAGTCCGGTATGGGATTTGTACCTGGGGCGTAAAAGCTGCGTGCCTACAGAGTTCATTGCTCAAGGGGTTTTTGCCACGGCGGAAGAGGCTTTGAGGGCCGGTGCGCAGCTTGCTGCTGATAAAATTCGAGCCAGCGTCTTTCATGTCAGTCAGGGAGAGCATGAGGGTGAAGTGCTAACCCTTAATGATGTGCCATTGCAGTTTGGTGAGCACAAAAAATATCGCGACAGGCGGGTTACCGTTCAGACGATGGAGTAGTTTCATGGCAGATGGACAGCGATTATTCGTCAAGATCACCCGTGAGTCCTTGCCACAGGTCAAAGACAAGTACCCCTTTATCTATCTTGAACGCGGCAGGCTGGAGGTTGACGATAGCAGCATCAAATGGATTGATTCTGAGGCTAATGTCGTAGCTCTTCCTATTGCAACCTTGAACACGTTGTTACTTGGGCCGGGTACTACGGTCACCCATGATGCAATTAAAACGGCGGTGGCTGCGAACTGCTCGGTGTGCTGGGTGGGTGAAGACAGCTTGCTGTTCTACGCCGCTGGCTTTCTGCCTACAGCCGATACGCGAAACCTTAAGCAGCAGGTAGAACTGTCAGCCAATCCGGACAAGTCCTTAGAAGTGGCAAGGCGCCTGTTCGCCCGTCGCTTTCCCGATGCGGATTTGGATGGGAAATCTCTCAAGGAAATGATGGGCATGGAAGGCTATCGGGTTCGCTCGCTGTATCAGGAAAAAGCTCGCGAATACCAAGTAGGCTGGAAAGGGAGGCAGTTTACACCCGGCAAGTTTGAGTTTAGTGATATTACCAATCAGGTCATGACGGCAGCCAATGCCGCCTTGTATGGGATATTGTGCTCCGCCATACACAGCATGGGTTATTCACCGCATATCGGTTTTATTCATTCGGGCAGTCCATTACCTTTCCTGATTACGCATAAGAGTCAGCCATCTTTAGCAGCCTATAGGGCATAGGCGGTGTCCGGGCTGCTACTGTCAGGAACCGCGGAAGCATGGCTTTGAGATCGTAGCGCCGATTGAAGCGGTATTCGAACTCAGCGAGGTAGCGAGGGGTGTGCTGCCCCCGGATAGCGTGGTAAGTTCCAGTGATCGCGTTCTTGACGTTGCCGAGCACGGTGTTGACCCAGTTGAACTCAGGATTCGCCACGCTGGCACGACCGCCTCCGGTGATGTGGCGCTCGTGGACGCAGGTGGCCGTGTCAAAGGCTCGGAAACAGTTGAGACCATCGCTGACAACGTGGCTTCCGGGCGCAATGGCCTGTTGGCTATAGCGACGCACCTCGGCCAGGGTAAAGCCACTCACACGGCGAAGCTGAACCCGCATCGGGTGGCCCTCGCCATTGGTTTGTACCGCAGCGACAAAGGGGAATTTATGCTCGGCACCACGACCTGGTTTTCCCGACCGTTCGCCGCCCAGATAGGCGTCATCAATCTCGATGCGGCCGCTGAGCCTCTCTCCCTGGTTGCGATCGTGCATGACCTGCAGCACCTTGTGTTTGAGCTTCCAGGCCGTGTTATAAGTGACACCGAGATCCCGAGACAGCTGCAATGCCGAGAGACCGCTCTTACGCTGGGTCAGCAGATAAATGGCCAGGAACCAGGTGGTCAACGGCAGGTGAGTCGCATGAAAGAGAGTGCCGGCGGTCAGTGACGTCTGATGGTGACAGCGATGGCACTGGTAATGCCCCCTCGATAGCCGGCAGCCGTTAGCATTGCCGCAGTCAGGGCACACAAATCCCTTGGGCCAGCGGTGCTGGAAAAGGGCTTCCTGGCACTGTGCTTCTGTGCCGTATTGCTTGAGAAAAGCCGGCAACGACAGGCCGGGCTGGAACTGGATTGGGTTACGTGCCATGAGATTGCCTCCTGTACTGTATATAATCAGTATAGGCCAGAATGGCGGCAGCGTGGCTGATTAACGTGAGTAATCAGGTTACCTTTTGTCTATGACATGGCTGACCTATACAAAGAAGCGCTGTGCATTGATTTAGCCTTTGCGCTGACCCGCGATATGGCCGGCCGCTACAATAAAGCTACGGTTTCTGACGCTTTCCGAGAGCGGGTTGTCGATATAGATCTGCTGGCGCGTCTGGCCGATGACATTCCCGATATGTTGGGGGTAGGCCATGCTCGTCGTCGTCGCAAATGACTTGCCGCCTGCAGTTCGCGGCCGGATGAAGCTGTGGTTTGTAGAGCCCAAGCCCAATGTATTCGTGGCTGGCATCAAGGATTCCGTGGCCGTTACGGTGATCGACTACCTTTATAAGCACTGCCCACCTGAGTCTGGCGTCATGATATTCCGCTCATTGCCTGGGCCGCCCGGTTACGAAATTAGAACTATAGGTCCTACCAAGAAAGCAATGATCAACATCAGCGGATTACAATTGGTTATTGAAACCCTTAAATCTCATTAAACAGCATATGTTGTGCTTATGCGCTGGTTCTTTCACAATTTGTTGTTGTCTTCCCCACGCCCGTGGGGGTGTTTCTGGTAGCGCCTTTTTTCTGCCAGCCAATACCGCGTCTTCCCCACGCCCGTGGGGGTGTTTCCTGGGATTTTGCGCCGTACCGTTTTGTACCCGCGTCTTCCCCACGCCCGTGGGGGTGTTTCTCTTATGACCTAGTGCGTGCTGGCGATTCATCTGTCTTCCCCACGCCCGTGGGGGTGTTTCCTCGGATAGATTGTTTTTTTGTGTGCGAATTCCGTCTTCCCCACGCCCGTGGGGGTGTTTCTATGTTAGAAGCTCCTATGGTCTAGGCGTAAACGTCTTCCCCACGCCCGTGGGGGTGTTTCCTCATAGCCGGGTACGCCCGGCAAGCAAGGTACGTCTTCCCCACGCCCGTGGGGGTGTTTCTCCCGAGAAACCCACACACTCTGACAGTCATCTGTCTTCCCCACGCCCGTGGGGGTGTTTCTCCCTGATCTTCTCTATCTCGCTGATCAGCTCGGTCTTCCCCACGCCCGTGGGGGTGTTTCCATAAGCCCTGCTAGCCGCCTCGGGGGTGCTATGTCTTCCCCACGCCCGTGGGGGTGTTTCTACCTGAGCCCTTTGGCTCCTACGTTTGGCCGCGTCTTCCCCACGCCCGTGGGGGTGTTTCCAGGTGCAACGCTTGCCAGGAGGAAGGCCATTAGTCTTCCCCACGCCCGTGGGGGTGTTTCTAAAAGGGGACGCCGAAGGTTGGGCGTATAGCGGTCTTCCCCACGCCCGTGGGGGTGTTTCCGGTCAAGACGCGTACGAAGTCAACAGCGTGACGTCTTCCCCACGCCCGTGGGGGTGTTTCCAGAAAGACTGGCACGAATACCTTGCCGACATTGTCTTCCCCACGCCCGTGGGGGTGTTTCCACGACCGTATCTGCATATTCTCAGGCGGCGGAGTCTTCCCCACGCCCGTGGGGGTGTTTCCTGACATCTTGTGGGCGTCTGTCCAGCTGCGCAGTCTTCCCCACGCCCGTGGGGGTGTTTCCGACGGCATTGTGTGCTCCACAATTAATGGAAAGTCTTCCCCACGCCCGTGGGGGTGTTTCCCATCGGCGTACTGGTGCAGCGTGATGATGGGAGTCTTCCCCACGCCCGTGGGGGTGTTTCTATATGGGCCGTGATAGTGAAGGGCGGCCAACTGTCTTCCCCACGCCCGTGGGGGTGTTTCCAGGGCTACGGCGCACCCGTTTTGGCAGGTTAGGTCTTCCCCACGCCCGTGGGGGTGTTTCTGTCAGGCTTAGCCGTCCAGCCTTTCAGCAGGTGTCTTCCCCACGCCCGTGGGGGTGTTTCTACAGGCATGTATATCTGTACGACTCCTTGTTTGTCTTCCCCACGCCCGTGGGGGTGTTTCTATGGATTGGCCGCATAAGCGGGCACAATCTTGGTCTTCCCCACGCCCGTGGGGGTGTTTCCAATGATTCGTGACCTTCTTGCCATCCCCTATGGTCTTCCCCACGCCCGTGGGGGTGTTTCTGACTGACTTGTAAGCTATGCGAGGATCCTCCGGTCTTCCCCACGCCCGTGGGGGTGTTTCCGTATGCTTCCCACTCTTGCGGCATCGCCGGCAGTCTTCCCCACGCCCGTGGGGGTGTTTCTCCACAACGCCCATCTAATCGCCGCCTCCCCTGGTCTTCCCCACGCCCGTGGGGGTGTTTCTAGCCGATAACAGACCCGCACTCTTTGCACTTTGTCTTCCCCACGCCCGTGGGGGTGTTTCCAAAGATCGAGATGATTCAGCCGCAAGAGCGATGTCTTCCCCACGCCCGTGGGGGTGTTTCCAAGTTTTTAGAGATAGATCTTGATGGGGGTGTGTCTTCCCCACGCCCGTGGGGGTGTTTCCGAGGTTGAGGCGCTTGGCCTAAGCCTGAGCGAGTCTTCCCCACGCCCGTGGGGGTGTTTCTCCTGCAAAGGCGCTATAGAAGAGGCGGAAACAGTCTTCCCCACGCCCGTGGGGGTGTTTCTCGCCGCTATTACAAAAAGACGACCATGCAGGAGTCTTCCCCACGCCCGTGGGGGTGTTTCCAGGAACGTCTCGACGTGTGCCCGGGTCAGCGGGTCTTCCCCACGCCCGTGGGGGTGTTTCTTGAGCACCCACAGCGCCCAACACACTTTGAAAGTCTTCCCCACGCCCGTGGGGGTGTTTCCCAAGTAGTACGCCTTTTCTTCGGTGTCTATTAGTCTTCCCCACGCCCGTGGGGGTGTTTCTCTACGGCGGTAAAAGAGGCGGGGTCTCCCGCTGTCTTCCCCACGCCCGTGGGGGTGTTTCCCGGCGCATGGGCAAGAAGGATGAGCTGATTAAGTCTTCCCCACGCCTGTGGGGGTGTTTTGTAGTGGTCAACTAATTCCGCACAAATTTTAAACCGTCCGTGGAAACGGGGTAGAATCTACCATAGCCTCAGTTCACTCAGACTAACCGCTCTGATGATCTGAGCGTTGGCTATAAATGACGGCCCGCGTTTTCTGGTTGACCGAGCAATTGTGGAGCGCCGCCTTACGCTGCGCATAATCGCGGTTATGTTTACTTGGTTCTACACGGTTACTAAGAACACTTCTGACATAGACTCACATTCGGCTGCATCAATTATATTTCAGCGCCCTTGCTTTATATCAGTGCTGATATATTATTCGGGGTAGACGATCTCAGGAGCTGCCGATGTCGAGAGAAAAGAAGCCCCTGGAGTTCCTCGGGGATGCGCTGGCCAGCCTGCGAGACTTCCCTGGCGAGGCGCGCCGAGAAGCGGGCTACCAGCTGGACAGGACCCAGACTGGTGAGGACCCTACCCACTACCGGCCGATGCCGTCCGTGGGGCGCGGTGTGGTGGAGATCAAGATCCGCGAGGACGATGGCGCTTTTCGGGTCTTCTACGTCGCTAACCGCGGTAATGCGATCTACGTGCTTCATTGCTTCCAGAAGAAGAGCCAGAAGACCGACAAGCAAGACATCGAGATCGGCAAGAAACGTTACAGCGAGATTCCAGACTAGGAATCCAGGCACCAACGAAAGACCCAACAGAACTACATGGAACCTAACCAGGTGACAGACATGGCAAACGAACGATTCGAAAGTGTGTGGGATGCGATTGAAGACACCCCTGAAGAAGCCCTGAACATGCGCCTGCGCTCCGAACTGATGATTCAGATCACCAGGCGCGTGAAGGAGTGGGGCATCACTCAGAAAGAGGCGGCGCAGCGCCTGGGTATCACCCAACCCCGCCTGAACGACCTGCTGAACGGCCGCATCAACAAGTTTGGCCTTGACGCCTTGGTCAACCTGACCGGTCCGGCGCACTTCCAC
This sequence comes from Marinobacter sp. LV10R510-11A, assembly GCF_900215155.1. Lineage (NCBI taxonomy): Bacteria > Pseudomonadati > Pseudomonadota > Gammaproteobacteria > Pseudomonadales > Marinobacteraceae > Marinobacter > Marinobacter sp. LV10R510-11A. Next base: position 1,546,171 of record NZ_LT907980.1, read on the forward strand.
GTGGAGCTGACGCTGAAGGACGAGGAGGTGGCTGTGGCCTGATGCCATGCCTTCCGGGGATATTCCGCAAACCATTAACCGAAGGGGTCAAAGACCTATTAACGGGTCTTATAATACCCCCTCCAAAAAAACCTCAAGCATGCGCCCCCCCCAACAGCCGCTGACAGCAGAAGCGACGATAAGCAGAGAAACCGGAGGTATTTATGTTCCTGGTCTGTGCAACCCATCCCTTGAATCGACGCATGCGTGATTAGAAATTCTCGGTTTACAGCGAGTAATGCGAAATCCGCTCAAGGACAATGTTTTAAGTCGCGGTTATGGCAAACCAGCCAGGTTTGCCGAACCGTGGACTTAGGGAAGGCCTGAAACAAGCTTATCCCTCATCTCATTCAGCTATGGTAAAGCAGTTCTTCCAGAGCTCCGACACCACCCGCCTCATCGACCATTTTACGAGGGGTTAACCCTCCCAAAAGGTCATCCGGGGTATCAAACCACCGCTGAGCCTTCGCTTTGGAGCCAAACTTCTCTTGAGCCCCAAGGAGTAAATCAGTCTCAATCATCTGCCGAATCTTTTTCATCGGTAAATAAAGGGTCTGGTTGCCATGGAACGATCGACCAATTCCCTGAAAATCGTATTTCCGGAAAAAATCTTCACTTTTTTGGGTTAATGGATCAACGACTAGCGCGACACCCAGTTGGGTATTGGTATACAGGTCCCAGGACTGAAGTAGTGCCTCTACTAACAGTTCTTCACCAACGCGCATTGGAGTACCCTGGTAATCGGTATGAACACCTAGCCAAGCTAATTTAAAGGCGGGTAATGGGTAGTGAGGATAGTTCCCCGGGATTTCCGCATGGGCTACCGTACAACTGGTCAGGGTATAAAACCCAACAATTGGAGCTGGCTGGCGATCTACTGTTGCATCATCAAGCGCCACCCACGTTCTATTGACGGATTGCAGGGCTTGCTGACTCGCCCGTTTTTTCAAGAACTCGTTGACGTCAGCAAGCCCGCAATCAAATGTTTTACGATCGTGAAGCTTCTTGTTCAGCTCTTCTATAAAAAGCACTATCCAGTTTCCGTTTATGTCGGCGGTGCATCGCTGCTGACAACGCTTCGTTTACCGTCTCTGGTGACTCGCAGGTCGCCTTGAAGGCAGCAAAAGCCTCGCTGTTCAACCGCACAACTTCTGCTTCCTCGATTGCTCGACTGGCTTTTTCGCGAATTGCTTGCACAACAAAATCGCTCAAATTTTTCGAGCCCACCAGAGCAGAAGCTCGCACCGCAAGGTTCTTGATGTCTGGATCCAATCGTAGATCCAGCCTTGCGATTTTCTGTTGCATCGTATTATTCACTGCGGAATTTCTCATCGAATTCGGCGAGTTTCCCACAGAGCTCCCTTAGTTGACCTATATTTTTTATAGTGTCATATAGACACTTTTCAAGCGTACAGTAAATGTCCGTACAAATCCATGCGTATTCCGGTGATCCCGATCACCCGTACTGGTTTTAACCGATCTCCTGTAAACGGGACCCATTCGGCTATGGGGGCCATTCAGAGTAACATGACAGGAGAAGACGGCACTTTGTGCGGTAGCGCAGACCCGAGGCGCAGAACTTTCTCGGCCATGAGCTACTGACCCATGAGCAGATACAACGGTAGATACGGAGGATGACCAGAGACCAAAATGACCACTCTCAACAATTCTGGAAAGCAGACACCACCGGCAAATCAAAAGCCGGAGATACCCAAGCAGTATTCATTTCTCTGGCTCAGCGCCGCCATCTTCCTGGCGTTTATGTGGCTACAGGACAGCAGCACGCCAAAGCTTCAGGATCTGGCGTACTCCGAATTCAAGACCGCCGTCGTTAACAATCAGGTCTCCGAAGTAACGCTCAAGGAAGAGAATATAACCGGCCTGTTCAGCGGTCAGGGTCGAGCCTCCCTCAGTTCCGCTGACAACTCACAGGGCTCAAGCCCCGGGTTTAACACTACCCGGCCACCCATGGACGACCCCGAACTGCTCACTCTGCTGGAGGCACACGATGTCACTGTCCGGGCCGAGTCCTCAGGGCTGCTGTGGTGGCAGGAGCTGATCCGTGGGTTCCTGCCCTGGATATTGATGCTGGCCCTGATGTACTGGTTCTGGGGATCCGCACAGAAACGCATGACACAGGGTGGTGGCATGTTTGACCACGGCCGCTCAAAAGCCCGCCGGGCGGTGAAAGAAACCTCCACTACCACACTGGATGACGTGGCCGGTATTGAATCGGCCAAGCGGGAAATCGCAGAGATTATCGATTTCCTTAAGTCACCGGATAAATACCGGGCACTGGGTGCATCAATGCCCAAAGGTGTTCTTCTGGTAGGCCCGCCCGGCACAGGTAAAACTCTGCTTGCCCGTGCCATTGCTGGAGAAGCTGAAGTGGCCTTCTTCAGCGTCAGCGCTTCAGAGTTCATTGAAATGTTTGTGGGTGTGGGCGCCTCAAGGGTTCGGGACATGTTTGCGAATGCCCGCAAGGAAGCACCCGCACTGATATTTATTGATGAGCTGGATGCAATCGGTCGCTCCCGGGGCGCAGGCGTCGGTGGCGGGAATGATGAGCGGGAGCAGACACTGAACCAGATTCTTACGGAAATGGATGGCTTCGAATCCCATGAGAACATTCTTGTGTTGGCTGCCACCAACCGCCCGGATGTTCTGGACAGCGCCCTGCTCCGCCCCGGCCGCTTTGATCGAAAGATCACTCTGGAACTTCCCCACAAGGATGCGCGGGTCGCTATCCTCGCGGTGCATGTTCGCAAAGTGCCCCTGGCTGCCGATGTAACCTTGGAGCAACTGGCAGCCCGTACCATTGGCTTTTCTGGTGCGGACCTGAAAAACCTGGTGAACGAAGCAGCCCTGACAGCCGCGAGGGAAAACCTGAAAGAGGTTACGGCCCAATGCTTTGAGGTTGCCCGCGATCGCATCGTTCTGGGTGAGAAGCGTGATGCCCGGCTGTCACAGGAAGAGCGAGAAGTCGTGGCTTACCACGAGAGCGGTCACGCCATTATGGCCTATTACATGCCAAAGGCCGATCCTCTCACCCGGGTCACGATTATTCCCCACGGCATGGCTTTAGGTGTCACCGAGCAAACGCCGAAGGAGGATCGATACAACTATTCCGAAAGCTATCTCAGAGATCGCATCAAGGTCATGCTCGGCGGGCGCTCGGCAGAGAAGATTATCTACAGAGAAGTGACCACCGGCGCCCAGAATGATCTCAAGGAAGCCACAAAACTGATCCGCCGGATGATCGGCCAATGGGGCATGAACGAAAAGATCGGCCCCATGGGTCTGAGTATTGGCGAGGAGCACGTATTCCTGGGCCGCGAGATGGGCTCGCAACGTGAGTACAGCGAGAAGATGGCAGAGCTGATTGACGCTGAAATCCAGTCAGAACTCCTGGCTCTGGAAAAAGCCACCATCGAGTTTCTGACGGATCACAGGGATCAACTTGAAGCTCTGGCCAAAGCCGTGCTCAAGAAAGAAAACCTCGCAGCGGAAGATATCGAAAAAATCCTCCATAAAGAAGCTGCTCGAAAAATTGCTTGAGGTTTCCTCAGGCGTAGACTGGCCTCTAATTTTGCGTAATGACAATAGCGTTACGCGGTGCTACGCTTGAAGCTACTAACTGAGGAATCTCACCATGATTTCAACGAATACCGAACAGCCCAAGCGTGAAACCCTGAACATTCGAATCAAGCCCGAGGAACGTAGTTTGATCGATCGTGCTGCCAAGGCCCATCGTATTGGAGCACGACACGGAGAGTTTCGAGTCCACTGAGCCAAGCCTTGATAACTGGTTTAAACGGCGTGCTCTGAAAAACCAAACCAGCGGTGCATCCCGAACTTTTGTGGTGTGTGAAGGCACTCAGGTGAAAGCCTATTACGCCTTGGCATCAGGTGCCGTCGTCGCAAACCAAACCTCTGGGCGCTTCAGGCGGAATATGCCAGACCCTATTCCGGTCGTTGTACTTGTATGGTGGTTCATGCCCTATCAGAGTCGGCCAAAGAGTTTTATGAACGATTGGGGTTCAGCCCGTCCCCCCTCGATCCAATGACGCTGATGGTGACCTTGGACGACTTGAGAGCGCTTAGTTAATACAATCCAGACGCCCTCAGGCCTGAGTAACCAACATATTGCTAAACAGCGCTAGGCAAAACCCGATCACCGCGCCAAGCGGAGGCCCCCAATGCTTGTCCAGCCGGGACTGGGGCGCAATATCTTGAAAGATCAGATACAGAATGCCGCCAGACGCCACCAGCATGATGGTTCCTAGAATCACTGGTTGTCCGGACAGGAAAAAATACCCCAGTAGACCCGCAATCGGCCCTGCTGTTGCAAGCAACACCATCACACTCAAAGTCTTTTTCGGCGTATAGCCGGGTTTTTCACGGAACTCACGATAGGCGTTAAACCCTTCAGGCAGGTTTTGCATGGCAATCAGCACAGCCATCAGAGGCGCGAGACTCGGGTTAACTACAATCAGCCCACCTAGGGCGGCCGCCTCTGGCACAAAATCCAGCATCACGCCCATCAACTGCGGCGATTCCTTGTGATGAACGCCAAGCATTCGCTCGATCCAGAAAAACAGCACCCCACCGGCAATAATAGCGGGTATGGCCCAGAACGAATTGCCAATGCTCGATTGCCCTTCCGGTATCAACACAATGGTTACGGCACCCAACAAAATGCCGCCGCCCAGAGCGATCAAGAAGTGCCGAAACTCCTGTTCCAGCCAGTTGGGGCCGATGCGTTCAACTCTTGCCAGTAATCCGCCAAGGGGAATACAGATACCGGCAAGTGCGGTCAAACCAACAATATAGACAATGTCAGACATCATCAGAAGGCTCAGCAATCTTGTCTTGGGTTTTATGCTGGAAATCGCTTGCGTCGTGGCGCTCATGAAGCTGGCTTTCGGGCTCACCCCAAGCACGATTCACCATGCGCCCACGCTGAACAGCCGGCCGCTTTTTCAGCTCCAGGGCCCAGCGCAGCACATTGGTATAGGTGTGCGCTTCAAGAAACTCCGCCGCATCGTAAACCGTGTTGGTTACCAAGGCGCCATACCAGGGCCAGATCGCCATATCGGCAATGGTGTACTGGTCACCAGCAATATACCTGTTATCTGCCAACTGGCGATCTAGCACATCCAGTTGCCGTTTAACCTCCATGGTGTAGCGGTTAATCGGGTATTCGTATTTCTCGGGTGCATAGGCAAAAAAGTGTCCAAAACCGCCGCCAACAAACGCCGCACTGCCCATTTGCCAGAACAGCCAGTTGAGCGTCTCGGTGCGACCTGCGATATCCGAAGGCAGAAACCGGTCAAACTTTTCTGCCAGGTATAGCAAAATAGAGCCGGATTCAAACACCCGAACAGCGGGCTCCTGAGAGTGGTCAAACAGCGCCGGAATCTTGGAGTTAGGGTTAACGCCCACAAACCCGCTACCAAACTGTTCACCTTCGTTTATGCGGATCAACCAAGCGTCGTATTCAGCTTCACTAATACCCAGTTCCAGCAATTCCTCCAGCATAATCGTGACTTTTACGCCGTTTGGCGTAGCTAGCGAATAGAGCTGAAAAGGGTGTTTACCTACCGGCAATTCTTTCTCGTGAGTAGGACCTGCAATGGGGCGGTTGATGTTTGAAAAAGCGCCACCGCTTGCAGATTCCCACTTCCAGACTTTGGGCGGGGTGTAGGTTGAATCGCTCATAATGTGAATACTCCTTGTCTGCTTCCTGTCAGATTTGCATGCAGGTAATGCAGAATGTTCAGTCAATTGGGTTGTGTATATAAAACCGCGTGCTTCACTATAGGTGAAATTATCCCAACAAAGGAGTCGTACAAATGCCAGTGATAGGTTGGGTTTTTCTGCTAGCTTCCTTGGGCTTGGTTATAGGCAGTCTTTTGATATTGCGAAAGTCAGCCAGCAAGATGCATATCCCAAAAGACAAACTAGACAACATCCGCAAGCGTAAGGCAAAGCTTGAGGCGCAGGAAAAAGCCGACGAGGATTAGGGCTCTGCCAAATCCCAAACAAGAACGTGCTCAGCGGTAAGCCGAGTCTGTTCTCGCTGCCATGATAAAATCGTTTTTATGCAACCCACCGATTACGTGAGTCCACCAGCTTACGGTTACTTTCCCGTATTCCACAAGGATGGCCGGGTGATGGTTTTCAGCTTCAGCCAGCTCGCCAACTTTGTTGGTAAACGCCAGCGCCTCGACAAAGTTTTTGAATTTAAACTCTTTGCATAACTGCTCTTTGCCGCCCACTTTGAGAATGCCCCAGCTCGGAACTTCTTCGCTCAATGCCTGTTTTTCTGCACCGGTTACCCTTGGGGCATCCCCGTTACACGCTTCACAGTGTTGTTCCGAAAAACCACCCATATAAGGCCTCCAAGGCTAATGTCTGTCATACAAGCGTGGGGTCGGTTACGCATTTTATCAACCTGCGCCTTGAAATCTGACCCTCTTCGGAATACTGTATATTTAAACAGTACTTCGAGATTTTATCATGAGCGAGATCATTAACACGCTAATGCAGGATGCCCGTGTCTGGCAGGGCCACAAGCGCAACAAAACCACACAACCGGCAGAGCCAACTGGTTATCAGGCCTTAGACAATCAGCTCGGCGGCATTGGCTGGCCCCGGGGGGCTTTAAGCGAATGCCTGCTGGATGCACCCGGCATTGGCGAACTGAATCTATTAATGCCCCTGATGCAACGACTGTCACAGGCAGGTAAAACCGTATTCTGGCTAAACCCTCCACACACGCCTTATGCCCCCGCACTGGCGCGGGAAGAGGTCAATCTGGATCAGGTAATCATGATCCACACCGAAGACAAAGGCGATTTCCTGTGGACGCTAGAAAACTGCTTGCGCTCTCCGGTCACAGGCCTGGTGATGGCTTGGCCCGGCAGGCTGGCAGCCCGTGAAATTCGGCGGTTGCAGTTAGCAGCAGAAGCCGGAAGCAATGTTTGCGTGCTCTTTCGTGAACGACACTACGCCGAACAGAACTCACCGGCTGCCCTGCGCCTTGAGCTGGAGCCCGACGATCAACAGAGCCTGAAAGTGAATGTGGTGAAGCGCCGTGGCAGCTGGCCTGGCCAGCGGTGCTCGCTTGCCATGACTCACCGGGCAGGGCTGCTTCATCGTGAAGCGCCCCGTGTAGTTCAGGGCCCTTGGCTCACGTCGGCCCGGTAATTTCCTATGCTTTGGCTGTATTTGCACTTCCCTCACCTGCTGTTGGACCACATTCGCCGCTCCAGTGAGAACATGGCTGCGCTGGCGATTGTGGAGGGTTCCGGCCAGAAGGTGATACAGGCCTGCCCGGCTGCCCAGGCTTTGGGCGTGAGCGTTGGCATGCGCCTGAAAACGGCCGTCAGCCTGGCGCCAGATCTGAGCATAGTCCGAGCAGATGAGCAGCAGGAAGCCCGAATTCTGGAAGACCAGGCACGCTGGCTGTACCGCTATGCTGCCCACATTGTTCTGGTTCCGCCAAATGGCTTGCTGGCTGAAATCGGCAGTTTGCAACGATTGTACGGTGGTCTCCCAGCGGTCTGGCAAACGGTGGAAGAAGTGCTGCACGAGCGTCAGCTTACCGCCTGGCCGGGCATTGGCCATACACCACAGGCCGCACGCCTAATTGCACGTAACGGCAAGGGAGAATGTACGTCTGATAAAGGCCACATTCTCCGCACCCTTGGCTTACTGCCTTTGGTAGCTGCGGAGTTTGACGGGCGCACCTGCACTCGCCTGCAACGGCTTGGGTTGAATACTTTGGGCGAGGTATTCCGTTTACCGCCAGCGGAGATGGCCCGACGGCTGTCTCCGGAAACCCTGTCGTATATCCAGAAAATCCAAGGTTCCAGGCCGGACCCCCAAGCGCCTTGGCAGCCACCCCATTATTTCCGGCAACAGGCAGATTTTGTGCAGGAAATTGAACGGTCACAAGGGCTGCTGTTTCCGCTGCAACGCATACTTTCTGAGCTGGAAAAGGACTTGTGCTGGCGCCAGCAAGATACCGACTGCCTGTTGCTAGTGCTTAGATACCGGCATGCAGAATCAACGTCTCTACGCATCCGCACCTCCGGCCCGGAGCACCGGGCGGAAGCGTTTCTCAGCTTGATCAGCCTGCGGTTTGAACAACAACCATTACAAGCCCCGGTTATATCACTGCAACTGACCGTAAAGCGCTTTCTTGGGCGGGAAGCTGCCGGGGGCCAAGATTTGCTGGGCGAAAGCCAGGATCTGAACGAGGCCTGGCACACGCTGATGAGCCGCCTACAAGCAAGGCTTGGGGATAATGCACTGAAGCAACTTGCACCCCAAGCAGATCACCGACCCGAACGAGCCTGGAGCACGTCACAAGTGCAGCGCACGGGCCGCGCAGCGGCAACTAAAACCGGCCAACTGCCCCGTAGGCCCTTGTGGCTTTTACAAGGACCACAACCACTTACAGAAACCCCGCAAGCTTGGTTTACCGGCCCGGAACGAATCAGCGGCGGCTGGTGGGACGGCCAGCGGGTACACCGGGACTATTACATTGCCCAACTGAATAGCGGCCAGCTGGCCTGGGTATTCCGAGATGTACGGGATGGCTGGTTTATACACGGATGGTTTGGCTAATGAGTGAATCTTCCTACGCCGAGCTGTTCTGTTTTAGCAACTTCACCTTCCTAACCGGGGCATCCCACCCCCATGAGCTTGCGGAGCGCGCGGCAGAGCTTGGATACACCGCTCTGGCAATCACCGATGCCTGCTCGGTGGCGGGTATTCCCCGGGCCTGGGCCGCACTAAAAGAAAGCCCCGTGAAGCTGATTACCGGGAGTTGGTTTGAGCTGGACGATGCCCCACCCGGTGTCAGCACACCTCGTTTTATCCTTTTAGCCCGCACCCGCAAAGGCTATGGGCAGCTTTGCCAGCTTATAACCACCGCTCGCCGTCGCGCAGAAAAAGGGCAATACCAGCTTTTACGTGGGGACGTGGAAACACATGCCTTGGATGACTGCCTATGTTTGTGGCTACCGCCCTCACCAACTGAAGCTGATGCGAATCAAGCGTTGTGCTGCGGCGAATGGTTACTCCAACTGTTTGAACACCGCCTCTGGATTGCCGCTGCTCGCACCCTGGAATCCAACGAAGAACAGCAACTAGACCGTGCTCGTTGGCTTTCTGAACACCTGCGCTGCCCGATTACGGCCACCGGCGAGGTGCACATGCACAGCCGGGAGCGCCAACCCCTGCAGGATGTGCTCGCTGCCTTGCGCAACCACTCCAGCTTAGAAAACGCCGGCCACTGCCTGTTCCAGAACGGCGAACGCTACTTGCGCCCGCTAACGGTATTGCAGCGGTTGTTTCCCGAGGCCTGGCTGAATGAATCTTTGCGCATCGCCCAGCAGTGCACCTTTGAGCCAGGCAGCCTGCGCTACGAATACCCTCCAGACCTTGTGCCAGAGGGAGAAAGCACAGCGGCTTACCTAAAACGACTCACTCAGGAAGGTGAACGGCAACGTTATCCAGAGGGCACTCCGTTATCGGTTCAAGCTCTGATCCGAAAAGAGCTGGGCCTGATTTCAGAGATGAAGTACGAACACTATTTTCTCACCATCCAAGACATCGTTGCCTTTGCCCGCAGCCGCGGCATTCTCTGCCAGGGCCGAGGTTCCGCCGCCAACTCCGCAGTGTGCTACTGCTTGGGTATTACCGAAGTAAACCCAGCCCGGGTAGAGGTGCTGTTTGAACGTTTTATTTCCAAAGACAGAAACGAGCCGCCGGACATCGACGTGGATTTTGAGCACGAACGCCGGGAAGAAGTTATCCAGTACATTTACCGACGGTACAGCCGGGAGCGGGCCGCGCTGGCCGCAACGGTTATCCGTTACCGCCCCCGCAGTGCCATCCGTGATGTTGGCAAGGCTCTCGGGTTTGATCCGGCACTGGTGGAGCAACTGTTGGAAGGCATAGACTGGCGCGACAAAGCCACCAACTGGCGCCAGCAGATTCTCGACAAACGCCTGACCCGCAACCCGAAAGTCGCTGACCAGTTCTTCGCCCTGGTGAACACTCTGCTCGGCTTTCCCCGCCACCTGTCCCAGCATGTGGGCGGCTTTGTAATCAGCTCTGGGCCACTGGCCGACCTGGTGCCAATAGAAAATGCCGCCATGGCCGACCGCACCGTTATCCAGTGGGACAAAGACGATCTGGAAAGTCTAGGCCTGATGAAAGTGGATATTCTCGCACTGGGTATGCTCACGGCTATCCGCAAAGCTCTAGAGCTGATCAGTCAACACAAAGGCCAGCCCTTTCGTATGCAGGACATACCCCAGGAAGACCCAGCCACCTATGCCATGCTCCAAAAAGGCGACAGTATTGGTGTGTTCCAAGTGGAATCCCGAGCCCAGATCAACATGCTGCCCAGGCTGAAACCCGAAACCTACTACGACCTGGTGATTGAAGTCGCTATCGTGCGCCCCGGCCCCATTCAGGGCGACATGGTGCACCCTTACCTGCGCCGCAAACATGGCCTAGAGCCGGTAGATTACCCCAACGACGCCATCCGAGGCGTACTCGAACGCACTCTGGGCGTGCCCATTTTCCAAGAACAAGTCATCAAACTGGCCATGGTCGCCGCCGGCTTCACCGCTGGCGAAGCCGACCAACTCCGCCGAGCCATGGCCGCCTGGAAATCCCACGGTGACATGACCCCATTCCGAGAAAAACTCATCAACGGCATGCTGGAACGTGGCCACGATGCCGACTTCGCCGAACGCCTCTATCTGCAGATCTGCGGCTTTGGCGGTTACGGCTTCCCGGAATCCCACGCCGCCAGCTTTGCCCTGCTTGTCTACGTCTCATCCTGGATCAAACGGCACCACCCCAGCGCCTTCTACTGCGCCCTACTCAACAGCCAGCCCATGGGATTCTACTCCCCATCTCAACTGATACAGGACGCCCAGCGCCATAATGTTGTAGCGCTGCCGCCAGACATAAACAGCAGCCAGTGGGATCACACCCTAGAAGGCCCTAACCACCAGCTGCGCTTGGGCCTTAGAATTATCCAACGATTCCCAAAAAGCGCCGCCGAGCGTCTATGCCAACACCGCCCCAAAACCGGCTATAAATCCTCCGCCGAACTGCGCCGTTTGGCAGACCTAAACCAACGCGAAATGGAACTCCTAGCCGGCGCCAACGCCATGCCTGCCTTCGCCAGCAACCGGCACCAAGCGTACTGGCAACTACTGGGACACGAGAAACCCGCAGAGCTTTTTTCGGCAGTAGAAGCAGCAGAAGACAACGAAAACTACGAACTGGAACCCTGCGACCAACTACCAGAACCCACCGAAGGCCAGAACCTACTCGCCGACTACGCCAGCCAGGGCCTAACCCTTCAACGCCACCCGCTGGCCCTACTCAAAGAACAAGGCCACTTACAGTTCTGTCTCAGCGCCGAACAGCTCAAAACCACCAAAGCCGGCATCCCCGTACAGGTAGCTGGCCTGGTAACCGGCCGCCAACGCCCCGGCTCCGCCTCCGGCGTTACTTTCGTTACTCTGGAAGACGAAACCGGCAACGTAAACGTCATCGTTTGGCTGGAAACCGCCCGAAGGCAACGCAAACCGCTACTCACCGCAAGGCTGCTACACGTGAAAGGCGTTCTGGAAAGAGAGGGGGAGATTGTTCATATCATGGCTGGAAAACTCTCAGACCTGAGCCACTTAATACACACGCTCCCAGTCAGCTCCCGGGATTTTCATTAAGTCTTTTCCAGAATCCCCAAGGCGATAGCTCTTAAATTCATAGAGCCCAAGCGGCTTTCAGCTGACGTTCTGTTACAGGAACCCAACGTTTATCACGTCAAGTGATCAACCTGCCGGCCGATAACCCCATTTATAACGCAGCCTAATGTACAACCCCGCACTACGCCGATAGATTATTGAACCCGACAAGGTTAATTGAGATATGAAAAAGCTACCGCTTAAGGTCAAGCTTTACGCTCTGGTTATCAGCTTGTTGCTGGTGATGGGCGTCAGCATGATGGTGACGGCGCAATTATCGCTTAGCCAGATGGAAAACCGTCTGGCCGCAGACACCAGCACGCTGGTGCAGGATATTGTGATGGATCGCCTGTCTGCAACTGCAGGTGAGTACGGCGAGCAAGTGAGCGGTAAGCTCAATGCAGCGTTCAAGGTTCCGGGAATCGTGCGCAACATTATTCAAGAAAATATCGCAGCCGATAGCTCTGCACGGATCAGCCGCAGTGCCTTATCCAATACTGTGCGTGCAGTGCTGATTCCAGAACAAGACCTCAGTACCATTTATGCCCAATTTGAACCCAATGCTTACGATGGCCAAGATCGCTACTTCACCGGGGAGGTGGAGGATCACAGCACCAGCACCGGCTCACTAGAAATCTACTATTTTCGTGACCGTAATGGCGACATTCAGTTTGAACGGGTTGATGATCCTGATGAAAAATACGATGACACTCTGAACGAATTTGGTGCCCGCGAGGCCGAGTGGTATTTTTGCCCGATGGAAACCAAAGGTTCCTGCATTATGGAACCGTACAACTATGAGATTGAAGACGGCTACAGCAAACTGGTGACCACGCTGGTGGTGCCTATTATGACCGGTCGTAACTTTGCTGGCGTTGTCGGTGTAGACATCAACCTCGATACCCTGCAAGCCACTGTTAAATCTGTCAGCGAACAGCTTTATAACGGGCAGTCACGCGTCACCTTGTTGAGCGAGAAAAGCTTAATTGTGGCGAGCAGTCACTACGGTAACGCCTTGGCGCGGCCGTTGGCCGAGGTGATGCCCGAGCAGGCAGGTGAGATGGCAGCGCTGCATCGCGACGGTGGCCGTTACGATGACGGTGAAACGCTCGCGGTCTCATACCCGGTTAGTGTGGCGGACACCGGCCGGGAATGGTCGCTGCTGATTGAGTTGCCCCGAGCTGCAGCACTCGCGCAGCTTGATGAAATAACCACGCTGCTTTCAAATGAGGTTTCAGCAACGGCGCAACGTCAGTTGCTGGTTGGCATTCTTGTATCCATTTTTTCGGTATTAATGCTGGTCGTGATGGTTCGCTCTGTGATTCGGCCGTTGGATGAAATTCGTGACCGGATGAACAGCCTCAGTAACGCTGAAGGCGATCTGACCCGAGAGCTGAATATTGATACTCATGCCGAATTGATTGAACTTGCCGGTGGCTTCAACACCTTCCTGGCACGCCTGCGCGATATGATTAACGACCTGAAAGCGGTGAATGTTCGCGTGCATGAGCAAGCATCGGATGTCGGCACCATTGCCCGGGATACCGAGGAAAATACAACACGACAACACCGCGAAGTAGACAGTGTGGTCGCGGCAATGAATGAAATGTCAGCGGCAGCCGGTGAGGTGGCTGGCTTTGCCAGTGAATCTGCCGAGAACGCTCGCCAGGCACAGGATGGCATTCGCCTTACCCAGGCCACCCTTGGCTCTGCGGTTGAGGGTGTAAGCGCCTTGGCCGATGATATGGGCGAAGCTAGCAAAGCGATTGGCCATGTCGTCAGTCGCAGTGATGAGATCAACCGTATTCTGGATGTGATTCGAGGCGTTGCCGAGCAAACCAACCTACTAGCTCTGAACGCCGCTATTGAAGCCGCTCGAGCCGGAGAGCAGGGCCGTGGATTCGCCGTGGTTGCCGATGAAGTGCGCACGCTGGCATCGCGTACGCGCCAATCAACTGATGAAATCAGTCAGATGATTGAGGGCCTGCAACAAGAAGTGCACCAAACCGTCGCGGTGATCAATGCCGGTGTTGAGCGGGCCACCATGGCGGTTGACGGCACCCGTGAAGCCGATCACTCGCTGGCAACCGTGGTAACGCGTATCGGTACCATTGTTGAGCACGTCACTCAGGTAGCTACAGCTGCAGAAGAGCAAAGTTCCGTTAGTGAAGAGATTAACCGTAACCTGACCGCCATTGGTGATGCCGCCAGTGATCTGAGCAAGCTTGCTCAGCGAGTGCGTGGTAGCGGTGGGTCACTCGATAAGGAGGTTGAAATACTGGATAACGAGTTGGGCCGATTGAAAACCTAGGTCTAAAAAGCTGAAAACCCCGCGGAGCTAACGCAAGGCGGGGTTTTCAGCACTACGAACAAACGATCAGCTAAGCAGCTTGATCATCACACCCGCAGCAACAGCAGAACCAATAACACCGGCAACGTTCGGCCCCATGGCGTGCATCAGCAAGAAGTTATGCGGATTCGCCTCAAGACCAACCTTGTTGGACACCCGCGCTGCCATCGGCACCGCAGACACACCGGCAGAACCGATCAACGGGTTGATTGGCTCCTTGGTCAGTTTGTTCATCAGCTTCGCCATCAGAACACCACAGGCGGTACCGACACAGAATGCCGCCATACCCAGCAACAGAATACCCAGAGTCTGGAAATCCAGGAACTTGTCAGCACCCAACTTGGAGCCAACAGAGAGACCCAAGAAAATGGTCACAATGTTGATCAGCGCGTTCTGTGAGGTGTCGCTCAAACGCTCGACCACGCCACATTCACGCATCAGGTTACCGAAGCAGAACATACCCAGCAGCGGTGCTGCATCTGGCAAGAACAACGCAGTCGCAATCAGTACCACAATTGGGAAAATGATCTTTTCCTTCTTGGCTACCGGGCGCAACTGAGACATCTTGATGGCGCGCTCTTTCTTGGTCGTCAAAGCCTTCATAATAGGCGGCTGGATCATCGGAACCAGAGCCATATAGGAATAGGCAGCAACTGCGATGGCACCCAACAGATGCGGCGCAAGAATGCTCGATACATAGATAGAAGTCGGGCCATCAGCACCACCGATGATGCCAATCGCAGCTGCCTCAAGAATGGTGAAGTCCATAACACCACTCCAGTTGAGCAGCGCCGCACCAATAACGGTACCGAAAATACCGAACTGAGCGGCTGCGCCAAGCAGCAGTGTTTTTGGATTAGCCAGCAACGGACCAAAGTCCGTCATGGCACCCACACCCATGAAGATGATCAACGGGGCCGCACCACTGGCGATAGAAACCGAGTAGAAGTTGTAAAGCATGCCATTGGTGTAACCCAGGGTCTGGGCAAGAACACCGGCCTGCTGAACCGTCGCATAATCTGCGCCCTTATAGGCCTCTTTGAACGCTTCCGTTACCTCTGGAGTAACCACTTGGCCTGCCTGATAACCCACATCGAGAACACTCGCAAGCGCTGCGAGCACATCCGTGTTCGCAATATGCATAGCATTTTCAGCAGCAGACAAGGCTAGCCCTGCCTCTGGAATGTTCGCCAGAATGCCACCAAAACCGATCGGAACCAGCAGCAACGGCTCAAAGCCCTTACGAATCGCAAGGTACAGCAGAAGTAGACCAACACAGATCATAAAGAACTGGCCGGGCCCTAGATTGAACAGGCCACTGCCTGTCCACAACGTCATAATTTTATCCATTGAATGCCGGCCCTTATGCGATTGTCAGCATTTCGTCTTCAACAGAGACGGCATCACCGACCTTGATGAAGACTTCACCGACAGTGCCGGCCTTTGGTGCGCGAATCTCTGTTTCCATTTTCATGGCTTCCAGAATGATCAGCACATCGCCATCTTCCACGGCATCACCCGGTGAAACCAACACTTTGAAAATGTTGCCGCCCAGAGGCGCAATAACAGGCTCGCCTTCACCAACTGCTGGAGCAGGCGCTGAAGACGCAGCTGGTGCAGAGGCACCGCCCTCACCCTGAATCTGTGAAATCTCGCCACCTTCAGAAACCGCAACCACATACTTCTTACCGTTAACATCAACGGTATAAGTTTCGGGGCCATTGGCTTTCTTAACTGGAAGCGCATCTTCAGCCGTAGGAACCGGCTCAAAGGCATCCGGGTTTCCACGATTCTCTAGAAATTTCAGACCAATCTGTGGGAACAGAGCATAAGTCAGAACATCATCAACGGTGTTATCCGCCAGCTTGATGCCTTTCTCTTCCGACAGTTTTTTCAGCTCGTCGGTCAGCTTGTTCATTTCTGGCTCGATCTTGTCGGCGGGGCGACACGTAATCGCCTCGCCACCGTCCAAAACCCGATCCTGCAATTCTTTGTTGAACGGCGCCGGTGCGGAACCGTACTCGCCCTTCAGGATGGCTGCGGTTTCTTTGGAGATAGACTTGTAACGCTCACCGGTAAGAATGTTCAGCACTGCCTGAGTGCCGACAATCTGCGACGTTGGCGTAACCAGCGGGATATACCCGAGATCTTCACGAACCTTAGGAATTTCGGCCAGTACTTCGTCGAACCTATGAGCGGCGTTCTGCTCTTTAAGCTGACCTTCCATGTTGGTCAGCATGCCGCCAGGCACCTGGGCAATCAGGATGCGGGAATCAGTACCACGGAGGCTACCTTCAAACTTCGCGTACTTCTTACGAACTTCGCGGAAGTAACTAGCAATCTCTTCAAGCAGATTCAGGTCAAGGCCGGTGTCACGGTCTGTACCTTCAAGAATCGCAACAATCGCCTCGGTGGGCGAGTGGCCATAAGTCATACTCATCGAAGAGATGGCCGTATCCACGTTATCGATACCGGCTTCCGCTGCTTTGAGGGCTGTAGCGGTAGACATGCCGGTGGTCGCGTGGCACTGCATGTGAATCGGGATGTCCAATTCTTTCTTCAGGCGGGTAACCAGATCAAAGGCCACGTACGGCTTGAGAATGCCCGCCATGTCTTTGATGGCAATGGAGTCCGCGCCCATGTCGGCGACTTCCTTCGCCAGCTCAACCCACATTTCAATGGTGTGCACCGGGCTGGTGGTATAAGAAATAGTGCCCTGTGCGTGCTTGCCCGTCTTGCGAACCGCTTTGATAGCGGTTTGCAGATTACGCGGATCATTCATCGCGTCGAAAATACGGAAAACATCCACACCGTTCTCAGCGGCACGATCTACAAACCGCTCGACCACGTCATCCGCATAATGGCGATAGCCCAAAAGGTTCTGGCCGCGCAGCAACATCTGTTGGGGCGTGTTCGGCATTACCTTTTTGAGTTCGCGGATGCGCTCCCAGGGATCTTCGCCCAGGTAACGAATACAGGAGTCGAAGGTTGCGCCACCCCAGGATTCCAGAGACCAGAAACCAACTTTGTCGAGCTTCTCGGCAATGGGCAGCATGTCATCAAGCCGCATACGGGTGGCAAGCAGGGACTGGTGGGCGTCGCGAAGTATAACGTCCGTAATCCCCAGCGGTTTCTTTGTATCTGTCATCGTGTCAGCCTTCTGTTTAAAGGTTCTATCTAATCGGTTACCGGGTCACTTCTTGTGGCGCGACCGGAATTGAGCAATCGCCTTCTTGATCGCCTCTGCCGTATCAGGGTCAACTGATACCGGCGCCTTAGACTTGGCACGAGGTGATTTGGCCGGGGTTGCCGGCTCTGGCGGAGCAAACCGGGTAAGCAGTTTGGACATGAGCAGAGTCGCGAACACTAGAAAAATCAGGAACGCGAACACGAATCCCATACCTGCAACCATCAGATCGACGGCTTGTGACATCAGCTCATCCATATTGAATAGCTACCTGTTATTGGTTTATGGATTTACCCGGGAAACCGAAACACCTAAGACTTAAGTCTTAAGACGCGCCGAAGTAGGCCGGGAGTCAAAATCCTGCGTAATTTACCGGTTTCGCACGCCGCGAGCAACCAAAACGCAAATGACTATACGGACTTTCCCAGCGTTTTCTGCCATCGCTGGCTTACTGAAAAAGTCCGTTGCCCCGCACTCTCAAACCAACTCAGACCAAGCGAACTCTTAGGTTGCGACCCTTTATGCGCCCACTTTCAAGACGTTTAAGCGCGCGCCCAGCCTGCCCGGCCTCTACTGCAACGAAGCACTGAAAATCAAACAGATCAATCTTGCCCACAGATTTACCGCTTAGCCCCGCCTCACCAGTAAGCGCACCAAGCACGTCACCCGGCCGAAGCTTTTCCTTACGACCAGCGGCAATGCAAAGGGTTTTCATTGCTGGCACGATCGGCTGCGCGGGAATCGAGAGCAAGATCTCAGTATCGCCCCACACCACCGGGCGGCCACGGTCACTCTCAAGGCGGTTAATCTTATGGCCCTGAGCCGGGCTACACAGAGTAACCGCCAGCCCCGCCTCACCTGCACGCCCGGTGCGCCCTATCCTATGGGTGTGCACTTCCGGGTCCCGGGCTGGCTCGGCGTTGATAACAAGGGGCAAGGCCTTAATGTCCAACCCGCGGGCTGCAACGTCTGTGGCTACAAGAATCTGGCAACTCTGGTTTGCAAACCTTACCAGCACACTGTCGCGCTCACGCTGTTCAAGATCACCGTGCAAAGCCAGAGCCGAGAAACCTTGAGCGCCCAACTCAAAGGCCAGCTCATCGCACTGCTGTTTCATAGAACAGAACACCAGGCAGGAAGCTGGTTGATGCTCAGACAGTAGGCTAACAATGGCACGAGTACGCTCCTGGGCCGGAATCTCGTAGAACAGCTCCTGGATATCAGTATTTCCACTTTGCGCCTGTGCACGCACATCCACCGGCTCTTTCTGAAAGCCTGCACTGAGCTTACGAATAGACTCAGGCCAAGTGGCGGAGAACATCAATGTTTGGCGCTGCTTCGGCGTGTAGCCCAGAATTTCTTCCATGGCGGGCTGAAAACCCATATCGAGCATCCGGTCTGCTTCATCCAGAACCAGAGTCGTAAGGCGTTTCAAATCCAGGGTGCCTTTGCGCAGGTGATCAGCAATCCGCCCCGGAGTACCCACAACAATATGGGCGCCATGGGCCAGGGAACCAATCTGTGGCCCGATAGACACGCCGCCACAGAGCGTGAGAATCTTTACGTTTTCCTGCGCCCGCGCCATTTCTCGCAGTGCTTTGGCAACCTGATCCGCCAGCTCGCGAGTCGGGCACATTACCAGGCCCTGCACTGCAAACAGCTTTGGCTTGAGATTTTCGATCAGCCCTATGCCGAAAGCCGCCGTTTTACCGCTACCAGTCTGCGCCAAGGCGATCACATCACGCCCGGCTAGGCAGTGAGGCAGTGCCTGAGCCTGAATATCCGTGGGCTTGGAAAAGCCCAACTGGGCAAGATTGGCCTGCATGGCTGCAGACAGGTCAAGATCTTTAAAGGAAGGCATACAAGAAAATCCCGGAATCAGCGGTTGCTGGTTAAGAAAGGTAGACACGAACGCGTATACTATCGAGATAGAATACCAGAATTTATGACCAATTAATGGAGTTATCCCATGGCGTCCCTGCAGGATCAGCTATTGAAAGCGGGCCTGGCCGACCAGAAAAAGGCCAAGGCAATTCGCAATGAAAAACATAAGCAGCGCAAACAACAGCCCAAAGGCACCGTGCAGGTCAATGAAACCGAAAACCGTGCTCGCCAAGCTCGTGAAGAAAAAGCTGAGCACGACCGCCAGCTGAACCTTAAGCGCCAGCAAGAAGCTGAGAAAAATGCCATCAGGGCCCAGATTCGCCAATTGGTAGACACCAACCGGCTGGATCGTAGCCGGGGTGAAACGTCCTATCAGTTCGTTCACGACAAAAAAATCAAGAAATTGTATGTGGACGACATCATGGCCGACCAGCTCTCCCGCGGCCGGCTCGCCATTGTGTTCGTCAATGACCAGTATGAGATACTCGCCGAGGGCGTGGCCCGTAAGATTATCGAGCGCGACGAACGGGCCGTGGTTGCCCTTCACGACCGCAAAGAAGACGACCTGGGTGATGATGATCCGTATGCGGGTTATGAAATCCCAGATGACCTGATGTGGTAGTTACCGAAGCCGGGTTCTGGGCAGCCAGCATCCGGCCAATGCTTTCCTGACAGTTGTTTACTCCACCCTCGGCTATTTATGAATCGCTTTACCCTGCCTCAGCAATCAATTGTTACCGTAAAAGGCTGGAATCTATCCCTGAAAACGTACTTAATACAGCGATAACAAAAGCGACAGATGCGCCTTTTTTTGTATCACGACGGTTCACAGATCTAAGGGAACACTATGAAATTTGCAACCTTCTTCGGCGACATGTCCATCCGGAGCAAGCTGGCGGGGGGCTTTGCGCTGTTATTGCTGCTCACCATCTTAGTGGGGGTGGTGGGCAATCGCGCTCTACAAACATACAGTCAGCAATCAGATATGGTGGCAATGCTTGGACAGGTCAACACAGGCCTGACCGAAGCGCGGATAGAAGAAAAGAACTTTTTATTAACAGGTGAGACAGCAAAGGTCAGTGCGTCTCAGGCTCACGGCGACCGGGTTCTGGAAATTACACGAAATATCCAGCCGTTAATGACCGCAAAGGCAGATATCGACACCCTTGAAAGCATTCAGATGGATATTGCGATATACCAGGCACTGATGGGTGATGTCGAGGCAAACATTGGCCAGCGGAGTGGAGCGCTCAGCCAACTGGAAACCAAAGCTAGGATATTGGGATCATCACTCAACGCGAACAGCTCACTGTTTTTTGCATCGGCAATTTTTGAAGATATGCGCCGCTCTGAGCGAACGTTTTTGGTAGAGCGAGATTCTGGCAGTGCGAAGTCGTATCTGGAAGACGCAAAACGAATGCAAGGGCCGTTGAAATCCTCAGCAACCAGCGATGAGGAAAAACAGCAAGTGTTCAAAGCGCTAGACGCCTACGTTGGTGAATTCCAGAACGTGGTCAGTCTGACCGAATCCGGCGAGCAACTCTCAACTGAAATGGTCGCCACAGCCAACCGCGTTATCGAATCGGCAAACAGCCTACGAGAACAGCAGACAAGCCAGATGGAATCCGATCGCACGCAAGCTATCACGCTGATTTTTGGTGCAACGGGTATTGCGGTGTTGCTTGGCATTGTGATGGCTTACCTGATCACCAGATCTATCACCGCCCCCATCAACCACGCCGTTGCAATCGCTTCAGAGGTTGCTTCTGGCAATCTCTCCGTTCATATCGATAACAATCGGACGGACGAAATAGGTCGCCTGATGGCAGCTCTGGCAACCATGGTCAGCGGCTTGCGCGAACTTGTGAGAAGTATTGAATCTGGTGCGACCAACATCGCGGCGTCTGCCGAAGAGCTTTCAACTGTTACCAGCCAGACCAGCGATGGGATTAACCGCCAAAAGCAGGAAACCGATCAGGTTGCTGCCGCGATGAACGAAATGACGGCAACGGTTGCCGATATTGCCCGCAACGCGGAGCAGGCCTTTACGATTGCTTCCGATGCGGCCAATCAGGCGACGAAGGGCGAACACGAAGTTAGGGAAACGGTGAGCCAGGTGAACAACCTGTCTCAGGAAGTAAACCAGAGCATGCAAATTATTCAGGGCCTGCAAGCGGAAACCGCCAACATAGGGACGGTTCTGGATGTGATCAAATCTGTTGCTGAACAGACCAACCTGCTGGCACTGAACGCGGCAATTGAAGCTGCTCGGGCCGGCGAGCAAGGCCGTGGCTTCGCCGTCGTTGCTGATGAAGTGCGTTCCTTGGCTCAGCGCACACAGAGTTCTGCACAAGAAATTGAGGCACTGGTAACGACCCTGCAAAGCAGCGCAAAAAATTCCGTATCCGCAATGGAGTCCAGTGTGTCGCTGGCTTCTCATACCCTCGAGCGAGCCACGGCAACGGGCGCATCCATTGAGCGGATCACTCACTCAGTGGAAGAAATTAAACAATACAACAACCAGATTGCCACCGCCTCGGAACAACAAACATCTGTAGCGGAAGAGATCAGCCAGAATGTCACCAGCATTCGTGACGTCACCGATCAATCGGCAGCTTCCTCCGATCAGACAGCCCGTTCCAGCTCAGAGTTAGCCCGGCTTGGCAGCGAGTTGCAGACTCTGGTATCCCGGTTCAGGCTTTGAAAACGCTCAGGCTGCCTGTTCCTCCAGCGCTTTACGGATAGCGCGCACAGCGGCAACAGACTCCGGGTTATCACCGTGAACGCACAGGGTATCCGCCTCAAGGTAGAGTGATTTCCCGGCAATCGTCTGGATCGCTTCGCCCCGGGAAATGGCCATTACCTGGCGCAAAATAGTGTCAGAACTATGGTGTACTGCGCCCGGAGTACTCCGGGGTACAATGTACCCCTCTTCGTTATAAGCGCGATCAGCAAACGCCTCCAGCAGTAACTCAACCCTGTATTCTGCACAAAGCGCTTTCAGGAGCTGATTATCTGCGGTCGTCATCGCCATCAGTGCCAGTTTCCCGGGAGACTGGCTTAGCGCGCCAAGAATAGCTCGCATAAGAGATTCATCTCGCATCATGTCGTTATAGAGCGCGCCATGAGGCTTTACGTAGCTGAGGCTCCCGCCTTGCGCGGCGGCAATCTGGCTCAGCGCACCCACCTGATAAAGCACCATGGCGTGAACTTCGTCCGGGCGGCAAACCATTGGGCGCCGCCCAAAGCCCTGGAGATCGGGGTAAGCCGGGGTGCGCCCAGGGTTACTTTGTGCTGCAGCGCCAGCCCCACAGTGTTGTACATAACCAGTGGATCCCCGGCATGGAAGCCGCAGGCTATGTTCGCTTGGTCGATATACGGCATCACCTGATCGTCCAGACCCATAGTCCAGGCGCCATAACTTTCACCAATATCACAATTCAATAGCATTGTCAGTACCCTGTCAGGGTTTGAAAATCAAAGGCAACCGTAGCAACCAGTCCATCCCGCCCGCATCGTTATAAGTGGCAACCAGTGTGCCACCATATTGCGTGGTTATGGTTTCAACAATGGTCAAACCCAGGCCATGGCTGGCGAGCGCACTGGCGCGCCCTTCGCTTACAGGCCAGCGGGCATCTGATCGGTCAGGCCCACCAGAATCCCGTACAAGAAAGCACGCAGCAGCCGGGTTTTCCGGGGTCGCATTCGACTCTTTATCAATCATCACAATACATTCGTTCGCCGAATACTTCAGGGCGTTATCAACCAGGTTGCGCAAGGCAACCGCTGCCAGTGTCAGAGGAACTCTTACACTCTCACTCGCAATACGATTTTCAACGCGTAAACGCCTGCGGTCCGGAATATCCGCCAGAGCGTTCTCAAGAACATCGTTTACGCTGCTACCTTTTTCTTCCTGCCATGGATTTCCCTGCTCGAGCCGAGCCAGCATCAAAAGCTGCTCTGTAACTCTCTGCATCCTGACGACGCCCTTTTCTGCGTTGGCGAGCGCAAGCTGTTGTTTATCGCCAGTCACTCGCCGGGCTACTTGCAAATGGGTTTTAATGCCGGTCAGAGGCGTACGGAACTCATGGGCTGCGTCGCTGGCAAAACGCTGCTCCCGGGCGACTGTTCGCGCAACCCGGGCAAGCAGCCCGTTCAGAGTTTCAACCACAGGTGCCAGCTCGGAGGGTGCATCGCCGATACGCACTGGCTCCAGATTGAACGGATCACGCTGGCGCAGTTCGTCGTGCAGTCGCTGAAGCGGTCTGAGACCGCCACGAATGCCCCACCAAAGCACCGCAAGACTGCCCAAAAGCGCCAATGTAAAAGGAACCACCATAACCAGGATAATACTATTTTCCAGCATTGTGCGTTCAGACATTCGATCCGCCGTGGTAATGAAAACACCCTCCTGATTCAGGGTATACAGGCGCCACTCTTCCTCACCAATACGGCGACTGGAAAAGCCCGGCCGGGAATCGCTCAGAGATGTGCCACGGACACCGCTGGTCTGTAACAGCACCTCCCCATTGGCAGCGCGGATCTGACAGGCAACACCTTCGCTTTCCGGTTCAAGAAGCAAAGGATGTGTGTTGGTAGCCACCAGCATTTCTGGCTGGCGAGCAATCAGGCCAGCAACCATATTGGCGGAAGACGAGAGGCGCTGATCAAGAGTTTTTGAGACCTGCTGATTCAGATGCAGGTACATCAGCAAACCCACAGACAACCAGAGCAGCACGAAAGACAACCCCAGAAACCAGAGCAATCTGCGGCGCAGGCTCATTCTCTCGCTCCGGGCGCGCTTAATGGTTCACCCAGGCGATACCCCAGGCCACGCTCAGTCAAAATCAGACCTTTACCCAGTTTGCGACGCAAATGGTAGATGTGCACGTTCAGCGCGTTGCTCTCAACATCCACATCCATGCCATAGAGGCTGTCCTTGAGTTGATCTTCGGACAAAACCACCCCTCGGGCATTGAGCAGTTTTTCCAGCAATGCCAGCTCCCGCCGTGAGAGTGCGACAGGCTGCCCGGCCCGGAATACTTCGCCCGTTGAGGGTCGCATCCGAACGTCACCGTGGCATATTTCTGACACCGAACGGCCGGCCGCCCGGCGCACCAGCGCACGCAGGCGGGCCGCCAGCTCATCCAGTTCAAAGGGTTTAAGCACATAATCATCCGCACCGGCTTCCAGGCCCTTAACGCGCTCTTGCACCGCATCTCTTGCCGTCAGGATAAGAACCGGAATATCTATGCCTTGCCGTCGCCAGTGGGATAACACGTCCAGACCGTCGCCATCGGGAAGCCCGAGATCCAGTATCACCACATCACAGGCAAAGTGCTCCAACGCCGCCCTTGCCTCGCGCCCCGTGCGTACGCGATCAACCACGCAGTGGTGCAACTCCAGGCCGGCTTCCAGCCCGGACGCAACAAGGTCATCATCTTCTACCAGTAATATGTGCACGATTTAAACTTGCCCCTGTTAACACGGAAACACCAAGGAGCTCTTCTTAACCTGGCGTTCGTTCACGGCTCTTAATGTTTCCTTAATCCCCTGCCTTCAGACTGCCGCCTCACAATTGAAAGCGTCTGCGACGCCTGACAGGCTAGGAGTATTTCGTGAGAACGATCCGATCATGGTTACTGATGTTATCCGCTCTTTCGTTTTTAGCAACAGGGCTGCCGGCTTACGGCCAATCTCCGCTGGGAAACAACAATGATTTTCTGCCCGTAGACCAGGCCTTTAAGTACAGCTTACAGGACAACAACGACGGAACTGTTACCCTGCTATGGGATATAGCACCCGGTTATTATTTGTACCGTGACCGGATGAAAGTTGAAGGCAACAACACCGGATTGAACGACGTAAGCTACCCCTCTGGCAAGACGATTACCGACGAGTTCTTCGGTGACTCCGAAGTCTACTTCAATCTTGCCGAACTACTCATCACAACCGGTGACGCCAACGCTCTGAAACTGACTTGGCAAGGTTGCGCAAAAGCCGGGCTGTGTTATCCGCCGCAAACAGTCAGAGTGGATTTCTCTGGCCAGGAGGTTCAGGCAGCAGACATCAGTGGCCCCGGCAGCAACGGGGATGTGACTTCAGCAGCGGCCAGCAATGAACTGGCTGAAGACCAGTCGCTTGCCAGCCAGCTTGCGGGCAGCGGACTCATATGGAACCTCGTGATTTTTTTTGGTCTGGGGCTTCTTCTGGTTTTCACACCCTGCGTTCTGCCAATGATTCCAATTCTATCTGCCGTTATTGTCGGCAGCGATGCCCTGCGTGGCCGGGCCTTTATACTCTCGCTGGTGTTCGTTGTCGCCATGGCCATAACCTACGCCCTTCTGGGTGTTGCCGCGGCACTGGCCGGCGCGAACCTGCAGGCCATGCTGCAAGCACCCCTGTTTATAGCGCCTCTGGCCGTGATCTTTGTATTGCTGGCGCTATCCATGTTCGGGCTTTACGAGCTGCAGCTACCCGCGTTTATCCGCGACCGCCTGGACCAGGTTAACAGCAAGCAAAAAGGCGGTAGCCTGAGTGGTGCTGCGGTAATGGGTTTTATCTCCGCCCTTCTGGCCAGCCCTTGTATGACTGCACCACTTGCCGGAGCTCTTATCTACATAGCAGATAGCGGCAACGCCAGCTTTGGTGGCCTCGCTCTGCTGGCACTGGGCTTGGGCATGGGCGCACCGCTTATCGCTCTGGCAACGATCGGTTCCGGGCTGTTACCAAAACCCGGTGCCTGGATGAACGGTGTGAAAGCCGTTTTCGGATTCATTCTGCTGGGTACCGCCGTCTGGTTTCTTGAACGTATCCTCGACGATCCCCTGATTCTGGCTCTGTGGGGCGCACTCGCACTGGCCTTAGGCCTGTCTGTGCGGCAGGTTGTTAACACTCAAAGTACAGAAGCACCACTAAAAACTCTGATGAGCAGCACGGGCGCTGTGATCACCCTCTGGGGAGCCTTGATGGTGATCGGTGCCGCGGCCGGCGGTACACAACTCTGGCAGCCACTCGCCACTCTGGCCGGTTCCGGTAACGCCACACCGGCTGCCAGTAAAGCTCACGCACGCTTCGACAGTTTCAAGTCCGTAAACGATCTGAACCGGGCAGTCGAAAGCGCCGGTAGCAAAGGCCAGTGGACACTGGTGGACTTCTACGCTGACTGGTGCATCTCCTGCAAAGTGATCGAAAAGGAGGTATTTGGTGACCCCGAGATTGTGGAGGCGCTTTCGGATATGCAACTACTGCGAGCTGACGTGACGGCTAACGATAAGCTGGATCAGGAACTCATGCGTAAACTGCAGGTCGTAGGCCCTCCGACCATTCTTATCATTGGCCCTGATGGCCAGGAATACCGTGCGCAGCGCACCATCGGTGAAGTTTCCGCAAGGCAGTTCCTGAACCGCCTCGCAGCTGCCCGCCAATCATGAACAAGGAGTGATGATGTTATCGGTTAATATCGGTCCGCTGAGCTTGCCTCTGGCTCAGCTTCTGTTGATCAGTGCGTTTGTGATTGCTCTGATTGTTGGTGCTATTACCGGACGCAAGGAAGGAGTACCCGTGGCAGGAACCCTGTCTGATATTTTTCTGGTTGCTCTGGTGGCAGCGCGTATCGGTTTTGTTATCCAGTACTTTGAACACTACCAGGAAAACCTATGGGGCATTATTGATATCAGAGACGGCGGCTTCAGCGTTATCGCCGGCCTGCTTGGCGCACTGGCTCTGACTGGCTGGAAGCTTTGGCGCCATCCGAGAATCCGCAGATCACTCTCCATCGCCGCTGCGTCGGGCCTGTTGGTGTGGGGCTCTGTTTCACTACTGGTAACCTTGATGGAAAGCAGCTCCAGAGGCATACCCGAGGCTACGTTCACTCTGCTGGACGGCAACCCGGTTACGCTGGCAGAAGTGGCTGATAACAAGCCGATGGTAGTGAACCTATGGGCCAGCTGGTGTCCGCCCTGTATCCGTGAAATGCCGGTACTGGAAAAAGCTCAGCAGGATAATCCTAACATCACCTTTGTCTTTGTAAACCAAGGCGAACAGCCCGAAACCATCACTCAATTCATGGGCCAGCATAAGCTCTCGCTGCAAAATGTTTTGACGGACATCAGCGCCAGCCTTGGCCGAACGACCGGCAGCCAGGCCTTGCCAACAACGCTGTTTTACGATGCCAACGACCAGCAGGTAGACGCCCACCTCGGAGAGCTGTCACAGGCAACGCTGGCTCACAATCTCAGAAACTTTGACACCGACTGATTCCGATCCGGAGACTTGTTATGCAACTACCAGAATCTTTACTCAAGCCCTCACTGCTTGCCGCCGCACTGGTCGCCAGCACCCTGAGTCTGCCTGCCCTGGCCCAAGGTCAGGTGCAAGAGCAGTATGCCGACGCTGTTCAGCAACTGATCGACCGGGGCGTAACTGTCGCCGGCAGTTTCGAGGCTCCCGGAGGTATGACCGGTTACGTTGGCGATATGCAGGGCCGCGCCGTCGCTTTCTATCTCACTTCGGACAGAAAGCATGTGGTCGTTGGAACCATGCTGACCGCCAGCGGTGAGAACCTCACTGAGTCGAAAATACAGGAGCTGGTCAGGGGGCCGCAGAATGACAAAGCCTGGAGCCAGGTTGAAAACGCTGACTGGGTGCGTGATGGCGATGCCAACGCACCGGTCATCGTATATACCTTTACCGATCCGAACTGCCCGTTCTGTCACCGGTTTCGTCAAGCTGCCGAGCCCTGGATTGATGCCGGAAAAGTCCAGTTACGCCATGTCATGGTGGGCATTCTGAAGCAGGACAGCCTGCCTAAGGCTGCCACGATTCTGGGCTCAGATAACCCCCGCAAGGCTCTAAAAGAAAACCAGCAGAATCATGGCAAGGGTGGCATTGAGGTGGATCGCAACATAGTCAGCAAAAATGCTAAAAAAGTTCGGAAAAACAACCAGTTGATGTCCAGCCTCGGGCTAAGCGCCACGCCGAGCACCTATTACCGGGACGGCAATGGAAATATCCAGATGAAACAGGGTGCTCCGCGGCCCGGTGAAATGGAAGCGATTATGGGCAGCCCCAAACCCTGAGCCGGATGCCCGGCTGAGACTCTACGGCAGAACCAGCGCCACCTGGTTCTGTCTGTTCCAGCCTCTCTCATTCTGCACCTTAGGCTACATTTTATTGATATATTATCGGTATTACAGAGATAACATCCCCACATTTTCGTGACGATAAGTTTGACAGTGTGATAGCTCGCAACTAGTTTTGAGCAGATAAAGCACAGAACCGGTTTCGATAACGACCCTCGGATCTGTGCTTTAAAAAATACAACAACAGACACAACTGACGTCCATCGTGAATGTCAGTGCCAGGATGCAAACATCATGCAAAAAAGCACCAGTTCCTCTCACCAGCACTCTGTTTCTGCCCCGTACATTAAGCGCCTTGGCAGCGTGCTCACAGCCGCAGCCCTGACGTTGGCGGTTGGCAGCGCCCAGGCCACAGACTGGGATATGCCCACACCCTACGGCGATTCCAATTTCCACACCGTTAACATTCGCCAGTTCGCTGACGATGTGCGGGAAGCTACCGACGGGGAACTGGATATTACGGTTCACAGCAGTGGTTCTCTGATCAAACATCCGGAAATCAAAAACTCCGTGCGTCGCGGGCTGGTTCCCATTGGTGAACTGATCATGTCGCGCCTCGCAAACGAGGACCCGCTGTTTGAAGTCGATTCAGTGCCCTACCTCGCCAGTGATTACGATCAAGCCTGGAAGCTTTGGCAAGCTTCAAAAGATGTGCTCGCCAAGCGTTTGGAAGGTCAGCGTTTAAAGCTTCTTTTTGCAGTGCCTTGGCCCCCTCAGGGTATCTACACCCGGTTTGAGGTGAAAACCGGTGAAGAACTGAAAGGCGTAAAGATGCGCGCCTACAACAAGTCCAGCGAACAACTTGCGGAATTGCTCGGCGCAATACCGACACAGGTTGAGGTACCCGACATACCAACAGCCTTCGGCACCGGCCGTGTTGACGCGATGATCACCTCGCCTTCTACCGGCGCCAATACGCGTGCTTGGGATTACCTGACCCACTTTAATCATGCCCAGTTGTGGCTGCCGAAAAACATGGTCGTTGTTAACGCAAAAGCCTTTGATCGCCTACCTGAGAAGGCTCAAAAGGCGCTGGAAGACGCCGCTGAAGTGGCAGAAAAGCGCGGCTGGGAAGCCAGTAAAGCAGAAACTGAAGCGAAGATAAAAATCATGCAGGATAACGGCATTGAGGTATCTGAGCCCTCCCCGGAGCTGGTCAAACACCTGCAAAAAATTGGTGAAACGATGACCGAGGAATGGCTCGACCGTGCCGGTGAAGATGGTCAGGCTCTACTTGATGCGTACCACGACCGGTAACGACAACGCTGCGCCACGCAGACGATAACGAGAGAGCAGACTGATGCGCCGAGCACTTGATGCATTTTACAGGCTGGGCGGCGCACTTTCTGCGCTGTGTCTAACCCTTATCATGGTATTAATCGTGGCCCAAGTACTGGGCCGCGTATTGGACAAGCTTCTGGGATGGGTCGGCTTCAACGCTCTCGGCCTGAATGTACCAGGGCTTGCGGAACTCGCTTCATTTTTGCTGCTTGGCGCAACGTTTTTTGGCCTTGCGTACACATTCTGGCAGGGCGGCCATATCCGCGTCACCCTCGTGCTTCAGTACTTACCCAAATTTGTTCACCGTATCGTGGATATGGCAGTCACTCTGGTTGCGGCCGCTATCACAGGCTTTGCTACATGGCATAGTGCACGCCTGGCATGGGACAGCTACGATTATGGCGATCTTTCCATCGGCATGGTGCCTGTCCCCCTCTGGATTCCCCAGCTTGTCATGACCCTAGGCCTTCTCTGGCTGTTGATTGCTTTGCTGGATGCACTGTTTTCACTCGTTACGGGCCGTATTCTCCAGCTGACAAACGAAGCACCCCAGGAGTAGTCACATGGAAATGATCTGGATAAGTGTGCTGCTGCTTTGTCTACTTTTGGCGTTTCTCGGCGCTGGGTTATGGGTTGCTTTTTCATTAACCGCCATCGGTTGTATTTCACTGTACTTTTTAAGCGACATTCCGGTGGGAGTCAGTCTGTCGACTGCGTTTTACAGTGCCAGCGTGTCTTGGAATCTGGCGGCGCTGCCAATGTTCATCTGGATGGGCGAAGTACTGTTTCGCTCACGCTTGTCGGAAGAGATGTTCCGTGGCATCTCACCCTGGGTTGGCAAGGTGCCCGGGCGGCTCCTGCATACCAACATTATAGGCTGCGCCATTTTCGCGGCCATATCTGGCTCGTCCGCCGCGACCGCGGCAACCATTGGCAAAATGTCGATACCGGAACTCACCCAGCGTGGCTACAACAAGAACCAGATCCTCGGAACGCTGGCCGGATCAGCAACCCTTGGGCTGCTGATTCCCCCTTCCATCATTCTGATTGTTTATGGCGTAGCAACGGAACAGTCCATCGCGCGTCTGTTTGTTGCGGGTATCCTGCCAGGGTTGATGCTCATGTCCCTGTTTGCGGGTTACGTCATGATCTGGTCGCTGTTGAACCCTTCCGGCGTGCCCGTAGGCGAGGCCGAATCCTTCTCGTTCAAGGAAAAGGTACGCCGCAGCCGCCCTCTTATTCCGGTAATGCTGCTGATTGTCGGGGTTATCGGCTCTATATACGCGGGATTGGCATCACCCACTGAATCAGCAGCTATCGGGGTGGCTCTGGCGCACCTACTGTCCTGGAAGAGCGGCTCAATGAGCTGGAACACGTTCGCCAGCGGGCTAATGGGAACCGTAAGAACCTCGTCGATGATTGCCTTCATTCTGGTGGGCGCCCACTTTTTAACGACCGCAATGGGCTTCACCGGCATTCCGCGGGAGCTGGCGTCTTGGATCAACACCCTAGGTTTGTCGCCCTACATGTTACTGGTAGCGCTGACGTTGTTTTTCATACTTCTGGGCTGCTTTCTAGATGGTATCTCGGTAGTCGTTCTGACCACGTCGGTGATTCTGCCGATGGTTCAGGCCGCAGGTATCGACCTTCTGTGGTTTGGCATTTACCTCGTGATCGTCGTGGAAATGAGCCAAATTACTCCGCCTGTAGGGTTTAACCTTTTCGTGATTCAGGGTTTGACCGGAGAAAACATTCTGCGGATTGCTTGGGCGGCACTGCCCTATTTTCTGTTGATTTTAAGCGGCGTGATTCTCATCACCCTGTTTCCCGAAATCGTCACGTATCTACCCAGTAAAATGGGCAGATAGCCGGCGTTAAACTGCCCTGGCAACGAAGCACCCGTATGTAAATAGGGAGTACCTCACTCATTATGAAAAAACTCAATGACTCCAAGCATCACCACAATACCGGCAACACTCCCCACAGTAAGGTAGGCCCAATCGTTTCGTCGGCGCACTTGGCTTCGGGCAGCGCAATGGAGCTATCTGAACTGGAGTTCGGACTGATTGTCGCGGGCAACGCATTTAATCGCTGGGTGGTGCGCTGCATGAATGCAGCCGGCCTGCAAGAGCTAAGCCCCCTGGACGTACTCGTGCTGCATAGCGTGAACCACCGCAATCGCGCAAAAAGAACCGCAGATATCTGCTTGGTGCTGAATGTAGAAGATAGCCATACCGTTACCTACGCGCTCAAGAAATTGCTGAAGCACGGGGTGGTGATGTCGGAAAAGCGTGGGAAAGAGACTTACTACTCGGCCACAGAAGAAGGCACGGCTGTTTGCCAGCGTTACCGCGAAATTCGCGAGGAGTGCCTAGTGGACTCGCTACGGAGTCTGGGGTTTTCAGGAGCTGACACGGGCGCTGTAGCTGGCTTCTTGAGGGGAATATCCGGGCTCTACGACCAAGCGGCGCGGTCTGCTGCGTCGCTGTAAGTCGTTTCGACCGGAGCGGGTCAGACAATATCTGCCACTCAAAGCAAAACGCCCCAGCCTGTGGGATTCACAGACGGAGGCGTTTTGGTCTTACTTATGGTGCGGCTGGGAGGATTCGAACCTCCGACCGCTCGGTTCGTAGCCGAGTACTCTATCCAGCTGAGCTACAGCCGCTAAAACTTTTCTCGATATTAGGCAGGGCCTTTTCGAGAGGAACTTGCAAAAAGTGGTGCGGCTGGGAGGATTCGAACCTCCGACCGCTCGGTTCGTAGCCGAGTACTCTATCCAGCTGAGCTACAGCCGCACGTTGATCACTTATTGTGGTTGGTCGTTACTTCAACCTGTTCTGCCTTTCTTATTAAAAAGAAATGGCGGAGAGGGAGGGATTCGAACCCTCGGTACACTTGCGCGTACGGTTCCTTAGCAGGGAACTGGTTTCAGCCACTCACCCACCTCTCCTTGAGAACGGGGCGTATATTACCATAATGTTTCTGTTTTCATAGGGGTAACGTGATTTTTTTCGTCTTCATTTCACCCACATATAAAAAAACCGCCCGGGCTGCCCCTGAACGGTCTTTTTTCTCGGCTCAGCTATTGCCGGGCTCCGGCTCATCCAGACCTTTTTCCAGACCCTTTTCAGACTGAATACGCTGGTAAATTTCTTCCCGGTGAACTGCAATTTCTTTTGGTGCATTCACACCAATTCGCACCTGGTTTCCTTTTACCCCGAGCACGGTAACGGTGACTTCATCACCGACCATCAACGTTTCGCCAACACGGCGAGTTAGAATCAACATATCCCTTACTCCCTATCCAGAGCTACCTGTTCCGACAAGTAATTTTTGATTGGTTTCCATCAGTTATAATGAGATCACTGGCTAACCATAACCCGCACATTCCCTTATACGATCACATGCGGGCACAAGGTCAGAAAATAAATCTCTTTTTTTAAAGCCCTAAACATCTAGGCCGCTGCCTGAGTTACAAGGTTTCTTCTACCCCAGGCTTGTCGAGCTCAAACACACTGTGAAGGGCGCGAACCGCAAGCTCAAGATATTTCTCATCGATCACCACAGATATCTTAATTTCTGATGTGGAAATCATCTGAATGTTAATACCCTCAACCGAGAGCGCTTCAAACATTTTGGTCGCCACTCCCGCATGAGAGCGCATACCAACACCGACGATGCTGACCTTTGCAATCTTGGTGTCGCCACTCACTCCCCGTGCACCCAGCTCGTCTGAAACGCGCTGAAGCACGTCTTTGGCACGATTAAAATCGTTGCGATGAACAGTAAAGGTGAAGGCAGTCCGGTTATCCTCACCAACGTTCTGGACAATCATGTCCACATCAATGTTGGCTTCGCTTATTGGCTTCAGAATGCACAGTGCACTACCCGGGGTGTCAGGCACCCCCGAGATCGTAACTTTGGCTTCGTCACGGTTAAAAGCGATGCCGGAGACGACCGGTTGTTCCATGGCGGTTTCTTCCTCAAATGTAATCAGGGTACCTTCACCTTCCTCGAAGCTGGAGAGAACCCTTAACGGAACGTTGTATTTGCCCGCAAATTCTACGGCGCGAATCTGAAGCACTTTAGAGCCCAGGCTCGCCATTTCCATCATTTCTTCAAATGTAATCCGCTTTAGACGACGGGCACTGTCCACCACTCGAGGGTCTGTCGTGTAAACGCCGTCTACATCGGTATAGATCTGGCACTCATCAGCCTTCAGCGTGGCTGCTAGAGCCACGGCGGTGGTATCGGAACCGCCCCGGCCCAATGTGGTTATATTGCCGTTTTCATCAACACCCTGAAATCCGGCAACCACCACCACACGACCCGCATCCAAATCCGCACGTATGCGCTGTTCGTCGATCGCCTTGATGCGTGCCTTAGTGTGCACGTCGTCCGTGAGTATGCGGACTTGCGACCCGGTATAAGAACGCGCATCACAACCACGCTTCTGCAGAGCCATGGAGAGAAGAGACATGGTTACCTGTTCCCCCGTAGAAATCAGAACATCCATTTCGCGCGAAACGGGCTCTTCCGTAATATCATTGGCCAGCCCAATTAACCGATTGGTTTCACCGCTCATGGCAGAAACCACCACCACAACATCATGGCCCGCATTGCGAAAGCCACACACTTTCTCAGC
Source organism: Marinobacter sp. LV10R510-11A (assembly GCF_900215155.1). Classification (NCBI taxonomy): domain Bacteria; kingdom Pseudomonadati; phylum Pseudomonadota; class Gammaproteobacteria; order Pseudomonadales; family Marinobacteraceae; genus Marinobacter; species Marinobacter sp. LV10R510-11A. The sequence continues at coordinate 1,580,486 of NZ_LT907980.1, forward strand.
TACTGCCTCTATGCGCTCGGTTGTACCTACCGAGGTGCCACCAAATTTTTGAACAAACAGAGCCATTGTCTTTCCAATATGAGAATCTGAGGCCTATGGCAGAGCAGAACGCCCTGCCCGTCAAAAAACAAGCGGCAAGAATTATAAACCCCGACCACTTCAGAAAAACAGTTGCTTAGGCGATGTTTTTCGCAACCCACTCCGGCACACCGGCAAGCGCTTCGGCAAGCTTTGAGGGGTCGTTACCACCGCCCTGAGCCATATCGGGACGGCCTCCGCCCTTGCCGTCAACCAAGCCGGCCAGATGCTTCATCAGATCGCCTGCTTTGATTCGGCCCGTTGCGGACTTGGTCACACCTGCCACCAGGGTCACCTTTCCATCCTCAACACTGGCGAGTACAACCACGCCCTCACCCAGCTTGTTTTTAAGCTGGTCGGCGGTTTCCATGAGCGTTTGACGGTCTGCACCTTCAAGCTCGGAAGCAACCACTTTCAGGCCGGCGACCTCTATCGCAGAATCTACCAAGTCGCTACCTGCCGAACTGGCCAGCTTTGCCTTGAGGGCATCAACGTCCTTCTCAAGCTGCCGGTTGCGATCAATGGTTTGCTGCACCTTGTCGATAATCGTTTCCCGGCTGCCTTTCACTAGGCGAGCCGCTTCACGCAGAGTGCGTTCGGTTTCATCCACCCACTCAAGCGCGCCAAAACCGGTCACCGCTTCAATGCGGCGAACACCGGAAGAAATGCCACTTTCCGATGTAATCCGAAGCAGCCCGATATCGCCTGTGCGTGCCACGTGAGTACCGCCACACAACTCCACGGAGTAGCTATCCGTGCCCATACTCAATACACGAACAACATCACCGTACTTTTCGCCGAACAGAGCCATGGCGCCTTTTTCCTGCGCCTGCTCCATATCCGTTATGTCGGTCTGCACCGCGGTGTTATCCAAAATGTGTTCGTTCACCTGGCGCTCGATCTCTTTCAGCTGCTCGGGTGTAACAGCCTCAAAGTGCGAGAAATCGAAACGCAGTTTATCTGGGTCAACGAGTGAGCCTTTCTGGCCAACATGTTCGCCCAAAACCTTACGCAAAGCCGCGTGCAACAAGTGAGTTGCAGAGTGGTTGCGGCGGGTCTTGTCACGACGCCCGTGATCAATGCGTGCGTCCACTTCTAAACCGGGAAACAGTTCACCCTCAATAAGAGTGCCCACATGCAAGTGGTTATTCCCGTCTTTGCGGGTATCCGTTACTTTGAAACGACCGCCACTCCAGGTCAGCAACCCGGTATCCCCTACTTGGCCGCCGGATTCGGCATAAAACGGCGTGCGCTCCAGCACCACAATGGCCTCATCACCGGCTTCAGCGGTTTTATGTTCGCCGTTCACGACCACAGCGCGAATTTTCTCGTGGCCATCCACTTGGTCATAACCGGTGAATTCGGTCTTCCCTTCAATGCCTAGGCTGGCGGCGTTGTAATCGATACCAAACTTGCTGGCTGCTCTGGCCCGCTCACGCTGGCTCTCCATGGCTTTTTCGTAGCCCTCGTAATCCAACGTCAAGCCGCGCTCACGGGCTATGTCGTTGGTGAGATCCACCGGAAAGCCGAAGGTGTCGTACAACGTGAAGATGGTTTTTCCCGGAATAATCTCGCTTTTCAATTCCGCAATATCTTGCTCGAGAAGGCGCAGGCCTTTATCCAGAGTTTTTACAAACTGCTCTTCTTCCTGCAGCAACACTCTCTCGATCTGCTTCCGGCTACTGACCAGCTGCGGAAAAGCCTCGCCCATCAATTCAACCAGGGCGCCGGTCAACTTGTAGAAAAATGGGCCGGCGGCACCCAACTTATTCCCGTGGCGGGCAGCACGGCGAATGATGCGCCGAAGCACAAAGCCACGACCTTCATTGGACGGCATAACACCGTCGGAAATCAGGAACGCACAGGAGCGGATATGATCCGCAACGACTCGCAGGCTGGCTTCAGTGGTTGCAGCGCCACCAAGCATTTCAGAGGCCGCTTTTAACAAGTCATCAAAAAGATCGATTTCGTAGTTGCTGTGCACACCCTGCAGAACCGCTGTCACTCGCTCCAAGCCCATACCCGTATCCACGGAAGGCTTAGGTAGGTTGAGCATTTCACCATCCGCGGTGCGGTTGTATTGCATGAAGACCACGTTCCAGATCTCGATGTAGCGATCGCCGTCTTCTTCTGGGCTCCCAGGAGGGCCGCCTGCTACATCTGGGCCATGGTCGTAGAAAATTTCGGAGCACGGGCCACAAGGGCCGGTGTCACCCATCTGCCAGAAGTTATCTGAGGCATAGCGGGCGCCGCCGTTGTCTCCGATACGGATAATACGATCCGCCGGCACACCCACTTCTTTATTCCAGATGTCGTAGGCTTCGTCGTCGTCTGCATAGACGGTTATCCACAGCCTTTCAGAGGGCAGATTTAACCACTGTTCGCCCGTTAAAAATGTCCACGCATAGTTGATCGCTTCACGTTTGAAGTAGTCACCAAAGCTGAAGTTGCCCAGCATCTCAAAGAACGTATGGTGGCGCGCTGTGTAGCCAACATTCTCCAAGTCGTTGTGTTTGCCGCCGGCCCGAACACATTTCTGGGTGCTGGTTGCGCGGCTATAGTCGCGCTCCTCACGACCAAGAAACACGTCTTTGAACTGGTTCATTCCCGCATTGGTGAACAGCAGTGTTGGATCATCCGCTGGCACCAGCGAGCTGCTTGAAACAATGGAGTGACCTTGCTGTTTAAAATAATCGAGAAATGCCTGTCGCAACTCTGCGGTTTTCATAGCCCTTTGATACCCTTCCATAAATCCCACCGTAAACCGGCCGGATCCGCGATTGAATACGAATACTTACATGCGTGTGCAAATCCGCTACTCTAGCACACGCCGAGTACATGAAAAACGTGAAAAATCACAGGAGAACCCATGCCCCGTCGCTTCCACGCCGCTGACGAACTGCTTCCCCCAGCGTCGTTTATTAAACGATCTCTCGCCATTGTTTACGACGGTCTGATCAGCATTGCCGTGCTCTTGGTTACCACCGGTATTTACACCATGATAACCGGCTGGGCAAACGGCTGGGTCACCAGTTGGGATGCACCTCTACAAAAAGCTGAAACGGGCCAATTATCCGGAGAGCCCGGGCTGACATTTGCGCTTTTTTTGGTGATGTACTTGTTCTTTGCATACTTTTGGACGCGCGTCGGACAAACATTGGGCATGCAGGTATGGCGTATACGTATAGAGAATCTGGATGGCACATCCGTAAGCTGGAGCCAAGCACTTCGTCGCTACGTAACCGCCGCCGGTGTGTTGTTCATAGCCCTACTCGCTGGCTATTACCTCGGTTCTGCAACGCTTTTCCTTTCAGTTCCGGCAATGGTCGCGCTGTTCTACCCAGTAAACGGTCTTTCAGTAACCGACCGGGTTTCAGAAAGCGTTGTTGTAAGTGTGGTAAAAAAACCAAAAACAGACTGAAACAAAGCGCTGGGCAGCTACCCTGCCCGGCGCATCAATACCGCACCAAACGCCGCATTCACCGCAATCGGCACGACAACCGCAAGTACGGGGTTAAAACCGTAAACCAAGCTCATTGGGCCCAACAAATCCTGCATGTACTTGAACAGCAGCCCCACAAGCAAGCCGGTAAACACACGGAAACCCATGGTAACCGAGCGCAATGGCCCGAAGATGAAGGAAATAGCCACCAGCGCCATTACCCCAGTACCCAACGGCATTAGAGCTTTCTTCCAGAACGCCAGCCAATAGGGAGACGCATTCAGCTCCTGATCGCCAAGGTAACTGGCGTAGGTGTACAGACCCGTCATAGAAAGGTTTTCTGGCTTCACGATCAACACACTCAATACACTAGGCGATAGACCCGTGTCCCAGCGCAGAGACTTATTCTCCTCGCGGCTCGTGGAGTCACCTTCTAAGCGAGTGGTGGTGGAGTTTTCCAGCATCCAGTGGTCGCCCTTGTAGGTCGCCCGCTCCGCAAAACTGGCAGCCATCAACTGACGCTGATCGTTGAAACGGAACATGGAGATGCCATGCAGTACGCCGTTAGGCTGCACCGCATTAAGATGCATGAACACATCCCCTTCGCGATGCCATACACCATGGGCCACCGCGACATTTTTGCCGGCGCCCAGAGCAACGGCTTTATAGCTCTGGGCGGCTCGCTCAGCTGGCGGCGCCATATACTCACCGATAAGAACACCCACCAAAACGATCACCAATGCTGGCTTCATTGCCGACCAGACAACCCGCTTAAGAGAAACCCCTGCCGCGCGAATAACCGTAAGCTCAGAGGAACTGGCCATGGAACCCAGCCCGACTAAGCAGCCCATAAAGGCCCCTAACGGCAGGTAGTCGTATATCCGGCGCGGCAACGTGAGAGCCACATACCAGAGCGCATCCCAGATTTGGTAGTTGTTCCGGGTGTCGTCCAGCTCAGCAACGAAGGCAAAAATAAGATCCAGTGATAGCACCACTACCATCACCAGGAGCATGGCCCCGCCAACATTGCGCATCACATAATGATCAATCTTACGCATTGGCTGCCCCTGTCCGCGTTACCTTTCGCTTGTGAAGCCAGGCCGGGCCAAAATGCAGCCACAAGCCCAGCGCAAGGAAGATAGCGTGTACCCAAAGCATACCCAGCCATTCAGGCACCTTACCTTCTGACATGGCATCACGAGCAACGATGAGTAAACCAAGGTACGCAACATACACAAGCATTGCGGGCAGAAGATGGAAAAACCGGCCTTGTCGGGGGTTCACGCGGCTAAGCCGCACCGCCAGCAACGTGACAATTGGAACAATCAGCGGCAATGAAAAACGCCAGTGCAGCAAGGCCCTGTCTCGGGGGTCATCCGAGCGCATAAGCTGGCCGGTGGTAACCCCCTCGTCTAGCTCCACGTCGCCAATGCTACCGCTGCGGATCTTCAGGCCATAGGCTTCAAAGCCGGTGATTTGGTAATCCAGTTTGCCGGGCATTCCATCGTAGCGGGCACCGTTCTCTAAAATAAGGAAACGACTGCCCGTTTCCTCATCAATCAATTGGGACCCCGATTCCGCAGCAATGACGCTTACACCCTCGCCATCACGGCCGTATTCGGCAATAAACACGCCTTTCAGACGACGTTTATCATCACTGAGGGCCTCGGTGTAGGTGACGCGGCCACCAGATGAAAGCTCCTGAAAGCGGCCCGGCGCAAGCAAGTCGAATTCCGTCGCCTTGGCTTGTTCGGTAAAAATTTTCTCAACCTGCGTCATGCCCCAGGGCGAAACCACCAGGCTCATACTCCCGACGACGACCATCACCACAAGGCTACCTATCAGTGTTTTTGAAAGCAGCTGGCGATCACTCACACCACAGGCATATAAAACGGTCATCTCGCTTTCCAGGTACATCCGGCCATAGGCAAGCAATATGCCAATGAAAAGCCCCAGCGGCAGGATGAGCTCAAGAAACCCGGGAAAACGGTAGGCCATGATTTCAAACAGTACGCCGGGTGCAATCTTACCCTCAGCAGCACCCGCCAGATATTTGATAAAACGCCCACTCATGAACACGAGCAGAAGGATGCCTGAAACGGCAACCATGCTGACCATAACCTGACGGATGAGATAGCGGAAAATAATGCTCAAAACGGTTTCTCTGCCCGTGTAAACCGGAACATGGAGGAATAGGAAAACTGCGCGTATTCTATGTAACCTTGGGGCTGAATGACAGTATAGACACGTTAAGGCCACGACAGATTATATGCCGATAAAGCGAAGTAACCTGCTCTCCCCGCTTGATAATCCACCTTCAAACCCCAATGCTTGGTGGTATCGGAACAAATCATTCCCGCCGCCAACAACTGCGGCTTCCACGGATCACCAACAGGAGTTTCCATGAACTTCAGCCTCAACAGCAAAGCCATTGCGAACACCAAAGCCGACTGCCTGGTCATTGCCCTGCCAGAAAAAGGCGACTGGCCGGCCTCCACCACCGAGGCAGACGGCGCATTAGGCGGGCTGATCAGCAAACTTCAGAAAGCCGGCGACATCAGCGGCAAAAACGCAGACACAAACCTGATTCCGTTGAGTGACCAAACCTGGAGCAGGCTGCTAGTTGTAGGCACCGGCAAAGACGCAGACCGCAACCCGCCCAACTTCCGCAAGGCGCTTATCGCAATGATGGGCGTGCTAAAAGACGGGCCCTCAAAAAGCGTGTTAATCGCCCTTTCGGACACGGCTCTGACTGGCGATAAAGGCGTAAGCTCAGAGCTGGCAAAACTCAGCCTGGTTGGTCGCACGCTGGAAGACCAGCTCTACGCGTTCAGCGACTTCAAAAGCGAAAAGCCTGATGCGCGCAAACTCAGCAAAATTCTGGTTGCCGCCTCAGACACCGGCAAAGCCCAGAAAGAAGCGTTCAACTTAGGTTTGGCGACCGGCCGTGGCATGAACTTCACTCGTGACCTGGGCAACATGCCGCCCAACATCTGCCACCCTGTGTGGCTGGCCGAACAAGCCAGTAAAATGGCAGCCGACCACGATTGCATCAAGACGGAAATCCTTGATGAAAAGCAGATGCAAAAACTGGGTATGAATTCCCTCCTGGCGGTCGGCAAAGGCAGCACTCAGCCGCCCCGCCTGATTGTAATGGAATACCGCGGTGGCAACGCAAAAGACAAGCCGTATGTTCTTGTAGGTAAAGGCATCACCTTCGACACCGGCGGTATCAGCCTTAAGCCAGGCGCTGGCATGGATGAAATGAAATACGATATGGGGGGTTCTGCAGCCATATTCGGCGCCATGCAAGTACTTGCGGAGACCCAGCCAAAAATCAACGTGGTTGCCGTGATCGCGGCCGCTGAAAACATGCCGGATGGCAACGCCACACGCCCGGGCGACATTGTGACCACTATGTCGGGCCAGACCGTGGAAATCCTCAACACAGACGCTGAAGGCCGCTTAGTATTGTGCGACGCCCTCACCTACGTGAAAAAGTTCGACCCGGAAGTCGTGATTGATTTGGCCACTCTAACGGGCGCCTGCATCGTTGCTCTCGGCCACGAGGCTACTGGCCTGTTGGCAAACAACGACGAGCTAGCCAACGAATTGCTGGCCGCCGGCGATCGCGCCAGCGACAAAGCTTGGCGCCTGCCGCTGTGGGATGAGTACCAGAGCCTGCTAGACAGCAACTTTGCAGACATGGCCAACATCGGCGGCCGCTCGGCGGGCACCATTACCGCTGCTTGTTTCCTGTCGCGCTTCACCAAGGAATACCGCTGGGCGCACCTCGACATCGCTGGCACTGCTTGGCACTCCGGCAAAGCCAAAGGCTCATCAGGCCGCCCGGTTCCGCTGTTGGTCGATTACCTGATGTCCCATGCCGGGTAGTAATGTGGAAAGTAATTTGGATAGCAATGTGGAAAGCAGTACGGCAACACAAACCGGCAGCCATGCTGCCGGTGGCTCCGAGCAGCAGGCAAGAAACCAGCGTTACTGGTTTCACATCCTGCTGCAGGACACCCCCGCCGCTCGCCACCTGCACGCCACTAAGCTTGTAAACAAAGCTTGGCAGCAAGGCGACCGGGTGTGCATTGTGTGTGATACCGCTCAACAGGCTGAAGAACTGGACGACTTGATTTGGAACTTCAGCCCAGATGCGTTCATTCCCCACAGCGTGATACCCGACGCCGCTACACCTTGTATCGAATCAGTCGGCATACTGCTGTGCCCGCCGGTAGCTGAAGACTGGGACACCGTTATCATTCTTTCGGAGACTCTTCCGGCAAACGCGGACAGATTCAAGCGCCTTGCTCTCGTGGCCCACAATGACCCTGCGGTTCTCAACCAAGCTCGGTCGCATTTCAAACAACTCAGAGCACTGGGTGTCGAACCTCAAGTGCACGATCAACGAAAGCGTTAGCCTAACGCTCAGGTTCGCCGCAATCCGGGCGACCATGTATAATCATGCGTTTCAATTTTCCCTTGTGAATCAATCAAACGGTCGCCAGCAAAACCCATGGAAAAAACCTACCAGCCAGAAAACATCGAGCGCCAGTGGTACGAGAACTGGGAATCCAAAGGCTACTTCCGCCCCAGTGGCGAAGGCGAATCTTACAGCCTCGCTATCCCGCCTCCCAATGTGACCGGCAGCCTGCACATGGGCCATGCCTTCCAGCACACCATCATGGACACGCTCACCCGCTACAAACGCATGCAGGGCCACAACACCCTGTGGCAGGTCGGCAGTGACCACGCGGGCATCGCTACGCAGATGGTTGTTGAGCGCAAACTCGCCGCTGAAGAAGGCAAAACCCGCCACGACTTGGGCCGAGAAGAATTCACCAAGCGGATTTGGGACTGGAAAGAACAATCTGGCGGCACCATCACCGACCAAATGCGCCGACTGGGCAACTCGGTAGACTGGGACACCGAACGCTTCACCATGGACGACGGCTTCTACAAGGCCGTGCAGGAAGTGTTTGTTCGTCTGTACGAAGACGGCTTGGTATATCGTGGCAAGCGCTTGGTGAACTGGGATCCCAAGCTGCACACCGCCATTTCTGATCTGGAAGTTGAGAACAAGGAAGAGAAAGGCTATTTCTGGCATCTGCGCTACCCGCTGGCCGACGGTGCAACCACACAAGATGGCAAAGACTATCTAGTCGTCGCGACCACTCGCCCGGAAACCATGCTGGGCGATACAGCCGTTGCCGTGCACCCGGATGATGAGCGCTATCAGCACCTGATTGGCAAGTTCATCATGCTGCCACTAGTAAACCGCCGCATTCCAATCATTGCCGATCACCACGCCGATCCTGAAAAAGGCTCCGGCTGCGTGAAGATTACCCCAGCCCACGATTTCAACGACTACGCCGTGGGCAAACGCAACAACCTGCCGATGATGAACGTGCTAACCCAAGACGCGAACATTCGCGAACAGGCCGAAGTGTTCAACAGCGACGGCACTGAAAATACTGAGCTGGATGCTTCCTTGCCCGCAACTTACGCCGGCATGACCCGGGAAGACGCGCGCAAACAGATCGTTGCCGATATGGACGCCGCTGGCTTGGTTCAGCAGGTGGAAGATCACGTATTGAGCGCGCCCCGTGGCGACCGTTCTGGCCTGATCATCGAGCCCATGCTGACCGATCAATGGTTTGCCGATGCCAAGACTCTGGCGAAGCCGGCTATTGAAGCTGTTGAAGACGGCCGTATTCAGTTTGTGCCCAAGCAGTACGAAAACATGTACTTCTCTTGGATGCGCGACATTCAGGATTGGTGTATCTCGCGCCAGCTTTGGTGGGGCCACCGCATTCCGGCTTGGTACGACACGGAAGGCAATATCTACGTGGGCCGCAGCGAAGAGGAAGTGCGCGAGAAGCACAACTTGGCGGCGGATTTCGCACTGAAACAGGACGACGACGTTCTCGATACTTGGTTCAGCTCTGCCCTGTGGACGTTCGGCACTCTGGGTTGGCCAGAAATCAACGAGCGCCTGAAAACCTTCCACTCTACCGATGTGCTGGTTACCGGTTTCGACATCATTTTCTTCTGGGTTGCCCGGATGATCATGATGACCATGCACTTCATGAAGAATGAAGATGGCACGCCGCAGGTTCCGTTCAAGACCGTTTACGTCACCGGCCTGATCCGTGACGAGAACGGCGACAAAATGTCCAAATCCAAGGGCAACGTGATTGACCCGCTGGACATGATCGACGGCATTGATCTTGCTCCTTTGCTGGAGAAGCGCACCGGTAACCTGATGCAGCCCAAGCTGGCCAAAAAGATTGCCAAGCAAACAGAAAAGGAATTTCCAGAAGGCATCTCTGCCCACGGCACTGACGCCCTGCGCTTTACCCTGGCAGCCATGGCCACCACTGGCCGCGACATTAACTGGGACATGAAGCGCCTGGAAGGCTATCGCAACTTCTGCAACAAGCTGTGGAACGCCGCCCGTTACGTGTTGATGAACACCGAAGGTGAAGACTGCGGCGTGAATGGCGAGCCGGTTGAGCTATCGCTGGCAGACCGCTGGATTACCAGCGCACTGCAGCAGTGCGAGCAGGATGTGACCCGCCACTTGGATCAGTACCGTTTCGATTTGGCGTCCCACGCGTTGTATGAGTTTATCTGGAACGAATACTGCGACTGGTACCTAGAGCTGTCCAAGCCTTCCCTGAGCGACGACAGTGCTAGCGCCGAAGCCAAACGCGGCACACGCCGCACTCTGGTTCGCGTGTTGGAAACCGTTCTGCGCTTGGCGCACCCAATCATGCCGTTTATCACAGAAGAGATCTGGCAGCGCATTGCGCCGTTGGCGGGCAAATCCGGTGACAGCATTATGCTGCAGCCTTTCCCGCAGATGGATGCCAGCAAGCACGATTCACAGGCCGTCGAGGATATTGATTGGCTGAAGGGTGTGATTGTGGCGGTGCGTAATATCCGTGGCGAGATGAACATTTCCCCGGCGAAGAAGATTCCGGTTCTGTTCCGTGGCAACAGCGCAGACGGGCAGCGCCGGATGAATGAGAACCGTCAGTTCCTGAGCTCTTTGGCCAAGCTGGAAAGCCTAGAGTGGTTTGAGGGCGACAATGCTCCCATGAGTACCACTCAGTTGGTGGGCGATATGGAAGTGCTGGTTCCTATGGCTGGTCTGATTGATAAGGATGCAGAACTGAAGCGTCTGGACAAGGAGCTTGAGCGTCTGCAGAAGGAAATCGGGCGTTTTGAAGGCAAGCTGAACAATGAGAAGTTTACTGCTAAGGCGCCGGCTGAGGTTGTTGCTAAGGAGCAGGAGAAGCTGGCGGAGGCTCGGAGTAACCTGAGCCGGTTGAACCAGCAGCGCGCAGACATTGAGGCCATGTAGGTATGGTGTTTGTGGGTGAGCGTTCCGGGGGTGGCGAGTTGATTGCCATTCTTGGAGCGGGTTCTTTGGGGCGGCTTTGGGCCGCCCTTTTGCCGTCTGAGGACTGTGGTTTTTTGCCTCGGCTCTTTAATGATATGTCCGAACATGAATTTGGGCTTGGGGGGAGCTTCAGCCGTCAGGAAGCCCCTCCCGAAACACGCTGTGAATACGTCCTTGTACGCTCTGTTCCGCCATCCTTGGCTCCACAAGGTTTCGGGAGGGGCTTCCTGACGGCTTCGCCGGACTCTGGGGAGGCCCGCACCTTTGTTAGCCTTCCTTGGCTTCAATCAACGGGGAACGTACAGCTTCTGCTAGTGACAACGAAAGCTGGAGATACGCTCTCCGCTTTGGAGAGCTGGCTACCTTGTATTCCGGTCGACACGCCTGTTGTTTTGTTTCAGAACGGTCTCGGTAGCCAGCAGGCGGTTGCCGAACGCTGGCCAGAGAGGCCGATTCTGGTGGCCAGTACCACCGAGGGTGCGAATCGGCCTTCGCCGGATGTATTGGTTCATGCTGGGGCTGGGGATACTTGGGTGGGTTCACTGACGGCCTTTGCGGAGAACCACACCGCCGGTGTCGTTCAGCAATTGGCTGCAACCGGGTTGAGGGTTCATGCTGAAGACAGCATTCTAAAGCGGCTCTGGCAGAAGTTGGTGGTCAACGCGGGGATCAATCCGTTTACGGCTCTGCTGGACTGCCCTAACGGTGAGATTCTGGACTCCCCTCTCTATCAGCAGAATATTGACGGGCTTTGCCGGGAGATATCTCTTTTGTTGCATGCGGAAACCGCAGAGAACATTGCACCGGAAGTTCTGCGAGAGCGTGTTGAAACGGTGGCGAGGAATACCGCCAGCAATACATCATCCATGCGCGCGGATGTTAAGGCGGGACGTAAAACCGAAATCGATTTTATTAATGGTTACCTTGTGCAATGCGGAAAGCGCAATGACATTGCCACGCCGGTAAACCAAATGTTGACTGAGCGAGTACAAGCTTTATAACGATTTTAACCAATCAGCTCTTAACTAATCAGCGTTTAACCAATAAGGAGTTCTTCATGGGCAATCGCCTTTCCAAGATCTACACCCGCACCGGTGATGACGGCTCTACCGGTCTGGCCGATGGTAATCGCATTGCAAAGAACGCCCAGCGTGTTGAGGCGATGGGCATGGCCGATGAGCTGAACTGCCACATTGGTCTGCTAATTGAAACTCTGGACAGCGACGACGAGATGCTGGAGCCAATGCGCCGCATTCAGCACCATTTGTTTGATTTGGGTGGTGAATTTGCGATTCCAGGCAGTAAGGCGATCAACGATGAGCACATCAGTTGGTTAGAAAACCTGCTAGACGAACTGAACGAGCCACTGCCACCCCTGAAGAATTTCATCCTGCCCGGCGGCAGCCCTGCAACGGCCCAGTGCCACCTAGCTCGCGCAGTGTGCCGCCGCGCTGAGCGTGTGGTGGTTGCCCTAAGCCATGAAGATTCTATCAATCCTCTTGGTCGCCAGTATCTGAACCGCTTATCAGACCTGCTGTTTGTAGCCGCAAGGGTATTAGCCCGTCGGGACGGCGCTGAAGAGATTTTGTGGGATCAAAAGAAGTCAGGGATGTAGCCCCAACTTCAAACCTTAAACGCTTCCACAAGTCTCTGCAGAGAAGCCGTCAGTTCGGACATTTCACTGGATGAAGCCAGTGTTTCCTTAGCATTAGCAGCAGTCGATGTGCCCAGTTCACCAATGTGGGCAACACTGGCATTCACATCTTTGGATACCGCAGACTGCTCTTCTGCTGCCTGGGCGATCTGGTGGCTCATGTCCACAATCACTGAGATACCCTTGGCAATCCGGCTCAGTGCTTCGGTTACTTCTCCGGATTTCTGAACGGTTGCCTGGGTTACATCACGGCTGTTGGTCATGGCGGCGACAGCATCTTTCACGCCGCTCTGAAGCCGTGAAATCATACCCTCGATTTCTTCGGTAGACTTATGGGTGCGCTGGGACAGTGAGCGTACTTCGTCGGCAACGACCGCAAAACCGCGGCCTTGCTCGCCCGCACGAGCGGCTTCAATGGCAGCGTTCAGCGCCAGAAGGTTGGTCTGCCCGGCGATCGCTTTGATTTCCACAAGCACCTGGCTAATGTTGTCGCTGTCTTCGCTTACTCGGTTGATTACATCCACGGCACCGGAAATTTCGGTCGCCAACCGGTTGATAGTTTCCACGGTATCCGAAACCACACCACGGCCGGTTTCTGTATCCTGCTCGGCGGCGGTGGCACTGTCTGCAACCCGGTGAGCACTTTCGGTTACCTCGCTCACGGCTTCAACCATTTGGCTCATGGCCTCATTAATCTGGCCACTTTCTGCCATCTGGTTCGCCACTGCTTCACTGTTGGCAGTAGCCGTGACTTTCACTCTGGCAGCTTGCTGATCAACGTCAGACGTTGTTCGACTAACAGACCGTATCAGCTCGGCAATGCGATCCGTCATGCTGTTGAACTCGCCGGTCAGTTCACCCAGCTCATCACGGTTATCGAGTGAAATACGGGTCGTCATATCCCCTGCCGCCACTTTGCGCGCCGCCTCACTGAACCGGTTGATCGCAGTGCGCACGGACATGAAAAAGCCAATATAGAGGTACACGACAATAAGCAGAACCACGATTAGTGCCACTACGATCAGGCGGCGCTGGCTCACCTCTTGATCCAAACTGGCATTCAAGTTGGCTTCTATCACATCAAACGCAGCAGCTTTCAGCTCGCCATAACCCGTCAGCTCAGTAGCAATACGCGAGTCATACTCCTGCCAGGATAGCTCCAGCCGCATCGGCGTGATGATATTCAGGTCGACCAGTTCACGGACGTTCAGAAGGCTCTCATCAACGCTTCTCAATGCATCACCCGCTTTGGATGCCAGCGCTGGTGAAGTGTCTGCAGCTAGCGTGAGTGCCGGCGAAACCAACGAGCCACGGTTGGTCAAGCCATCATAAATTTCGTTGAAGTTATCACTGAGAGCATAACCAATCTGGCCATCTACCAACGCATACATGCCATAGGAGCGTGCCTTCCCGATAACGCTGCGAGCTTCTGGCAGGGTTTCACGGATCAACCCAAGAACTAGTAGATTTTCTCTTGATGTACCCTGGCCCAAACCTGAGCTCTCTATGGTACCGGGAAGAAGCGCCAATACCTTCTGGACAAATCCCTGGAAGTATTTGAACTGCGGATCAAAGTTGGTCTGGTAGTTATCATCTGCGCGGACGCTCTGCCAATCAGATTTGAGGGCTTCCACCTGATCGGCCCAAGCGCCAGACACGTCAAATGAGCGGGCTTCCGCCGTCAGGCCATCCAAAATAGCGCTAATTTTCTTCGCGGCTTCATCTGAGCGGGCCATGATGGCGTCTTCATTTTTAGCCACTGCGGGCGCGCGGTAATCGCGATAGTCAAAAGAAGCATCTACAAGGCGATCAATCTGACGTAATTGCTCTAGGCCTTCGACGCCGCGGGTCATGGTCTCAACCGAGCGGTTGAGCTCAGTCATCACGAGCCAAGACAACCCACCAATCGGTAAAAGGAACAAGATGCTGATGAGGCTGAATTTGTACAGCATCGGCAACCGGTTCATCAGTGCTACTGCGGGATTAATGAGTTGCTTCACATCGGCCTCTCTTTGGATCACAAACAACTGAATTATTGTTCTTTTGTTATCGCCCGAACACCCAAAAACTTGAGTGCTATATTTTGCTACTCAACTCTTCAGACAACTCCGGCAATAACCAGTAACGCCAGTACGCATATCCACACGAGCATGCTCCGGTTGAGCAGGTCTCTCACCGCACTCAGGCTGCGCCCACCAAAACTGGCCCACTCATCCGGGTGAATCTGGGAAAACCGCGCTGGATCAAGAGCATATCCGGTTAACGACCCATTAGCAGAAATCATGAGCACCTCTGGCGTTTTTTTCGTAATGCCAGCAATCCCTGCCCTGGTTTCTCTCAGCCAACCCGACAGGTCACCGGCAATTCCGAAGGTTATTGAAAGCAACCTTACCGGTACCCAGTTAACCCACTCGCAGGCCTTGAGATATCTCGGCCTTGCGGCGGCCTGGGGCCATTGCTCTGCTAGGGCCACAATTCCCCGCACAAAAATCGCCAGGCCGATACCACCCACCACATACCAGAATGCAATCAAGAAAAAACGCTGGAAGACCGCCAGCATCAAAGCCCGGGACAAGGAAAGGTGCATAACTTCCGGTGATGCCGCTGCACCGCGCTCGCTGGCAGGTAGGCGTTCTTGTATGTAATGCCAAGCTGCCTGCATGTCGCCCTTGCGCCAGGCTTCAGTATAAGGCTCGATAGATTGCCGCCAGCCAGGCGCGCCCATCATCAGCACGAGCACAAGGATTTCCAGCGGATAGGCCGCTATCCGCCAGCCGTATAGCGCCAGAACATACACGCTCAGGGCTGCCAGAAGCGCCGGCACCGCCACCAAAAGCAGGCCGTTCAGAGTGCCCGATTCATGGCCGGCTTTAGCTACGCGGCCATGGCGAAACCAGCGTCGCCATAGCTCATCACCGGAAATCGTATTAAGACTGTCAAGGCGCCGACGCACTAGGTAGGCAATAAGAAAAACCACCAGAATCATTTACACAGCTCCTTTTCGAGACGGTTCGCCACCGGGTTTCTCAGCTTGGGCAGCCTGTAAAGACGCCCAAAAATAATGCCAATCAAATGCCGGCCCGGGGTCGGTCTTGCGGCCGGGCGCGATATCACAGTGGCCAGTAACCCGGTCGCTGGTAATAGCCGGCCAGGCTGAACGAACCACTGTCGTAAGCGCTGCAAGCGAACGATACTGCTCCGGCGTGTAAGGAATGTCATCCGCGCCCTCAAGCTCAATTCCGAGGGAAAAGTCGTTGCACTCTTCAACACCCTGAAAGCACGAACGTCCGGCGTGCCAGGCTCTTTCCAACAGACTGACAAACTGCACCACCGCTCCATCCCTGTGAATCAGGGCGTGGGCAGAAACGCGCATATCGGCAATGGTTGAAAAATACGGGTGCTCGGCGGGGTTTAGGCAGTTTGTGAAAAAGTCTTCAATGTAACGCCCACCAAACCGACCGGGAGGAAGGCTGATGCTGTGCACCACCAGAAGACTTATAGCCGCACCTTCTGGTCGGGGGCCATAGTTCGGCGACGGACACCAGCGCGCAGATGAAAGGCGCCCCGTTTCGCGAAGAGCTTTTATGTCTTCGCCGTAAACGGTCGCACCAGTGTGATAAGAGGCTGAGTGGGGCAAGGTGAATCCATAGTTATCAGAGCATTACATTGTGGTTTGATTGAATCACAAAGTAAGGCCGGTTACCACGGATCAATCCTTGCGGCTGCTGCGAAGGTTATCGATGATAGATTCCAGCGCTCGATCGAAGATAAGCCCGTCATCGAGCATGCTGACGGCACCGCTCGCCATCGTGGCAGCCAGCTCCTGACGACGATACTCTGCAACCTTCGCACCACTACGATTGACAAAAATGTACTTGCCCGTGGCTCTGATAAACGCCGCCAGTTTACACCGCAGTTTGGTTCCGTCGCGGGTGAGTTCAATCCAAGCGCCAACACGGAGGTTGTCCGTCTGATCCAGCCATTGCTGGGGAACCACCTCTGTCTCTTCCAAAGCTGGCGCTTCATCAACGGGCTCAGTAAGCACAGACGGCGCTGCCTCGGCCTCGTTCGGCTCTGCCACACCCGCCTGCAGCTCTTCGGTAACCGCTTCAGCGATCACTGGATCAGGATCTCTTTCTGGCTGAGGTGGCGCAGTAGCCAAACGCTGAAATACGTCTACGTGGGCCAGCTCCAAATCGCGTACGGCCGTATCCGTGGCAAACGGATCCCAAGATATTTCCTGAAGGGCTACGCGGAAGTCGTCAACAATAGCCGGGATCGCCCGGAGCAGTTCGCTTCGGGTAGTCGCTTCAACCGGCTGCGGATCCACACTCCAAACAAGATGCCCGGTGAGCTCACTCGCATCGGCCCAACGCTCACTTTCTTCGCCTTCCCGCAATAACACCCACTGCAAATACTTTGTCCAGGCCTCATTGAGCATCTCGAGAATGGGCCCCGGAACATCTCGTGCGGCCGTAAAATCCTTAATTAGTGATTCAGCAACTTGGCATGCCCGCTCCTGACGCGCCCTGCCCTCCTCGGCATCCCGCAGCCGTTGCTCTACCAGCTCCCCGCGGCGGCGATCAAGATCCGTAAAGTGGCAAAAATCCTTCAGTAGCTCATCGAAAATCGACACATTGTCGGTAAATTCGTTGAGTACCCGATCCACAACAACCCCGATTTTTTCATGCAGAGGATCGCGTTGGCCGGGGCGCTTCTCACTCCAGCCAATGGCAGAGAGGGCAAGCTCGTTCAACAGTTTACGAACCGGGTGACCGCCCCGGTTAAAAAAGGTTTTGTCGCTCAGGGCAACCTTCAATACGGGTATCTGCAAGCGCCCGATGAGCGCTTTCATTACCGAGTGTAATTGCCGATCTTCGAGTATGAAATCAAATAACATGGACACCAGGTTGATTACATCGCTGTCCACTTGGCCAAGGTTGGCTTGCTGACCATTCGCCGCCTGCAGCACAGGTTGGAGCTGCTGGTCCAATGAGGCCACTTCACCGCCTTCCCACGGACCAAAGGAAGCCTGCGCTTCGCTAAGACGAGCCATCAGTCGGTTAGTATCGAGATAGGTTTTATCGGTCGTGGCCGGCTCGGCCGTGGCATATAGGTTGCCCTTCTGGTGCAGGAGTGCGCTCAATTCGGAAAACGTCGCATAAGAAACTTCACCTTGCATCTGATCATGGCCATAGTTCTGGCCATAGCTCTGCCCATAGCTCTGGCCACTGCCTAGCTCGCTCGCCTCATCGCCTCTCCCGTGCTGCACAGAACTTGGCGGCACAGGTGCTGAAGTCGCAGATCTGGCACCGGGAGTGCCCCCTGGCGAACGGGGTTGTGGTCGTTTAACGTCTGGCAGAACACCTTCTGAGATCAGCGTGCGGTTAGCGTCCTGATAAAAATCACCAAGGGTATCTGCCAGCAAGCGATCGAACAATTTAAGCACAACCAGTTTTGCGCGGATGTCGATATCCAGATCGGCGCAAGCCTCAGCAACGCCTCCACAGATAACTTCGGGGCTGAGCGGCATTTGGCTATCAGCCAGCTCCACCTTAGGAACCAAGTGGTTTACCCGCAACGACAAAAGCTGGATCGGGCCCTGATACCGATTACGTAGTTTATTGATCAGATTATCAACAGCAACCTGCTGCTCCAGATCTGAATGCTCTACTAGGCTGAGGGAATCTTGATCAACATCGTCCAGAGCCCCGCTAGAGTGCCGAGGACGGAACTTGCCGATGTCGTTAAATGCCTGGCTGACATACTGCAGTACTGAGACCGCCATGGCTTTACGGCGCAGCCTTAATTCGCGCATGGCATCAAAATAAACGGTCTGATCCGTGTTGGAACCAGCGCGGTCAGCCAATTCAAACAAAGCATCGTCAGCACGCTCGAAAAAGCGCCCGAGAACGCCCTTCAGAACCAAGCCTGACGTATCACGCAAGCGAACAAGGGCCGGCGGCAGTTCGAACCGAGAAAACGGCTTCTGACCAGAAAAACTGACAACCTTGTTATCCTGCTTCATTTAACGGCTCCCGACCAGGGCATGTAACACGCTTGGCCATAGGTTTGAAACTACTCTGATTACACATCATACGAGTTGCCCGCGTCACCTTGTGTCCGAATTTGTCACCTTTTGTGTAGACCGGACTCAGGTCACACTTTCTTCATTATTTGGCGAAACCGTTGGCGGGCTATAGAATCGTGCACCCGGAATATTTCAGAATCCTTTGGCCCCAGACGCAAGCGGACGCATGACCATGATTTTCACTGAACGCCTACGCCAATCACAAATTGAGACCGTCGCGCTGAGCCTGCGGGAGGATATCGGCGACGGCGATATAACGGCCCAGCTTATCCCGCTGGAGAAACAGGCCACGGGGCGTGTCATTACACGGGAGCAGGCAACGATAGCGGGCCGCGAGTGGGTGGACGAAGTGTTTCGCCAGGTGGACAGCTCAGTGTCACTGGAGTGGCTGGTTCAGGATGGCGAATCCGTGTCTCCCGACCAGGTCTTGTTTCGCATGAAAGGTACCGCTAGAAGCCTGCTAACCGCTGAGCGATCTGCGCTGAACTGGCTGCAGACTCTTTCAGGGGTTGCGACAAACTGCGCAGGTTACGCAGCACGGGTGGCTCATACCGGTGTACGCCTTCTGGATACCCGCAAAACTTTGCCAGGACTGCGGCTCGCCCAGAAATACGCGGTGACTTGTGGCGGCTGCCATAACCATAGAATAGGCCTGTGGGATGCCTTTCTCATCAAGGAAAACCACATCTCGGCTTGCGGATCTATTGCTGACGCTATCGGTGAAGCCCGCAGGATCGCACCTGGCAAACTGGTAGAAGTAGAAACTGAAAACTTGGCGGAGTTGGATCAGGCCCTCAGCGCAGGCGCTGACATCATCATGCTTGATGAATTCTCCATGGATGATCTGCATGCTGCAGTCGCCATAAACAAAGGGCGGGCAAAACTGGAAGCATCTGGAGGCATCAGCGCAGACACACTGGTTCCCATTGCGGAAACCGGCGTCGACTATATTTCAATTGGCGCGTTGACCAAGGACGTCAGAGCGATAGATCTCTCCATGCGACTGGATTGATCAGTTGCTCGACAGCAACTGATCAACAGCCTCAAGCTCCCGAATCAAACGTAGCCCTGATTCGGGGCGGCCGCGGAAGTACTCCTCGGCCATGGGCGCAATGCCAGAAACCGCCGGCAAGGGGTGATCATTTTCAACAATCAGCTTCATGCGCTCTAGGAACACGAACTGAACCCACTGGGTAAACGTCAGCGTGTCGAGGCAAAATGGCTCGGTGCTTTGAAACGCATCCGCAGGGGGGCGCTCTATTTCCCACAAACCGAGCTGACGCAGCTCCATCTCAATACCCAGAAGACAATCCGCAACCTGCCCTGTAACGTCACCAGAATCTGTCATAAAAACCTGTGTCAATCTGAAAGAGGCTCAAGCTCTACCGCCTCGCCATTCAGCACTCGGTAAAGATCTTCAAACTGGCGTGTAAGCGGGTGTTTCGGCGCCATGTGAATAAGCGGTTGCCGGCACTGGTGGGATTCTTTCATTTTTACCGAACTGGACAAGCGTACCGGTAGCACCGGCAAGCCTTCCGCTATCAACTCTTTTACCAGTTGCTTTGGCAGGGTCGCACGGGGCTGAAACTGATTGGCAATAATACCTTCAACCACAAGTTCTTCGTTGTGGTCTTCCTGTAAATCACGGATTTCGTTGAGAATATTATAAAGCGCCTGACGAGAGAAATCATCACAATCGAAAGGGATCAAGCAACGCTGAGCCGCGATAAGCGCGGAACGGGTATAGAAGTTCAGCGCCGGTGCCGTATCAATGTAAATTTCATCGAAGGATTCACCCAGCTTTTTGAGCGCCTCACGGAGCTTATAAATTTTATGCTTCGCCTCCAGCTTGCGCTCAAGGAAATCCAGCTCAGGGCTGGAAGGCAACACAAAGAGATTCTTGAACGGTGAAGCGTGAACAAACTCCTCGGGGCGACGATTGAATACCTTGAACGCTACCGTCTGCTCCAACATGTCTGCAACCGTATCTTCAAGCTCACTGGCAGGTTTACCCAGAAGATAATGGGTCGAATTCCCCTGAGGATCCAGATCAACCACCAGTGTCCGTTTGCCCCGGGCGGCGCTAATCGCTGCCAAGTTACAGGTAATACTGGACTTCCCTACTCCACCTTTCTGGTTGAATACTACCCGTCTCATGTCGTCTCTCCATCTGGCACTTTATTCAGTGCCTTATCGTTTGAATGCTGTCTCTGTGTTTTGTTATGCCTAGTTTTTGTGTTGCTACCACTGCATGACTGTTTTCACAAACGGAATGGTGAGGCGTCGCTGAGCCTGCAAGGAATTTTCATCAAGGGTATCGAGAATACTCAGCAGGTCTCCAAGTCGCCTCGGCGCCCTGCGCATGATAAAGCCTGCAACGTCGTCCGTCATTGTCAGGCCACGCTGTTCAGCACGGGCCATAAGAATTTTTAACCGATCATCATCTCGGTAAATTCCGAGCTGAACCGTAAGCCCATGATGCAGCCTGGATACCAGATCCGGCAACACAAAAGGCAGGGAGCCAGGAACCTCGGAGAGACTCACGACCAGCATATGGCCGCTGTCGTGCAATCGGTTGTACAGATGAAAAACCGCCTCTTCCCAGTCCGCTTTTCCCGCCACTCTATCCAGATCATCAAGCGCGACAACGTCCATGGCATCCAAGCCCGCTAGCGCTTCCGGCCCAAAGGGCTCAAGCTCAGCAATACTAATACAAACAGAGGTTTTCCGCTCAGCCTCCGCATGATGGCAGGCGGCCTGAAGCAAGTGGCTTTTGCCAGTATCTGAATCACCACAGACCACTACCACTGGCAGCCCAGCTGGCTGCTTGAATACTGACAGCAGGCGCAACGCTGCGTTCCGGTTGCGGCCACCATGGAAATTGTCGAAACGTGCATCGTCCCGTAGCTTTATGCCAAGAGCTAGTTGAGAGGGGCTCACGACTGCTTGGCCCTCCATGCCCGTGCACTCCAGATCAGAATGTAATGGCCGCCGCTGAACGCAGCCGATGCTGCAACCAACCATATTCCCGCATCCAGCCACACTGGCTGAACTGGCAATCCAGCCAGAATAACAATAATACCCAGAATCACGAGAACTTGAACCAGAGTATTCAACTTACCAGGCACGCTCGGCTCCATATCAAAACGGCCGATACAGTAGTGATAAACAAGAGCACCTAAAACAATCAGGATATCCCGCCCCAGCACCAGCACAAACAGCCACAGTGGTAACACCGATGTATATGTCAGCATTAGATAGGCCGTAACCAGCAAGGCTTTATCCGCCAACGGATCGGCCACAGCACCAAACCGTGAACGCCAGTTGAAATGCCGTGCAAGGAAACCATCAAGGCCATCTGTAACCGATGCGACGGCGAAAATTAACAAAGCGAGGCGATACTCCTGAACCAGCAAAGCGTTGGCGAAAGGAGCGATCAGCAAAATGCGCACAAACGTCAGAGCATTGGGAATCCAGCGCCAAGCGTGTGACCTCACAGAACCGCCTCCGGTGGCAGCTTACTGCCCGCCATCATTCTCGATAACCGGCACCGGGTGCCAGCGGTAATAAAGAACCTGATAAAGCGATTCAAATGCCTGCTCCGCTTCTTCTTCGTCCATCGGAGATGGCTGGTAGGTAAACGTAGCCTGCCCAGAAGAACCGGCGCCTGCCTGGCCCTTCGGAGTGGCTTCTGGCTCACCCTCTGCGGCCTGCGCTTGGGCTGGCACTGCAGAGGAGGCAGCTGGTGCTTGCGTACGGGGCGGCTGCGCTTCCTGCGGCTCCCCTTTAACAGGCACAAAACGGGAATCCAGAGCAATATATTGCTTGAGCTGACTCAGTTCGCCGGAAAACGCTACCCTAAGCGTTAACTGCTCGCCCTTAACCCGGGATGCACCAACCTTTACCACGGGCGTCAGGCCCTCAAGAACCTGACTGGCTTTGCCGTAGTCAGAAACAGACGTGACACCGCGCAATACAATATCAACCTGAGGCAAGTCGCCAACCTCACCCGCCGCAACTGCGTAACGGCCGGCATACAACTCCGCCCAGCGGTTAACCAGTGTCTCTGCCAGCGCTTCTCGCGTATCGGCACTGACCGACTCTTCGCTGCTATTGAGCTTTGCACCCTCAAATACCCAGCCTGCATGCCACTGCCCCCCTGATCGACTCACCCGAACCAGAGCAAGAACGTCGTGCTCCACACCTTCAGACGCTTTACGCACACGCCCTGTGAACTGCCCCCAAATATCTGACAGCATTTCCCTATTACCATTGAACTCAGTTGATGGCAGCGTGACCGGCAGTCCCCGCTCCCGGGCAGCACGGGCAAATGCTGAGGACCACGCGCCGTTTCCACTGTCATCAGCCTGGCCCGCACCGTTACCTGTAACTAATGTGCGGACGCCGCGATCCTCTACTGCCACCCAAGCCAGGGTCAACGGGCGGTTAGCCCCCCAAACTGGTGCCTCAACCGATGCGAGAGCCCGGTTCACGCCTACAGCGCCAAACGCCATACTCAGCCGACTTTGGCCGTTATCATTACGAAGTACCTGATAAGACAGCAATAACGATTCTGCGTTTGCAAGCAGGGCCGGCACACCATCAAACGCAAGCACCTCGCGGGTACCTGAAATCCGCACGAAAACCCGAGCCAAGCCATCTGCGTAGCCCTGAGCGAGAGCATCCTGCCCAGAGCCAGACACAGGAACATCAACATTATAAAGCCCGGATACCGTGACGGCAGCCGCCGGAGCGGGCGCCATGGCAAGCATGAGCGCAAAAAAAGCGGCGAGCCAAAGGGCCGGCAGCGGCTTTAAAACCGGGGTCTGGTCTGATACTGGCATGGAATACCCTGCTGTTCGCATGAATGGAGCATAGGATACACCATGCCCCGAAGCCTGAGTAGCCGACCCGAGTTTCCGAAATGCAATCTTGACTGACTAAAGACCCCCGGGCACACAAATCAGACGGCACTCGAGGCAATTGCACTTGGAGCCCTACACCGCACCTGCTAAAATCCGCCGCCTGACCCACTGGCCAAACGGTTAAGAATACCATGAGCGAACAGAAACCTTCCCTGACCTACCGCGATGCCGGCGTTGATATTGACGCCGGCAATGAACTTGTTAGCCGTATCAAGGAAACCGCCGCACGCACCCGGCGCCCCGAGGTTTTGGGAGGACTTGGCGGGTTTGGTGCCATGGTCGCGATCCCCGCCGGATACAAAGAGCCAATTATGGTGTCAGGCACCGATGGCGTAGGCACTAAGTTGCGACTGGCAATGCAGCTTGGTAAGCACGACACTATTGGCATTGATCTGGTCGCCATGTGTGTTAACGACCTTATTGTCGGCGGCGCAGAGCCTCTCTTTTTTCTCGACTATTACGCCACTGGCAAGCTCAACGTAGATATAGCCGCAAAAGTGGTCGAAGGCATTGGCGAAGGCTGCGAGCAGGCCGGTTGTGCGCTGGTGGGTGGCGAAACGGCAGAAATGCCGGGCATGTATGAAGGCGACGATTATGACCTTGCCGGTTTTTGCGTGGGCGTGGCGGAACGCAGCGAAATTATTGACGGCAGCAACGTACGAGCAGGCGATGTGCTATTGGCACTGGAATCCTCAGGCCCGCACTCGAACGGCTACTCGCTGATTCGAAAAATTCTTGAAGTCAGCAAAGCCGACCTACACCAGCCCATCGGTAACACTACGTTGGCAAGCGCCCTGATGGCGCCTACCCGGATTTACGTTAAAAATCTGCTGCAATTGATCCGTCAGGTGAATATAAGCGCCCTCTCCCACATTACCGGCGGCGGCTTGCCAGAAAACATCCCTAGGGTTCTGCCGAAGGGCATGATTGCTGCCATCGACACGACAAGCTGGGAACTGCCTCCCGTATTCCAATGGCTTCAGAACGCCGGTGGCGTGGCTAGCGAAGAGATGTATCGCACATTTAACTGTGGCATCGGCATGGTTGTATGCGTTCCGGAAAGCCAAAAAGAGTTAGCACTGGATGCGCTAAAGGCTCTGGGTGAGAAAGCTTGGCAGGTGGGCCTGATAGAGCGTGCTGAAGATACCGAGAAAGATGCAGTGGTGCGCTATGCGCCAGGGCTTCTGTCAGTATGAAGGCCGATCAACCAACCCTACCGAAAATTCTGGTACTGGCCTCCGGCAGCGGAACCAACTTTCAGGCGTTAATGGACGCCAGCCGGGAACGGGGTTTTCCTGGCCAGATTATTGCTTTGGGCTGCAACCAGCCCAAAGCCTTCGCACTGGAGCGGGCTGCCCAGGCTAATGTTGAAACCTTTGTTGTTAATCATAAGGAATTTGGTTCGCGAGAAGAATTCGACGCCGCGCTAACGGCTCACATTCTTCGCCACAACCCCGATCTCATTGTGCTTGCTGGCTTCATGCGAATCCTGACCCCCGATTTTGCGCGGGCGTTTCGCGGTAAACTGATAAACATTCACCCTTCACTGCTGCCAAAATACACCGGTCTGAACACTCATCAGAGAGCTCTCGATGCCGGCGACCGCACTCATGGTGTCTCCATTCACTTCATCACCGAAGAACTCGATGGTGGCCCGGTGATCGCTCAAGCAGAAGTGGCGGTGGCACCGGAAGACTCTAGCGAAACCCTCGCAGACAAAGTGCAACAGAAAGAACACCTGCTGTATCCGATTGTCGTGCGCTGGTTCTGCGAAGGCCGGATTCAGCTGGGCCGAGATCAGGTGCTTTTCGACGGTCATGTTATGGAAAGCCCGATGCGCCTCCCAGACAATTGAGGCGCACCTTAACAGACTGTCACCAACTGATACCCGCTGACCCGCTAAGCTTTCAACAACCATGAAGGATTCGAGGTCAACGAAATGTTTCCAGCTCAACTGAGTGCGCTCATCCTAAAGAGAAGCCGAACCATCGCAGCCAGCCTACTGTGCATGCCGGCGCTGCTACTTGGCAGCAGTGCACATGCAGAGCCAGTTCCAGATCTATTCCCCTTTGAAGTCAGCTATGGTGCCTCTATGGAAAAGGGGATATCCCTTGATGGCAGCGCCAAGCGCATTCTTACCTCCCAGGGCAACAATGTGTGGCTGTACCGCACTGAGGTGAAATCCTTTATTGCCGATCTCGACGAGTCTCTCGTCCTTAAATGGGAAAACGGCCAGGTCGTTCCGCTCAGGTACCGGTATCGGCTGTCGGGCTTGCTTATCAAGGACAGGAAGCAATCCATCGATTTTGACTGGAAGGCGGGCGTAGCTACAGGAGAATACAAAGGGGAATCATTCAAGGTGGAGCTTGAAAAAGGCGTTCTCGACCCCCTCGGCTTTCAAGTGCAGCTGCACCAAGACATCTTGAACGGTAAGCGAGAAATGGAGTACCAGGTTCTGGATCGCGGCAGTATTGATAGCGAGCGCTTTGCCGTTGTGAGTGACGACACCAGCATTTCCGATGGTGGCCAATCCTCCCAGCTCAAAGCCGAGAAGGTTCGCGAAGATTCCAAGCGACAAACGTTGATGTGGTTTGATCCGGACAACAAGTATGTATTGGTGCGCCTACTTCAGGTTGAGCCTGACGGCAGCAAGTACGAACTGAAGCTTAAGAATGTGGATCTGGGAGGTTAAACCTCCCGGTCCGCCTCGGCCCATACGGCCTTAACTTCATCTGCAATAATACGCAGCCCTTGTGCCACACGTGCGTCGTCCTGTGAATAGGTTACGCGCAGGCACTCGTGGCGATGCCGCCAGTCGTCGTCCGGCAGCCCCGGGAAGAAGTAATGGCCTGACACCACCAGAACGCCGCGGGCCTTTAACCGTTGGTAAAGTTCCAGGCTGGTAATAGGCAAATCCGGAAACCACAACCACAGGAACATGGCGCCCTCTGGCTTATGCACGTACCAGCGGCAGCTATCCTCGCCCATGGCGTCACGGAACGCCGCCACTGCACGCTGCATTTTTCGCTTATAAAACGGGCAGACCACATCCCGGCTCAGTGACAGAATCTCTCCGGAACGAACCAGCGGCTCGGCGAGCATGGCACCAAAGCTCCCCGTCGCCAGGTTCATGATGGCATTGACTCCCGACAGCGCTTTTATCACCGGCTCGGCAGCAATCACGATCCCCGTACGGGCGGCGGGCAAGCCTAGCTTAGACAAGCTCAGGCACAAGATAATTTGTTCGTTCCAGGTGGGCGTTGCATCCACAAACAGCAGGCTTGGGAAAGGCGTGCCGTAGGCTCCGTCTACGATCAACGGCACGTCGTGCTGGCGCGCCATATCCTCGAGCCGGGCCATCTCTTCGTCGGTCACCACGTTGCCGGTGGGGTTGGTTGGCCGGGATACGCAGATGGCACCGGTTTCTCTGGTCACCTCTACCGCATCAAAATCCACACGGTATTTGAATTCGTGGGCATCGGTGAAAGAAATATCCGGCTGAACGGCGTGAAACAGGCCCGGCTCGATGCCGGCGTCTGCATAGCCGATGTACTCTGGGGCCAACGGCAGCAATATGTGCTTACGCTGGCCGTCGCCGTAATCGCCACCAAACATATTGAACAACATGAAGAACGCGGCTTGGCTGCCATTAGTGAGCGCGATGTTGCTGGGTTTCAGATCCCAGCCGTATTCACGGCTGAGCAAATCCGCCAGCGACGCAATAAACTGTTTTTCGCCCTGAGGCGGATCGTAAACACCTACCAGCCGGCGAACGTCGCTTTCGCTCCGGCTTATGTCACCGAGAATTTCTTGCACCCGCGCCTGAATCTCGGGAATGTGCCCTGGGTTTCCACCCCCCATCATGATCATGTCGTCGCCAGACGCCATGGCGTTACCCAGGTCATCCATCAACGAGGTTATGCCGGCATCCGCGGTGAACTTGCGACCAAACGTGGAGAGTTTCATGGGGTTACATCCATCCAATCAGTACTGAACATTTAACGGGTATTGCTAAAACGCCTGGTGGGTTGCGCCAGAGAAACATTAGTCCGCCAGCGAGATACCAAGGTTGCTTACGCCCTCATTTACGGCGTCTTCCCGAATCTCGGTGATAAACTGCTCTATTGGCGTACGTTGGCGCTTAAGAGCTAGCACTAGGTTGCGCTGAAAGGCTTTGTCTTCTTTCATCAGGGGATGAGAATCCAATAAGCGAACCAGCTCATCTTCTTCTAACCCCTCACCTTCAGACAGCTCAATAAAGCTCATTACCGTACCGGTTGCCAGTTTCGAGGCATCTGTGGCCCTGTGCTTTGAGGGGTTCAAGCGGTTAAGCAGTGCCTGCTCCAAAAGCTGGCAGACGTCGAATGCGGGGTATACGCCGTAGGCGTCATAGGCTTCAACGTCTGGAGACAGTGCTTCCAGTTTTGCCAGCAGTGGCGGGATGGCCGCTTCTGGCACATCCTCCTGGAGCATGCCCCAGGCAAGATCCAGCATCTGGTGCATTTTGCCGCCGGTTTTAAGGTCTAGCGCTTCGGCAAACAGGGCGTAGTTGGGGAATGAGCGCTCGGCGAGAGCCAGCACGAAGGCGCATTCGCGCCATCCCTGCAACTGTGAAACCGCTTTAAGAAACTGGTTGGCGTTCATGTTCTTGGGAGGGTCACGCCGGTTTGGCCGAAGTATTTGCCGCCTCGATCTTTGTAGCTGGTTTCGCAGATTTCGTCAGATTCAAAGAAGAGCATTTGGGCGATGCCTTCGTTGGCGTAAATTTTGGCTGGGAGGTTGGTGGTGTTGGAAAACTCCAAGGTAACCTGCCCTTCCCACTCGGGTTCCAGCGGGGTGACGTTTACGATGATGCCACAGCGTGCGTAGGTAGATTTGCCCAAGCAAATGGTGAGTACGCTGCGGGGTATACGGAGGTACTCCACGGTGCGCGCTAGAGCAAAGGAGTTCGGCGGGATAACGCATACGTCGCCGGTGAAGTCTACGAAGCTCTTTTCGTCGAAGTTTTTAGGGTCGACGGTGGCTGAGTGTACGTTGGTGAAGATTTTGAATTCGTTGCTGCAACGTACATCGTAGCCGTAGCTGGAGGTGCCGTAGGAGATGACCTTGCCTTTATCCGTTTCACGAACCTGACCGCTTTCGAACGGTTCGATCATGCCGTGCTGTTCGGCCATACGGCGAATCCACTTATCGGATTTGATGCTCATGGGTGAAGTCTCGTAGCCACTGGGGAAAATTGGGGCACAGTTTACCTGTTCGCCCGGGTTCTGTCGAAGCTCTTAATTGCCTGCAATTAGTGAAATTCGCCGGTGGCGTTCAGTGGCTGCGAGAACCCTATGAATACTTAATCCGACTTTACGGACATGCTTGAGATGGAGCTGCTAAGGTTGTGCTCCCGTGTTGAAAGCTCTGCTCCAACCCGGCGAGCGATGTCTCGGTAGCGGCGGGCTACCTCGGAATCTGGCTCTGCCACTACGGTTGGGTTGCCGCTGTCGGTCTGTTCGCGGATGGTCATGTGCAAAGGTAGTTGGCCCAGCAAGGTTGTTTCATGTTCGTCGGCAATGCGTTCACCGCCGCCTTCGCCGAACAAGTGTTCCTCGTGGCCGCAGTTGCTGCAGATGTGCACACTCATGTTTTCAACAATGCCGAGAACGGGAATGTCGACTTTGCGGAACATTTCTATGCCGCGCTTACCGTCGAGCAAGGCGATGTCCTGGGGGGTGGTGACGATAACCGCACCGGTGACCGGGACTTTCTGGGCCAAGGTTAACTGTATGTCGCCGGTACCCGGTGGCATGTCGACGATGAGGTAGTCGAGTTCGTTCCACAGGGTTTGTTGCAGAAGCTGCATGACCGCGCCGCTAACCATAGGGCCGCGCCATATCATGGGAGTTTTGTCGGTGGTTACGAAGGCCATGGATATGGTTTGCAGGCCGTGGGCTTCCATGGGCAGGAAGTATTTTTCTTCCCGTGTGTCTGGACGTTTGCCATCGGGGACGCCGAGCATCATGCCGATGCTGGGCCCGTAGATGTCAGCATCTAGGACGCCTACACGGGCGCCTTCCGCTTGCAGTGCCAAGGCTAGGTTGACCGCAGTAGTGGATTTGCCAACGCCGCCTTTGCCGGAGGCGATGGCAATGATGTTTTTGACGCCGGGAACCGACGGCAAGTCTTTCTGGACTTTGTAAGAATGAATTTTTTGGGCCACGTGCACATCGACGGTTTTAACGCCAGCCACGGTTTCCAACGCATTGCTGACCAGTTGTTTCAGTCCGCCGGCGATGCCTTTTGAGGGGTATGGCAGTTCGACCATTAGTGTTACTTTGCCTGCTTCGTCAGTCACCAAAGATTTTACGGCACCTAGGTCGTACAGATCCTTTTCCAGGTATGGGTCTCGGTATTCACGAACCGCTGCCTGCAGGGCCTGCTCTGAAATCTGTGTCATCTCGTTCTCCGGACTTAGCTCATACTGACTTTTCAGCATGAAAACAGGTGTTTCGGGTGAAAAATGTCTGCTCAAAAGGTATCATCTGAGGCCGTTTCTGACCATACAACCCTTATCTGACGAAAGGTTCGGACACACCATGACGCAAGCGAGTTCAAAGCAACAGCGCGATATTCTGGTTACCAGCGCCCTGCCCTACGCCAATGGCCCCATTCACCTGGGTCATCTGCTGGAATACATTCAGACGGATATCTGGGCGCGTTATCAGAATATGCGAGGCCAAAATTGCTACTACGTTTGCGCTGATGATGCCCATGGCACCGCCATTATGCTCCGCGCTGAGCGTGAGGGCATTACCTCAGAGCAGTTGATCGACCGAATCCGTGAAGAACACCAGCAGGATTTCAGCGGATTCAATATCCACTTCGACAACTACTACACCACCCATTCGGAAGAGAATCGCTATTTCTCTGAGTACATCTACCGTCAGTTGCAGAATAACGACCACATTGCGACCCGTACGATCACTCAGTCCTTCGATCCTGAGAAAAACATGTTTCTCGCGGACCGGTTTATCAAAGGCACGTGCCCGAAATGTAAAACCGACGATCAGTACGGCGATAACTGTGAGGCCTGCGGCGCAACTTACACGCCATCTGAGCTGATCAACCCGCGCTCTGCGGTATCCGGTGCGACGCCGATCGAGAAGGAGTCAGAGCACTACTTCTTCAAGCTGCCTGAGTTTACAGACTTCCTAACCAAGTGGACTCGCAGTGGTACGCTGCAACCACAGGTGGCCAACAAGTTGGCCGAATGGCTCGACGCTGGTCTGCAAGAATGGGATATCAGCCGCGATGCGCCCTACTTTGGTTTTGAAATTCCGGATGCGCCTGGCAAGTTTTTTTATGTTTGGCTGGATGCACCCATTGGTTACCTTGCGAGTTTCAAAAACCTGTGTAACCGGGAAAACATCGATTTCGAACATTTCTGGAAAAAAGATTCCACCGCCGAGGTTTATCATTTCATCGGCAAGGACATCATCAATTTCCACGCTCTGTTCTGGCCTGCGATGCTTTACGACGCTGGCTTCCGCACGCCAACAGCGGTTTGGGCGCATGGGTTTTTGACGGTGAATGGCAAGAAGATGTCCAAGTCCCGGGGCACGTTCATTATGGCCCGCACGTACTTGGACCACCTGAACCCGGAATACCTGCGTTATTACTTTGCCGCCAAGCTGACAGGCGGCGTGGACGACATGGATCTCAACCTCGAGGACTTTGCCGCCAGGGTGAACTCAGATCTAGTAGGCAAGGTGGTCAATATTGCGAGCCGCAGTGCCGGTTTCATTACCAAGCGTTTCGATGGAAAGCTGGGTGAAGTGACCGAACACGACAAGCTGAAAGAGTTCATCGAAACCGGTAAAGAACTTGAAGAACTTTATGAAGCTCGGGAATTTGGCCGTGCCATGCGCCGCATCATGGAGTTGGCAGACATCGCCAACCAGTATGTGAACGATGAACAGCCCTGGGTGATTGCCAAGCAAGAAGGCCAAAATGAAAATCTACAGGCCATCTGTACCAACGCACTCAACATGTTCCAGTTACTGATGACGTACCTTGCACCAGTACTACCGGAAACCGCCAAGGCGGCCGAAACCTTCCTGAATGCGAAGCTTGATTGGAACAACCGCAGTGAGCGCCTAGAAAACCACAGCATCAACAAGTTCAAGCCGTTGATGAGCCGGGTGGACATGGTACAAGTAGAAAAAATGCTGGACGCCTCAAAAGAGGAGATGCCCGCAGCGATTGGCAAACCGGCCGAGCCCGCCCAACCTGAAAAGAGCGAAGCCATTGCCGATGAAATAGACTTTGATGACTTCGCGAAAGTGGATCTGAGGGTCGTAAAAATCGTCAAAGCCGAGCATGTTGAAGGGGCTGACAAGCTTCTTCGACTTACCCTTGATTTGGGAAATGGTGAACGCAACGTGTTTGCTGGTATCAAGTCTGCTTACAATCCCGAGGATCTTGAGGGGCGCCTTACCGTAATGGTGGCCAACCTCAAACCCCGGAAGATGAAATTCGGCATGTCTGAAGGCATGGTTCTTGCGGCAGGCCCAGGTGGCAAGGATATTTTCCTTCTATCGCCAGATTCAGGTTCAACACCCGGCATGCGGGTGATGTAAACAAAAATCGAAGCCGAGCGCTCCGATGACGCAATGATGACGCACTAATGACAGAGTATTTACTGATATTGGTCAGCACCATTCTGGTGAACAACTTCGTGTTGGTTCAGTTCCTTGGTTTGTGCCCCTTTATGGGGGTTTCAGGCAAGCTGGAAACGGCCATGGGCATGTCGCTGGCCACCACTTTCGTGCTGACGCTGTCATCGGTGTGCAGTTATCTAGCCTACACCTACCTGCTGGCACCTCTGGATCTGGCGTTTCTGAAAACCATCACGTTCATCTTAGTGATTGCGGTGGTGGTTCAGTTCACAGAGATGGTGGTTCGTAAAACCAGCCCCCTGCTCTACCGAGTACTGGGCATCTTCCTACCCCTGATTACCACCAACTGCGCCGTACTCGGCGTAGCACTTCTTAACCTGAACAAAAACAACAACTTCGTTGAATCAGTACTCTACGGCTTTGGTGCCGCTGCCGGCTTTTCTCTGGTTCTGGTGCTGTTTGCCGCAATGCGCGAACGTATTGCCGTGGCCGACGTCCC
The DNA here is from genome assembly GCF_900215155.1 of Marinobacter sp. LV10R510-11A. Taxonomy (NCBI): domain Bacteria; kingdom Pseudomonadati; phylum Pseudomonadota; class Gammaproteobacteria; order Pseudomonadales; family Marinobacteraceae; genus Marinobacter; species Marinobacter sp. LV10R510-11A. Next base: position 1,613,255 of record NZ_LT907980.1, read on the forward strand.
CGCTTCCTTCCAAGGTGCGGCTATCGGTATGGTCACCGCAGGATTAATGTCACTGGCGTTTCTGGGCTTTACCGGCCTGGTCAGCGTTTAACGGAGGCGACCTTTTATGTGGACAGGCATTATTATCGCCGTTCTGGCCTTGCTCGGCCTCGCCTTAGTGTTTGGCGCTTTGCTGGGCTTTGCCTCCGAGCACTTCCGGGTTGAGGGCAACCCACTGGTAGAGAAAATTGACGCGCTACTACCACAAACCCAGTGCGGCCAGTGCGGGTTTCCTGGTTGCCGCCCCTATGCCGAGTCCATCGCCGAGGGTGGCCCCATCAACAAGTGTCCACCAGGCGGCGAATCCACCATTAAATCATTGGCAGACTTGCTTGACGTGGAGCCTCAACCACTGGATGCCGAGCACGGCGTGGAACAGGCCCGACGCGTTGCTGTTATACGTGAAGATGAATGCATAGGTTGCACCAAATGCATTCAGGCCTGCCCAGTGGACGCCATTTTGGGTGCTGCGAAACACATGCATACTGTCATCGAAAGTGAATGCACGGGCTGTGATCTGTGCGTTAATCCTTGCCCCGTTGACTGTATCGATATGATCACCATTGAACCTGATATCCGGGACTGGATTTGGACTCAGCCTGCGTCCGAAATTATTGCCACAGATCGCCAGAAGGCCAGCTCCTAATGACGAAGATTTGGGATTTTAGTGGCGGCATTCACCCCGCGGAGCACAAGCAGATTTCTACCAACCGCCCCATTCAAGCTGCTGGCATTCCCGGGCAGCTGGTGTTGCCACTGCAGCAACATATTGGCGAACCTGCAAAGCCTATCGTTGAGATTGGCGATCGCGTGCTGAAAGGCCAAAAAATAGCCGACATTAGCCACGGAATGGGCGTTCCGGTGCATGCTCCGACATCCGGCGTCATTGAAAGTATCGGCGACTACCCTGTGCCTCACCCTTCCGGCATGGCCGACACGTGCATAATTTTGAAACCTGACGGTAAGGATGAGTGGTGCGAGCGTTATCCAGTCAGCGACTACCGTAAACTCGACCGAGACAAGGTTTTGGAGATCATCCATTCCGCAGGCATTTCCGGTATGGGTGGCGCTGGCTTCCCGACACACATCAAGCTGAAGCCATCGCGGGATCGTAAAGTTGACACACTGATTCTCAACGGCGCTGAGTGCGAGCCCTACATTACCGCCGACGACATGACCATGCGTGAGCGAGCCGACGACGTTGTTGCCGGCCTCAAGGTCATAGCTTGGATTCTGCGCCCTGAGCGCTGTGTGATTGGCATTGAAGACAACAAGCCCGAGGCCGCCACGGCCCTGCGTGACGCTATCCAGGGCACCAAAATTGAAATCGCCATCACGCCAACCAAATACCCTTCCGGGGGTGAAAAGCAGCTGATCCGCATTCTTACCGGCATGGAGGTGCCCAGTGGGGGTATCCCGGCAGATATAGGCGTTATGTGCCAGAACGTTGGAACCGCCATGGTCGTTGCCCAGGCGGTCTTTGAGGGCACACCGCTGATCAGTCGCACGGTAACGGTTACCGGTGAGGCGGTAGATAAACCTGGCAATTTTGATGTTCTGCTGGGTACCCCCGTGGAATACCTTCTGGAACAGGCAGGACTGCAGCGGGATCGTGCCAGCCGCCTGGTTCTCGGCGGCCCCATGATGGGCTACACCCTGACCACCACAGCGGTACCGGTGATCAAGACCAGTAACTGTATTATCGCGGCAACCGCAAGTGAACTGCCAGAACCGCCTCCGGAGCAGGCCTGCATCCGTTGTGGCCAATGCGCTGAGGTCTGCCCTATGGAGCTGCTGCCACAACAGCTGTTCTGGCACGCCAAAGCAACGGAGTTTGAAAAAGCAGAGCACATGAACCTGTTTGATTGCATCGAATGCGGGGCTTGCTCATACGTGTGCCCGAGCTCTATTCCGCTGGTGCAGTACTACCGCTATGCCAAAGGTGAAATTCGCGTACAGCGCGCAGAACAGCACAAGTCAGACCGGGCCAGAGAACGGTTCGAAGCACGCCAGGAACGGCTCGATCGCGAGCAACAGGAAAAGGAACTGCGCCGCAAAGAGCGTGCTAACGCTGCAGCGGAAGCCCAAGCCAAAAAGAAAGCCGAAGCTGAAAAGACCCCGGCTGACGGTGAGGCTGTAGACGAGCGAACGGCACGATCTGCATTGGTTGAACAGGCGCTGGCGCGCAAAAAGGCTAGCACAGATGCAGCATTGGCGACTAAAACCAAACCCAAGTCCGTCGAATAACCCAAATCAGGCTCAATTTCCATGGCGTTTGTTCAACAGTCCTCACCCCATGCTCATAATGCACGCCCGACATCAAAGGTGATGCTTTGGGTGATACTTGCTGCATTGCCTGGTCTGCTCGCGCAGATCCTATTTTTTGGCTGGGGCAACCTGATTAACGTTGTCTGGTGTATCACCATTGCGCTGGCCTGCGAAGCGGCCATCCTGAAGCTTCGCAGCAAACCGATCGCGTTTTTTCTCAAGGACAATACCGCCGCCGTAACCGGGTTACTGCTTGGGCTTTCGTTGCCGCAGTTTGCCCCCTGGTGGGTATCAGTGGTGGCGGTCATGTCCGCGATCGTAATCGCCAAACAGCTCTATGGCGGGCTGGGCTCAAACCCGTTCAACCCGGCTATGGTGGGCTACGCGCTGGTGTTGATTTCGTTCCCGGTTGCCATGACCACCAACTGGGCGGAACCCGCACTACTTTGGAACAACGCCCCTAGTTTTGGGGACACTTTGGCGGCAATTGCCTCGGGGAAGCAAACAGCGGTCGATGGGTGGACGATGGCCACGCCGCTGGATGAATATAAACACAAGATTGCCAACCACACTGCGGCGGAAGTTCTGGCACACCCCACATTCGGTGAAGGCTTTGCCAAAGGTTGGGAGTGGGTTAATGCAGCATTCCTCGTGGGCGGGCTTGTTCTGATTGGCCTGCGAATTATCACTTGGCATATACCCGCCGCTTTTCTGGGAGCGCTGATCGTCATGAGCCTGGCGTTCGGCAGCAACGCAGATCAGTATGCTCCCCTGTCACTACACCTCTTGGCCGGAAGCACTATGCTCGGCGCGTTTTTTATCGCAACCGATCCCGTGTCGGCCGCTACCAGCCATAAGGGAAAATTAATCTACGGCGCAGGTATTGGCGTGCTCATCTATCTGATCCGAAGCTGGGGAAACTACCCAGATGCCGTGGCGTTCAGCGTTCTACTCATGAACTTTGCCGTGCCCTTTATCGATCATTACACGCCGCCAAGAACCTACGGCCATCACAAACCTAGTCGTGGCCTACCCGGCCGAGGCAGGAGCTGAATCATGGCGACTATGACTCAATCCATTCGTCGCAGTGCCATAGGGCTTGGTATGTTTGCGGTTATTACCGGCGGCACAATTGCGATTACCCAGGCACTAACCGAGGACCGAATCACCGAGCAAGCTGCCAGAGCAGAAGCCAAGGCGCTGTTTGAAATCATTCCTGAAAGCGCCCACAACAATGATCTGCTCAAGGACACCGTGGTTTTGCCCGCAAGCAACCGGCTTGCCATAGACGGGCCAGTGACCGCCTGGATAGCACGCCAAGACGGGCAGCCTGTCGGCATGATCATGCCCGCTGTTGCACCAGATGGCTATTCAGGCACTATAAAGCTGCTTGTGGGTATTGATCTTAAAGGTACCGTTCTGGGTGTAAGAGTTATCAGTCACAGGGAAACCCCAGGGCTGGGCGACCGAATCGAAACCAGGAAGTCCGACTGGGTCAAAGATTTTGAGGGGCGCTCACTCGGTAATCCAGCGCCACGGGAATGGAATGTTAAAAAGAACGGCGGCGCTTTTGACCAGTTTACCGGTGCTACTATCACCCCCAGAGCGGTGGTGAAAGCAGTACAAAAAACGCTGATCTATTTCCGGAAAAACAAGCAAATTATTCGGGCACAACTGAATAAAACCCCGTCAGAGCTTGGCCCTGCGATCACACCCGGGGATCTGATAGAGCAATCCCTGAACGTGGAGCAACCCTGATCATGGCGACTAAGACTTCCGGCGAAATCATTCGCGACGGGCTCTGGGACAATAACCCGGCACTGGTTCAGGTGCTGGGGTTATGCCCTCTTCTTGCGGTCACCAGTACCGTCGTCAACGCGATCGGCTTAGGGCTAGCAACCTTGATGGTACTCATGGGCTCTAACCTGGCCGTTTCCTTGATCCGTAATTTTGTCAGCGAATCCGTTCGCCTGCCCGCGTTCGTGATGATTATTGCCTCATTTGTAACCTGCGCTGAACTGCTGATGCAGGCGTATACCTACGAGCTATACCAAATTCTCGGTATCTTCATCCCGCTCATCGTCACCAACTGCGCCATTCTGGGCCGCGCCGATGCGTTTGCCTCACGCAATGCACCTGGCCCCGCGCTACTTGATGGCACAATGATGGGCGCAGGCTTCTTAATAGTGCTTGTTATTCTTGGTGGTATGCGGGAACTGATCGGCCAAGGCACTCTGTTCGCTGATATGCACCTGTTGCTAGGCCCAATGGCTGCAAACTGGGTATTAGAGCCCTTTGCCAACTACCCAGACATGCTATTTATGGTATTGCCACCAGGCGCTTTCGTCGGCCTTGGCTTGTTGATTGCCCTAAAAAACGGCATCGACAACCATCTCAAGGAACGCCAAAAGGCGGCTCAACCAGCAGCAACACCCGGTAGCAAACGTGTACGAGTTACCGGAAACGTCTCATGATCCGCGGCCAGAGCCGTACTAAAACACAATGAACAAAGCCAAACGCCTAGAAATATTCACCCGCTTACGGGAAGCCAACCCTAACCCGACAACGGAGCTGAACTACAGCGATTCGTTCGAGCTACTGATTGCCGTTATTCTCTCGGCGCAGGCTACGGATGTAGGTGTCAACAAAGCGACTGACAAGCTCTATCCGGTAGCTAACACGCCAGAAGCTATACTTGCGCTTGGCGTGGACGGCCTGAAAACCTATATCAAGACCATCGGGCTTTTCAATAGCAAAGCGGAGAATGTCATCAAGACTTGCCGCATGCTAATTGAGAAGCACAGCAGCATCGTTCCAGACAACCGTGAAGATTTGGAAGCCCTGCCCGGGGTCGGACGCAAAACCGCTAACGTGGTCCTGAACACAGCATTCGGACAGCCAGCCATGGCAGTGGATACCCATATTTTCCGGGTATCGAATCGTACTGGCATAGCTCCGGGCAAAAACGTACTGGAGGTGGAAAAACGCCTGATGCGGCTGGTGCCCAAAGAGTTTCTGCTAGACGCCCATCACTGGCTTATTCTTCATGGGCGCTACACCTGCATAGCACGCAAACCCAGGTGCGGTGCTTGTATTATTGAGGATCTGTGCGAGTTTAAACAAAAAAATGACTACCTGTAAGCTACAGACTCAAAGCCAAAAAAAGCCGGCGTGAGCCGGCTTTTTTATGTGCTTCTGAGATCACTGTGCCACTACTGCCCCAGCATATCTTTCTTCAGGCTCTTTTGGGCAGGCTTATCAGACAGCCAAATACCAAACAGAGCTTTTTTGAACTCAAGGTCACCCACCATGTCTTTTTGTTCGCCGTTTTTCAGTACCTTAACGCCTTCCATGGGAACATAAACAAGATCAAACACGTCGCCTTCATTGATCTCCTCTTTGAACACAGACATAAACTGATCAACATCTGCCTTAACCGAAGACATATCGCCATCTGTGGAGGCCTCGAAGCCTTCCATGGTTGCCTCAGTCATTCGGTCACTGGTGATCATGCCAGAGGTAATATGCAGGGTAATTGCCTGGGCTTCATCGGCCTCAACCACGGCGTTACCATCCTGCTGCGTCTGCGGCACGTATAGGCTACCAACATACATATCCATGAAAAACTTGGAACGGGTGCCTGCGCCGTTTAACTGAAGCTCAGTGCCGCCTGCAGTATAGGTATCCGGGACATCGACACCGCCAACGGATAATGCCAAAGCAGGAGTTGAGAGGGTGGCCGCCAGCATCAGAGATGCAAATCCCGTCAAAAACGCATTTTTCATAGTCCTTTCCTTTTCAGTCATTATTATGAGAGTTCATTCGTCACCAGGTACGAACCTGCGGCCCCCGGCGTTGCTATTCTATCAATGACCGGAAGGGGCTAGGCGCAACCTAGTTCTCATTTGCAGGGATACTTTTGCAGGGATACTTTTGAAGGACCACTAAAACACAAAACGCCAGCCATGAGACATGGCCAGCGTTTCGGATGTTACGGCAGGAAGGCTACTTGAAAAGCAGGTTTCCAGTCAGGCCTTCTTTTTCCAGAATTTCACGCAAGCGCCTTAACGCCTCTACCTGAATCTGACGAACCCTTTCTCGGGTTAGACCAATTTCCTGCCCAACTTCTTCCAGCGTACTGATCGGGTAACCCCGGAGCCCAAACCGTCGGGACAACACTTCCTGCTGCTTTTCGCTGAGCTGATCTATCCACTTTCCAATGCAGGCACTCATGTTGTTGTCCTGCAGCACGTCGGCAGGATCAGCCGCGCCCTCATCCGCCACTGTGTCCAGCAGGGACTTTTCACCGCCAGCCCCGATAGGCGTATCCATGGAGGCAACGCGCTCGTTAAGGCCTAACATACGCTTTACGTTGCTCACCGGTCTATCAACCAGCTCGGCGATTTCTTCTGCCGAGGGCTCGTGATCAAGCTTCTGCGTCAGTTCACGGGCGGCTCGTAGGTATAGGTTTAATTCCTTCACTACATGAATAGGCAGCCGGATAGTGCGGGTCTGGTTCATGATAGCCCGCTCTATGGTCTGGCGGATCCACCAGGTTGCATAGGTGGAGAAACGGAAGCCGCGTTCCGGATCAAACTTTTCAACGGCCCGGATCAACCCGAGGTTACCCTCTTCAATCAGATCCAGCAGCGTAAGCCCACGATTCACGTAGCGACGTGCAATTTTGACAACCAGGCGCAGGTTGCTCTCAATCATTCGCTTGCGGCCAGAGTCCTCACCTTTGCGCGCCAAGCGTGCAAAATAGACTTCCTCTTCCGGTGTCAGGAGTGGCGAAAAGCCAATTTCATTGAGGTACAACTGTGTGGCGTCCAGTTGTTTTGAGCTGCTGTAGTAACGCCCTTTGGTAGGGAATCCTCCCTCGACTTCGGCAGCTTCTGGCGCGGCCCTATCGGTTTTTTCTTCTGCTAGCAACTGATCCTCGGACTCATCAACATCTGTTATACGATCAACAACGATACCTTCTTGTTCTGCTGACATATCTCTTGCCCCGCCGTTCAACAATCCTGGATTTTCGCCCGATACTTCTTTTTATTGCGGGCATTGGTTACTTATTTTGTATTCAGGACTTCATCAATGGCCGTTTATACGATTCAGCCATCATTTTTTCTTATTTGAAACACCGCGCCTATCACTAGCGTGGTGGCAGGTAATAGGTTGGATCGACCGGGTTTCCATTTTTCCGAATTTCAAAATGTAACTTGGGTCTTTCTGAACCACTGCTGCCAAGCTCTGCGATAACTTGCCCGGCTTTTACTCTCTCCCCCTCACTTACCCGAATCTTCCGATTATGAGCGTACGCACTCAGATAATGCTCGTTATGATTCACAATGATTAAATTGCCATAACCGAGCAGACCATTGCCAGCGTAGACCACACTTCCATCTGCGGCAGCCCTTACAGCATCCCCGGCTTTTCCCGCAATATCAACGCCTTTATTGACTTTTCCAGATGCTGAATAACCTGCAATTACAGTGCCAGAGTGAGGCCAGCGCCACGGGATGCTAGCCACTGTTTGGGAGCGGGAAGCCAATGGTGCAGATGTATCCGGCTTGCGAGTGACGGCGGGTTTTCGAGTATTGGTCGGCGTTTGTGCAGACGATTTGGTGCGTGGCGCCCTGGCGGAGGTGTTGGAAGCTGGCTTTGGTGCCTTTGCCATTGTACGTCCATTGCCGCCGGATTTTACGGTGCCACGAAGATCCAGCCGAAGCACCTGCCCCGCCTGGATGGTCCAAGGCGGGTCAATTCCATTGGCACTGCCCAGCTCGCGGTAATCGCGGCCGTAATTCCAGGCAATGCCGTACAGAGTCTCGCCTTGGCGCACAACATGGCGCCCCCAATATACTGGGGGATTGTAAATGTCATCCTGGTGAAGCGCCTGAGTGTTGCAACCGCTCATGGCACCGAAAAGAACCAGAAAGGCGAGCAAGACGAGCAATAATTTACCGGTTTCAAAAACCCACAAGAAAAACTGGGCACCGAAGGGGAACCGCGGGGAGGCCGACAACGCGGCTTGAGCTGACCCACGCAATAATGTCACAAGAATAACACCGGCCCGGTTATGAGAAATCTTTATAGGCTCTGAATTTAATCAAAGAAGATCCTGAAGTTTCAAAAGTAACTCGCTAATTTATTGCACATTTTAAGAACGAATCCAAGTTACTCACCACCCATTTCTGTTACCCGTCACACCCTTTGTTACGGGCAGGAACAACAACATGCCCAAAAAGGTAACACCGCCTTATAGGATGTCATTGGATACCGGCGGCGGCGCCCCCTTGCTGATGGCGCACACCAAACCACTCAACCAGCAAAACAAGAACAATACCAGCAAAAGCCATTACCACAACCATGGCAATCTGCGGATCCTGACCGGCGAGATCCGCAAATGCCCCAGGGCTGATACTGACCTCGCTCAGCGGTACCTGTTCTCCCAAACTGTTGGTTCGCCAACTAAGCGTCTGCTTCCAGGGCCAGACCTTATTCAGTGCGCCAATCATGAAGCCTGTAAGCAGAGCAAGCACTGGGTCGTGGAACTGGTGGAACGCCCAGGTAATTAGCCTTGCAACCGACAGCAACCCCACCAAGCAACCTGCCATAAACAGCAGCAAAAAAGCGATATCAAAAGATTTGATGGCCGCCAAAACCGGTGCGTACATGCCAATAATAACCAGAATAAAACTTCCGGAAATACCGGGCAGAATCATTGCGCATATTGCCACAGCGCCGGCGGCAAAAAATGCCAGTGCAGAAGGGTTGAGCTGGCCTACAGATAGGGTTGTAATCCACCAGGCGGCAACAATGCCAACAACAAGAGGAATGAGTAAGGTGGCGCGGTAATGTCGTGCCTGGCGGCCCATGTGCCAAACAGACGCCAGAATGAGCCCGAAAAAAAAGCTCCAGATCAGGATCGGGTACTCGGCAAGCATAAAACTAATCGCAGAAGCCAGTGTCACAATGCTGACGAGAATCCCCACCAGCAGCGTACTAAGAAATGTGCCGTCACAAGCTTGCCAGAAAGCGCCCAGCCTTCCTCGAAATAAGTCCTTGAATACGGCACCCGGAACCGCATTAATCGCCTCCAGAAGCCGGAAGTAGATACCGGTTATAAACGCGATGGTGCCGCCGGAAACGCCGGGGACAATATCCGCCGCCCCCATCGCCATACCTCTTAAGAACACCGAGGCGGGATGTTGTGTACGTTCGCTGCTTTGCGTAAGAGCTTCTTGCTGCTTATCGTTCAACGGACAACCCCGCCCAGCAAGGGCACAAAGCGAACGGGCTCCAGCTCACGGCGTTCAAATCGGTCACCGTTGCGGATTACTTCAACAAGTACTTGCTGCTCTTCACCAACAGGTGCCACCAAAACACCACCATCTGCAAGTTGGTCCAGCAGCTCAGTTGGCACCTCCATTGGAGCGGCAGTCACAATAATGCCGTCAAACGGCCCTCTTTCTGGCCAACCCATACCGCCGTCTGCATGCTTAAGCATGGCATTCCGGATATTAAGTTGCCGCAGCCGATCCCGGGCACGATCCTGAAGTGGCTTGATGCGCTCAACACTGTAAATCTGACCAAAGAGCTGTGACAACACAGCGGTTTGATAACCGGACCCCGTGCCTAGCTCCAGTACTCTGGCGGGTTCATGCTTGAGCAGCAGTTCGGTCATTCGGGCGACAATGTAGGGTTGCGACAGCGTCTGACCATACCCGATAGGCAGTGACGTGTCCTCATAAGCCCGATGCGACAGCGCCTCATCCAAAAAAATGTGGCGCGGTATCTGCCCCATTACTTCCAGAACGCGATCTGACTCGATACCCGATTGTTTGAGGCGCTGCACCAAACGCATGCGCGTGCGTCTGGACGTCATCCCTATACCCTGAAGCTCGCCAGTCACGCACCATCCCCCATGGAGGCCTGAAGAGAGTCTACCCAGGTTCTGAGAGACACTAACGCCTCGTGGCGAGTCATGTCGATGTGAACCGGCGTCAGTGAGACATACCCTTGTGAAACAGCGTGGAAGTCGGTTCCCGGGCCGGCATCGCCGCCTTTTCCGGCCGCACCTATCCAGTAACGCTCCCTGCCCCGTGGGCACGTCATAGGGACAGCACCCTCGGCGCGCTCCCGGTCACCCAACCGGGTCACTCGAAAGCCTGCGAGCTCTTCCCACGGTATATCCGGCACGTTTACATTCAGAATGGATCTAGGCCCCAAAACAAAAGGACGTGAACTTTCGAGAAGCATGCGCACGACCCTTGCAGCCGTGTCGTAATGATTGCGCCCCTCACTCACCAAAGACACGGCAATCGCAGGCAACCCAAGATGACGGCCTTCAGTTGCGGCCGCTACGGTGCCAGAATAGATGATATCGTCACCCAGATTAGCGTGGGTGTTAATACCGGAAACCACCCGGTCGAACGGCTCTTTAAACAGCCCATTAACCGCCAGATGCACGCAATCGGTAGGCGTACCGTCGATAGATCGAAAACCATTGGGGTGCTGCTCAACCGTAAGGGGGCGGTTAAGCGTTAAGGCATTGCTGGCACCACTGTGATCCCTGTCCGGTGCGACTACTTCAAGGTCACCTAGGCCTTTGAGGCCTTCATATAGGGCTACCAGTCCCGGTGAATGAACACCGTCATCATTTGATAACAGAATACGCACAGTGCTCTCCAAAAATAGCTAGCCACTAAATAGCTAGCTGTGTTGTTTGTTATGTTGGCCGAGGCTCATGTCCTCAAGCTCAAAAATATCACTCAAAACCGTGGTGGCGTATTGGCCTGGATCGAGGAAAAAGTCCAGTTCCAATCCACCATCATCCAACCATGACCAGCTCAGGCTCTTTGCCATGGCAACCAGAGGCCGACGCTCGGGCTTCATTCGAGTCGCCAGAAACAGAGAAGCCAGCTCCGGTGTCAGCGCCACTGTGTCACGTTCTCGTTGCCCTACTTCACCGTTGGCGCTTGTACCGCCATCGCCCCACAACGGGCCAGTTGCGTGCTCAGTAGGCTCGCCCGGTAGTGCTGCACGCCAACTGCCCTCGGCTACTCGGGCCGCAAGAACTTCGTTAAAAAACCAGGAGCGGGCGGCGGAAAAGTACAATACGTTTTTCCGGCCATCTCTGCCACCGGCAGACTTGCCCTGCCCCCTGCGCTTGCCATGCCCACCGCGCCGGTTCAATGCAGAAGGGTCAATATGAACCGCCCGATCCAAGTTACCGCCGCCAAAGCCGAAACGCTGGGGGCCAAAGTAATTGGGGGCGCCTTGGGCTTTCAAACGCTCAAGCGCGCTTTCGACAACTTCGCGACCAGCACTTACCTGCCGGAGCGTAATCGTAAAATGATTACCTTGGTGATCACCACGCCGCAATTTGCGCACGCTGCGATGGGCTGATTTTACCGGCCAGCGCTCTGAAATCTTCTCAATCAATGCCGCATCATCGTCCATCATACCGGGACGATAAAGACTGAACCATTGGCGGGTGACCGCGTGGCGGTCTTTCATCCCACAAAACCCCACATCAAAGGATCGACAGTCCGCAACCTTCGCAAGCTCTCCCGCCACAAATTCCGTATTGTCGCCGGTTTTCTCGATGCGTAAGCACAGATGCTCACCCTCACCGGTGACGCTGATGACACTGGAAGGCTCCGCTTGTTCCGGGAATTCCTCCAGCACCTCCCTGACCCGGAAATCTTCCGGCGCGGTTTTCAAATGCGCATTGGATACCCTAGTGCCACCCGATACCGGCCAGTCCAGCCGCCACTTTCTTGTGTCAGTTCCGGAATCACTCACAATGTCACCGGCGCAAGCAGACACACGGCTTGGCAGGCAATACCCTCACCACGGCCGGTAAATCCCAGCTTCTCGCTGGTGGTCGCTTTTACGCTCACACGGCTGGCCGGAATACCCAAATCCTTCGCGATATTCAAGCGCATGGCCTCGATATGCGGTGCCATTTTTGGTGCCTGAGCAATGATCGTAGTATCGACATTAAGAACACCAAACCCTTCCTCCGCCACTCGGGCAATCACCCGGCGCAACAGATCCCGGCTATCCGCACCGGCCCACTCAGCACTGGTGTCCGGAAACAGATGGCCAATATCCCCAAGGACAACCGCTCCCAGCAGAGCATCCGCCAAAGCGTGCAACAGCACATCGCCATCAGAGTGAGCTCTCAGGCCCTGACTATAAGGTATGGAAACGCCGCCAAGAACAACAGCATTGCCTTCGCCGAAGGCATGAACATCAAAACCCTGACCAATTCGCATAATTTACTCCGGGAAAATCCAGAAAACTCAGAACCGGCTAAGAATAAAACCAGCAAGATCCAGGTCAGCGGGTACGGTAATTTTAATATTATCCGACCGACCCTCAACTAAAACCGGCATGTTACCGGAAAACTCCATGGCAGAAGACTCATCCGTAACCGGTTGCCCCTCATTAAACGCCCGCTCCAACGCTTCAACCAACTTGGCGTAACGAAACATCTGAGGTGTCAGCGCCCGCCATAATTGGCTTCGATCCACTGTACCGATAACCTCAGGCAACTGACTCAGTTTCGCTTTTTTAAGCGTATCCGCAACCGGAGCCGCCAAAAGACCACCCACAGGATGATGGGATAAAGTCGAAATAAGATTCGCTAAATCGGCTGAGTGAACACAAGGACGGGCAGCATCATGAACCAACACCCAGTCGTCAGCCGCAGCCTGCCCTGCCAGAGCGCTTAAGGCGGAAAGAACAGAATCTGCCCGCTCGGCACCGCCATTACAGGTCTGAATACGGTCATTTTTACTGGCGTCAGTGTTTGGCCACCAATGATCTTCAGTATTCAGAGGCACCATGCAGCCGGCAAACAAACCGGTATCAAGCATTCGCGAAAGCGTGATATCCAAAATAAAGCGGTTATCTATTCGGAGGTACTGCTTCGGGCGCTCGGCCAGCATGCGCTGACCAATACCGGCGGCGGGGACAATCAACCAGTGTTTAGAGGAGGCCATAGGGTTTCCGCATGAAGTCTGGAGAGCGGAAGGTCAGTGCTCAATAACAAGAAAGAAGGTTTCATCATCGCGAATCAAGCCAAGGTTCATCCGCGCCCGCTCTTCCACCGCGCCCTGCTCGTTACGAAGGTTACGCACCTCCGCATACAGGCGCTCATTACGGGTAGCCAGCTCGGCATTCCCCTCACGCTGTTCGGCAATCGACTTTTCCAACGTCCAGACCTGCGCAAAGCTGCCTTCCCCGACCCACAGGCGCACCTGCAGCATGAGAATCAGAACAGCCATGAAAGCCCAGAGCAACTTCATCAATACCGATTCCGTTCAGGAGTTAACCGATCAAAAATTCAACACTAAGCGTTGAGTATAGACCTTAGAGTAGATTAGCAACAAATTCACCTAACCGCTTGGGCAATCAGGCCATCGTGACTGAATTTTCATTCGAAACACGACGACCTCTGATCTCAGCCCTGCCCTTTAATCTCGCTCAGGCCACGATAAGGTGCCTTGCTACCCAGCACCTCTTCAATGCGCAGCAGCTGGTTATACTTGGCAACACGATCAGAACGGCAAAGAGACCCAGTTTTGATCTGGCCCGCACAGGTAGCAACCGCAAGATCCGCAATGGTTGTGTCTTCCGTTTCACCGGAACGATGTGAAATCACTGCAGTAAACCCTGCATCCTGCGCCATCTTGATGGCATCCAAAGTCTCGCTAAGGCTGCCAATCTGGTTGAACTTGATCAGAATGGAGTTGCCCACACCCGTGTCGATACCACGCTTAAGGATTTTAGTGTTGGTCACAAACAGATCGTCGCCCACCAGCTGTACTTTGTCCCCGATCTTGTCGGTCAACACTTTCCAGCCGTCCCAATCGCTTTCGTCCATGCCATCTTCAATAGATACGATGGGGTAACGCTCGGCAAGGCCCGCCAAGTAATCGGCAAAGCCCGCAGAATCAAAGCTCTTGCCTTCACCAGCCAATACGTACTGGCCATCTTTGTAAAACTCGGAAGCGGCGCAATCCAAAGCTAGGGTAATGTCTTTACCCAGCTTGTAACCCGCCTTTTCAACAGCTTCCTGGATAATAGCCAAAGCTGCTTCGTTGGATGGCAGGTTAGGAGCAAAGCCACCTTCGTCGCCGACCGCGGTGTTCAGACCCTGAGACTTCAGCACTTTCTTCAAGCTGTGGAAAATCTCGGCACCAATACGCAAGGCTTCTGTAAAGCTCTTAGCAGCAACCGGCTGCACCATGAACTCCTGGATATCTACATTGTTATCCGCGTGCTCGCCACCGTTCAGAATGTTCATCATCGGCACCGGCATGCTGAACTTGCCTGAAGTGCCGTTGATGTCAGCAATATGCTCGTAGAGCGGCTTGCCCAGAGACTCCGCTGCCGCTTTCGCCGCTGCCAATGACACAGCCAAAATAGCGTTCGCGCCCAGATTAGCTTTGTTCTCAGTACCATCCAGCTCCAACATGATGTTGTCCAACCCACGCTGGTCGGCTGCATCTTTGCCTTTCAGGGCTTCAAGAATTTTGCTGTTAATGGTCTCAACTGCCTTAAGCACGCCCTTACCAAGATACCGAGACGCATCGCCATCACGCAGTTCCAGCGCTTCACGGGAGCCTGTCGAGGCACCGGACGGTGCGCAAGCACGGCCAAGAGTACCGTCTTCCAGAATCACGTCCGCTTCCACAGTAGGGTTGCCACGGGAATCCAGAACTTCACGGGCTTTAATATTGGCAATCTTGGTCATTCTAGGGAGTCTCCAAGTGTTCAATTACAAAGGTCATTATAAAAGTTAGATCAAGAGCTAAAAAACAAACACCGCCATTCAGGCGGTGTCGATAGGTTTAAAACTCTTCACAAGATCATCAACCGCCTTGACCCGCTGCAGGAAAGGCTCCAGCTGGCTCAACCGCAGTGCACAAGGGCCATCGCATTTAGCTTCATCTGGGTTCGGGTGCGCCTCTAAAAACAGCCCCGCCAACCCCTGAGACATTCCCGCCAGCGCGAGATCTGTTACCTGAGCACGGCGCCCACCGGCAGAATCTGAGCGGCCACCCGGCATTTGCAATGAGTGGGTCACATCAAACATAACCGGCACATCCATGGATTTCATGATGCCAAAGCCGAGCATGTCCACTACAAGGTTGTTATACCCAAAGCTGCTGCCACGCTCGCACAAGATAATCCGGTCGTTTCCGGCCTCTGCACATTTGGTGATGATGTGCTTCATCTCATGTGGGGCCAAAAACTGGGCTTTCTTGATATTGATCGCCGCGCCGGTTTCCGCCATGGCAACCACCAGGTCCGTCTGGCGGCTCAAAAATGCGGGCAACTGGATGATGTCACACACCTCTGCCGCAGGCGCCGCCTGAGCCGGTTCATGCACATCGGCAATAATCGGAACACCGAACTTGCTCTTAATATCAGCCAGTATTTGCAAGCCTTTATCGAGCCCTGGCCCCCGGAAAGACGTCACCGAAGAACGATTCGCTTTATCGAAAGAAGCTTTGAATACATAGGGAATGCCCAGCTTGCGACACACCTCAACGTAGGCTTCAGCAACTTCGAATGCCAGCTCCTGGGATTCCAGAACGTTCATACCGCCAAACAGCACAAATGGCTTGTGGTTAGCGATATCGATATCAGCAACAGTAACGGTGCTCTGAGCCATTACCGGGATTCCTTACGGTTCGCCAGAGCTGCTTCCACAAAGCCCTTGAACAGCGGATGGCCGTCGCGAGGAGTGGAGGTGAATTCGGGGTGGAACTGGCAGGCAACAAACCAAGGGTGGTCTTCAACTTCCACCACCTCTACTAGCTTGCCATCAGTGGAACGCCCAGTAACCTGCAGGCCTGCCGCTTCTAGCTGCGGCAAGAAGTGGTTGTTCACCTCGTAACGGTGACGGTGGCGTTCGCGAATGGTTTTTTTACCGTAGCAATTGGCAATATTCGAGCCTTCGGTCAGTACACAATCCTGAGCGCCCAGGCGCATGGTGCCGCCACGATCGGAATTGTCGGTGCGCTCTTCGCGCTCACCGGTAGAGTCCAGCCACTCAGTCATCAGACCAATCACTGGCTCCGGCGTGTGCTCACGGAACTCGGTACTGTGAGCATCCACTAAGCCCGCCTTGTTACGGGCGTATTCAATAACGGCCACCTGCATACCCAGGCAGATACCCAGATAAGGCACTTTGTTCTCACGGGCATATTGCACGGTGCGGATCTTGCCCTCTACACCGCGTTCGCCGAAGCCGCCAGGAACTAAGATCGCATCCGCACTGTCGAGCGCTTGAGTACCGTCGCGCTCGATATCTTCAGAATCAATGTAATTGATCTTTACCTTGGTGCGAGTCTTGATGCCTGCATGGAGCAGAGATTCTATCAGCGACTTGTAGGCCTCGAGCAGCTCCATGTACTTGCCGACCATGGCAATCGTCACTTCGTGCTCCGGGTTCATCAGTGCTTCGACGACGTTATCCCATTCACTAAGATCCGCCTCGCGGGCATCAAGCCTGAAGTGCTCGACAACCAGCTGGTCCAGTCCATGCTCGTGCAGCATGCGGGGAATAGCGTAAATAAACTTGGCATCGCGCATCGGAATAACGGCACGCTCTTCAACGTTCGTGAACAGAGCGATTTTCCGGCGCGAACTAACGTCGACCTCATGGTCGGAGCGGCACAGCAAAATATCTGGCTGCAAACCGATGGAACGCATTTCTTTCACAGAGTGCTGGGTCGGTTTGGTTTTGATTTCGCCAGCCGTGGCAATGTATGGCACCAATGTCAGGTGCATGAAGAGCGCGCGACTGGAGCCCACTTCAACCTTCAACTGGCGGCAGGCCTCAAGAAACGGCAGGGATTCAATATCGCCAACGGTTCCACCTACTTCAACCAGAGCCACATCGGCGCCGGCTGCACCTTCAACCACACGACGTTTGATCTCATCAGTGATGTGAGGAATAACCTGTACGGTGCCACCAAGATAATCACCGCGACGTTCTTTGCGGATAACCTCTTCGTATACACGACCGGCGGTAAAGTTATTACGACGGCTCATCGGCGTGCGGATGAAGCGCTCATAGTGGCCAAGATCGAGGTCTGTTTCAGCGCCGTCTTCGGTAACAAAGACTTCACCATGCTGGAACGGGCTCATGGTACCTGGGTCCACGTTAATGTACGGGTCCAGCTTGAGGATAGTAACCTTCAGGCCCCGTGCCTCGAGGATCGCAGCCAAGGAGGCTGATGCGATTCCTTTCCCCAGTGAGGACACAACACCGCCGGTGACGAAAATATAACGCGTCATGCAGATTCCATGATTATCAGGTTCTGTGAAGGAGGGAGATTGTCATCTCAAGATGGGACGCCAGACTACCAGAAAGCCCTCAACGACTCAATTACAATCCCGCTCTACCATCAGCTGCCAGACTGCCTCAGGCGCGCTTCCCGAGTATTGCTCAGAACACCACAAATCGCCAATAGCGATCAGCTCTTCTTCACCCTCCAGGCCCTTGAAAACCAGGGGTAAACGACCCCTTTCCCAGGGTGGAACTGCCTGTTCCTGAAGCCATTTTTTGAGCGATTTAGAGGGGCCATCCAAGCGAAAACGTAAGCGTTCTCCACCCTGCCTCGTACATATTCGTATTGGCTGCACGTCCGTTATTTCTGTAGCTACTGGCATCAGCTTGATTGTCCACTCGCCCCAGCTAACTGGCTGGCCTGGCTCCAGCAGCACAGGCTCGTGCGGCAAATCAGGCAATTCGGGGTCTAGGTAAAGCTCGCCTTGGAAGCGCCGCAGACTAAAACCGTTTGCCCGTAACTCGGGAGATCGGTCTTCCGCCGCCTGCAATAGATCATGCAGTACCTGCGACCAGTCATTGATTGAAGGGGAAGAATATCCGGCACGCCGGATCCACCAGCGCAGAAGGTTTTTCTGTTCCGCGAGAGAAAGGGCGTTTAATCCTGCGACCGGCAGGCGTCGCTCATACGCTCCCAACCCCCGCCACTGTAATTCCGCCAGCTGCTGATTTAAAAAATCACTTTCCGAACACGCGCTCGCAGTGTGTCGAAGGCGCTGATTCAACCCCGACCAGCGCTTTTTCAGCGCGGGCAGAATACCAAGGCGAAGAAAGTTACGGTCGAACCGTTGATCGGTATTGCTGGGGTCATCAACCCATGAAATCCCAGCCAGATGTGCGTGGCGCTCAAGCTCTGATCGCTCAAAGTCCAGCAATGGCCGGGCAAGGTGGCCGCGCCCCAACGGGCGACTCTGCGGCATACCTGCAAGACCAGCCACGCCGCTGCCACGGAACATACGGAAGAGCACCGTTTCGGCCTGATCATCACCGTGATGGGCCATTAGCAGAACGTCGCCAGGCTCAAGAATTGCCTCGAAAGCGTGATAGCGGGCCTTGCGAGCCGTTTCTTCAAGCCCCTCACCAGGGCCGCTGCCGAGCTCAACCGTCACCGGTTGAACCGTAAGAGGCACACCCAGCTCGGCGCACAGGTTCCGGCAGAAGGTTTCCGTCTCACCGGCATTGGCTTGAAGCTGGTGATTGATATGCACCGCCCGTATGCCAGGGTGGCAGTGCGCAGCAAGGTGCAGAAGGAGGGTAGAATCTAGGCCGCCACTGAGGGCAACCCAGAGCCGCCGGTATCCAGAAACGGCTTTTACCGGCGCACTCAAAGTCTCCGAAAAGGCGTACCCAGGTACGGGCTTAGCGCCCGGTATCATAGCGGGTTAGCCGCTCATACCGCCGGGATACCAGCTCATCCAGAGGCAGCCGACTAAGTTCGGCCATACCGTTTGCTAAGGTTTCACGCAGGGCTTCAGCCGTTTTTTCGGGGTTGCGATGGGCGCCACCAAGAGGCTCAGAGATAACGTTGTCCGCCAGCCCAAGATCCTTCAGGCGATCTGCAGTCACACCCATAGCCTCTGCTGCCAGTGAAGCATATTCGGCGCTTTTCCAGAGAATGGACGCGCACCCTTCGGGCGATATAACTGCATAGGTGGAGTACTGCAGCATGTTTAGCTGATCGCACACGCCAATGGCCAGTGCACCGCCAGAACCGCCCTCACCGATCACAGTAGAAATGATGGGCGTTTTGAGCCGGGACATCACCGCCAGGTTGAACGCGATCGCCTCACTCTGGCCTCGCTCTTCAGCACCTATGCCGGGATAAGCGCCCGGGGTGTCTATAAATGTGAGAATGGGCATTCTGAAGCGCTCTGCCATCTCCATCAGGCGCAAGGCTTTGCGGTACCCTTCGGGGCGTGGCATGCCAAAGTTGCGCTTAACCTTATCCCGCACTTCGCGGCCTTTTTGATGGCCGACAATCATTACAGGTTTATCGTTCAGCCGCGCGGTACCGCCCACGATGGCTTGATCGTCTGCGTACCGACGGTCGCCGTGGAGCTCATCGAAATCTTCGAAGATCATTTCGATATAGTCTTTGGTATAGGGGCGACGCGGGTGCCGAGCAAGGCGAGCAACGTCCCAAGGATGCAGATCCGAGAAAATGCTCTCGGTCAGGCTGACGCTTTTCTTCTTCAGCCGGGTAATTTCATCAGAAATATTAATATCAGTGTCGTTGCCTACCATACGAAGCTCTTCAATCTTAGCTTCAAGGTCGGCAATCGGCTGTTCGAAATCCAAATAATTAGGGTTCATGATGTTCCATCATTTTATCGCCAAGCGGGACAGCGCTCCGCCAATACAGAATTTGGTACAAAGATAGCAGCGCGCGGGTCATGGCTAAAGCGGACATTGGTATGAGCCCGCAATCTGACAAATATTTAATTTCCCGCGCAATTCTTTGCCTTAGTCACTTAATCATAGACCAGTTCCACGCACTGGTCGCCCACCAGATGCTTCAGCTCCATCAACAAATTGTCGTCTGGCTGCACTCGCCAAGCCTCTCCCAGTTCAATCCGGGTGCTGGCCTCTGGGCTACTATATTCAATCCAGACCGGGCTGCCATCACAGCGAAACGGCCTCAGCGTGCTATCAATTTTGTCCAGCAGGCCATTTTGCAGTTGGTCAGCGTGGAGGTTTAATTTCAATCCTCGGCTGAACTGCTTGCGCGCGCTGGGCACGTTCATTACGGAATTCACACGCATTTTCATCTGGCCAGAGTAATCATCGTGGCTTACCTGACCTTCAACCACAATCACCTCATCCGATTGCAGCAGCTCCCGGTTCTCAAAAAAGGCTTCCGAAAACAACGTAGCCTCAATTCGCGCACTCCGGTCATCCAGCGTAATGAAGCACATGGTAGAACCTGTGCGGGTTTTCATAGTTCGCTGCGCAATTACCAACCCAGCAACCCGCTGAGGTGATTTATTGGGCTTGAGATCGGCAATGGATGAGCGCACAAAACGCCGGACTTCCCGCTCGTATTCGTCGAACGGGTGCCCTGTAAGGTATAGACCAAGGGTATCTTTTTCACCTTTCAGTCGCTGCTTTTCAGGCCATTCCCGTATATCGGCTACATCTGCATACGGATCGCCACCATCACCGGCTTCCAGCATTTCCCCGAACATATCCACCATGCCCACGGATTCGTTGCGGGATTGCTGACCCGCCTGCTGTACCGCTTTCGGCACACTGGCCATAAGCTGGGCGCGGCTGGCTCCGAGTTTATCCATGGCACCGGAGCGGATGATAGCTTCCATGGCACGCTTGTTGATTTTTTTAAGATCTACCTTGCGGCAGAAATCGAAAATATCCTGATAAGGCTCGCCATCGGCCCTGCCCTCCACAATGGCCTGAATAGGCCCCTCGCCCAATCCTTTGATGGCGCCAAGGCCGTAAACAACCTGGCCTTCATCGTTAACGGTAAAGGCATATTCTGAGCTGCTGACATCTGGCAACACCAGATCCAGTTTAAGGTTGCGGCACTCCTCTACCAGTATCACGACTTTGTCGGTGTTCTGCATATCCGCAGTCAGTACCGCGGCCATGAATTCGGCGGTGTAGTGCGCCTTCAGCCACAGCGTCTGGTAAGACACCAACGCGTAAGCAGCTGAGTGAGATTTGTTGAAGCCGTAGCCGGCAAACTTCTCAACCAGATCAAATATGTTTTCCGCGAGGGTTTTGTTGATGCCATTATTTTCGCAGCCATCCAGGAAAAACTGCTTTTGCTTGGCCATTTCTTCGGGTTTTTTCTTGCCCATGGCGCGGCGTAGCATATCCGCATTACCCAGAGTGTAGCCCGCCATTACCTGAGCAATCTGCATCACCTGCTCTTGGTAAAGGATAACCCCGTAGGTGGGCCCCAGAACCGGCTTCAGGCCGTCGTATTGAAAATCTGGGTGCGGGAACGACACCGGTTGCTTGCCGTGCTTACGGTCGATAAAGTCGTCAACCATG
This sequence comes from Marinobacter sp. LV10R510-11A, assembly GCF_900215155.1. Classification (NCBI taxonomy): domain Bacteria; kingdom Pseudomonadati; phylum Pseudomonadota; class Gammaproteobacteria; order Pseudomonadales; family Marinobacteraceae; genus Marinobacter; species Marinobacter sp. LV10R510-11A. Next base: position 1,634,955 of record NZ_LT907980.1, read on the forward strand.
CCCGATTGCAGCGGCCCGGGGCGGAACAGCGCCACCAGTGCAATCATATCCTCTAGGGAATCTGGCTGCAGCCGGCGGATCAAGTCCTTCATGCCGCGGGATTCCAACTGGAATACGGCAGTGGTCTCAGCCTTTTTCAGCATGTCGAATGAGCGGGCATCTACGAGCGGTATTTCGCTGATATCCAGCGGCGGTAAGTCGCGCTTCACCCGCCGTGGATTGATCATCTTCAGCGTCCAATCGATGATGGTGAGCGTTCGCAAACCAAGAAAGTCGAACTTCACCAGCCCAGCTTCTTCTACATCGTTTTTGTCGAACTGGGTGACGAGGCTGCCGCCGTCGGCATCGCAATAAAGCGGGGAAAAATCAGTTATCTTGGTAGGTGCGATAACCACGCCGCCGGCGTGTTTACCCGCGTTCCGGCACACGCCTTCAAGCTTAAGTGCCATTTCCCAGATTTCTTGGGCCTCTTCATCTTGCTCCAGAAACTCTTTGAGCGCGGACTCCTGTTCAACGGCAACATTCAGCGTCATGCCCACTTCAAAGGGAATCATTTTGGACAGTTTATCGGCGAGGCCGTAAGACTTACCCTGAACGCGGGCAACATCCCGCACTACCGCCTTCGCGGCCATGGTTCCAAAAGTGATGATCTGGGAAACCGCTTCCCGGCCATATTTTTCAGCCACGTACGCAATAACGCGATCCCGCCCTTCCATGCAGAAATCGACGTCGAAGTCGGGCATAGATACCCGCTCGGGATTAAGGAAGCGCTCGAACAGCAGGTCGTATTCCAGCGGATCCAGATCGGTGATGAGCTGAGCATAAGCCACCAGCGAGCCGGCACCGGAACCACGGCCAGGCCCCACCGGCACACCGTTGTTCTTGGCCCACTTGATGAAGTCCATCACGATCAGGAAGTAGCCGGGAAACCCCATCTGGATAATGATATCCAGCTCGAAATTTAGGCGTTTGTAATAAGCTTCCCGCTTACTGTCATATTCGGGATCGTCCTTGCTGAGTGTTTTCGCCAGCCGGTCTTCCAGCCCTTCTTCCGAGACCTTCCGGAAGTAGTCGTCCATGGTTAGACCGTCTGGGATCGGGTAATTAGGCAGGAAGTACTCACCCAGCCGCACAGTCACCGAGCAGCGCCGGGCTATTTCTACAGTATTCTGAATGGCTTCAGGAATATCACTGAACAGCTCAACCATTTCTTCTGAACTGCGAAGGTATTGCTGGTCGCTAAATCGGCGGTCACGGCGAGGATCGTCCAGAGCCCGGCTTTCACCGATGCAGACCCGAGCTTCATGGGCCTCGAAGTCCTCAGCCTTAAGAAAGTGAACATCGTTTGTGGCAACAACCGGCAGCGCGAGACTCTGCGCCAGTTCAACACTCATATGCAGGCAGTCTTCATCCCCAGCCCGCCCGGTGCGCTGCAACTCCAGATAATAAGATTCTGGGTACAGGTTCATCCAATACTTGGCCCGAGTTTTTGCCAGTTCAGGCTTGCCCGCCAGCAATGCTTTACACACATCACCCATTTTGGCCCCAGACATAGCAATCAGGCCGCCCGCCCTACTCTCCAACCACTTACGCTGGATAATCGGCTTGCCGTAGCGCTGTCCTTCGGTATATCCGAGGGAAATAATTTCTGTGAGGTTGAGATAACCATCGTTATCCCGGGCCAGCAATGTCAGTCGGAACGGGTTTTCCGGTTCATCAGGATTCTCCAGCCAGAGATCTGCGCCAATAACAGGCTTTACGCCGGCACCGGTGGTCGCCTTGTAAAACCGCACCAACGAGCACATGTTGGACTGTTCTGTAATCCCCACAGCCGGCATGCCCAACTCGACTACCCGCTTAACCAGTGGCTTTACACGAACTAAACCATCCACCAGGGAGTGTTCAGAGTGCACGCGAAGGTGTACAAAAGTCTGCGACATAACGTCAGGTTATTCCTGCATGTATATTCATTAGAGTGCGTAAAGCGTCTCTGAAAAAGAGCACCTGAAAGAGCCTTCAGCATTCAGCCGCCAATCAATGCCCGTATATCTTCTTCTGTCTGAGGTCCAAAACGGGCCTCCAGAAGATCCCCATCGGGGTTCACAACAAAGGTAGCCGGCAACGCAATCGGGAGCTCCCATTTAAATTCCGGGCCCGGATCCTGCACAAGCATGGTGTATTCAATGCCCATGCGCTTGCCGAGATCCACCAAAGCTTCACCCTTCACATCGTCAAAATTCACACCAAGAACGGTAATGTCCGGCGCCTTATCCAGTTCGTTCAGCTCTGGGATCTCTTCCAAGCAGGGCTTGCACCATTCAGCCCAGTAGTTAACCAGCACCCATTGGCCGCGAAGGTCATTCCACGCCAGCTTCGGGCCTTCAGCCCGCTCCAGCTCAACTTTTTGACACCCAACAAGCAAAGCCATTAGAAACAGCACACCTGCAACGGCTGCGCTCCGGGGTAACCGGTAAATGACAGGGTTCTGCACGGGAAAACCTCCTGTTAGACTGCTCGCCACAGTTAATTGCAGCTCCATTTTAACAAACAGGCACGAACATGACAGAACCTATCCGGATTTTCCACAACCCCTGCTGTTCAAAATTCCGCCAGGCTCTTGAACTGCTCACAGAACAGGGTATCGAACCAGAGATAATACGCTACCTGGAAACACCACCAACACAGTAGGAACTTTAATTGTACGACCGCCAACTGAAGGAAGCCAAAATGCCCGAGCATCGGCCCTATGTTCTGATTTTATATTACAGCCGCAACGGCCAGACCGCAGAACTGGCAAATCAAATCGCCCGGGGTGTCGCAAGGGTGGCCGGCATTGAAGCAAAACTGCGCTCCGTTCCTACGGTATCTCCAGATACAGAAGCCTCGCTACCACAGGTCCCCGATACGGGTGCGCCCTACGCCAGCAAGTCCGACCTGGCCAACTGCGCCGGCTTGGCCATTGGCAGCCCAACCCGGTTTGGCAATATGGCAGCACCTCTTAAGCACTTTCTGGACACCACCGGTGATCTTTGGTTGAGCGGCGCACTGGTCGGTAAACCGGCAGGCGCGTTTACCTCAACGGGGAGCCTGCACGGAGGCCAGGAGACTACACTGCTGACCATGATGGTGCCGCTGCTTCATCACGGCATGGTATTGTGCGGTTTGCCATACACAGACCAAAACCTGAGTGAGACGACGACCGGGGGCACGCCTTACGGCCCCTCACACTGGGCGGGAACCGCTGAGCAGCAGCCGTTGAGCAAACATGAAAAAGCCCTTTGCCAGTCCTTTGGAGAGCGCCTAGCAAAGCTGGCGCTTAAATTGGCAGACTGACACAAATACCACGGCGCAACGTAAAACCTCCTACTTATTTTGGAACCTGACCATGCTTCACAACCCCAAAGCCCGACACACCGCCCGGGCAACCCAGTTTCTCTATCTAGCAGTACTGGTAACCCTGGTAATCACAACCTTTTACCCTGCACCGGTTGAAGGGGTTTCCATCGTGTTGATGCTATCGGTCAAGCTCATCCCCCTGCTGGCGCTTGTTATGCTTGTGTTCCGTGGCGACAATCGCGGTTATATCTGGCTGGCCTTCGTGGTGATCTTTTACTTCACTCAAGCGGTCGTTTCCGCCTGGCTGAGCGAGGGTGCACCCGGCCCAGTCATTCTCGTGACACTTACCTTCGCGTTGTTCACCATGGCGATGGTTCATCTAAAGGTGAACCGGCCGGTTACAGGCTGACATGCTCCAATACCGGAAAGTGAGATTCTATGCCCAATCCCACTAACACAAAGCATTCATCGCGACCGCCTGCGCCGCCACGGAGCACACTGACTCTGCGGGACATTTGTACGGCATTGGTCAGTGATGGCGAAATCAACCAACGCAACGCAGAACGGGTGCTCTCTGCCAACCTCGGGGCGGCCAGCAACCAAGCCGCAAAGCGCCATCCATTGGAGTTGGTGGCCATTGCCGCTCTCAGCAGTGAAAACACCGGCAAAACACTGGATCTCGACCGGCTGACACAATGGCTGGCGCGCTGGGCAGACCAGTCCTATTACCATATCGATCCCTTGAAAATAGATACACCGGCGATTGCCCGGGTCATGTCCTACGCGTTTGCCCAACGCCACGGCATTTTAGCTGTAGAAATTGGCCAGGAAGAAATTCTGGTAGCCAGTGCCGAACCCTTCAAAAGTGACTGGGAAGGCAATTTGCGCCAGGCCGTGGGTAGGGATATCCGCCGGGTCGTGGCTAATCCTGAGGATATCCGCCGCTACACGGTCGAGTTCTATCAGCTCGCCAGCTCGGTCAGTAAAGCCAGCGGCGGTCAGGCTCCGGGTAACAGCGCAGGCCACCAGAACCTGGAGCAGCTACTAGATTTGGGCGCCAGTGACAGCCCAGATGCCAACGATCAGCATGTCGTGCGCATTGTTGACTGGTTGCTGCAGTACGCCTTTGATCAGCGCGCATCGGATATTCACATTGAGCCACGGCGTACGCTAACCCACATTCGCTTTCGGATTGATGGCGTGTTGCATAACGTCTATGAATTTCCCGAGCATGTGGGCATGGCCGTTACCAGCCGGCTCAAGATTCTGGGGCGGTTGAACGTTGCAGAAAAGCGCAAGCCCCAGGATGGCCGCCTGAAAACCCGCAAACCCGACAACAGCGAAGTGGAGCTGCGCCTAGCCACCATGCCCACGGCATTCGGGGAGAAAATGGTGATGCGGATTTTTGACCCAGACGTGCTCTTGAAATCCTACGAGCAGCTCGGGTTCAGCCGCGAAGACCGCGAGCGCTGGCAAGAAGCAACCTCAAGGCCCCACGGAATTGTGCTGGTAACCGGCCCCACGGGCTCTGGCAAAACCACCACCCTGTATTCCACGCTGAAACAAATCGCGTCTGCCGAGCTGAATGTCTGCACCATCGAAGACCCCATCGAAATGGTTGAACCGGCGTTTAATCAAATGCAGGTTCAGACCAATATTGATCTGACCTTCGGGGCGGGCGTCCGGGCACTGCTGAGACAGGACCCGGACATTATTATGATTGGTGAAATCCGCGACTTGGAAACTGCCGAGATGGCGGTGCAAGCTGCACTGACGGGGCACCTTGTGCTCTCCACACTGCACACCAACGATGCACCCAGTGCCCTAACCCGGATGATGGAGCTGGGCATTCCGCCCTATCTAATTCGCGCAACCGTGCTGGGTGTTATGGCCCAACGCCTGGTTCGCACGCTGTGCCCACACTGCAAAATACCCGCTCCCGTCGACATCGAGGCCTGGCAGACTCTGACCAAACCTTGGAAAGCACCGCCGCCTAAACAGTTCCATCAACCGGTAGGCTGCTTAGAATGTCGCAATACCGGCTATATGGGCCGAGCGGGAGTTTACGAGATTATGACGCTTTCAAGCGCACTAACGAGCCAGATCACAGACCAATGCGATCTGGAACAACTGCGCCGGGACGCCTATAAAGAAGGCATGAAATCTCTGCGGTTAAGCGGTGCTCAAAAAGTGGCCAACGGCCTGACCACCGTTGAGGAAATTCTCAGGGTAACGCCCGAAAGCCAACGCTAGCAGAAGGGCAACCTACGCCTATACTCCAGGCCTTAGCCCGCACTGCTCAAGAAGTGTTTGCCAGCTTGTGGTGTGGGCGGTTACGGCTTTATCCAGGTTCGCCCAAATGCTTTTGTTTCCCTTCAGCGCCAACGTTGACTCATACCATCCTTGGAAGTGCGCCGGCATCACATCAACCTGCATCGCCGCCAATTCAGATAACGGCTCTATTAGATCCGTGCGAGCTCGTCGCAGGTCAGCGAGGTAAGGCTGGATTTTTCCGATATAGATGCTGAAGAACATGCCGTGAACAATGTCAGCTTGGTTATTGGGTTTGCCGTTCAAGCACAGCGGGCGGTTGTCTAGGCGCTGGCGAATAAGATGTGTCGCATCCCCGAGGCGGGCCGTGACGAGATGAGCGCTATTGATCAGCTGGCCTGCTCGGTATTCCGCCTGCCAGCGCTGATGCACCTGACCCAAAAAGTCTAAATCCACATCGAGATCTTGCTCTAAAAGCGCTGTCACTGCTTTGTTTAACTGGCGCGCGTTCCGGGCAAGATCCGAGAGCGGGTCTGTAGCCTCTACGGGATACTCACCTTTGGCGAGTGTGAACAGCGTTTCGACTTCCTCCACGCCCCAGGTTGCGTTCCAGATGGCGATAGGCAAAAATTCACGCTTGCTGATGATGGCCTGCTTTAAAACATCTTGAAGCCCTTCCTCATCTACAGTAATCAAGCAATCGCCGGCAGTGCGGATAAAACGAACTTCGTAGCGCAGGCGATTACCGGGCTGCATCACCTTGCCCATCACAGAGTTTTTCTCTCCAACCACGTATTGCAGTTCACAGCGGTAGAGTGACAAGAAGTCCAGCATGCCCAACTCCAGCTCAGGCATTGGTAACACTCGGTTGCGGCGCCTCGGCATTTGCTCGGATGCTGGAATGTCCGAAAACTCTGGTTCCACATCCAGAACTCGGCCAACCCGCTCCACGTATTCGTCCATCATCGGACGGGCATCCGAGAACGGATTACATCCCGCCAGCAAACACGCCACCACAGCCGAGACAAACAGTTTGCCAGTTCGAGCTCCTGTCATGCTCACCTCCAGCCGCTGGTCAATAAAACGTTATCGTCTTTTCAGCAGGCCATCCACCTCGGCAAAGTCTCTTGCGACAAACCGCCCTGTCTTCGGCAAATCTCCGTCGCGAACTAGCCAAGCTGTTTTCATACCAGCAGTTTCAGCGGCTTCCAGCTCAGCTTCAACATCTGAGAGGAACAGTATCGTCTCGGCTTCTACACCAAGCTCCTTGAGAATATTTCTGTAGGCTTCCGGCTCTTTCTTGCCACCAATTCGGGTGTCGAAGTACCCGGAGAAAAACGACGTGAAATCACCCGCCGTGGTAAAGCCGAAAATCAGTTTTTGGGCTTTAACCGAGCCCGACGAATAAACGTACAAACGCAGCCCTCGGTCGTGCCAGTTTTGTAGATATTGTGCGGCATCCTCGTAGATATGGCCTTTAAGCTCGCCTTGCTGATACCCCTGTTCCCAGACCATACCCTGAAGCGCTTTGAGCGGCGTCGCTTTGCGGTCTTCGCGAATCCATCCTTGGAGCGTTTTAATCAGCGCCTCGATATCTTTTCGATTCGCTCCGGATTCATCTGCCACTAGATCAAGCTGCTCTGAAACGTCAGGGGAGGCCTGCTGCTCGCGGATAAACGCCGGCAGGTGCTCCGCCGCGTAGGGAAACAGTACGTCGTGCACAAAGGATATTGAGCTGGTTGTACCCTCAATATCCGTAAGAATCACCCGGATCATACGGCGGTTCCTCCCAATGCCTCAAACCGTGGTAAGCGCACGGCGATATCCTCGCCGGTAAAATCTGCAACCCAGCCTTCGGTGTTGGTAAACAGGCGAATACAAGTAAACTCAGGCTCAGGGCCCATATCAAACCAGTGTTGTGTGCCTTCAGGCACGCTGATTAGATCGTTTTTCTGGCACTGAACCGCAAAGACCTGATCACCAAGATGCAGATAGAATATGCCCTGCCCGCGCACAAAAAAGCGTACCTCGTCTTCGCTATGAGTGTGCTCATCCAGAAACTTCTGCCGGAAGGCGTCTTTCTGGGGATTGTCCGGATTGAGGCTAACCACATCGGCGGTCTGAAAACCGCTTTCAGCCTTCAACTTCGAGATCTCACTACTATAGGCTTCCAGAATCTTTTCCTGAGTCGCATCGGCCGGCAAATCCTGCGTTGGCCAGCGCTCAAAGCGGATACCCTTATCTTTCAGTAGCTGACCGATTTCTGCGGGGTTATCCGTTACCGTCAGAGCCGTTTCCGGGTTGTGCGCGTCAAAAATACTCAGAGTCGTCATGGGCGAACCCTCATGGTTGCAAGTTCACATTCAAACAGAAATTCAAAGGCTTCCACATGTCGCAGGCAATCCGCCATGGTTTTACCCCAAGTGTATAGCCCGTGCCCGCGGATCAGGTAGCCCGGTTGTTCCGGGTGTTCGAGAAACCACTCATGGGTCTGCCGGGCGAGTGCTTCAATATCCTGAGTGTTCTCAAACACCGGAACCGTCACGGCTGATTCATGGGTCTTCACGCCGTCGAAGGCCTTTTGCAATTCATAGCCCTCAAATTTCAGGAGTTCACCCGCAGGTACAAGCCGGCTCAAAACGGTCGCATTGACAGAATGCGTATGAAGAACGGCGCCAGCATCCGGAAATACCTGATACAGCGTCGTATGCAACAACGTCTCCGCAGAAGCGCGGCAGTCACTTTGTACCGGGCTACCCTGAAGGTCTACCACCATGACATCACCCGCACCCAACTGCCCCTTGTGGCGTCCGGACACCGTAATGGCAACGTGTTCGCTGTCGATACGAGCAGAATAGTTGCTGCTTGTGGCTGGCGACCAGCCGCGCCCATAAAGAAAACGCCCGGCATCCACAATGGATTCGGCAACAACAGCGTATCGGTTTACATCAAACACGGGCTATCTTCCCAAAGGTGAAGAGCATCGCTCGAGGGTTGTGCGCAAATGATGCCGCGCTTTGATCAGCTCAGCAACAACGGAAATGGCAATTTCTGCAGGGGTTTTGCTGGGAATATTAATACCGATCGGTGCCCGTAAGCGCCGCAGTGCCGCGTCATCAAGGCCCAGTGACGCAAGGCGCTCTCGCCGAGCCTCCGACGTACGTTTTGAGCCCATGGCACCAACGTAAAACGCCGGTGACTGCAGCGCAGCCAACAAACCCATATCATCTATTCGCGGGTCGTGAGCCAACGCCAACACACCGCACCAGGGGTCATCAAACGATTCCGTAATCAGGTCGTCTGGTAACCGCCGGTCGAGCGGCAGATGAGGGTGCCCCCAGCCCGACGCAAAAGCTTCCCGCGGTTCACAAAGAGAAACGGTAAAATCGGCGGCGGTCGCAAATTCAGCCACGTAGCGCGCCACCTCGCCTGCCCCAATCAGGAGCAGCCTACATTCTGGCTGCAGCGTATGAAGCAGCTCTTCACCGTTAAATACAACGCCCGGGCTGGCAGCGGGCACAGCGCGCTCAAGCACGGCAGCACCAGCATGCAAGCTGACCCGGCGAACCACTGGCTCCCGATCGTTTAGCGCCTCCGCCAGCTGCCTTACATGTTCAGTTGCTGTGCTGCTTTTACTTGATGTGTCGCCCAACGGCTCCACCAGTAATCGAATGCGACCGCCACAGGGCAGCTGGAAATCATCACGGTCGCTATCGGTAATGCCGTAATCGATAACAACGGGATAATCAGCACCATCTTCGGCGGTGCGGCGCAGAAGATCTTCTTCCAGACAGCCACCTGATACCGAACCACTCCATTGCCCGGAATTGCTGACCGCCAGCCAAGAACCTGCCGGCCTGGGGGACGAACCCCAAGTTTCCACGATGGTGCACAACCACACCCGCTTACCCTGATCCAGCCATGATAGAACGTCTTTGATAACCGTTGCATGGCCGCCGGCCATCAAAGCGGGCGCTGCGTCACGCATCGGCTTTCAGAGGCAAGCTGCGCTGGCGCCTGCCTGTTAAGGCAAACAACGCATTGCCCAGGGCCGGAATAACCGGGGGCACGCCAGGCTCTCCGACACCCGTTGGCGCTTCAGTGCTCTTAACAATATCCACCGTCACTTCGGGCAACTCATATTGCCGCATCAACTGGTAATCATGGAAGTTGCTTTGATTCACCTGACCATTCTCAAAGGTGATTTCACCATAAAGCGCTGCAGTCAGACCAAAGATGATCCCGCCTTCAATCTGGTCTTCCACAATGCGCGGGTTAACCACTTGGCCGCAGTCCACGGCGCAAGCCACCTTGTAAACGCGGATGGTTCCGTTCTCTACACCGGCTTCCACCACCTGCGCCACGAAAGTGCCAAAACTCTTGAACACCGCTATGCCGCGACCACGACCTTCAGCCAAAGGCCCGTCCCAACCCGCTATTCGAACGGCTCTGTCGAGAACTTCCAAGTGCCGGGGCTGGCCTGCCAGCAGCTTGCGGCGGAACTGGTAAGCGTCTTCTCCCGCTTCGTGAGCCAGCTCGTCCATAAAGGTCTCTACAGCAAAACCGTTGTGGGAGTAGCCCACGGATCGCCAGAAGGTAACCGGGACGCCCGGGTCCGTGTGTGTATGGCGGATGTCAATATTGTCTACGTTGTAGGGGAACCCTATGGCCCCTTCGATGGCAGACATATCCTTGGGCGTTGCAATACCCTCGGCGAGCAAGCCAACTTTACCCAGCGTGTCGTACATGAACTTTGGTGCCCAGGGGTACTGCGCAGGCGCAGCGTTACGTACATACCAGTCCAACAACTGAGGGCCAACGATCTGATGATGCCAACCGGTCAGCCGATCACCCACAAGGCCGGCCGACATGCGATGCAACATGGCTGGGCGATACAAATCGTGCTGAGTGTCTTCTTCACGTGACCAGATCACCTTCACCGGTTTTTTCACCCGGTAAGCCACCGCCGCTGCTTCTTCGATGTAATCCTGGGTCAATCGACGGCCAAACCCGCCACCGAGAAACGTGGTATTGATCGTGACATCATTCGGGGAAAGATCGGTTACCCGAGCCGCAGCAATGCGGCCAAGATCCGGCGCCTGAGTTGGTGCCCAAACTTCGATGCTGTCGTTTTTGTACCACGCCGTGGCGTTCATGGGCTCTAGGGTAGAATGAGCGAGATAAGGCTGACTGTATTCAGCTTCAACTAGCTTCCCAGCCTTACTGTCCCCGGCTTCGCGGGCTGCTGATTCGTAATCGCCTTCGCTGCGCTCAGACTCTCCGCGATCCTCATCGGCAGCACGTCGGTATGAAGCAAAAACCTCGTCGGTGGAAAGCGACAAGGCATCGGTGTTATCCCACTCAACTTTCAACGCATCCTGAGCCTTGCGAGCTCGCCAGTATTTGTCGGCAACAATTGCCACTCCGCGCTCAATTTTAAACACGTCGAGAACACCTAGCATGGCGCGGACCTCACTCTCGTTGAAGTCCTTGACCCGCGCACCGTATCGGGGCGGACGGCTTACCACGCCGTAAACCATACCGGGAAGCTCAACATCAATGCCGTATACAGCTTTGCCTGTGGATTTGGCTCGCGCATCCAGTCGACCATTCTGCTTACCGATGTACTTCCATTCACTGGGCGGTTTCAGTGCGACGTCACCGCGTAGCACTTCTTTGGAGGCCAGCTCTACCAGCTGACCATAGCGCATAGAATCGAGGCCATTGGGGTGAATCACCCGGCCCTGCCGCGCTGAACATTCGCCCGCCTCAACTTGCCAGACTCTCGCGGCCGCCATAATGAGCATCTGTCGTGCCGACGCACCCGCTGTGCGTAACGGCTCCCAGCTTGTCGCGATGCTTGTGCTGCCGCCGGTAAGCTGCAGCTTATACGCGGGGTTAAGGTATTCCGGCGCCACCGGTGCAAACCGTGGCGTGATCGCTTCAGGATCAACCTCTAACTCTTCTGCGATCAGGGTTGTTAACCCGGTGTAAGTGCCCTGCCCCATCTCAACACGAGACAACGTAAAGTGAATCTCGTCGTTATTCGTTATTTCAAGCCAGGCATCCGGTTTCCACTTGCCGGTTTCCTGCGTATAGCCAGTTGGCATTCCGGAGCAACCGGGCAGCGAAAGAGACAGCATTAAGGAGCCGGAAGTGCCGGCACTTACTTTGAGAAAATCCCGCCGGTTCATCGCCATATCAGTTTTCCTCCTGGGCAGCGGCCGCATCGTATGCCAGAGAATTTCCAGCCACCGACTCCACTGCAGCAATGATTCGCGAGTAAGTACCGCACCGGCACAGATTGCCGGTCATAGCGGCCACAATATCGTCCCGAGCGGGCGCCGGGTTAGTTGCCAAAAGATGGGCAGCGCTCATGATCTGGCCAGATTGGCAATAGCCGCACTGCGGCACACCGTGGGCCACCCACGCCTCCTGTAAAGCATGCAACTGCCCACCCTTTCCTAGGCCTTCTATGGTGGTTATTTCGCCGCCAGAAACTGATTCAACGGGTGTTGAACAGGAGCGCACGGGCTGCCCGTTCACATGCACGGTGCAGGCACCGCAAAGGCCGGCACCACAACCAAACTTGGTGCCCTTGAGCCCTAGTTCGTCACGCAGCACCCACAAAAGAGGCGTGTCTCCCTCGATATCCAGCGAGCGCTGCTCACCATTAACTATAAGGCTCAATGCCATTCCTGCTCTCTCCAACTGCTTGGCCTAGCTTTACGCGCCGGGCTCTTTAAGGCTCAGGTCTAAGGTGAACCATGCAACTCACGATTGTGTTGTTTGTCCCGGTCACCTTTACGCACCATGACATAAACCGCCCCGGTGCCGCCATGGCGCTTCTCGGCCGAGTGGAACGCCAGCACGCTCGGGAGTTCGGGCAGCCATTTAGCAAGGTGGCTTTTGAGCTGAGCTACGCCGTCTGGGTTACGCTCTCCCTTGCCGTGAAGGATTATGACCGATCGCAATCCATAACGAACGCAATCGGCGATGAATTGGAATACTTCTCGCCGCGCCAGCTCCACGGTCATCCGATGCAAATCCAGCCTTGCTTCAATGGCGTACTGCCCATGCTTGAGCTTGCGAAAAACACCATGCTGAATACCGGGGCGTTGCCAGCAGAGAATGTCGAGCGCGGTTAAGGGATCGACATTCTCGGAGGTCAGCGGGTTAGCATCTTTGAGTGGTCTCTCCACGGCAGCGCGCTGACGCTCCAAGTGGCCGGGCGTCAGTTCACGGGGCATGATTATCTCGGCGCGATTGGATTTTCGGATGCGCCGTACGTCCTTCATTGCCTCAAGAAAACTGAGGCGATCATTTTTGCTAGTCATGGCCGTACTTTCAATAACCTAATGAATGGTAGAACCTTACCACCGGGCGCGTTTCCCATAAAGAAAGCAGGAAGATTGCGCAGGTTTGCGACCAAAACCGTAGAGTAAATACACACCCCAGTGATCTACACTGTTTACTGACAACAATAACGAAGAAGCGGAGACGGCTATGGCAGCAGCAAACCAAGACAGCACACGCCCGCAGAACACCCGCGCCATTATGGGCTTCCTGCAAGCGCACGCCCCCTTCTCAAGCATGGACGAAGACCACCTCGCCCACTTTGCTGAGCATGCCACGCTGAGATTCTATGCCGACGGAGATGTGGTTCTATCGCCAGACGACGGTATCGTTAGAAAGTTTTACGTCGTTAAACAGGGACGGATCAGGGGCGAGCGCCTTAACCAGAAAGCTGACAAAACCGAAACCACGTTTGAGATCAGCCTTGGCGAGTGTTTTCCACTGGCCGCCATTATAGGTGAGCGGCCCACCCGGACACTGCACCGCGCCGCCGGAGACACGTTTTGCCTGAGCATCGAGCAAGACGCCTTCGTTACCCTGTTTTCCGAAAGCGAGTCATTCCGTGATTTCTGCCTGCGCGGTGTCAGCAGCCTGCTCGACCAAGTAAATCAGCGCATTCAGTCTGGCGCCATGGCGTCCATGGGATCCAGCATATCACTGAGCACGCCTCTTGAACGCTACGCCCTTCGCAACCCCATTGTGTGCTCGCCGGATTCGTCCGTGCGTAAAGCGGTCGCCCGCATGCATGAAAACGGTGTAGGCAGCATTGTGATCACCGACGACAGCCGACACCCAACCGGCATATTCACCCTTCGTGACCTGCGTACGATGATTGCCGAGAATGCGGGCAGTCTTGATGCCCCTGTGCACCAGTTCATGACGAAAGATCCCTGCTGCCTAACAGCACAAGCTGATGCGTTCGAAGCGGCTCTGCTGATGGCAGAACATCACTTCGCCCATCTTTGCGTGGTGGATGAAGAGAAAAAACTGATTGGTATAGTATCGGAACGGGATCTGTTCTCTCTGCAGCGAGTCGATCTGGTTAATCTAGCCCGCACCATCGGCACTGCAACGCATCTACGGACTCTGGTTAGCCTGCGCTCCGACGTATCCCGGCTAGTGGATGCCATGCTGGCCCACGGAGCTGACTCCGGCCAGGTTGTGAAAATCATTACCACGCTCAACGACGTCACCGTTCGGCGGGTTCTGGAACTGAATATCAAGAAAAATGACCCCGGCATTCCCTTCACCTGGCTCACCTTTGGCAGCGAAGGCCGGCAGGAGCAGACTCTGCTGACCGATCAGGATAACGGCATTCTGTTCAAGACCCCGGAAGGCATGACAGAGGATCAGGTACGTGAGAAGCTGCTGCCATTCGCCCGCACCGTCAACGACGAACTCGCCGAATGCGGTTTCACTCTGTGCAAGGGCAACATCATGGCCAGCAACCCCAAGCTGTGCCTGAGCGATCGAGAATGGGATGATTGGTTTATCCGTTTCATTGATGCATCCACTCCACAAAACCTCGTCTACTCATCTATCTTTCTGGATATGAGATCGGTGTTCGGCCCAACCGACTCTTTGCACCAACTCCTTGAAAGAGTACTCACAAGAATCCGCAAGAACGATCTGTTTCAGAAGATGCTTGCGGGTAACGCATTTCAGAGAAAACCGCCGCTGACTATGTTCCGCAACTTCCGTTATGTTTCTGACGGTAAAAAGCGCAGCCTAGATCTGAAACGCCAGGGCTTAGCACCTTTCGTGGAATCCGTGCGTGTGTTCGCGCTTGCCAACGGAGTGGAAAGCGCGAACACACTTGAGAGGATGGATGAGCTTGCCCAGAAAGGCGTTTTTGATGCCAAAGACGCCAATGCGTGGAAAGATGCGTATAGCCTCATTCAGGCCATCCGCATGAGGTCACATCAGGAAATGCTCGACAAGGGCGAAGAGCTCACCAACTACATAGACCCAGACGACCTGAATCCACTGGACAAGCGCATTCTCCGTGAATCGTTTCGGCAGGCTCAGCGTTTGCAACAAAAGCTCGAAATTACCTACCAACTCTAAACCCAGGCCGTCGCCCCATGTTGGAACAAATCAGACAATGGATTGAACGTCGCCGCGCAGGCCTAAACAGCAACATACCGCCCGAGAACATGCCTAATCCCAAAAGCCCGGGGGATCAGCTGCTCTCTGAGTGCCGCTTGATTGTGTTGGATCTCGAGACCACCGGCTTGCATGCAAACAAGGATGAGGTCATCGCCGTTGGCGCAGTTGCCATCACCGGTGGTGCCATCGACCTCAGCGATCAGTTCGACCTGATTTTGAGGCGTCCCGAGCTTGATATAACAAAGACAGTATTGATTCACGGAATCGGGACGGAAGCCCTCACCCAGGGCCATGAAACCGAAGATGCACTGCTTTTTCTTTTGGAATGGATGAATGGCGACCCAGTGCTTGCATACCACTCGGCATTCGATCAGAAATTTCTAGAAAAGACTCTTAAAACTGAGCTTGGATACACCAAGAACCATACCTGGATGGACGTAGCAGACCTACTACCTGCATTCTTTCCAAAGGCCCATACCAGTGGCAAGGGGCTTGATAACTGGGCCGACTTTTTTGGCCTTGAAGTCAGTGCAAGACACCACGCAGCTTCCGATGCTTTGGCAACCGCCGAACTAACGCTGATTGCACTGAACAAAGCCCACAAGGACGGCCTGAAAACCCTGAGGGAATTGCACGATAAACTGCGCTACCACCGCCGGCTAAAAAACATACACCGCATGTGATCTAACTATTTGAAACACCTAAAAAACAGACGCCTGTCACAGCAAAAGCCCATAATTAGACTTTTTGCCAATATCTATAAATCGCTTGACCAGTAAAGTCAAAGAGGAGAACAAGTAGGGGGAGTACTAACATGAATAACAAACTCTCTGGCTCGCTCAGCTCACTAAAAAGTTACTACATACCAAAAACAACAAGACAGGAGTAATCCTATGTCAGGTCATAGCTACGATGCTGAACAGTACTGGAAGGCGAACCTTCGCCTTATATTCGGGAGCCTTATCATATGGGCTCTCGTTTCCTATGGTTTCGCAATCCTTCTACGCCCCATGCTCTCCGGAATTGCTATCGGTGGCACGGATTTGGGCTTCTGGTTCGCGCAGCAAGGCTCTATTCTCACGTTCATTGCACTGATCTTCCACTACGCGTGGCGCATGAACAGACTCGATAAAAAATTCGGCGTGGACGAGGAGTAAGCGGATGAGTCAATTTGCGATTAACATTATGTTCGTAGGGGGATCCTTCCTCATCTACATCATGATTGCTGTCTGGGCCAGGGCCGGAAGCACTAAAGATTTCTACGTCGCCGGCGGCGGCATTCACCCCATCACCAACGGTATGGCGATTGGTGCCGACTGGATGTCAGCAGCGTCATTCATCTCCATGGCGGGTATCATTGCAGCCGGTGGCTATGCAAGCTCAGCCTACTTGATGGGCTGGACCGGCGGGTACGTTCTGCTGGCTATGCTTCTTGCACCTTACCTGCGTAAATTCGGTAAGTTCACGGTTCCGGAGTTTATTGGTGACCGGTTCTATAGCAAGCAGGCACGCTTGGTAGCGGTTGTCTGCCTGATCACTGCCTCTTTGACCTACGTTATCGGCCAGATGGCCGGCGCTGGCGTGGCCTTCTCCCGGTTCTTGGAAGTGGATGCCACTACGGGCTTGATTATTGCTGCGGTCGTTATCTTCATCTACTCGGTACTTGGTGGCATGAAGGGCATAACTTACACGCAGGTTGCTCAATATTGCGTGCTGATCCTTGCCTACACCATTCCAGCTGTCTTTATTTCCCTGCAGCTGACGGATAACCCAATCCCAGCGATAGGTTTGTTCTCCACTCATATCGATTCGGGAATGCCGATTCTGGACAAACTGAACCAGGTTATTACGGATCTAGGCTTCAGAGAGTATACTGCAGATGTCGACAGCCACCTGAACATGGTGCTGTTTACCCTGACTCTGATGATCGGTACCGCCGGCCTACCCCACGTTATTATTCGCTTCTTCACCGTTCCAAAAGTAGCTGATGCTCGCTGGTCTGCTGGCTGGGCTCTGGTATTCATTGCGCTGTTATACCTCACAGCCCCGGCTGTTGCATCCATGGCTCGCCTGAACCTGATGTCCACCATTTATCCGGATGGCACCGCTGCTGAGCCGATTCAATACGATAACCGCCCGAACTGGATCAAAGAGTGGGAAATCACAGGGCTGATCACATTCCAGGACAAGAATGAGGACGGTCGTATCCAACTGTACAACGATGACTCGTCTGAAGAAGGCAAGGCGTTCCAGGATGAGGCAGAAGCCCGCGGCTGGGAAGGCAACGAGCTCGACGTAAACCGCGACATTCTGGTGCTCGCTAACCCCGAGATTGCTAATCTGCCCGGCTGGGTCATCGGTCTGATCGCAGCCGGTGGTCTGGCAGCTGCATTGTCGACGGCGGCAGGCCTGCTATTGGCCATATCCTCGGCGATCAGTCACGACTTGATCAAAGGCTCAATTAATCCCGGTATTACGGAAAAAGGTGAGCTGCTGGCAGCGCGAATATCGATGGCCGTTGCAATTGTGGTAGCAACTTGGCTGGGCGCTAACCCTCCAGGGTTCGCCGCTCAGGTTGTTGCTTTGGCATTCGGTATTGCGGCCGCCTCATTGTTCCCGACTCTGATGATGGGTATCTTCTCGAAGCGCATCAACAATAAGGGTGCTGTCGCGGGTATGCTGTGCGGCTTGGTGTTCACCTTGTCGTACATCTTCGTGTACAAGGGATGGTTCTTCATTCCGGGCACGGCCAACCTTGCAGATATCGCAGAGAACTGGGTATTTGGAATCTCTCCACTGTCGATTGGTGCAATCGGTGCCCTCGTCAACTTTGCGGTAGCCTTCGCTGTATCTAACGCAACTGATGAGCCACCCATTGAGATTCAAGAACTGGTTGAAAGCGTTCGCTACCCACGCGGTGCCGGAAAAGCTCAAGACCACTAAGCAACAACTTAGCCTGATATACTCAATGAGTTGACAGGTTGTTACTGAGCGGGCTTCCTCTATGAGGGAGCCCGTTCTTTTTTTAAGGAAACACGTATATGTTTTGGACTTTTGTCGCCACTGTAATCTGTGGGCTGGGCGCCGCTGGCATAGCTCTCGGAATACGGGCAGTCACCCGCAACAGGGCACCTAAATGGCTTATCCCGGTATTTGCCGGCGCAGGTATGCTGGGCTACCTGATATACGGAGAGTATGCATGGTACGACCATAAACAGTCGCGTTTACCTACCGAGGCTGTGGTTGTGAGCACGGAGAGTAAAGGGATTTATTGGCGCCCCTGGACTATGGTCTATCCTTATGTGACTGCTTTTTCCACGGTGGACACGAAAAGCATCGCGCGGGACACCAACAACCCGAATATTATTCGTTTTACCCTCTATCGATTTGAGCAAAAGATCACAGACACAGTCTCTCACCGGATCCACATTATTAACTGCGCAACTCGGGAGCTGGTTCCAATCGGCTCTGATGGAACACCGCGGGTAGACAACCTCAAAACTCTGAATGGCAGTGACGTACTCTATTCCACTGTGTGTGCCGGCTGAAACTCTGGTAAATGGGGGCAGGTAACCCGCCCTACCTGACGGAATTGTATAAATATGATTAGTGTCTGGTTGCTGGTTTTAATATCCATCACCTACATTTCGGTCCTGTTTATCATCGCCTGGGCGGGAGATAAACACCCCGGGCTGTATCGCAGGCGCCTTGCGCGGACGCATGTTTATTCACTGTCACTGGCGGTCTACTTCACCTCCTGGACCTTCTACGGCGCCGTGGGAAGGGCCACTCAGGAGGGGCTGGGCTTTCTACCCATTTATCTCGGGCCCTTGCTGGTTTTTGTTTTCTGCGCACCACTTTTGCGCCGAATCATTTACATAAGTAAGCGTAACAACAGCACCTCCATCGCCGATTTCATTGCCTCCCGGTACGGCAAATCCCAGCTGTTGGCTGCCATGATCGCAACCTTCGCCTTGATTGGCAGCGTGCCCTACATCGCGCTGCAACTAAAGGCCATCGCCATGGGTTTCAGTGTGTTGTCCAGCACAGGCACGGGCACCCGGGAGCTGAGTACCGCAGCCTGGAACGATGCGGCTTGGTACATCACCCTGGCGCTGACGGCATTTACCGTGCTTTTTGGCACCCGCCACTTGGAGTCGACTGAACACCATCGCGGCATGATTCAAGCTGTGGCCTTTGAGTCACTGATCAAGCTCGTTGCCTTTGTTGCCGTTGGGCTGTTTGTTGGGTACGGGCTTTATAACGGCTTTGGCGACTTATTGGACAATGTAAAGCAGGCGGATCTTAGTGGCATTCTTACAACAGATGCCATTGAGGCGCCGGCATTTATCACCCAAACTCTCGTTGCGATGCTGGCCATCATCTGCTTGCCACGGCAGTTTCACGTAATGGTGGTAGAGAACGCCGACCACCGCGATTTCGAAGTTGCCCGCTGGGCCATGCCGGTTTATCTCATTGTGGCTAGCGCATTTGTGCTACCTATTGCTGCAGCGGGTCTGTTGGCTCCAGAAGCCATAGCCAGCAACCCCGACATCCTCATCCTTCAGCTGCCCATCATGGCCGGCAAAGAGTGGCTGGCCATTCTTGCATTCCTTGGTGGCGGCTCCGCAGCGGCTGCCATGGTTATCGTATGCTCTGTCGCCATTGCCACGATGGTGAGCAATGAAATCGTCATGCCGGCTTTGCTTAAGTTCTTCAGGCCACGGATGAATCGCCAGGCCGACCTTAGCTCTCTGCTACTCGGCATCCGCAGGGTCGCCATCTTTGTGGTTCTACTGATTGCTTACGGCTTTTACCGGATGGCGGGAAAAGATTACAGCCTGACCTCGTTCGGGCTCCTGTCCTTTGCTGCAGCAGCACAATTTGGCCCGGCGCTTGTGGGCGGCATTCTCTGGCGCCGCGGTAATGCCACAGGTGCAACATGGGGCCTAGCTCTCGGTTTTTTTCTGTGGTGTTACACCTTGCTCCTGCCTGCACTGGCATCAACGGGCTGGTTTACCGACTCGCTAATCAACGAGGGTATCTGGGGGCTTCACTGGACAAGGCCAACCGCGCTATTCGGGCTGAAACTCGACCAGACCAGCCACGGCATTATCTGGAGCCTGGGTATCAATACGCTGGTCTACGTGGTGCTTTCTCTGGTCACACGTCAGCGGGTGCGTGAGAAAATCCAGATTGCCTCGTTTTTTCAGGATCCCCACCCCAAAGGCGATACGATCCAGCATCAAAGCTGGCAGGAGGAGATACTAACGTCGGATCTGCAGGCTCTCACCGACAGATTCATGGGCGAAGAGCGCTCAGAAGTTGTATTCCGAAATTACGAACGTCGCAATGCCATAAGGCTGCACCTGCATCGCCCAGCTTCCTCTCACCTGATGAAATACGTAGAGCGCCAACTCGCGTCGGTGATTGGCGCGTCCACCGCACGGGTGGTTCTGGAATCGACCCTAACGGGTCGAGACATGCAGATCGAAGACGTGGTCAGCATTGTTGATGAAGCATCACAGGCCATGACGTTCAGCCGGGAGTTGCTGCAGTCGGCTATCGAGAACATTAGCCTAGGCGTATCAGTGGTCAATCAGCAACAACAACTGGTGGTCTGGAACCATCGTTATTTGGAACTGTTCGCCTATCCGAAGGGGTTTGTAAGAGTCGGACGCCCGGCAGAAGACCTGATGCGCTATAACCTCACCAATTCCAACCTACCGGCCCGGCGAATTGATGAGATCGTTGCCAACCACTACGGCAACATGCGCGAAGGCCAGCTTATTTCTTATGAACGCCAAAGACCGGACGGAACAATTGTTCGAATAGACGGCAGCCCGATCCCCGGTGGCGGCTACGTAACCACATTCCAGGATATTACAGCGATGCGCCGCACTGAGCAGGCGCTTAAAGAAACCAACACCTATCTCGAGCAGCGGGTTAAAGAACGCACCCAGGAGCTGCAGGTTATCAACGAACAAATGCTTAAAGCCAAGTCCGTTGCTGAGCAAGCAAATCAAAGCAAAACTCGCTTTCTAGCCTCGGCAAGCCACGACCTACTGCAGCCACTGAATGCCGCGCGCCTATTTACATCAGCGCTTGCAGGCAAAGAAAACAACACCGAAACAAAAGAGCTTGTGGATCATATCGACAGTTCACTCGGGGCGGCAGAAGAGATCATCAGTACCCTCCTCGACATTTCCAAACTCGATGCGGGCGCGCTGGAACCGGAACTTGGCGTGTTCCCGGTTAACGACATTATGCGTCACTTGGCCACCGACTTTACTGCTATTGCGGAAGACCAAGGCCTTAAGCTTCATGTCGTACCTAGCAGCGCCTGGATCCACTCAGATTCCAAGCTCCTGCGCCGGGTTGTACAGAACTTTCTGTCCAACGCAATACGCTACACCCCTGATGGGAAAATTCTGTTGGGCTGCCGCCGCCTCAAAGGGTATTTGCGCATAGAGGTGTGGGACACCGGCCCCGGTATACCAGAGGATCAGCTAACCTTTATTTTCGAAGAGTTCCGTCGCTTTCAGCACGGCCGAGACAAGAAGGGCCTTGGCCTCGGCCTCGCGATCGTCGACCGGATCAGTGGCATGCTGAACCATCCTGTAAGCGTTCAATCGGTTCAGGGAAAAGGCAGTGTTTTTGGTATAACCGTTCCCCTTGCCCAAGCAGATCAGGCGTACCAGGCGGCTGAAACATCAGCTACAAGCTCGCGGCGCGTTTCTAGCCTTGGCGGCCTGAACGTTCTTTGTATCGACAACGACCCCGCAATCCTGCAGGGAATGGTTGCGCTTCTGGGGAACTGGAAATGCAATGTCACAGCTGCTGAAAGCTTAGAAGACGCCCTAGAGAAACCTCAGGGTAGACAGCCAGATATTATACTTGCAGATTATCAGCTTGATGATGACAAGAACGGTCTGGATGCTATGGACGCAATACGCAGTGCAGGGGGCTACGACATACCGGGCATATTGATTACCGGATATACGGCTCCCGACGTTCGCGACGAGGCGATTGAGCGAGGGTATCAAATTCTCTATAAGCCGGTTAAGCCTGCGGCTTTGAGAGCCATGGTGAACAAACTACTGAAACAAAAGCGCTCATGAGCACGCTCGCGAACAAATCAGCCTCTGACACAAGCGCCTTCGCAAAGCTCACCTATCTTGTGATCGACGACTTTGAAAACTTCCGGATCTCAATGCGCCATATGCTTCGCAGCTGTGGTGCCGTCAATATTGAGTTGGTTGCCGACGCCAGACCCGCGGTGCAGTACTGCACATACAATCATGTAGACGTAGTGCTATGCGACTATAATTTGGGTGAGGGCAAGAATGGCCAGCACATTCTGGAGGAGCTTCGCCACAAGAAGCTTTTAAAACGATCGTCACTTTTTTTAATGGTAACCTCGGAGACGTCCCGGGAAATGGTTATGGGGGCCCGCGAAAACCAGCCCGACGCCTACCTCACAAAGCCGATGAATCGCGCTATGCTGGAAAAGCGCCTGGGTAGCCTAATCAACCAACGCAACGCCTTGTTTCCGATCAACCGTGAAATCGACCGGGAAAATTATCCAGAAGCTATCTCACTCTGTGTTACGGCTCTGGCCCGACTGCCACGCTATAAAACCTGGCTTATGAAAACCCTCGGGGAACTCTATTTTCTACTAGGGGATCTTTCCCATGCCATTAAAGTGTACGACGAAGTTCTCTCCCAACGCGAGTTACCGTGGGCCAGATTCGGGCGCGACAAAGTATTACTGGCCAACCATCGTTACGACGAAGCTGTGGAGAGCCTGCAACAACTAATAGCCAACCACCCTGATTATATGGAAGCCTATGACTTTCTAGCAGATGGCCTTGAGCGCCTGAATAGACCGGGACAGGCGCAGAAAATTCTGGAGCGGGCAGCTGACTATTCACCCCATGCATTGCTCCGTCAAAAACACTTAGCTGAATTGGCGGAATCCAACCAAGACATGGAAACCGCCGCAAAGTCATGGCGAAAAACAGTCAGCTTGGGGACTCATTCCATTCATGACAGTGCCGGCCACTATCTCTCCTTGAGCCATACCCTGTGCGACCTGAGTGAAGGCAATACGGACAAAGAGGGTGAGACGCTTGCAAACGAAGCATTTTCAACTCTTGGCTGCTTGGAAAAGCGCTTCCCAGCCAACGATATTCTTGAACTTCGTAGCAAGATTATCCAGTGCCGGATCTACGCGGGCCAAAAACACCTACAAGAAGCCGAAGTAATGCTGGACGGTATTCGGCCGAAGCTAAAGAACACCCGCTCGCTGGGCTTAGAAACAGGCCTAGACTACGCAAAAACACTCTATCGCCTTGGCCACGGAATTGAGGCCAAAACATTGCTTGGGGAGCTGGCAGAGCAGTTTGGTGAAAACCCTGGCGCTATCAAAAAAATAGAAAATTTGTTGGATGAGCCAGTAAGCTTTCGTACGAAAATCAAAGCTCGCCGTCTTAATCGAGAAGGCATAGCAGCCTTTGAATCCGGCAATCTCAAAGAGGCCCGAAGTATCTTCGCCAAAGCCCTAGAAATGATACCGGATCACCCAGCCCTGAACCTAAACCAGGTTCAAGTGCTGATAAAAGAGCATGAGACCACCGCGGGAGTCAAGGATCTGACGGAACGCTGCCAGTATCACCTAAGCCGGATGGCTGAGCTGCCTGAGCAGCATGGACAATATCGACGCTACCTTGCTCTGCAACGTAAATTGAAGGCACTGAACCAATGAAAAACCGCAATATCAACTTCTCCATGGTTCTGGCATTGGCCGTGCATGACATGAAAAACTCACTAGGAATGTTACTCAACTCCTTGGATGAACTGAGGACAGAGAACCAAGACAGGCTGAACGATTCTTCCAAGTTCAACACCCTCCAGTACGAAGCAGAGCGGATACACAACGATCTGGTACAGCTCCTAGGGATTTATAGGTTGGGCGAAAACAATCTTTCCGCGCACATGGAAGAGCATTTTGTTCCCGATTTCCTATATGAACACCTTGCCAGGCACACACCGCTTCTTGAAGGGTTGGGGATCGAGTGGTCTATTGATGCAGAAGAGATAAACGGCTTTTTTGATGCCGACCTGCTTACCGGTGCACTAAACAATACGATTAACAATGCTATCCGCTATACCAAAAGCAGAATCAGGCTAACGGCCAATGAGCAGGACGGATATCTTGTTATCGGAGTGGAAGATGATGGAGAAGGTTACCCAGAGAACATACAGCATACCGGAACGTTGAGTTTCAAATCCCTCGACTTCAACACCGGCAGCACAAGCCTTGGCTTGTTCTTTGTTTCTGCGGTAGCGGACCTTCACAGCGAGGGAGAGCGTGCTGGCTACATCAAGCTGCGCAATGGTGGGCATCTTGGTGGCGGTGTTTTCCAAATCTGGCTTCCATAACAAAGCCTAAAAACGAAAAAACCCCCAACGGCGAGCCGCTGGGGGTTTTTGGTATTAAGAGTCTGACGATGACCTACTCTCACATGGGCAAATGCCACACTACCATCGGCGCAGGCCTGTTTCACTTCTGAGTTCGAGATGGGATCAGGTGGTTCCAAGCCGCTATGGTCGTCAGACAAAACGGTTGATCACTGGGGGATGAGATAGAACTGGCTTTTTAGGCCGTGATATTGATTTTTTCGTTGCGATATCCGCAATTGTCTTGGGTGTTATATAGTCAAGCCGCACGAGCAATTAGTATCGGTTAGCTCAACGCCTCGCAGCGCTTACACACCCGACCTATCAACGTCCTAGTCTTGAACGGCTCTTCAGGGGCCTCAAGGGCCCAGGGAGATCTCATCTTGGAAGGGGCTTCCCGCTTAGATGCTTTCAGCGGTTATCCTGTCCGAACATAGCTACCGGGCAATGCCACTGGCGTGACAACCCGAACACCAGAGGTTCGTCCACTCCGGTCCTCTCGTACTAGGAGCAGCTTTCCTCAAATCTCCAACGTCCACGGCAGATAGGGACCGAACTGTCTCACGACGTTCTAAACCCAGCTCGCGTACCACTTTAAATGGCGAACAGCCATACCCTTGGGACCGGCTTCAGCCCCAGGATGTGATGAGCCGACATCGAGGTGCCAAACACCGCCGTCGATGTGAACTCTTGGGCGGTATCAGCCTGTTATCCCCGGAGTACCTTTTATCCGTTGAGCGATGGCCCTTCCATACAGAACCACCGGATCACTATGACCTACTTTCGTACCTGCTCGACGTGTCTGTCTCGCAGTTAAGCGGGCTTGTGCCATTACACTAACCGTACGATGTCCGACCGTACTTAGCCCACCTTTGTGCTCCTCCGTTACGCTTTAGGAGGAGACCGCCCCAGTCAAACTACCCACCACACAATGTCCTCATCCCCGATAAGGGGACGGAGTTAGAACCTCAAACATGCCAGGCTGGTATTTCAAGGTTGGCTCCACGCAAACTAGCGTTCACGCTTCAAAGCCTCCCAGCTATCCTACACAAACATGTTCAAAGTTCACTGTGAAGCTATAGTAAAGGTTCACGGGGTCTTTCCGTCTAGCCGCGGATACACCGCATCTTCACGGCGATTTCAATTTCACTGAGTCTCGGGTAGAGACAGCGCCCCCGTCGTTACGCCATTCGTGCAGGTCGGAACTTACCCGACAAGGAATTTCGCTACCTTAGGACCGTTATAGTTACGGCCGCCGTTTACCGGGGCTTCGATCAAGAGCTTCGCGCAAGCGCTAACCCCATCAATTAACCTTCCGGCACCGGGCAGGCGTCACACCGTATACGTCCTCTTACGAGTTTGCACAGTGCTGTGTTTTTAATAAACAGTCGCAGGGGCCTGGTATCTTCGACCGGCTTCTGCTCAACCCGCGAAGGGTGTCACATACCACCGGCGTGCCTTCTCCCGAAGTTACGGCACCATTTTGCCTAGTTCCTTTACCCGAGTTCTCTCAAGCGCCTTGGTATTCTCTACCTGACCACCTGTGTCGGTTTGGGGTACGGTCTCAAATAGCCTGAAGCTTAGAAGATTTTCCTGGAAGCAGGGCATCAATGACTTCACTCCCTTTACGGGTGCTCGTCGTCGCGTCTCAGAATTGTGGATCCGGATTTGCCTAAACCCACTCCCTACTCGCTTAAACCGGGACAACCGTCGCCCGGCTCACCTAGCCTTCTCCGTCTCTCCATCGCAGCTATCCAAGGTACGGAAATATTAATCCGTTTCCCATCGATTACACCTTTCGGTCTCACCTTAGGGGCCGACTCACCCTGCGCCGATTAGCGTTGCGCAGGAAACCTTGGTCTTCCGGCGTGGGAGTTTTTCACTCCCATTGTCGTTACTCATGTCAGCATTCGCACTTCTGATACCTCCAGCAAGCTTCTCAACTCACCTTCGCAGGCTTACAGAACGCTCCCCTACCCCGCATACAATGTATGCAGCCGCAGCTTCGGTGACCAGTTTGAGCCCCGTTACATCTTCCGCGCAGGCCGACTCGACTAGTGAGCTATTACGCTTTCTTTAAAGGATGGCTGCTTCTAAGCCAACCTCCTAGCTGTCTGAGCCTTCCCACATCGTTTCCCACTTAACTGGTACTTCGGGACCTTAGCTGGCGGTCTGGGTTGTTTCCCTCTTCACGATGGACGTTAGCACCCATCGTGTGTCTCCCGGATAGTACTCACAGGTATTCGGAGTTTGCATCGGGTTGGTAAGTCGGGATGACCCCCTAGCCGAAACAGTGCTCTACCCCCTGTGGTATTCGTCCGAGGCGCTACCTAAATAGCTTTCGGGGAGAACCAGCTATCTCCGGGCTTGATTAGCCTTTCACTCCGATCCACAAGTCATCCCCTGGCTTTTCAACGACAGTGGGTTCGGTCCTCCAGTTGATGTTACTCAACCTTCAACCTGCTCATGGATAGATCGCCCGGTTTCGGGTCTATGCCCAGCGACTAAATCGCCCTATTCAGACTCGGTTTCCCTACGGCTCCCCTAAACGGTTAACCTCGCCACTGAACATAAGTCGCTGACCCATTATACAAAAGGTACGCCGTCACAGAACAAGTCTGCTCCGACTGCTTGTACGCATACGGTTTCAGGATCTATTTCACTCCCCTCACAGGGGTTCTTTTCGCCTTTCCCTCACGGTACTGGTTCACTATCGGTCAGTCAGGAGTATTTAGCCTTGGAGGATGGTCCCCCCATATTCAGACAGGATATCACGTGTCCCGTCCTACTCGATTTCACTAGACTCAGGTTTCGGATACGGGGCTATCACCCACTATGGCGGCACTTTCCAGAGCCTTCTCCTACCAGTTGTCTAGCTTAAGGGCTAGTCCCCGTTCGCTCGCCGCTACTTAGGGAATCTCGGTTGATTTCTTTTCCTCGGGGTACTTAGATGTTTCAGTTCCCCCGGTTCGCCTCTTACACCTATGTATTCAGTGCAAGATACCTAGCCGAAACTAGGTGGGTTTCCCCATTCAGAAATGCCCGGATCACAGCTTGTTTGCCAGCTCCCCGAACCTTATCGCAGGCTTCCACGTCTTTCATCGCCTCTGACTGCCAAGGCATCCACCGTATGCGCTTAGTTGCTTGACTATATAACCCCAAGACAACTGTGCTCCATGGATCAACATCCTGGTAAACCAGGAGGCCAATATGTGGAGACAGTGCCTTGACGTGATATAACAACCACTTCAACGACAACACCGGATAACGCTTGAAAAAATCGTTATCACATTGAACACTTTCTCTCGGAGATTATGAGAAAAAGTCTTCGTGTTCTATCTCATCCAATTTGTTAAAGAGCAAATCTGACCCAGTGATCAGAAAGAAAAACTTCAGACTTAGCAGACGCTAAACTGAAATACTTGTTTCTGTACACTGACCGAAGTCAGGTAAATAATGGTGGAGCTAAGCAGGATCGAACTGCTGACCTCCTGCGTGCAAGGCAGGCGCTCTCCCAGCTGAGCTATAGCCCCATTTGGTGGGTCTGGGTGGATTTGAACCACCGACCTCACCCTTATCAGGGGTGCGCTCTAACCAACTGAGCTACAGACCCGGTTTTGCTTGTCACTGACAAGACCGTCGGGTCTACAGACCCTTGCTCTCTTTACAATTAACCAAGTAATTCGTGTGGACTCTGACCGAAGCTTCAACTTCGTTTAAGGAGGTGATCCAGCCCCAGGTTCCCCTAGGGCTACCTTGTTACGACTTCACCCCAGTCATGAACCACACCGTGGTGATCGTCCTCCCGAAGGTTAGACTAACCACTTCTGGTGCAATCCACTCCCATGGTGTGACGGGCGGTGTGTACAAGGCCCGGGAACGTATTCACCGTGACATTCTGATTCACGATTACTAGCGATTCCGACTTCACGGAGTCGAGTTGCAGACTCCGATCCGGACTACGATGCGTTTTGTGAGATTAGCTCCCCCTCGCGGGTTTGCAACCCTCTGTACGCACCATTGTAGCACGTGTGTAGCCCTGGCCGTAAGGGCCATGATGACCTGACGTCATCCCCACCTTCCTCCGGTTTGTCACCGGCAGTCTCCCTAGAGTTCTCAGCCGAACTGCTAGCAAATAGGGATAGGGGTTGCGCTCGTTACGGGACTTAACCCAACATCTCACGACACGAGCTGACGACGGCCATGCAGCACCTGTGTCAGAGTTCCCGAAGGCACCAATCCATCTCTGGAAAGTTCTCTGCATGTCAAGGCCAGGTAAGGTTCTTCGCGTTGCGTCGAATTAAACCACATGCTCCACCGCTTGTGCGGGCCCCCGTCAATTCATTTGAGTTTTAACCTTGCGGCCGTACTCCCCAGGCGGTCAACTTAGTGCGTTAGCTGCGCCACTAAGGATTCAAGATCCCCAACGGCTAGTTGACATCGTTTACGGCGTGGACTACCAGGGTATCTAATCCTGTTTGCTCCCCACGCTTTCGCACCTCAGTGTCAGTGTTGGTCCAGGTAGCCGCCTTCGCCACTGGTGTTCCTTCCTATATCTACGCATTTCACCGCTACACAGGAAATTCCACTACCCTCTACCACACTCTAGCCGAGCAGTTCGAAGTGCCGTTCCCAGGTTAAGCCCGGGGCTTTCACATCTCGCTTACTCAACCACCTACGCGCGCTTTACGCCCAGTAATTCCGATTAACGCTTGCACCCTCCGTATTACCGCGGCTGCTGGCACGGAGTTAGCCGGTGCTTCTTCTGTGAGTGACGTCAATCCTCAAGCGTATTAAACTTAAGGCCTTCCTCCTCACTGAAAGTGCTTTACAACCCGAAAGCCTTCTTCACACACGCGGCATGGCTGGATCAGGCTTGCGCCCATTGTCCAATATTCCCCACTGCTGCCTCCCGTAGGAGTTCGGGCCGTGTCTCAGTCCCGATGTGGCTGATCATCCTCTCAGACCAGCTACGGATCGTTGCCTTGGTGAGCCATTACCCCACCAACTAGCTAATCCGACTTAGGCTCATCCAATAGCGCAAGGTCCGAAGATCCCCTGCTTTCCCCAAAAGGGCGTATACGGTATTAATCCGAGTTTCCCCGGGCTATCCCCTACTACTGGGCAGATTCCTAAGCATTACTCACCCGTCCGCCGCTCGACGCCTGGTAGCAAGCTACCTTCGTTTCCGCTCGACTTGCATGTGTTAAGCCTGCCGCCAGCGTTCAATCTGAGCCATGATCAAACTCTTCAGTTTAAATCATACAAGATCCGAAGATCTCAATTCTTGCTCAAGACAAAACTCAATGTTCGACGAGTCGCTTGCCTTGGTATTTCTTGTCGAAATACTCCAGCCAGCGCCCACACGAATTACTTGGTTAATTTGTTAAAGAGCGTTTGAGCCGTGGCTCAATCAAGGAGGCAAATTATACGTCGTTTCGCTACCCTGTCAACCGTTTTTTTCGAGTTGCTTCAGAAGCTTCGCTTCTAAAACTACCGATACTGACCGGCTGATACTTACTTGTTTCGAGGGACGTATTCTACATCGAATCCGAACCCTGTCAACCGTTATCTCGAAGAAAGCTTAAATCGTTTTCTTCAACACTTTCAAACAGTTAACTCTCTCAAAACACCCCGCTGTTCTGGCGTATCCCTCAAGCGAGATGCGCATTCTACAGAGCTGGGCGAAGGTGTCAACGGGGTCTTGGAACTTTTTATCTATAGATGAACATTAATCGCTGCAGCCGCTGCTATAGCCTTGCTTTTAGCCTCTTCAATTGTAGAGCCCTTAGCCAAGGCGACGCCCATTCGGCGGCGACCTGAAAGCTCGGGCTTACCAAACAGCCTTAGCTGCACATCCTGCTCAGAAAGAGCCTGTTCCAGCCCAGAAAAGGCTACTTCTGTGGAATCACCTTCAGGAAGGATAACCACAGACGCCGAAGGGCCGTGCTGTCGAATTACAGGAATCGGCAAGCCAAGTATTGCCCGTGCGTGCAAAGCAAACTCTGACAAGTCCTGAGACACAAGCGTAACAAGGCCGGTGTCGTGGGGCCGAGGGGATACCTCTGAGAAGTATACGTCATCCCCATGGATGAACAGCTCTACCCCGTATACCCCATAACCGCCAAGATTTTCGGTGACTTTTAAAGCCACTTCGCGAGATCTCTCCAACGCCTTAGCGCTCATGGGTTGCGGTTGCCAGGATTCACGATAGTCACCATCTTCCTGCCTATGACCTATGGGCTCGCAAAAGCTGACACCCCCAGAGTGCCTCACCGTCAGTAAGGTTATTTCATAATCGAACGTCACAAAGCCTTCGACAATGACCCTCCCTTTACCTGCGCGACCACCCGTCTGGGCGTAATCCCAAGCAGCGTCAATCTGGCTTTGATCGGTAACCGTGCTCTGCCCTTTACCGGAGGAACTCATCACTGGTTTGACAACGACCGGCAGCCCAATGGCGTTAATGGCATCAACAAACAACTCTTTTGTTTCGACAAACCAGTAAGGTGAAGTGCGCAGCTCCAGCTCCTCTGCAGCCAGGCGGCGGATCCCTTCTCTGTTCATCGTAAGGTCAACTGCTCGGGCAGAAGGAATAACCCGGTACCCCTCCTGCTCTAGCTTGACCAGCTCGGCAGTCGCAATTGCTTCTATTTCCGGGACGATGAGATCGGGTTTCTCAAGTTCGACAACGTTACGTAGTGCCTGCGCATCCAGCATATCAATCACGTGGCTGCGGTGGGCCACCTGCATGGCAGGCGCGTTGAGATAGCGATCTGCAGCGATTACTTCAACCCCAAACCTCTGCAATTCAATAGCCACCTCTTTTCCGAGTTCCCCGGAACCACATAGCAGCACTCTAAAGGCATTCGCTTTAAGTGGCGTACCCAGCGTTACCCGACCAGCATTATTCAAACTACATCCTCCAGCCTGCGCCCTATTCTTTTCAGAGATTTTAGCGCCTGTTTAAAGTGCAACCTCCTGTTCCCGCTCAGCAACGCATACAAGCACGGCTTTGCGTTCACAGTTGGTCATTGTGGTCCAACGCAAAATCTCATCACTGGTGCGCTGACACCCTATACACACATCACGCTCATCGAGAGCACATATGCTCACGCACGGCGAACGAACTTTATCCTCAGCACCCATAACGGATTTGTCTCAATCTTTTACGGGCTTCAAGCCCTTCACATAGCGGCTTGCGTTATGTACGTAATGCGCGGCGCTCAGCTCGAGCATTTTCTGTTGCTGCTCGGTCAGTTCCCGCTTAACTTTACCCGGAGCGCCCACTACTAGAGAACCATCAGGAATGACCATTCCCTCGGGGATAAGGGTGTTCGCACCGATCAGGCAATACTTGCCAATCTTTGCACCATTCAGAACAACGGCATTAATGCCGATCAGTGAAAAGTCCCCCACCTCACAGCCGTGCAGCATCGCTTTATGGCCAACCGTGACACCTTTACCTAGCGTCAGCGGCATACCCGGATCAGTATGCAAGACGGAGCCATCCTGAACGTTTGTCTCTGGACCAATCGTAATAAGCTCGTTGTCTCCGCGGATCACCACGTTGAACCAGACACTGCTTTTATCGTGAAGCAAAACGTTACCGATCACGGTTGCGTTGTCTGCAACAAACTGACTGTCGCCTTGTAACTCTGGGGCACGGCCATCCAACTCATAAAGCATTGAATTTTCCTTATTATGTTCGGGGTTTAAACAGGTCTATATCGGCATCGTACACAGCATTCAAAAAATCAACCAGAACCACAGCCGACAGACCCCAGATCTGATAACGCTCCCAACGGTAGCAAGGCACATGAATGGTTTGATTCTGAAAAGGAATCGCATCTGTGCGCTCACGCCGATCTTCAAGAAAGAAGGAAAGAGGCACACGGAAGACACTATCAATCTCACCGGGGTTGGGCTCCAGCGGATGTCCCTCTGGCACAACACCCACGTATGGAGAGACAAGAATTCCGTGAAGCGACATTACTTGGCTTAATGGCGAAATAATTTCCACCTGATCGGGAGGCAGGCCAACTTCCTCATGAGTTTCCCGTAAGGCCGTGGCAGCTAGCGACACGTCTCCCGGGTCACGCTTTCCGCCGGGGTAAGCAACCTGGCCACGATGAGTGCTCATATTCGTCGAGCGCAGCGTAAATATCATTTCAGGATTGCCTGGATCGTCAGTAACCGGCACGAGAATGCCCGCTTCCGGATAGTTCAGATCAAGCTTCCGGGGCGCATAGCCTGTTAAACGCTGAACAAGTAAATCACGCAAATCGGAACTCCTAGGCAAATCCGGTGTTGAATGAGACAGCGACAGCTAGGATCATTCAACTGAACGCGTTATCAATTCAAGTATACGGGGAAAAACATGAAGTACTGCAGCACATGCGGCCATCCGGTTAAACAACGCATCCCCGAGGGCGACAATCGTCACCGTTATGTGTGCGTTAGCTGCGGCACAATACACTACCAAAACCCACGCATCATTGCGGGCACCGTGCCGGTATGGGAGGGGCAGATCCTGCTTTGTCGCAGGGCAATTGAGCCTCGGTACGGATACTGGACTCTTCCCGCGGGGTATATGGAGAACTCGGAAACCACAGTGGAAGCCGCTGAGCGTGAAACCTTGGAGGAGGCCCTGGCCGAAGTGACTATTGAAGGGCTCTATTCCATTATTGATGTTCCGCATATAAACCAGGTGCACATGTTCTACCGGGCGACCCTTAAAAACGGGCATTTTGGTGCTGGCGAAGAGTCCCTTGAAAGCCGCCTGTTTGCTCTGGAAAACATTCCTTGGGACGACATCTCTTTCCCTACGGTGCGCACGACCCTGGAATTATTTCTGGAAGATATTAAAAACGACTCCTTCGGTGTTCACGTTCGCGACATCCGCCACCCTATGGCCGCCATCCGGAGCAAGGACAACCTATAACATCTCCATCCGATAGATCTCATAGGCAGGCTCTTCATAAGGATGGGCCTGCTTGAGCGCATCAACCGCCTGCTTGATGAGATCATCCCTACAAACGAGCTCAACCTTGAACTCATCCACAACGTCCAGTGCGTCACTCTCCCCCAAAAAAGGGTTGCTGCCCTCAAGCGGACGAAACTGCCCCTGCCCGCGACACTGCCACGCGCAAGAATCGTAATCCCCGATACACCCGGCGCCCATATCAAAAAGCGCCTGCTTGGTTTTCTCCAGATGCGTTTCAGGGACGAAATAGCATATTTTGTACATGGAACCCTCCTCAGAACAGGATAATTTTTGTACAGATTAATGGCTTAGGCACTTACCCACAGATTCTGTGGATAACTCTGGGGACAGGTTTAGGGAACACCTCTATAAAGCCCGTATTTACTGCCCTCACGTTAAATTGGTGACAAATTCACCCGTTAAACTTAACCTTTATATATCAATAACTTAGCGCTACTGAACAAAAAATGAACCCCTTTGTACTGCATTGCTCAGAGAATACCCAAAGCACTACCCAAAATGTGCATAAATAAAATGAGTCAAGCGGTATTTTTTGAAAAATATGATTTATTTAGCTTGAAAAACACTGAAATCCCCGAATACCACATACAAAAAAACCGACTCAAGAAAGCAACCCTATCAGGGCTTGCCAAAGTCGGTTTTTTTGTTCCAGACCTCTAGTTAGTCGAACCAGCGCCTCGCATTCCTGAACATACGAATCCAAGAGCCATCTTCCTGCCAATCCTTCGGGCGCCACGAGTGCTGTACAGCACGGAATACCCGTTCAGGGTGCGGCATCATGATTGTGATACGGCCATCCCGGGTGGTAGCACCTGCAATACCCTCTTGTGAGCCATTTGGGTTGTAGGGGTAACGCACCGTTGCCTGACCTCTGTTATCCACGAAGCGCAGCGCTACTCGCTCACTCTCTGCCAGGCTCGCTGCAGACGCGCCCCCTGAGAACTCTACCCTACCCTCACCGTGAGCAACGGCTATGGGCATACGCGAACCGGCCATGCCTTCCAGGAAAGCAGACGGTGACGGCATCACTTCAACCATCGCCAACCGGGCCTCAAACTGCTCGGACTGGTTACGAACAAAACGTGGCCACCCCTCGCTGCCCGGAATTAGCTCGTGCAAGTTGGAGAACATCTGACAACCATTGCACACACCCAATGCAAGCGTGTCCTGACGGTTGAAGAAGGCCGAAAACTGGTCACGAACACGGTTGTTGAACAGTATGGACTTCGCCCATCCCTCACCAGCGCCCAGCACATCTCCGTATGAGAACCCACCACAGGCTACTAGGCTGTTGAACGTCTCGAGGTTCACCCGCCCAGAAAGCAGGTCGCTCATATGCACATCGACTGATTCAAAACCGGCCCGGTCGAATGCAGCAGCCATTTCTACCTGGCCGTTAACGCCTTGCTCACGCAGAACTGCAACCTTCGGGCGTGCACCCAGGTTGATGTAGGGCGCAGCAATGTCTTCGTTCACGTCGTAAGAAAGCTTCACATGAAGCCCCGGATCGTCCGCATCCAGCAGGTTGTCAAATTCTTCAAGGGCACAATCAGCGTTGTCCCGAAGAGACTGGATGCGATAGCTAGTCTCAGACCACAAGCGCTGAAGCTCTGTTCGCGAGTCATCTACGACCGAATCGCCCTCAAACGTCAAGCGCAGGCGATCCTGATCATTCAATGTGCCAATCACGTTGATGTGTTCGCTCAAGCCTGCAGCCGAGAACTGCTGCAGAACAAAATCGGTGTCTTCCCGGCGTACCTGAATAACTGCACCCAGCTCTTCGTTGAACAATTCCCGGGCAAACTGGCTAGAATCGTCTGCTAAACCATCCAGCTTGATATCTACACCGGTGTGACCGGCAAAGCACATTTCTGCGAGCGTTACGAACAGGCCACCATCGGAACGGTCGTGGTACGCGAGAAGCTTGTCGTCGGCGTTCAGGCCTTGAATAACGGCAAAGAACGCCTTGATGTCCTCTGGATCGTCCAAATCCGGTGCCACCGCACCCACGCTGCGATACACCTGAGCCAGAGCCGATCCGCCCAGGCGATTCTGCCCTGCGGCCAAGTCGAGAAGGATTAGATCGGTTTCGCCCGCATCCGTGATCAGCTGTGGTGTTAAAGTGCGCGAAACATCGGTAACCGGGGCAAAACCACTGATAACCAGCGACAGTGGCGCAGTCACGCTCTTCTGTTCGCCGCTATCTTCTTCCCACGTGGTTTTCATAGACATGGAATCTTTACCCACAGGAATGGTAATCCCGAGCTCCGGGCACAATTCCATACCAACGGCACGCACTGTTTCGTATAGGTTTTCATCCTCACCGGGGTGGCCTGCAGCACACATCCAATTAGCCGACAGGCGAATATCAGAAAGCTTACTAATGGCAGCAGCCGCCAGATTGGTAATGGCCTCGCCCACAGCCATCCGGCCAGAGGCAGGTGCATCAATGGTTGCCACCGGCGTGCGTTCGCCCATGGCCATGGCTTCACCAGCCAGCACATCAAAGGAACTTGCAGTAACCGCAACATCACTAACCGGCACCTGCCATGGACCAACCATCTGGTCACGAGCAACAAGCCCGGTAATCGTGCGGTCACCAATGGTTATGAGGAAGCTCTTGGAGCCAACCGAAGGAAGCCGCAACACTCTGCGGATTGCGTCATTCAGATCAATCTGAGTGGAATCAAATACCGGCTTGGTAAAAGAGGTTCTTTTAACGCTGCGGTGCATGCGCGGTGGCTTGCCAAAGAGCACATCCATCGGCAAGTCAATAGGCTTGTCGTTGAAATAGGAGTCGCTCAGTTCAAGATGATGGGCTTCTGTTGCTTCACCAATCACTGCGTACGGGCAACGCTCCCGACGGCACAGCGCATCAAAAACCTCCAGGTTTTCGGGAGCAACTGCCATAACGTAACGTTCTTGGGACTCATTGCACCAAATCTCTAGTGGCGACATGCCAGGCTCATCGCTGGGAATTTCCCGCAACTCAAACTTCCCGCCACGACCACCGTCCTTCACAAGTTCCGGCATCGCGTTAGAAAGACCGCCAGCACCCACGTCGTGGATGAAGCACATGGGATTTTTCTCGCCCATCTGCCAGCAGCTGTCAATCACTTCCTGGCACCGGCGCTCCATCTCAGGGTTATCCCGCTGCACAGAGGCAAAATCGAGATTCTCGTTGCTGGAGCCAGAGTCCATGGATGAGGCGGCGCTGCCTCCAAGGCCGATAAGCATGGAAGGCCCACCCAGCACAATGAGCTTGGCGCCTACCGGTATGTTGCCTTTTTCAACGTGTTCTGCGCGGATATTACCAAGGCCGCCGGCAATCATGATGGGCTTGTGATAGCCGCGCACCTCGTCACCAGCCGGGCCGGCAACCTGCTCTTCAAATGTTCGGAAGTAGCCGGCTATGTTGGGGCGCCCAAATTCATTATTGAATGCCGCGCCGCCAATAGGCCCTTCAATCATTATGTCTAGAGCGGATGCGATTCGGTCTGGCTTGCCGTAGTTGATTTCCCAAGGCTGGGGATCATCCGGCAAATTGAGGTTGGAGACTGTAAACCCAGACAACCCTGCCTTCGGCTTGGAGCCGCGACCAGTTGCGCCTTCGTCACGGATTTCACCGCCAGACCCCGTTGCCGCGCCTTCAGCTGGTGCAATCGCAGTGGGATGGTTGTGAGTCTCCACCTTCATAAGAATGTGGATGTCTTCTTGATTGTAACCGTAAACGCCCGTTACAGGATCCGGGAAAAAACGACCACCACGACTGCCACGGATAACCGATGCGTTATCCTTGTACGCAGACAGTACGCCCTCGCTGTTCATCTCGTAGGTGTTCCGGATCATGGCAAACAGAGACTTTTCTTGCCCTTCACCATCTATGTCCCAAGAGGCGTTAAATATTTTGTGGCGACAGTGCTCGGAGTTTGCCTGGGCAAACATCATCAGCTCAACGTCGGTCGGATCCCGTTCTAGGCCAACAAACGATTTCACCAGGTAATCGATCTCGTCATCTGCCAGCGCAAGACCAAGACGCCTGTTTGCATCCACCAGCGCCTTTCGACCGCCAGCAAGAACGGAGACGCGCTCCAAAAGACGCGGCTCTTCATGACTGAATAACAACTGGGCGCCGCCCATTTCGTGGAAGACTTTCTGAGTCATGCGGTCGTGCAGCAGCGCGGCAACCTTCTCGCGCTGATCCAGACCAAGCTTCTTACTCGATTTGATATAAAAAGCCGTACCGCGCTCGATGCGCTGAATCTGGCGCAAACCGCAATTACGGGCAATATCGGTTGCCTTGCTGGACCAGGGGGAAAGAGTTCCCGGGCGCGGCACAACGAGGAACAGCACGCCGTTCGGCTCTTCCGGCAGAGTGCTGGGGCCGTATGTTAAAAGTCGATCAAGGATGGCCTGCTCGGAATCAGAAAGCGCGCCCTCCATATCCACAAAGTGCATGAATTCAGCATAAACATGCTCAATTTCGGGCACAATGGCCTGAATCTTGGCGTACAGTTTATGAGAGCGGAATGACGAAAGCGCGGGTGCGCCGCGAAGTTCGAGCATGATATCAACCTATATCGCGCGAAACGGGGGAGTCCGGGTGCATTCTGAGAAGGCGCACATCATACTTGAAAGCTTTGCCGGGATACAGAGCCGGAAAGGTTATTCCCCTAGTGTGTATTTAACATTGTTTTGCACATTTATTGATCAACTTGATTGACCCCTCTTTCAGCAGCAGGGATCATTGAGGAGTGGACATGGAGCCCACACCCAAAAAGACACCGGATGCCCCCAGCTAGTTTGCGTGCATCCCGATGATCCAGCGGTAAAGGAGAACAGGGACTTGCCGAGAATTCTGACTGCATACAATGCAGCGATGGCTTGCACATCACTCCTCGCCTGCACGCTGACCTTAACCCTACTGACCCTCGCCGGATGCAGTCAGCCAAGCACGCTGCAGGAAGTCCGTAATGAGGGCGTGCTACACGTAATTACCCGTGTTGCACCCTCCATTTATTACGA
Source organism: Marinobacter sp. LV10R510-11A (assembly GCF_900215155.1). NCBI lineage: Bacteria > Pseudomonadati > Pseudomonadota > Gammaproteobacteria > Pseudomonadales > Marinobacteraceae > Marinobacter > Marinobacter sp. LV10R510-11A. The sequence goes on from NZ_LT907980.1 coordinate 1,673,521, forward strand.
AGGCCGCGATGGCCCTACCGGCTATGACTACGAGCTGGTCAAACTCTTCGCAGAGGAACTTGACGTTGAACTCCGGCTACGGGTTGCCGAAGACAACACAGAAGTTCTGTCCGTGCTTTCCAGAGATTTTGCGCACATCGGGTTGGCCGGTCTTTCTAGGCAACCGCTGTTCGAAAACCAATACACAGCGCTTCCTACCGGCATCGAAGCCCAGTCGATCGTCGTTTACAATCGCGATGTGGATCGCCCTAAGACCCTTACGGATCTCGTTGGGCAAACCCTACACTTGGTGCCCGATAGCAATCATGAGTACCAGCTTGAGGCTCTCACCGGCGCAGATCCTGAAATCTTCTGGCAAGTTCATCCTGGCTTGGATGCTGCCGGCATTCTTGCTCGAGTGGAAACTGGTGAGCTTTCTTATGCGGTCGTCTCTTCCAACGAGCTAGATCTCAACCACGTGTTTTTCCCTCAGGTAAAGCAAGGGTTTGTTCTGGGCGACGCGAAAGAACTGGCATGGCTATTCCCCGCAAATCAGGACGACTCTCTGGTCAGCGCAGCTAAAGCATTCCTTGAGAAAGCGCACTCAGACGGCACCATCGCACAGCTTTCCGAACGTTTTTACGGCCACTTGGATCACCTGAACTATGTAGGCGCACGCACCTTCATGCATCACGTGGAAAACCGATTGCCCAGCTACAAAAGCTTATTCAGGGATTACGCCTCCTTATTTGATATGGACTGGCGCCTACTCGCAGCCATTGGTTATCAGGAGTCACACTGGCGCCCCAATGCAACTTCCCCAACGGGGGTTCGTGGGCTAATGATGCTGACGCGCAACACTGCAAACTACATAGGCATCAATAACCGGCTGGATGCAGAAGAGAGCATTCAGGGCGGGGCCAAGTATTTTCGCATGGTTCACGAGAAAATTCCTGAGCGCATCGCCGAGCCAGATCGCACCTGGTTTGCTCTGGCGTCCTATAACGTGGGCTACGGACACCTGGAAGACGCCCGTAGGCTAACGGAAGGCGCCGGTAAAAACCCAGACCGATGGCTGGATGTGAAAGAGTTCCTACCGCTACTGGCGCAGAAAGAATGGTACAAAAAGACCCGCTATGGTTACGCCCGTGGCCATGAGCCCGTCCTCTACGTGCAGAATATTCGCCGTTACTATGATGTGCTCGCGCGGATGATGAAGCCGACAGAGGCAATAGCCGCTGCAGACTCTTCGTTCGTCGGCCTAGAGCAGGCCCCTAAAGGCGAACAAGCCGAAGAAGGGGCTGACATGCGAGCCGGACTATCCCCGGAGCTAGGAATGATACCGCCAACACTCTGAAGCTTAGATAACAGGATCGATCGGTTCACTGGTCTCAAGCGCCCGTTCCACCTGGCTTGCCGTGAATCCCCGACGGGTAAAAAAACGAGCCTGACGCACTTTTTCGTCCCAGTCGCTACTTAGGTCACGCAAGCCGAAACGTTTTTCCCTGAGCAAACACGCATTACGGATCCAGTCTGCGTCAGAAAGCTCATCAAGGCAGCTCGGAGTGCGGTGTATACCGCGCTGCTGCAGATCCGCCAGCACTCTCAGAGGGCCATAACCCAGATCAATACGGTGGCGAGAGTACACATCTGAAAAACGATCATCATCCAACCAGCCCTTGTTCTCGTAATCATCCAAAACCAGCGATATGACTGAGCTATCAAGCTTGCGCTGTCGCAACTTCAGCGTCAGTTCTTGGCGGCTATGCTCACGACGTGCGAGCAATCTCAAAGCAACCGAGCGTGCCTTGTACTCCTGATCATCGCTATTTTCTTGTTTTGCCATTCACCCCTTCCCGCAAACGCTCACAAAACGCTAAACTAGCCCCGCGTTTCATATCTACCCGGCTCTTTGATGAGCGCCGATGGCCGGTATCGGCTTACTTTGCCCGACACCGTAGACTGGTTTCAATCCCTAAGGATATCTTCATGGCTGCATTCTTCCAGAAACTGTTTAAATCTCGTAAGCCCACCGCACCCGCCCGCAAAGCGCCAGCTCGCACGCAGCCAATTGCTGCACCAGCGGAAGACAAGCGCGCAGAGCTAAAAAAAGAGCGACGGGAAGAGCAGCTTCAGACCTTACAATCCAGCCCAACTCAGGACGTCGCAGCTGGCCTTGCTGTAGAGGGTTTAACGGCAGACATCCGGCTCAGAGCAGCCGACCTGTTACTGGATGCGGAACTCATTCAGCGCGTACAAAAGCAGGCGAAAGGGCGCGACAAAAGTGTGTATCAAGTAGTGCGGCAAAAGCTGCAGGTTATCCGCGAAGAGCAGGCCCATCAGGAGGTCATTTCCGGGACCATTACGTCACTAATCAGTAGCGCACGCGACCAGGCGAAAAGCGACGATACCAAACTCTACGGGGCTCGCCTGGACACACTTCTCAGCCATTGGGGCACAGTAGAATCCAGTGCAACGCCAAACCAATTAAGCGAGTTTCTTGAATCGGCACACCGCTGCCGAGAGCGGCTATCTGACATGCAAGCGGCTCAGGATGCAGAGAAATACCAGCGTGAACAGCGCCTACAACGTGAGGAAACCCTCGAGCTGATGGCTCAAACCCTGGACGAACTCCGACATCAGCCAACCGAAACACTCGCCTCCTTGGCTTCGCTGGACGCTCTCCAGAAAACTCAAGAAAACCGTTGGCTGGAAGCAACCCGCGATACCCAAGTTGAAAAACAGCAGCAGAAAACCTACGAATCCTCCATGATGGCGCTGCGCAACTATACAAATGCCATTCGCCATATCGGCCAAGCACAAGACTCATTGCTCGCCATCGCGGCCGTTGATGTTCAGGACGCGACCCCTGAAGACCAACAACGTGCTGCGGATCTACTGAAACAGATTAACTGGCCGGAAGGCTTCCCTACTCCGGATGTGCTGGAGCCTGCACGCAAGCAGGCGGGAAAGCCGAAAGCGCCTAGTAAAAGCGGCGAAGACCAAAAGCAGCAACAGCTGTCCTCAGAAAGCCTGAAAACGACTCTTGATAAACTGGAAGAAACCCTTGAAGCCAAACAGCTCAAGGAGTCTCGTCAGCTTCTGAAGACCGCACAGCAATTTTTGAAAAGCCTTGATCACCGCAACAACAAAAACTTTCAGGCCCGCATGCAACTGCTTACCGGCCAGCTCAGGGAACTGACTGACTGGCAGGGGTTTGCCACCGAGCCCAAACAGATTGCCCTTTGTGAACAGATGGAATATCTGGCAGAACAACCTATTGAGCCAGAAGCAAAATCCGAGCGCATAAAAGAACTTCAAAATGAATGGCGGGAGCTGGGTGGTTCGTCAGACCGCACCTTGTGGTCACGCTTCAAACAGGCATCGGACAAAGCGTATGAGCCGTGCAAGACTTACTTCAAAGCTAAGTCCGGATTGAAGCAGGCGAACCTAGAGAAGCGCAAGACGATCTGCACCGAACTGGAGCATTTTGTGAGTGCCGCAGACTGGAGCACGATTGATTGGAAGGCTGTCGAGCACATTCTGCAGACCGCCCGTCAGGAATGGAAATCCGCCTGGCCGGTAGAGTTCCGGGACAACCGCCAAGTACAGAAGCAGTTTGATGATCTGCTCAGAAAGCTCAAGACGCCCATCGATCAGGAGCGCATAAAAAATGAAGCGCTTAAGCTGGAAATCGTTGAGCAGGCACGGGCTTTGACGGAGCACGAACCGCTATCAGAAGCCATGAACAAGGCGAAAGCGCTGCAGTCAGACTGGAAAGCTGTCGGCATTACACGCCACAGGGAAGACCGGAAACTATGGCAGGCATTTCGCAAGGCCTGTGACGAGATATTTACGCGCCGTGAAACAGAACGTTCGGAACAGCAGCAAGTGACAAAGGAAGCTGATACCGCCGCTGAAACTCTGCTTCAAGAGATTGCCGATGTAAGCTCTACCCAAGACGGGCAAGCACTGGATCAGGCCATCACTGCCCTTCGTAGCCTCGATGCGTCCCAAACGTCTGCGGCCGTAAGGGAGCAAATCCAAAGAGAGAAGCAGCGATTGAGCCAGGCTGCTACAGCACAAAAGCTGAAATCAGGCATCGCTGAATGGCAGGCGCTTGTGCTTGCCCGCACTGAAGGCGATGTGCCTGCGGATGCTCTGCCAGGCAAATGGCCAGCTCTCGCAGAAAGGACGGGAGAACTGAATGATCAAGAAATTGTCATTCGCGCAGAAATTCTTGCGGAGATGCCCTCGCCAGAAGCAGACCAAGCAAAACGCATGGAAATACAGGTTAAGCGGCTAGCCGAAGGCATGGGAGCCACTGAAAAAACCGACAGCGCCCTCCAGAGCGTTGAGGGCTTGGTAGCCGGTTGGTGCATCAAACCGGCTGGCGACGGAGCAGATCCGACGCTGGCAGGCCGTTTGAACAAGGTTTTGGACAACCTGATCGCAAACTGAGCATAAGAGCCCTACTCTCGCTGATGCTCTCTAACAAAATCCCTGGCGCTCTCAACGGCGGCCAGGGATTTTTCTTTCATCCTCCTGAGCAATTTCGCCAATCCGATTGGCAGGGCGCGTCATTACCCACAACGCTACCAAAGGGCTATGGTGATACCTCTTATACGTAAACCCCCAAGCAATAATCATCAGAGGACAAGCAATGACCACCGAGGCGTATATCTTCGATGCGGTCCGCACTCCCAGAGGGCGTGGCAAAAAAGACGGATCACTGCACAGTGTTAAACCTATTACACTACTAACCACCGTGCTCAATGCGCTGCAGCAGAGAAACAACCTGGATACCTCTCAGGTAGACGATATTGTTCTTGGTTGCGTTACCGCTGTTGGCGACCAAGGCGCAGACATTGCCAAAACCGCTGCGCTTGCTGCTGACTGGGACGAGAGTGTATCCGGCGTCACCCTCAACCGATTCTGCGCTTCAGGCCTAGAAGCCGTTAACCTGGCCGCCATGAAAGTTCGTTCTGGCTGGGAAGACCTGATTGTTGCCGGTGGCGTCGAGTCTATGTCCCGCATCCCTATGGGCTCTGATGGCGGCGCCTGGGCAATGGACCCCCACACCAATATGCATACCGGCTTTATGCCCCAGGGCATTGGCGCAGATCTGATCGCCACGCTGGATGGCTTCAGTCGTGAGGATGTTGACGGCTTCGCGGTGAAATCACAGCAAAAAGCGGCCAACGCCTGGAAGAACGGCTACTTTGCCAAATCAATCGTGCCTGTTACCGACCAGAGCGGCGTCGTCATTCTGGATCGCGATGAGCACATCCGGGGCGACACCACCGTAGAGTCCCTTTCCGGCCTTAAGCCTTCCTTCCAGATGATGGGCGAAATGGGCTTTAATAGTGTAGCCCGTGAAAAATACCACTACGTGGAAACCATCAACCACGTTCACCATGCGGGCAACTCCTCCGGCATGGTAGATGGCGCAACCTGCCTGCTGATCGGCAGTGAAGCAAAAGGCAAGGCCCTAGGCCTCAAGCCACGTGCCCGTATCGTGGCCACTGCCGTTACCAGCACAGACCCCACCATCATGCTTACCGGCCCTGCCCCAGCCACCCGCAAGGCACTGGAAAAAGCTGGCATGACCGTCGATCAGATTGATCTATTTGAAGTAAACGAAGCCTTTGCCGCTGTGGTGATGCGCTTCCAGAAGGAACTCTCGATTCCAGATGAAAAAGTGAACGTGAACGGCGGCGCAATCGCCATGGGCCACCCTCTCGGCGCTACCGGCGCGATGATTGTCGGCACGCTGCTGGATGAACTGGAGCGCCGTGATTTGCGCTTCGGCCTGGCGACTTTGTGCGTCGGCGGCGGCATGGGCATTGCCACCATCATTGAGCGGGTCTGACCCCCACACTTTTTCTGTAAGGAGAACCGAATATGAGTGCCATTCGCTACGAACTGGGTTCAGATCAGATTCTGACCCTCACCATCGATATGCCGGGACAATCCGCCAACACCATGAACGCGGCGTTCCGTGAAGCTCTCAACGAAACCGTTCCCAGGGTTCAGGGCGACCTAGACAACATCTGCGGCATTATTGTTGCCTCTGCCAAGAAGACCTTCTTTGCCGGCGGAGACCTGAACGAAATTCACAAAGTTACCCGCGACGATGCTCAGGCCTTTGAAGACATGGTCAACGGCATGAAAGCCCAGATGCGGGCACTGGAAACCTGCGGTAAACCCGTAGTGGCCGCAATCAACGGCACTGCACTGGGTGGCGGCTTGGAAATTGCCCTAGCCTGTCATCACCGCATCGTTTTGAACGACGACCGCATTCAGCTGGGCCTCCCTGAAGTAACACTTGGCCTTCTGCCCGGTGGCGGCGGTACTCAGCGCCTGCCCAGAATGATTGGTTTGGAAGCGGCTTTCCCGCTTCTGATGGAAGGCAAAAAGCTACGCCCTAAGGCTGCCCTGAAAGCCGGAATGATTGATGAACTGGCCGATTCAGTAGAAGACATGATGGCCAAGGCAAGAGCCTTTATTGAAGCCAACCCTAAGTGCCAGCAGCCCTGGGATAAGAAGGGCTTCAAACTTCCAGGTGGCGCGCCTCATCACCCAGCGATGGCGCAGAAACTGGCGATTGCGCCTGCCATGCTGAAGCAGAAAACCAAAGGCTGCTACCCGGCACCAGAGCGCATTATGGCCGCGGCTGTTGAAGGCGCACAGGTAGATTTCGATAACGGTAGCCTGATTGAAACCCGCTATTTTGCCGAGCTGGTAACTGGCCAAGTCGCCAAGAACATGACCGGCACGTTCTGGTTTCAGCTCAACACCATTAATGGAGGCGGTAGCCGTCCGGAAGGAGTGGAGAAGGCGTCCTTTAAAAAGGTTGGTGTACTAGGTGCAGGCATGATGGGCGCAGGCATCGCCTATTCCACTGCCAGCCGCGGTATGGAAGTCGTTCTTAAAGACGTTTCTGTCGAGGGCGCCGAAAAAGGCAAGAGCTACTCTGAAAACCTGCTGGCGAAGAAAGTAAGCCGCGGTCGTATGACTGAAGAAGAGAAGGCGGAAGTGCTGGGTCGTATCAAGGCCACAGATTCTGCCGCCGACCTGGAAGGCTGTGATTTGGTTATCGAAGCTGTGTTTGAAGACAGCGACCTAAAAGCGAAAGTGACTGCAGAAGCCGAGCCAAAGCTGGTCAAAAACGGCATCTTTGCTTCCAACACCTCGACCATCCCCATTACCCAGTTGGCTAAGGCTTCTGACAAGCCAGAAAACTTCATCGGGCTGCACTTTTTCTCACCCGTCGACAAAATGATGCTTGTAGAGATCATTGTTGGTGATAAAACGTCGGATGAAACTCTCGCAAGAGCCTTCGATTACGTTCAGCAGATTGGCAAAATTCCTGTGGTTGTTAACGACAGCCGCGGCTTCTTCACTTCCCGCGTGTTCGGCACCTTCGTAAATGAAGGCATTTGCATGCTGGGCGAAGGTATACACCCAGCCAGCATCGATAACGCCGGTTTGCTGGCAGGCATGCCCGTCGGCCCTCTGACGATTAGCGATGAAGTCAGCCTTACTCTTATGCAACACGTTCGCGATCAGAGCAAAAAGGACGTAGAAGCAGCTGGCGGCACCTGGACTGCACACCCCGCAGAAGCCATCATCGACCAGATGGTTAACGACTACGGTCGCAAAGGTAAATCTGCTGGCGCCGGTTTCTATGATTACCCAGCCAAGGGCAAGAAGCACTTCTGGCCAGAGCTTGAAACACTCTACGTGGATCAAGACAAAGCCAGCCAGGTGAAACTGCAGGATCTAAAAGACCGAATCTTGTTCATTCAGGCGATTGAAACTGTTCGCTGCCTAGAAGAAGGCGTGTTACGCACCGTAGAAGATGCCAACATTGGCAGCATCTTCGGTATTGGGTACGCACCTTGGACTGGCGGCGCCATACAGTTTATTAACCAGTATGGCGTGAGAGCGTTTACCGAGCGAGCCAAAGAACTGGCTGCAGCTCACGGCGAGCGTTTTGCTCCACCTGCTCTGTTGCTAGAGCATGCAGAGCAAAAAAAGCTGTTCACCTAAGGTGACCGAATGGCGGAGGGCCAGCCCCTCCGCCATATTCTCTATCTGCAGTACTTAAAACTGGCCGCGTCCAGCTACTGCCACCACATCGCTCGTTTTGTCTGAACCTACCGCAGCCCCCTGAAATACCTGCGGTTTTTGACGTTTTCCCAACGAGTTCATGGACATATTGTCACGAACCGATACGCCATGCCTATAGCAACGGGTGTAGCCCTTGCCTACAATAAATCCATAAGCCCACGGGTTAACCGATTCCAGATCCGTCTGGCGGGTACCCAGCATCGTCAGGTATGTCTATATGACCATCGCGGAAAAAACATCTGCCCGTAACGCGCCTTTCAAAGTTTGCAGGATGAGTGTGTGCAAGGTGCTCACCGTCGCCCTGCTCTTGTCAGCACCATTTGGAGTGCAGGCAAAAGCGGTCGAACCGGAAGCGTATACACCGGTTGCGCCAACGATTGACCAGGCACGAGCGAATATTCTCATTGCTCGGCAGCTGCAGTTCACCCATTTTCGCGACCTGGGCATCAGCGACAAACTGTCTGGTGATGTATTTGATGCCTACCTGAACTACCTGGATGGCCAGAGAGTTTATCTGATTGGTAGCGATATACTGGCCCTCGAAAAAATCAAAAATCGCTTAGGGTCTGCCCTCAAAACAGGCCAGCTGCAGCCAGGTTTCGATATTTACAATTTGGTTCAGAAACGCATCATAGAGCGCCTTCAGTTTGCCCTTGCGACCCTTGATGCGGGCATTTCGAACTTAGACTTCAGCTCAAGCGAGAGCATTCTGCTTGATCGCTCGGAAGCCCAGTGGGAGCCCGACAAACAAGCGCTTGATGAACTGTGGAACAAACGCATTAAAAACGCTGTGCTTGCCCAGCGCCTTAACGGCACGGACGACGACACCATCACAGACACTCTGAAGCGCCGTTATGAAGGCCAGCTAAAGCGCGCTTATCAAGCCCGCAGCGAAGATGCCTTTCAGGCCTACATGAATGCGTTTACCGGCATGTGGGACCCACACACGTCCTATTTTTCACCACGCACCTCTGAAAACTTCAACATCAACATGAGCCTTTCGCTAGAGGGTATTGGCGCGGTTCTGCAGGCGGATAACGAGTACACCAAAGTTGTCAGATTGGTTCCCGGTGGCCCTGCATCCAAGCAAGGCCAGCTCAAGCCCGCCGACAGAATTGTCTCGGTGGCACAGGAAGACGAGAAACCGGTTAACGTGATCGGCTGGCGCCTAGATGAAGTAGTCGATCTTATCCGAGGGCCGCGCAACTCCGTGGTTACGCTTGAGGTAGTACCTGCCAGCGCAACGGACGAAACCCTGACCAAATCCATCGCCATTAACCGTGATGAGGTCAAACTGGAAGAGCAAAGCGCAAGCAAAGACACCATCGAGTTTGAGCGCAATGGCGAAAAATACACCATTGGTGTCATTACCATCCCCACGTTCTACGCTGATTTCCAGGCCATGCAGGCAGGAGACCCCAATTACAAGAGCACTACCCGTGATGTACGCAAGCTGATTGCGGAACTGCAACAAGATGGAGTAAACGGCTTGGTAATGGATCTTCGCAACAATGGCGGCGGCGCGTTGCACGAGGCGAACGACCTGGTCGGCCTGTTTATCGATACCGGCCCCACGGTGCAGATTCGTAACTCTAGCAATGAAGTCCAGGTGCTTAATGATACCGATGCATCAGTCTCTTACGACGGACCCTTGGTGGTGCTTACCAATCGCATGAGCGCCTCTGCCTCCGAGATTTTTGCTGGCGCGATCCAGGACTATGGTCGCGGTTTGGTTGTTGGGTCGCAAACGTTTGGCAAAGGCACGGTACAAGCTGTTCGCCCGCTTAATCACGGCCAGCTCAAGATCACTCAGTCAAAGTTCTATCGTGTATCGGGGGGCTCAACTCAGCATAAAGGCGTGATTCCGGATATCGAAATACCTTCGCGCATCGACAAAACCCGTATCGGTGAGGATGCATTGGATCACGCTCTGCCTTGGGATCAGATCGACGCAGTTCCCCATACGCGATATTTCGATTTTAGCGGCATTATCGAAGATCTCCGCAAGCGGCACGAGGATCGCTTTGCCAGCAGCCCGGAGTTCAGCCTTCTTCAGCAGGAAATCAACTTCCTGGAAGAGCAGCGCCAAAGAGAAACCGTGAGCCTGAATATAGACGAGCGCACTACCCAACAGGAACAGATCGAGCGCACCCAGTTGAGCATTTCCAATGCGCGCCGGGAGCTGCGTGGCGAGGAGCCTTTCGAGTCCTTGGACGAGCTTGAAGACTGGCAGGATCAGCAAGCTGCGGATTTGGATACGTCCGACGAAGAATTGGATTTTGTGATTCGCGAAGGCGGACACATTATGGCAGACATGCTGGAACTGGATAATAAGATGGCCTCTATCCTTACGCCACAACAGTTTGCAGCTCAGGCAAAAGCACCGTAATGGTCGAGAAAACCGAAAAACAGGACAGCAACGACCAGGAGAGCCATAGCAGGGCACGTGCCCTGCAGGACATGTTGCTGGATGCACTCCACGCCATGCGTTCCCAAGAGGAAGTTGACGGGCTGCGCAAACCGACCGTGTCGGAAAAAGCACCAGAAGGCATCATTGACCGACTGGCCAGTCTGACCGGATCGGCTTTCCGATTTGGAGCACGCGCCACTGACACTTCACTGCGAGTAGGCCGGGCGCTCATCAACTCCCAGGATCAGCTTCGGGCCATGCTGGCAGCAGGGCAATCTCTGAAAGACATCCGGGAAGTCGCCGGGCTGACTCTATCGGAAATGAGCGAAGCGCTCGATCTTCGCGACAAGTCCGTTCTCGAGGCCATCGAAAACGGCACGACTACGCTCTCTTTTGAGCTAATTCTTCGCCTAACCTCCCTGATCGCGCGGAACGACCCCATCCCGTTTATCATGCGCACCACTCGGAACTATAATCCCGAGGTCTGGCAAATCCTGAACGACTGGGGCGTAGCAAGAGTGCCACTGCAGTTTGAGCGGGAGCGGGAATTTATAAACATTTTCCGCCGCCATGATTCTGCGCGAACGCTCTCAGATGAAGGCTTTCGCAAGGTGTTGGAGTTCACCCGGCAGAGTTTTGAGATGTCACTGCACTTCGTGGAAGACCAAGAAAGACAAATCGAGGAATTTCGCGCCAGCTTTGCCGCACAACAGAGCGAGCTGCCGGACAGCAAAGCTTCCGTCGATAAAAAACCATCAGCCAAATAGTGCCTGCATTGCCGTGGAATTCGGATTACGCACAACCCCCTTCTCTGTAACGATTAAGTCGATCAGGTTTGCAGGCGTCACATCGAATACCGGATTGAACACCGACACACCTTCCGGGGCCAATGGAATACCACGTATCTCCCGAACCTCAATGCCATCACGCTCTTCAATGGGTATTTCCACACCAGACGCCAGCGACATATCCACGGTGCTTGAGGGCGCCACAACCATAAACCCAACGTTGTGATAGCGCGCCAGCACTGCAAGGCTGTAGGTACCAATCTTGTTGGCCACATCGCCGTTGGCGGTAACCCTGTCTGCACCAACAATGATCCACCGCACCTCACCCGCTGCAAGAATGGCCGCCGCAGCGCCATCGGCATTCAAAGTAACCGAAATACCCTCCCGCATCAGCTCCCAGGCAGTAAGACGGCTCCCCTGTAGCCAGGGCCGGGTTTCGTCGGCATACACCTGCTTCAGCAGTTTTGTCTCATGGAGCCGGCGAATCACACCCAGCGCAGTGCCATAGCCACCCGTTGCGAGCGCGCCGGTGTTGCAGTGGGTAAGTACCGAAATTGGGGTGGAGGTTCCGGCAGAAAGCCCCATGGCTTCGAGTGCGTGATCGGCCATAGCAAGGTTTCCGGCCAGGTCTTCCTGATGAATAGCCACAGCTTCATCCGCCAGCCGCTTCTGTGCTTCGCCCAGAGATCCGCAAGCGTGAAACACCCGCTCCATTCGCTGCAAGGCCCAAAACAGATTCACGGCGGTTGGCCGCGAGGCAGATAACTCACAAATAGCCTGTTTGATTTCAGCTTTCCAGTCTCCGGCTCCCGACTCGTTTTCGGCATGCCGGGCAGCCAGTGCCACGCCGTAGGCCGCGCTGATACCAATGGCCGGCGCGCCACGCACGACCATGTCCTGAATGCACTGGGCAACGCCACATGCGCCCTCTAGGGTTATCCAGTGTTCTTGCGCTGGCAACAGGCGCTGATCAAGCAGCTCTAGGCTGCTGCCATGCCATCTGAGCGCGACCGTATCTATAGAAAGGGTAGAATGCGCAGCTGAGCCACCAAAAGAAGGGGCTGGGGAAGAAGATTCCTTAGTACTATTCATGGCCTGGCTCTCGTTACGTAACGCGTTTCATAACGCTGAAAACGGCCAGTATAACGGTTATACTTCCGGGCTACATTTCATTGTCCGGCACGCTTGTGCACTTTTCGTGCTCAACCTCATTCGTGGCCGGCACTGCAAGGCAGAGTTAATGACGGCAGATACTATTACCGCAGCCGATATTCGTATCAACGCCCGCTGGCTGATTCCCATTGAACCGTCCGGGATTGTCCTTGAACATCAGGCCGTTATTATTCAGGGCACCAAAATTGCGGCGGTGTTACCCATAGCAGAGGCAGATCGCGGATTCCGCACCAAGGAGACGATCGACCTGCCCCACCACGTGGTTATGCCCGGGCTGATCAACATGCATGGCCATGCGGCCATGTCGCTGTTTCGTGGCCTGGCAGACGATCTTCCCTTAATGACTTGGCTGAATGAACATATCTGGCCGGCAGAAGGCCGTTTTGTCAGCGAGCAGTTTATTGCCGACGGCACACAACTGGCCATGGCAGAAATGCTGAGAACCGGCACAACAACCTTCTCGGACATGTACTTTTTCCCGGAAATTGCAGCCCAAGCGGCTCACGATACCGGCATGCGCACGCAGATATGCTTTCCTCTGCTGGACTTTCCCACGGTATGGGGCTCTGGGCCGGATGAATATCTGAGCAAAGGCGAGGCGTTGATCAATACATGGAAAGATGACAGCTACATTATGCCCGCGATTGGGCCCCATGCACCCTATACGGTATCTGATGGGCCATTACTCGAAGCTGTCGCGCTCTCTGAAAAAACAGGCGCTCGCATCCAGATTCATCTGCATGAAACCGCATTTGAAGTGGCGGAAGCCATAGAAAAACAAGGTAAACGCCCAATTGAACGGCTGGCGAAGCTTGGCGTTCTTGGAGCCAAAACCCAGTGCGTTCACATGACCCAAATCAGCGACTCGGACATTGCGCTGCTTGCAGACACAGGCGCGCACGTTATCCACTGCCCCGAATCCAATCTCAAGCTCGCCAGCGGCTTGTGCCCAGCCCAAAAGCTGATAAAGAGCGGAATCAACCTGGCAATCGGAACCGATGGCGCAGCCAGCAATAACGACTTGGATCTGTTCGGCGAAATACGCACCGCCGCCATGGTTGCAAAAGTGGTCGCCAACGATGCAGCCGCTCTTTGTGCCCATGAAGCACTTCAAGTGGCAACGCTCAATGGCGCCAAAGCTCTGGGCCGGGAACATGAGCTTGGCTCACTGGTGGCCGGCAAGCTGGCAGACATTATCGCTGTTGATCTCAGCGACCCGTTTATTCAGCCGGTTTACGATCCTGCCTCCCATCTTGTCTACAGCAACCATGGCCGCGCAGTAACCCATAGTTGGATTAACGGCGTACCTCAGGTACAGGATGGAAAATTGACGCGTATTGATGTCCCAGATCTTATGCTTCGCGTTGAGGGCTGGGCTGAGAAAATCCGCCAGCAGCAGGCTGACTAACCGAATTCCTACAGATTGATCAGGCAGAGCGCAACATGACAAACCAGAACGTGGATCGTAACGAAATCGCCAAGTTTGAAGCCCTGGCCAGCCGTTGGTGGGACCCCACCAGCGAGTTCAAGCCGCTGCACGACATTAATCCGCTGCGCCTGAACTACATCGACGAGCGCGTATCCCTCGCGGGCAAACGGGTGGCAGACATAGGCTGTGGCGGCGGATTGCTTTCAGAAGGCATGGCGCTGCGCGGTGCTCATGTAACCGGCATAGACATGGGCGAAGCGCCACTGGCTGTTGCACGATTACACGGCCTGGAAAGCGGAATTAAAGTCGACTACCAGAAAATCACCGTTGAAGAACTGGCCCGCGACCCAGAACATGCCGGCCAGTACGATGCGGTTACTTGCTTGGAAATGCTGGAGCACGTACCCGACCCGGCTTCGATCATCAAAGCCTGCTCTGCCCTTCTCAAACCCGGCGGGCACCTGTTTGTATCTACCATCAATCGCAACCCAAAATCCTTCTTGTTTGCCATTGTGGGTGCTGAATACGTTCTGAACATGCTGCCCAAGGGCACGCACGAATGGAAGAAGTTTATCCGGCCATCAGAAATGTCCGACCATCTGCGCCACGCCGGGCTGGATGTGCGTGAGCTGACGGGTATGACCTATAACCCTATTACCCGTTCCTATAAGCTGGGCCGGGACGTGGATGTAAACTATCTGATGCACGCGCGGGATATCCGTGAAGACTGAACAACCCTCAACCGTTCTGTTCGATCTGGATGGCACACTGATCGACACAGCGCCAGATTTTATCCGGTGCCTTAACGAATTGCGCCAGCAACACGGGCTCCCGGCACTTCCGGCAGATCGCATACGCCGGTCCGTCTCCAATGGCGCCCGGGCCATGGTGCGGGTGGGCTTTGGGCTGGAGCCAGAGCACCCGGATTATCTTGGCAAACACACAGCCTTTCTGGATCTGTACGAGGCCGGTGTCGCCGTTGAAACCCGTCTCTTTGAGGGCATGGATGCGCTGCTTCAATCGCTGGAACAACGAGGAATCCCCTGGGGCATTGTTACCAACAAACCGGTACGCTTTGCTGCCCCGCTGGTTCAGGCCCTTGGTTTGGCAGAACGCTGTGCTTCGCTGGTTTGTCCCGATCACGTCACCGATCGAAAACCACATCCGGAAGCCCTTTTTCTCGCCTGCAAACAAATCGGCGCAGGTCCTGCCCGCGCGGTGTATGTAGGCGATCACGAACGCGATATCGAAGCCGGCCGCAATGCCCGCATGAAAACCATCGCCGTGCGCTATGGCTATATCGAAGAGCCTGAAACCGTTGATCTATGGCAAGCAGACATCATCGCAGACACCGTCAACGATCTCGCAAAGCTGTTATAATAATGCGCTTTTGAAACTGACCCATTTTCACAAACTCTCAGTCTGACACGGAGACAGGTTATGCATGATTATCAGGCACCCGCCGATCTTCTGAAAGACCGCATCATACTGGTGACCGGTGCGGGCAGCGGAATCGGCCGTACAGCAGCCAAAACCTATGCCGCCCACGGTGCCACTGTGATTCTTGTGGGGCGAACCTTAAGCAAGCTGGAATCGGTGTACGACGAAATCGAAGCCGACGGGCACCCCAAGCCGGCCATTGTGCCGATGAACTTTGAAGGCGCTGCCGTAAAAGATTACGAAGAACTGGCCATGACCCTGGAAGACAACTTCGGGAAGCTCGATGGCCTGCTTCACAACGCCGGCATTCTAGGCGACCGCAGCCCGGTAGAGATGTACGACCCGGAGCTCTGGAATAGGGTCATGAACGTGAATGCTACGGCACCGTTTCTAATGAGCCGAGCGATGATTCCCCTGTTGCGCAAGTCGGATGCTGCGTCGATTATCTTCACCTCCTCCGGTGTTGGTCGCAAGGCAAAGGCTTACTGGGGTGCCTACGCCGTATCAAAGTTTGCGGTGGAAGGGCTGACCCAGCTTCTGGCCGACGAGTTGGATGATAAGCACTCCAACGTTCGGGTAAACAGCCTGAACCCAGGCGCTACCAGAACCAATATGCGGGCCCATGCCTACCCAGCAGAGAACCCGAATCAGAACCCGACACCGGAAGATATAATGCCGGTTTACCTGTACCTGATGGGCCGTGACAGCGCCGACGTAAACGGCCAGCAAGTGGACGCCCAGCTAAAATAATGGAACTGCTTTTTTACACCACATCTCAATGCCATTTGTGTGAGCTTGCCGAAGCCTTGCTCGTGAGCACGCCCATGCCAACGCCAATACCGGTGGATGTGGTGGATATTGCACACTCAAAAGAGCTGGTAGAACGTTTCGGCACGCGAATTCCTGTCCTTCGGCGCAGCGATACTGGGCAGGAACTCGACTGGCCATTTACCCGCGATCAGTTACTCACGTTTCTGCAATGAGGAATTATCTGACATGCTGATGGTTATCTCACCCGCTAAAACCCTCGACTACGAGAGCCCGCTGGCAACGGAAACCTTTACCAAGCCAGACTTTCTAGACGACGCCTGCGAACTGATTGACCAGCTTAAAGAGCTGGAGCCCCACCAGGTGAGCAACCTGATGAACATCAGCGACAAGCTGGGGCAGTTGAACGCCGAACGCTTTCAGAGCTGGCACACGCCCTTCTCTGAGAAGAACGCCCGCCAAGCCTTGCTGGCGTTCAAAGGTGACGTATACACAGGGCTAGATGCTGGAAGCTTCAGCGAGCAGGACTTCAGTTTCGCCCAGAAGCATCTGCGCATGTTGTCCGGGTTGTACGGCGTTCTCAAACCTCTTGACCTAATGCAGCCGTACCGGTTGGAAATGGGCACAAAGCTTGAGAACGAACGCGGCAAGGATCTGTATGCGTTTTGGGGTGATCGCCTCACTCAGGAAATAAACCGCCTGCTGAAGAGCGACGACGACGTTCTGGTAAACCTGGCCTCGAACGAATATTTCAAGAGCCTGAAGAAGAAAGACCTTGAAGGACGGCTTATTACCCCCCAATTCAAGGATTGGAAGAATGGTCAGTACAAAATGATCAGCTTCTACGCCAAGAAAGCACGTGGCCTAATGTGCCGCTATGCCATCCTGAATCGCATTACCGACGCAAACGACCTCAAGGGTTTTGACCTTGATGGCTACTATTTCAGTGAAGACCAGTCCGACAAGAACAACTGGGTTTTCCTGCGGGATGAACACTAATCCAGATTGAGTTCGGAGCAAAACATGAATGAAGCAGTATTTTCCCAGATCGCCATGTTGGTGCTTCTGACAGGTCTTATTGGCTGGATGGGGTTCATTGTGTGGGACCTAGCCAAAAAATCACAGGCCGGGAAGTTTGGTACCATCGCCCTTTTTATAGTACTGGGGGCCGGTGTGGTTGGTTTCATCGTCAAAACAGTACTCGTAGAGGTTATGCAAATATGAAAGACAAGGATCAAGCCTGATGTGGTTTCGTAATGCCCGCGTTTTCCGTTTTACCAAGCCGTTTGATATTTCTGCTGAAGAGCTGGAAGAAAAGCTCAGCGCAGATGCATTCAAGCCCTGTGGCCCACAAGAAACCGCTCGCCAAGGCTGGGTTCCGCCTCTTGGCAAACACGGCGAACTGCTTGTTCACAGTGCCAATGATTACCACCTGATTGCCTTGCGCAAGGAAGAAAAGATCCTGCCTGGGCCAGTGATAAAAGATGCGGTTGAAGATAAAGCCGAAGCCATTGAGATCGAAGAGGGTCGCAAGGTTCGTCGCAAGGAGAAGGAAGAAATTAAAGAGCAGGTGATGCTGGAGATGCTGCCCCAGGCATTTTCGCGGAACCGCCGCTGTTTTGCTTATCTGGCTCCAAAGGACGGCGTGTTGGTGGTTGATGCCGGCTCCGCGAAACAGGCGGAAGACCTGGCCTCAACCCTGCGCACTAGCCTAGGCTCCCTGCCCGTGCGCCCGCCGGCGCTGGAACAGTCTCCGATCTTCACGTTCACCGGCTGGCTTAATGAAACCATCGACCTGCCCGGCGCGGTGGTGCTAGGTGATGAATGTGAGTTGAAAGATCCTGCAGAAGACGGCGGCGTGGTTCGCTGCAAAGGACTGAACCTGAAGGCAGACGAAATCCGTAACCATCTGGAAGCGGGAATGGAAGTCACCAAGCTGGCCCTAACCTGGGACGACAACGTGTCCTTCGTTCTGGATGAAGAAATGGGCATTCGCCGGCTGAAATTTGGCGAAACGCTACAGGATCAGCTCGATGACGTAGACGTGGATGACGCTGTGGCAAAATTTGATGCAGCCTTCACTCTTATGACTTTAGAGTTGTCCAAACTGATTCCAGGCTTGTTGGAAGCCATGGGCGGCGAAGACCGTTCGGCCATCGTCGAAGAGTAATCACTCAGGCGCATGAGCGCCGCTGAAGCCTTTCTCAAAAGGCCTCAGTGGGCGCCCTTCTTCAGCCGCTCCTTTTGCCAGTCGTTTTCCGGCTCGTTCAGCACCAACCGTAAGTCCATGACCTCTTCTTCAGCGTTATACTTAATCTCAAAGCCCACGTGCTCGGCCAGTTGCAACATCGGTCGGTTATCTGCCAGTACATCGCCAACCATTTCCACCGTGCCGCGGGCCCGGCAGTAATCGATCATTTTTTGCATCAGCGCAACACCAAGGCCTTCACCCTTCATTTTATCGTGAACCATCACCGCAAACTCGCACTGCAAGTTGTCCGCGTCTGTCCAGGTTCTTACGGTACCGAGAGTTTCCTCCCCTTCACCGTCCTCTTTCGACGCATTGGCAATAAAGACCATTTCCCGGTCGTAGTCGATCTGCACCATCTGCGCGACGTCTTCCCGGGAGAAGTGTTTACGGTATTGGAAGAAACGGTAGCGAATGGATTCCGGCGACTGCAACTCATGGAACACCCGGTGCGATGGTTCGTCTTCTGCCAGAGCCGGGCGGATAATTATCCGGCGCCCAGATTTGGGAAGCACCAGCCACTCCTCAAGCTCTCTCGGGTAAGGCTGAATAATCGGTCGGCCGGGCGTTTTAGACAGGTTGATAGCCACATTCACGGCTACCGCGCCCTGATCGTTGAATAACAGGGGCGAAATTTCCAACCCGCGGATCTCTGGAATATCGATCACAATCTGGGAGAGGGTAACCAACGTTTCCGAGACCGCCCTGATATCCGAATCAGGCTTCAAGCTGTGCTCTTTGAGCAGCTTATACATATAGGTACGGCGCAACAGCTCCCGGGCGAGAACCATGTTCAGCGGTGGCAGCGCAATTTGCCGATCTGTCATCACGCTGATATGCGCACCCGAGGCGCCGCAAACCACCAAAGGCCCGAACTGCGCGTCTCTTGTGATGCCGACACTAAATTCAATGCCACCGACGTGCTGATAAGACCGCTGCATAGCAAAACCAACAAAACCGCTGGTTGGGAAGTGTTTTTGGTACTCCTCCATCAGAAAACGGCAGCCATCTATAATTGCAGACTCATTATCCAGCTTCTTTACCGTCCCTTTATAGCGGCGCTGGGCAACGCTCAACTTCATGAACGGGTCACAGGCTTGCTCGTGCACCAGAGTAATGTCCACAGGCCGACGCTCTATGGAAAAAGCCTCTACAACCTCTTCAACATCATCACAATAAATTGTCTCAATGGTGTTGATGCCGTAATCGTCAACCACAGCTCTGGCTTCTTGGTTTGACAGATGCAGCCTATCCGAACGAAGGGCGTTCATCACCACGCGCCGTGTTTGAGTGTGATCTGAAAAATGATCGGTAAAGGATTCCGGCGTCTCCGTTAGCAGGCGTTGAACACGCTGATGGCGCACATGCTGCATAAAGGCAACCACGGCTTTCTCGGGATTAAAGAACGATGGCACACCCGCGCGATAAAACTCCTCGCGAGCCTCCATCACAGTGCTCTGCCCAAGCCAGCAGGTGAAAATATTAAGGCGCGTGCCCTTTGCGGCCTGCACCACAGCATCGGCAATTTGCAGGCTGTCTTCTGTAAGGCTGGGAGCGTACATCACCAGCACGTTAGCCACTTCAGGGTCTTTGGCCAGAATTTTTATGGCCTTGCCGTACAATTCAGGGGACGCATCATAGTTAAGGTCGATGGGGTTCTTGCGCGTCCAGTACGGAGGCAATAGCTCCGCAAGGCCGTTAATACTGGACTCAGACAGACTAGCAAGCTCGCCGCCCAGATCCGCCAGCCGATCAACTGCCAGAACCCCGGGGCCAACACCGTTCGCCATAATTGCCAGAGACTCTCGGCGTAGCGGGCGCATACGGGTGAGCGTCTCCAGCGCATCGAACATTTGCCCCAGCCCGTCAACCCGCAGCACACCGGCGCGCTGGAGCATGGCATCGTATATGGGATCACTGCGCATGATGCCATCAGGCAACTCATGGGGAAGCCATTCAGATTCTGGTACGCGCCCGGATTTAACCACAATCACAGGCTTGGTTCTGGACGCCACCCGCACGGCCGACATAAAGCGCCGGGCGTTGGGAATATGCTCGATGTGCAGGAGAATCGCGCGGGTTTGGGTATCTTGGGCCAAGTAATCAATCAAGTCGTCGTGATCGATGTCCATACCATCACCCAGGGTGAGAAAGTAAGAAAACCCCACCCCGCGAGCAAACGCCCAATCAATCACCGAACTGGCGATGGTGCCCGATTGGCCTACAAACGCCACACGGCCGGGGAGCACACCCATGTGTGCATAGGTGGCGTTCAGGCTTCTGGCTGGCACCATAAGACCGATCGTGTTCGGGCCCAGCACTCTAATGCCGCTTTCCTTGGCAGCCTCCCCAACCGAATACATCAGGGGCGTCCCGGTTTTACTGTGGGTACGAGACATACCGCCGGTCATCACAATCGCCGTGCGCACACCCGCTTCGCCCAAGCGCCGGATGGTTTTGGCCACGGTTTCCGGAGGTGTACAAACAATGGCAAGATCTGGAGAGAACTCCATTCCCGACACTTTTTTCACGCAAGGAACACCGTGCACATTGTCGTAATCGTTCCGGTTTACCACCAGAAGCCGGCCCGGATAGCCACCACTCATCAGGTTTCTTAACACCATGCCGCCAAGGTTGTCTGATCGTTCCGACGCGCCTATCACTGCAATGGAAGCGGGATTGAACAGACTTTCAAGATACCGAGTGCTCAAGCTGACTCTCCTCTAGCATGTGTTTGCCCTATCTTAGGCATTGAAGTACCTATGTGAAATGCCTATCGAACCTATAAGACCAAAGAAACCCGGCGTGACGAGATTATCCCTGATAAGATCGAATAAAATACAAGCACAATCGGGGCTTTTCGAGATTTATGACCACCGCATTTTTTTCCCACGATGACTGCATGAAACACGACATGGGGCCAGAGCATCCCGAAAGCCCTGGCCGGCTGGCCACCATCATCAGTTACATTGCAGACACCGGCATGGCCGAAAAGCTAGATTGGGTTCGCCCCGAGGAGATCACCCGCGACCAGCTTTTAAGTGTGCACCCGGAACGCTACCTGCAACAGCTGGATATGATGCAACCTACTCGCGGCCGGGTATTCACAGATCCAGACACTGCGATGATGCCAGACACCCTCCGCGCAGCAAGATTGGCCGCCGGCGCCAACATCCAAGCCGTGGATATGGTAATGAGCAGCCAAGTTACCAACGCGTTCATCTGTGCAAGGCCTCCCGGCCACCATGCTGAACGTAGCAAATCCATGGGTTTCTGTTTTTACAACAATATTGCTTTGGCTGCCATGCGAGCCCTCAATTTCCACCACCTTGAGCGGATAGCCATCATTGATTTTGACGTGCATCAGGGAAATGGCACGGTGGATATCGTGAGTGGCGATGAGCGCATACTGATGTGCTCCAGCTTCCAGCACCCCTTCTATCCGCACTCCCATGCGCACCAGCAAGCCGATAACATTGTGAACATCCCCATTGAAGCTGGGTGTTCCGCTGTGGATTTTCGCAAGTTAGTGGAAGAAGGATGGATAAAGCGCCTAAATGCATTCAAGCCCCAGGTTGTTCTCATATCAGCCGGGTTTGACGCTCATCGCCTCGACCCCCTGGCAGAGCTCAATCTGGAAACAGAAGACTACCGTTGGTTGACCGAAATGCTGGTAGGCATCGCAAGCGAGCACAGTAACGATCGGATTATCTCAACGCTGGAAGGTGGTTACCACCTGAAGGCTCTGGCAGAGAGCGTGAATGCCCACTTGGAAGTATTGAGCTCGGTTTATTAAAGGCAGATTTAAACATTAGATCGTAGCGCGTCAGCCAGCTGACGCACTGCCGTAACCATTGGCCTGCTGAAGCCCCGGGCGCTCGCCTTCACGCTGCAGACGAATCGTTGTGCGACGGTTTTCGGCCTGGCGACGGGACGCTGGGTACTGATCGCCATGGGATCTTTCTGTTATTAAGTCCGGGGCGACGCCCCTGCTTTTCAAATAATCCGCCACCACATTGGCGCGATCCTCAGATAAGGCCCGGTTATCAATTCGGCTACCCACGTCGTCTGTATGCCCATCCACAAAAACGCGCTCAACGGTAGAGTCGGCCATAATGTAGGCCACAATGTTATCCAAGTGGTTCATGTCGGCCTGTGAAAGCCTCTTGCTGCCTGTGACGAAGGTCACTCTCGAACGCCCTACCTGATCAATATTCACCGGCAGAAGATTCGCGGCACAGGAACGATAGCGCTGATACTGGCCACTGAAATTGATGTTGGAAACCTGCACACGCACCGGGCTGCCATCGTACCAAGAGTCCTGCGTAACGGTAGGGCGCATGCCCTCGAGAAGGCTCTGGGCAAGAATGACGGCGTGGCGCGTATCCAGAGACACTGGCCGGCGCCCTTCTGTTACGTTTACCGCGCCCACTGGCCGTGGTGCGACACCTGGCCTCCAAGCTGGGGCCTCAACAACCAGAGAGCCACGGCCAGGCCGCATAAGATGCGCTTCAGATTCTAGGAAAAAAGACAGCTTTTCTCCGGCTCGGTGGCTGAAAACGGCCCGGCCGTATCCCGGAACTTCATGCACCAGTGAACACTCGAAAACCGACTCGGCAAGATACCACTGGCTGTTGCTAATTCCGGCACCATAGCTTCCGGCCACGCCAGATCCAGGCAAGAACGCGCCCAAGGCGAGTATTCCCAGCAATTTCAGCGTTTTTTGGTGGAAGCAACCTGCCATATAACTGCCATAAGAGTGTCATAAGGGTGCCGTAACAGTGGCACCGTTGGTTCACGGGTGTTTCGTAGCTACCCTGTTTAACGGCACCCATCGGGTGTTCTTTAGTCAGCGAGGGTAAAAACAATCACTGGCGCCTTCTGCTATAATCTGCAAAATTTTTCAGGGTCAAAGCGCCGTCCAAATCGAACGCGTTTTTCACGCCTCTGTTTCAGCCCTTTGAAGGTACTGCGGAACCCAGCTCATGACCGAACAGCTTACCCTTGTGCGCCCCGACGATTGGCACCTCCACGTTCGCGACGGCGATGTTTTAAAAGATGTGGTACCGGCAACCGCGGCCTGTTTTGGGCGGGCGATCATCATGCCCAACCTTGCGCCGCCGGTAACAAACGCCGCCGAAGCGTCCGCGTACCGGGAGCGCATTTTGGAAGCAGCCAAAGGCACAAACTTCCAGCCTTTGATGACGCTCTATCTCACAGAGTCCACCACGCGCGCGGAGATCCTTGAGGCAAGTGCCGAAGGCATTGTCGCGGCAAAGCTGTATCCAGCCGGAGCCACCACAAACTCCGCTTCGGGCGTACAAGATATTCGCAATATCTACCCAGTACTGGAAGCCATGGCTGAGTGCGGCATGCTGCTGCTTGTTCATGGCGAAGTGACCGATGCAGACATAGACATTTTTGATCGGGAAAAGGTATTTCTTGAGCGGGTTCTGGCACCCACGCTGGAAGCCTTCCCCAACCTTAAAGTTGTACTTGAGCACATAACCACCGCCGAATCCGCAGAGTTTGTACGCCATCACCAAGGCGACAACCTGGCAGCAACGCTCACGCCCCAGCATCTCATGTACAACCGTAATCACATGCTGGTGGGTGGCATACGCCCTCATCTTTACTGCCTCCCCATTCTCAAACGTAACCGACACCAGCAGGCTTTGAGAGACGCTATTGCCAGTGGCGACAAACGGTTCTTTTTGGGAACCGACTCGGCCCCGCATTCAAAGGATAAAAAGGAAGCTGCCTGCGGATGTGCGGGCTGCTATTCCGCCTACGGCGCGATTGGATTGTATGCAGAGATTTTTGAAGAGCTCGGCATTCTAGACCAGCTAGAAGCCTTTGCCAGCCTCAACGGTGCGGACTTCTATGGCCTGCCACGCAATACCGATACCATTACCTTGGTGAAAAAACCTTGGCCTATGCCGGATGAATTACCTCTGGCAGGTGGTACCATCGTTCCGTTGAAAGCCGGCGAAACGATTAACTGGCGCCAAGCGTAAACCTACCCCAATTTCCTGATAAACGGCCACGACCGGAGTTTTAGTGACTGACGAAATCAAACAATCGCACCCCATGTCCCGCAGATTTCGCGGTTTTTTACCGGTTGTTGTCGATGTGGAGACAGGCGGATTCAATCCGGGGCGCGATGCTCTGCTGGAAATAGCGGCGGTTATGCTAACCATGGATGACGACGGCCGGTTACAGCGTGCTGAAACCCATGTGCAACAGATTGATCCATTTGAGGGCGCCAACCTGGAACAGTCCGCGCTGGACTTCACCGGCATCGACCCTTGGAGTCCAGAACGGGAAGCCGTGCCCGAGCGCGAAGGCCTGAGTGAAATTTTCAGCTCCATTCGTAAGTCGATAAAGGCGCACGACTGCAAGCGGGCGGTTCTGGTTGGCCACAACGCTACCTTCGATCACAACTTCGTATTTGCAGCTGCATCACGGGCAGAAATCAGCCGGAACCCTTTCCATCCGTTTTCGACATTCGACACAGCCGCACTGGCAGGCTTAGCGTATGGCCATACTGTACTGGCGCAAGCGTGCAAACTGGCTGGCATTCCATTTGATCCCAAAGAAGCACACTCCGCTGCCTACGATGCGGAAAAAACAGCAGATTTGTTTTGTGGCATCGTCAATCGCTGGCTGGATCTGGGCGGCTTTCCGCCACCTATGATTTCGGATGAAGCCGAATAGCACAGGCTTCATTCCACAACACAGCACCCACAAAAAACCCGCTTCACAAAGCGGGTTTTTTGATTCAACTTACCAAAAGCGCTGCTTACCAGTGAATGCCCCGCATAACCGCTGCGAATGCCACCTGTTCCGTGGACACCTTAGGCCTTTCAATGGGCTTGCCGCCTACTCCTGGCGATGAATCCGGGAACATGTGGTACCCAGTGTTCATCACGATCTCGCCCATCTTAGGTGCCACGGCATGTAGCACCTGGGCAAACACACCAAGGCGTGTCGCAATCCGCTTAGGACGATAAACAATCGCGTCCGCAACCATATCTGCTGCTTCTTCCGGTGTAAGCGTCGGCACAGAATCGTAGATCTTAGTGGGTGCAATCATCGGCGTTTTCACCAACGGCATATTGATGGTGGTAAACGTTACGTTGCGATCGGACCATTCAGAAGCCGCACATCGGCTGAATGCATCGAGCGCCGATTTAGACGCCACATACGCAGAGAATCGCGGCGCATTGGTAAGAACACCAATGGATGAAATATTCACCACGTGTCCGCCCTTGCGCTCCAGCATGGAAGGCGCAAAGCCCATGATCAGGCGCACGGAACCAAAATAGTTAAGCTGCATGGTGCGCTCAAAGTCGTGAAAACGATCAAATGCCAACGACAGCGAACGTCGAATAGAGCGCCCGGCGTTGTTCACCAGCACATCCACATGACCGTGGTTATCCAGAACGGTTTTCACAAATTGATCGCACTCCTCCATGTTGGAGAAATCGCACTGGTACGCATGCACGTTGCCCCCTTTGGCCTCCAGTGATGCGGTTACCTCATCCAGCGTTTTGCGAGTACGGGCGCCAATAACCAGAATGGCCCCGGTCTCCGCCAGTTTTCCGGCTGTCGCCAAGCCGATACCCGAGGTTGCACCAGTTATCACCACTACCTTGCCATCAACCGTGCCTTTAAGCGTGCGATCTTTGAACAGGTCTGGATCCAGATGACGCTCCCAGAAATCCCAGATCACCGGCGCGTAATCCGGCAGACGGGGCACTTCAATACCGGTTCCTTTCAGCACACGCTCGGTTTCACGGGCATCAAAGCGGGTGGGATAGTTAACAAACGACAGCACGGAGCGGGGAATACCCATGTCTTCTAACAAAGCGCCCGTTAAACGCTTTACCGGTGGCAGGTTTTTCAGGCTCTGGCGGATGAACGGCGGAATAAACCCGAACATGCGGGCATCAATACGCATACCCATTTTTGGCGCATGGGCAGCTTCGCTGAATATATTAAGAATTTCGCCAACTTTATAAGGATCCGTGTCCACAAGGTGAAAGCAGTTACCGTCTTCGCCATCCAGATGCGCTATGTGATCCAAAGCATTGACCACGAAATCCACGGGGACAATATTCAGGCGGCCGCCTTCGATACCAATCGTCGGCACCCACTGGGGCAGCGTTCGACGGATTTTCTGGATCATCTTGAAGAAATAATAAGGGCCATCAATCTTATCCATTTCACCGGTGGCCGAATGACCAATCACCATACCCGGGCGGTAGATACGAAATGGCACCTTGCACTCTTCACGGACAATCTTTTCTGATTCGTGTTTGGTCATCAGGTACGGATGGTCCAGCTTCTCGGCTTCTTCGAACATATCCTCGCGGAACGTGCCCTTAAACATGCCCGCCGCTGCAATAGATGAAACATGATGAAAGTGCTTCGCTCCCACGGCTGCGGCGGCTTTAACTGCGGATCTGGTACCCTCGATGTTCGTAGCCTGCTGGGCTTCTTCATCGGCACCCATATCGTAAACGGCTGCAAGGTGGAAAAAGTGGTCGACCTTTCCTGTCAGGGCTTTCAGGGTTTTGGCATCAATGCCCAGGTTCTCGCTGGTAAGGTCACCAACCACAGCCTTTACCCGGGACTCATCTACGCCCCAACGCTCTCTGAGTGCATCGAGTTTTCCCTGAGACTGCTCACGTACCAGCAAATGCACGGTGCCGCCGCGTGCCAGTAATTTTTGCACAAGAAAACGGCCGATAAACCCGGTACCACCGGTCAGGAAATAATTCATTGATAATCCACCTTGCCTGTTGCTCTGTTGTTATCGATTTATGCCGACCGCCTTAGACCAAAGTTTGATATCGGCTCTACATGGCCGCCATTGTACTTAATTGTAACCTTATGTATCGACATTTTTTAGAGCTTTTACTCTGTAACTTATTGTTTTAAATAGAGCCATTACTCTAAAAATTTACCAGGAACGCCTGTATGCATTTCCGACACAATGTACTTGAGACTAGCACAATATTAGCTACTCACACTCCCCAGAGCTGAATTACCACAAAGCAATGAAACAGCCTGCCAGCAATGCGATAATCAGGAACTTACTGCCTCTCCAGGCGTCAATTATTTTCACAGATCAAGCGATATCCGGAAGCTAGACAATGCAGAATGACAACCAAAACACCGAACGCTACATCACCATTGCACGCGCATGCCTGAAAGCCATCAACGACACGGCAAAAAACGCGGGCGACCGGGAGCAAAAAATTCAGGCGGTGTACCAGGCCATCGACAGTGCATTCCAGGAAGAGTTTGCCGATTACCGCCAGTCCGTCGCTATTATGGCAACCGTGCTTGAGCGTATTGCTTCCGGCGAACTCGATGGCGAAAAGGCAGCAGATTTGGCCCGCAAAACTCTCGACCAGCAGCCGGAAAAAACTCGCAAAACAATGATGCACTGAAACATGGTGCACCATTACATTGCCCGACCCGTATACCCTGAAGACATTTACAACAGCTCCTTAACGGATACAGAGGCCCTATGCATATCGGTACCCCAATGAACGCCCGAGCACTAACGGTTAATGCGTTTGCGCTGCTTTTGCTGTTGTTTGTCAGCTCGTTTGCCACGGCCGCACAAACGCCAAGCAAAAGCCCGAACGACAACAACGAATACCGCTTCATTGAGTTGGCTAATGGCTTGCGGGCTATTCTGGTATCCGACAAGAATGCAGACAAAGCCGCCGCATCCATGAACGTAGCCGTTGGCAGCGGTGATGATCCGAAAGAGCGTGAGGGCATTTCACACTTTCTGGAGCACATGCTGTTTCTCGGCACTGAGCAGTATCCCGAGCCCGGCGAGTATCAACAGTTCATCAATAGCCACGGCGGCAGCCATAACGCCTTTACCGCTTTTCAAAACACCAACTATTTCTTTGATATTCAGGCTGATTACCTGGGATCTGCGCTTGATCGCTTTGCCCAGCAGTTTGCTGCGCCCCTGTTTACCGCCGAGCTTGTCGACCGCGAGCGCAACGCCGTTCATTCGGAGTTCAGCGCCAAACAGAAAGAAGACGGCCGTCGCTTCTATTCCGTCAAAAAGGCCACCAGCAACCCAGAACATGCTTTTCACCAGTTCGCAGTCGGCAACCTGACCACACTGAAAAACACGGAAGATAGCCCTCTTCGGCCCGACCTGATCGAGTTCTGGAAAAGCCATTACTCTGCGAACTTGATGACTCTCGCAGTCTATGGGCCACAGCCTCTGGATGAGCTTGAGACCATGGTGCAGTCGCGTTTCGACGCCATAGAGAATCGCAATCTGGAAGCACGGGCCCATACTGCCAGCCTTCTTGAAACCGATTCACTACCCGCGAAGGTAACGGCACAAGCCATCAAAGATGTGCGCAGCCTGTCGCTGTCTTTCCCAATTCCATCCCAGCAGGAAAACTACCGCACCAAGCCCGCCAGCTACGTTGCCAACCTGCTGGGCCACGAAGGGCCAGGAAGCCTGTTTGATGTGCTCAAGAAGAACGGGCTGGCAGATAGCCTGTCGGCAGGCATCGGCATGGACACGGGCGAGAACGCTACATTGGACATCAGCATTGCGCTTACACCCGAGGGCCTGCGCAAGCACGAAGAAATTCTGCCTCTGGTATTCCAATACATCGACATCATTCGTGAGCAGGGCATAAGCCAGCAGCGCTTTGAAGAAATGCAGCGCTTGGCACAAATCGATTTTCGTTTTCGCGAACAAGGCGACCCAATACATGAGGCCATGCGCCTGTCGAGCCAACTCCAGGACTACCCTGCCGATGACATCCTCAGCGCGCCCTGGTTGATGGAACGCTACGCGCCAGACCAATACCGGGCGATTCTTGCCAAGCTGACACCGGATAACGTGATGGCTTATGTGTTGGCACCGCAGCCTGAGTTGAAGAACCCAAACCTCACCCAATGGTATGAAGCACCCTGGGAAATTGAACCCTTGGATACCGAAACACTTTTGGCTAAGGCTTCAGATCCTCTCGTGAAGGAGCTTCGCCTTCCGTTACCCAACCCGTTTGTGCCGGAAAACCTAGCCATGGTGCCGGGCAAAACCATGAACCAGCCCGAGTTGCTGAGCAACAACGGTATGGCTATCTGGTTTGCCAGGGACACCCGCTTCAACACCCCTAAAGCCAGCGTGTTTTTCAGCCTGCGCACCCCGGCTGCCCGCGTATCCGCACGTAGCCATGTGCTGACGCAGCTACTGGTAGACAGCATAAACACCAACCTGAACGCTTGGGCCTATTCCGCTCGCCTTGCAGGGCTGGATTACAGCATCTACCCGCACTTACGCGGGATCACAGTGCGGGTCGGCGGCTACAACGACAAATTGCACACCCTGATGAACCGTATTCTCATGCAGGTGTCGGCACCGGAGATCACCCGGCAACGGTTTGGTATCTCACAGCAAAATCTAATAGACAGCCTGCAGAACAAAGCCAAAGACCGACCGGTTGAGCAAACATCGGAGTTTATCCAAACCGCTCTGCTTGAGGACACTTGGAGCACAGAAGAAAAGCTCGAGGCCGCCCGAAGCGTAACCCTCGACGAGCTCTTGTCTTTCACCGAGACACTACTCTCCGAAGTTGACCCAGTGCTTCTGGCTCACGGCAACATTACGCAAGCCTACGCGTTGAACATAGCCAAACAGGTTAATGCGATTGTTCTGGGCAAGAGTGACTTTGTACCGGTTGAGCGCAGCCATGTTCGCAAGCTGCCGGCAGAGGAAATTCTGGTCTCCCTCAACGTAAAGCACCCAGACACCGGGTACACCCTCTACACGCAGGGCAAGAACACCAGCTTTGAAGAACGCGCCCGGTTCCGCCTACTGGCGCAGATTATAAGCAGCCCATTTTATGAAGAGCTCCGCACCACCCGCCAGCTCGGCTACATTGTGTACGCAACGCCGTTTGAAATGCTCGAAACACCGGCTCTGGGCTTTGTGGTTCAATCCCCCACCGCCAGCCAAAGCGAAATAGACCAGGCGGTTCGCGAATTTACAAAAGGCTTTGAGAAGACCCTCAGCAATCTAGACGAGAAGCGACTAGAGGGTGAAAAAGAGGCGGTGATCAGCAGCATTCTGGAGCGGGATCGCCAGCTGGGAGAGATTTCAGGGCGCTACTGGAGCGAGATTGACCGGGATTCGGAGGGCTTTGATTCCCGCGAGAAGCTCGCCCAAGCCGTCAAATCTGTAAGCCTTGAGGAGCTAAAAGCCACCTTCACGGATGCGGTATTAAACCGAGACCGAGCGCTGCGTGCAGTAACCGGAGGAGAAGGGTTGAGCGCGAGCGAAGCCCGCGACCTTATTTTGCAGCAACCGCCGGTGACTGCTAAATAAGCTGAAACCGCGCCCAGTCCTCGGGCTCGTCCACATCCCAGCGGGGCTCCAGCAAACCAACGCTGAGCCCCAGCTTCTTCAGCCGCTGGCAAGTCTGCTCGAGAACAGCTTCCGTGCCCCACTCAATGCCATCCAGCATGTGCGGAACCACCCGGCGCGCGCCGATCAGCACATAGCCACCATCATCCGACGGACCTAAAACCACATCGTATTCCTGCAAACTGGCCACCGCCTGATGCACGTATGCCGGCTCAACCGAAGGGCAATCGCTGCCCACGATCAGAGCCAAGGCGTGAGCCTCAAGGCCAGTGCCAAGCGCGTCCAGCATGCGATCGCCCAAGTTAGTGCCCTGTTGTATTTTCTGCCCTAGGCCCCGCTGTTCAATCGTGCGAACAACACCCTGCGCATCCGCCGGCACAGAGTCTACTGCCCTATCCCACCAGAACTGCACCGTAAGGCCAGAGCCACACAAGTTATCCAGCACAGCAAGCGTGAGCGTTAAATGTGCATCCAACGCCCCAGAAACACCCAGCGCGGGAATAAGGCGTGTTTTTACCCGGCCAGCTTCCGGCCACTTGGCAAATTGCATCAACAATGCATTGGGGGCTTCAGTCTTTGGCATTACGAACGTCCGAACGGTAGGAATGAACAAGCGTTTCTGGTGATTCGCCGCGCCAATAACGCCAACGTAAACGCCACATAAGAAAAATCGTGTGCCAAACACCCCCCTGGTCCCAGCGCCGGCTATCCGTAGTCACCGGTTCCTCAATACAGAAGGGTCGGGAAACCAGGCGAAGCCGACTCGAAAACTCAATATCTTCCATAATCGGCAGGCTAGCAAACCCACCCAACGCCTCAAAAACGTCCCTGCGCACAAACAAGGCCTGATCACCCGTGCAAATACCCGTTAACCGCGACCGCTGATTCATAAACCAGGCAATCACCCGGAACATCGCACTTTGGCCACTTAGGCGCACATCAAAACGACCCCAGGATTTATCGCTTTGAAAAAACTTATCCAGGTAATTCAATGCACTTGAAGGAAGGCGAGTATCCGCGTGCAAAAACAGCAGAACACCGCCTTTAGCAACGAAGGCGCCCGCATTCATCTGAACGGCCCTGCCCTTTCCTGCCTGAACCACCACATCCGCCAGCGGGCTTGCCAACCCGGCCGTGCCATCGGTGCTGCCGGCGTCCACAACAATCAATTCGTGGCCCGCAGCACGCAGCGGCTGCAACGCCTCAAGTGTTTCCACAACGCCCGCCGCCTCCATCCAGACAGGCACAACGATGCTTAACGACAAAGGATCAGACAAAGCACACTCCCAGACAAGCAGAAAACACGGCCACACCTTGAGCCATAAGCCTTAGGCCGTTATCATACCGACCTTCTGAAAGAAGCGCCTTCGTAGCTCATCTGGATAGAGCGTCCCCCTCCTAAGGGGAAGGTAGCAGGTTCGAGTCCTGCCGAGGGCACCAGTCAACGTTCCGCACCACTCCATAACATCTTATAAATCCCTGTTTTTAAACATTTTTAAAGAAGCGTCAATCCTTATCAATCCATAATAATCCGCTGCAACCTATGCATCCTGGGGGTACATCTGGGGGTGCAAACCGAAATGCATCCCGTTATAGTATCTTTTATACCCCCAATATGAGCTAAAGCCCCTACTATGGCCACAAACAAGCTGACCGACAGACAGATCAAGTCCGCAAACTTTGAGAACTACGGTAAACGCATCAAGCTCTCCGATGGGGCTGGCATGTATCTGGACATTCAGCCGTCTGGCAAATACTGGCGCATGAAATACCGCTTCGGTGGAAAGGAGAAAACACTTGCTTTGGGGGTATACCCGGATGTCTCGTTAAAGTTAGCCCGTCAGCGGCGCACAGAGGCACGGGAGCAGATTGCCGACGCCGTTGACCCTAATGAGGCTAAAAAACAGGAGAAAGCCGCACTTCAGGAAAAGGCCGATACGTTCAAAGCTGTGGCAGAAGATTGGCTAAAACTCAAGAAGGACGAGCTCGCTGACAGCACTCTTGAAGTTGCCCGCAAGAGACTCGAAACCTGGACCTACCCCAAACTTGGCCACATTCCCATTGCTGAGATCAAGCCAATTATGGTGCTTGAGGCTCTCCGTGCAATCGAGAATCAAGGCAAGTACGAAACCGCTCATCGACTCCGACAGCGCATTGGTGAGATCTTTCGGTTTGCCGTAGCTGAGGGGCGCGCCGAGATAGACCCTACCGCCACATTGAAGGGCCTGCTCAAAACCGTTCCTACTCAACACCGATCTGCCATTACCACCCAAAACGAGCTCGGAAAGCTGCTCAGAGCTATCGAGGCATACGGCGGCCACGCTTCAACCAGGGCAGCTTTAAGGCTGGCCCCTATGCTATTTCTGCGGCCAGGCGAACTTCGCAACGCTGAATGGAAGGAGATCGACCTCGAATCCGGCTCGTGGATCATTCCAGGTAGACGTATGAAGGGCACTCAAAAAGCAAAGAGAGCAGGACAGGTTCCGGACCACATAGTCCCTTTGTCGATACAAGCAGTTGCCATTCTGAAAGAGCTACACACCATTACTGGTCACCAAGAGCTGGCATTTGAATCAGTAAAGCGAGGTCGCCCACTTTCGGAAAACACAATTAACGTGGCCCTGAAGTCTATGGGTTATGACGGCACCACAATGGTTGGCCACGGATTTCGAGCCACCGCCTCGACCATTCTTCATGAACAAGGCTGGCAACCAGAGATTATTGAACTTCAGCTCGCGCATAAACAGCGAAACCAAGTAGCCGCTGCCTATAACCGTTCCGCACGTCTTGAAGATCGGAAGAGGATGATGCAGGAATGGTCTGACTATCTAGAACGGATTAGAGAATCTGACTAACACCTGTGAATTTTCCGCATCAGCTCTGAACAGAGTGGGAGCCCAGATGACTGAGAACCTCATCCCACGCATCGGCCACAGGCTTAAGCTCTTCAGATGAACCACCTGGGGAAGCAAAGGTGAAAAGATTTTCAACACTCCCCCCCGCACTAACATCAACGCGAACATCAAGATCATCAGCTGCACACTTCATGATTGCGTTCACCAGTTTTTCAAAAGCTGCCAAGCGAGCCAGCCTCCCGGAAAAACTTTTCTCTTGTTGAGCCAACCCTGCATCCCTAGCTTTCAGTTCAGTCTCTTTCTCGTATAGTACTTTAAAGTCCGCTTTGATCAACTGGCGCTGCTTCTTTAAAGCGAAGCTCTCCCCTCTTCTGATTGCAGCTTCATCGTTTATCAGATTTTCAACCAATGTTGATTGGCGCAGCCTGCTAAATTTGGACATCGATTCCAATTTGGCACACACAGAATCTTTCAGATCCAAACGCTTGATTGATCTCTTCTGGCCTTCCCGAACAAGACTTGCTCTCTTTTGCCTTACAGAATCCTGCAGTAACCGGAACCGATATTTGCGACTATCGGAGCCCATCAACTCCATGACCATTTCAGCCAACTGCTCTCTTCGCGACATTCTTGTTGCAGACCTTTTGCGGTTATCGGCTGGAAGCTTCTCACCGTTTTCCTGAAGGTACCCAATCGCGAAATCCACGAGCCCATCGCTCTGCACTCGATCAGTCCACCTTTCAATTCTTGAGTTCAATTAGGACACCATCTCATTTAATAACGCTTATTATCAGACCAAATCATACTAATTTACAATATCATGAACACAACGTTGTGCAAACGTTAAGGTTCATGAGTATCCTATACGGTACCTACTAAATATAGTGAATATTGTCATGCTTCTGCTCGTTTCACATATCAGTTGTTCACCATTTGCGAAGTTCTTCCTACTGAAATTCACGGCGCGCTACGGCGATCAGTCTCCCTGGGAGGCGCAGGTAACAGCATTTATTCGTGCGGTAGATTTGCCGAAGTCGAGATTCTACAAGGTAGTCAACGAGCTTCGTTCAGCGGGCATTTTGGAAGTGCACGAGAGCAAACAGACGGAGATTTCGCAGGTTCGGTACCAAGTAAAAATTGAAGAACCGCAAATATGTTCGTTTGCCCGCAGCAAACAACCCCACTTACATAAACGCAAAGTCCACCAGTTACTGACATGGAATTCACTGTCGATCGGTAAACGGCCGCATCAGTTAACGATACCTCAGCGGGTGCTGTTGATTGCTCTGCTCGAGGAAGCCGACGATGGAGGAATCATCAGAAATATCGGCTTCTCCGATCTCGCTCAAAGAACTGGGTTGGCGATACGGCAAGTCAAGAATCAGATGTCAAAGCTCCGGGAATTTCACTACGTTCGGGTTTCACTGCCTGGCGGAAACTCTCCCGGGATAATCGGACGATATAACAGCGTTCATGCGCTAAACCTCCGGCACCCACGTTTCGGAATGGAAATTCAACCAGGAGGGATAGTGATTTTTGCGCAATCCGCCCCCTACATTTCGGACGCGGCTCTGAACTATCTACATCACGAACGCATACAATTCATGCGGCATTTTTCGAAAGGCGCTGCCGCCAAGAATAGGGAAATAAACGAGCGCGATGATTTGGCCAGACTAGCAAAACAGATGGCTAGGCCACCCCTGCCCTCAGCTTGGAACTTTCTCCACTGGGTCAGTCTTGATCTGGCATCAAAAATATTGTCCAAGTTCTGGGTCGAGCTTTCGGAGCTTTCACCTAAAGACCTTCACGCGACCATTCGCGAAGAAATTCGTGTAAATTGGCTTGATGGCTACCGAGCCTTTATGAAAATGCCCAACGAGGAAAATCAGGGTAAAAAAAGACCTGGTTTGGGTAGCCAGCCCGGCTTTCCCTTACTCACGCTGATCGAGGCAGGCTTAACGGTTTCAATAGCCTCGCTCGCCTCGGGTGCAAAAAAAGCCCTCGAAGTCTCGGAAGTACTCCCTGAGCATCCCCAAAACTACCACTACCAAATCCTACCCACAGAACACGAAGCACGGTTCGGACACTTCGCACTGGAGTTCACAGCTCCTCAGGGGCATCAAGAATCGACTGCGACAGGAGGTTCAGTCTCACTGACGTTGATCAACTACAACCCGAAGCAAAACAAAATCGAAACTGAACAAATTGCTGACGTCTATCAGTTAACCGGAAGCACACTTTTGGCCACTGGGTTAGCAGTACCCCCTTTGAGCTGCCCACTACTGACTAAATTTAGAGCGAGAAATTAACTTCTGACTTTGAAGCCCGCACGCGAGCATATCTGTTCGATATTGACTATCCGGAATGACAACAAAGGCCGGTTCTAGATCGACACATTGCCCCCTCACGACCGGGAATCGTTTCTGCAGCACTGATCATTCTCTACACCCCCGTCCGATGGTTTGAACGAATAGGGGGTCAACCATGCAAATTTTTAGACTAAGGGA
Organism: Marinobacter sp. LV10R510-11A; assembly: GCF_900215155.1. Lineage (NCBI taxonomy): Bacteria > Pseudomonadati > Pseudomonadota > Gammaproteobacteria > Pseudomonadales > Marinobacteraceae > Marinobacter > Marinobacter sp. LV10R510-11A. The sequence continues at coordinate 1,709,678 of NZ_LT907980.1, forward strand.
CGTTACCCACACAACCGGCCTTGGCCGTTCATCTGTGTACAAATTCATGAAGCTGGGCACTTTCCCCAACTCTGCAGTTCTCGGAGGCAAGTCAGTCGGCTGGGTCGCAGCCCATGTAAACAAATGGATCATCCAACAAATACGAGCGCGCGATGCAGCTCCCTCAGGCTCAGACCACGTCACCCTCTGGGCAGTCGCCATTACCGGGGATGATACAAGCGAAATAGACCTTCGGGTTCTTCGAATCAGACATGTCATGGCAATGACAGGGCTGGCCCGGTCGACCGTGTACAAATACATCGACGAGAGACATTTCCCACACCCTGTTCCACTGGCCGGGGCATCCGTCGGTTGGATAGAGACAGAGGTGAAACATTGGCTAGCGAAGTGCTTCGATTCTGCCGCCGAACAAACCTACGAAAATCCTGGAATTCTGTCAGAAGTTGCATAACTCCCTCTTTATATTTAATTAATAGACAACATCTCTTCATTAAAAATAATCCTATCTAGCACACCTGAGACCTCAAATTCCGAGTCATCCATCGGCAAATTGGTTCTGATACCGGCCTGTGTCTGCACTCATAACAGATAAATACAAACTAACCAGTTGATGCTTTCTGGAGATCGCTCATGAGCCCTATAAAGCGCAAAAGCACGCCCCTCGAAGACCTTCGTAAATACAAAGAGATGACCCAGGAAACTGCAGGTCATTTCCTATCAGACGGCTGCAGACAAACCGACGGCCACCGGTTACTGAATTGCGCAAAATACGTTCGAACCTATCGAACTCCGAGCAACGACACGTTTATAGATGCCCTTTACTGCAAACATACTCACTGCCCCCTTTGCCAACGGCAAAAAGCACGTAAGTACCGTAGCAAAATCCATCAGCTACTCGACCAAAACCCTTACCTTCTTGACAGCAAGTGGTTGTATCTGACGCTAACTGTTCGCGACTGCAATGTGGAGGATCTTCGGCCCACCGGCGATATTATGGTTAAGGCGTTCCAGCGAATGAGAACACGCAAGTTATGGAAGGATAATGTGCTCGGAGGTATTCGGTTTATTGAGGTTACCGAAAGCCAAGTCGATAGAGAATCCGTTCACCCCCATTTTCATTGCCTTTTGCTGGTAAGGCCGTCCATGTTCGCAGGCAACAATTACGTCTCTACTGTGAAATGGGCAAGCGAGTGGCAGAAGGCTCTCCAAGCTCATTACGAGCCTAAGGTTCATATCAAACGATTCAATGGCAAACCTGACGAAATCAGGAGCCTAATTGTGGGGCATGCAGGTTATTCAATGAAACCCAGAAAGACAGTTCTGGATAGGCGACGATTTCTAATAATGACGCATGAGATGCGCGACCTAAGGCGAGCTGAGTCTTTTGGTATTATTCGAACCCTGTTTTCAGAGCTGAATGGCCATGCAAACTTTGAGGCTATCGAGCAGCTTGAGGAAATTCGTCAAAGCTACGAACCATTCATTCATGTATGGGACGGGCGATCCAATAACTACTGTTCAGATTAACGTTCAACCGATATACGACTGGCAACCGAACGTCTAAGGTATCAGCACCGGCGCCAGTCGATAAAAAATTGAAAGGTGTCTTCCTCAATGGTTAGAACGCTTCAACGCCTTCTTTCTCGCACAATTTTTGATAGGCATTGCCCACAGCTTCGTGCTGAGATGCTGTCAAAGGTTCCGGGTTTAGAGCTGCGTCGTGATAGGACGTAGCATTACCCTGGTCGTCTAAAACGACTCGCCCAAGCTTTTCAGCTTCCATCCGTTTGGCATACAGCTGCTCAGCCACGTTGATTGCTTCATCCTCGGAACGCTCTTTCACTACTATCTGCACCGCGGCCTCTTGCAAAATTGCAGACCGCTCAAAATTTGTATCGTCGGTATTGTTTCCAAAGCTCATATTCAATCTGCCCTAAACTGATGTGTGCCTTCGTGACCACCACAATGAGGCCACCCGTACTCAGAGGTTACACAATATGAAATGAAAGCGGAACTCAACCCGAAGGAGATACTATGACGAACTAAAGGAGAGTGCAGATGAGAGTACTCAGGCTGACAGAAGTGCAAGAAAAAACTGGTTTAGCAAGGTCAACCATCTATAAGTACGTCGATGCTTGCATATTTCCACGACCCATATCTCTGGGAGGCCGATCTGTAGGCTGGATTGATTCCGAAATTTACGAATGGTTGCGGGAGAAACAGGTTGAGCGAGACATGACTCATGGTGCTACGCGAGGCTGGGGCCTCTAATTTTTTCTGGAAACGGCATGGACGTTGGTGGAGCTCAGTGGAAGCTGAATCAGCCCACCCTGGGAAACGCGCAACTAAACGCACCTCAGCCCTACGCTTGAACATGCCACATCTACAGTGCAATATCGCTGCACGAATCTCGCACCCCATTAAGATGCGGAATCACAAATACCCGCCCTCAAGGCGTATTTTGATCGGACCTGGAGTACCTAATGCCAACGCTAGAATTCAAGGGCAAGCAGTTTGTCTACTCACATCACCTCTCGGTGCCGTTTCGAGAGTTGCAGGTGGTGCCGGACAAGTCCCTACCTGTCGAAGGCAAGCAACCATCACTGGACGACAACCTCATTATCCACGGCGACAACCTTGAAGCCCTCAAGGCGCTACTGCCTACCCATGCTGGCAAAGTAGACTGCATCTTTATCGACCCGCCCTACAACACCGGCAACGAGGGCTGGTGCTATAACGACAACGTACGCTCACCGCTGATGAAGGAGTGGCTGAAAAAGTCCGCCAACCCGGTGGACAAGGAAGATCTAGAGCGGCATGAGAAGTGGTTGTGCATGATGTGGCCAAGGTTGAATTTATTAAAAGAGCTGCTTAGTCCAACCGGCGTGATTTTTGCGACGATCGATGATAACGAAGGCCATAGACTAAGGGGGCTTCTAGATGAAATCTTTGGTGAAGAACAACACGTGGCTACTATCGTTTGGCAAAAACGGTACTCTCGAGAAAACCGGGAAGCGATAGGTGATGTTCACGACTATGTTCACGTGTATGCGATGGATAAGGGACACTTTAAAGCCACAAGAAATAAACTCGACCCTACTGAAGACCAGTTGGAGGTGTATCGCAATCCGAACAATGATCCCAAAGGTCGTTGGCGGCCTGTCCCGATCACAGCACAGGCTGGCCATGCTACTAAAGATCAATTTTATGAAATAACGACTCCTTCCGGAAAAGTGCACACTCCCCCAGAAGGACGATGCTGGGGAATGAGCGAGAACACCTTTAACAAGTTGCAAGCGGAGGGTCGGATATACTTTGGAAAAAAAGGCGATGCTCAACCGAATCTAATCCGTTATGCAAGCGAGATTGAGGGCTTTGTTCCATGGACATGGTGGCCTAGTAATGAGGCCGGCCACACTGATGAAGCAAAGAAAGAACTGATGTCCATTATGAAAGATTCCGAACTTGCATTCGATACGATTAAACCCGTTAGACTGCTCCATCGAATTCTTCAGATGGCAACACACAGAGACTCTTTGATCTTGGATAGTTTTGCAGGAAGTGGCTCCACAGCACACGCTGTGCTTGAATTGAACAAATACGATCAAGGTGATCGCCGCTTTATTCTTGTCGAGTGCGAAGACTACGCCGACAGTCTCACCGCAGAGCGTGTTCGCCGGGTGATCAAAGGCTATCCCTACACCGGCACCCTGCGAGAAGAGTTGCATCGAGAAAACATCACCTGGAGTACCTTTGAAAAAAAGCAGGCGAAGGTTCTGGAGCATATCGCCTCCATCGAAAACCTGAACGGCCACGAGTACGATAAGATCAAAAAGCAGATCAAAGACGGGATACTCACCGTCACCGGCGAGCGCAAGGTGAAGGAAACCGCTCCAGGGATTGGGGGCAGCTTTACCTACTGCACCCTGGGAGAGCCCATAGATATTGAAAGCTTGCTTACCGGTAAAGGATTGCCTGGCTTCGACGCGCTGGCACGCTACGTTTTCTATACCGCTACGGGGCAGTCATTGGAAAAGATAGGCAAGCCTGCGCCTGATGGCTTTATCGGTGAGACAGACCTGTTCCGAGTACATTTATTCTATCAGCCAAACAAAGAGTGGCTACGCTCCAATGACTCGGCACTGAACGCCGAAAGAATGGCTGCTATTGGGCAGGGCAACAAGAGCGGAAAGCGCGCCATCGTGTTTGCCGTGGCCAAGTTCATGAGCCAGAAAGAGCTGACCGCCCGGCGCATCGAATTTTGTCAGTTGCCCTATGCCGTCCATCGTATTCTTGGGGGTTAAGCATGGAGTTGAAGGAATACCAGCAAGGCGTATTGAGCAAGCTGGACAGCTATCTGACGGTGCTGGCTGAGCAGCGCGAGCAGGCTCAGGACTTTGTCGAGTTCCAGAAGAATAAGGGCAAGGCATCTACTCTGGGCGATTACTGCCGCGAGGCGTGGGATCAACTCAATACCGAGCGCCTGCTGCCCTATCTCAACCAGGGCGGAAACCCCGTCGTGGCTCCCTATCTCTCTCGGCATGATGGCCAGGGACTATCAACCCCCAATATCTGTTTCAAGGTACCCACGGGCGGTGGTAAGACCTTGCTGGCCACTGCCGCACTAGAACGAGTGCAGACAGATTACTTCAAGCGCCAGACCGGGCTGATATTGTGGGTAGTGCCTTCAGAGGCCATCTACCGGCAAACTTGGAAGCAATTGGCCAACCGAGAACATCCATATCGGCAAATGCTAGAGCGTGCCTCCGGAGGACGAGTAAAACTACTGGAAAAGGGCGATGCCTTCGCTCGCCGGGATGTGGAAGGCCAGCTGTGTGTGATGCTGCTAATGCTGCCCTCGGCGGCACGTAAGTCCAAGGAAACACTGCGCCTGTTTCGCGATAGTGGCCGTTTTACCTCCTTTTTTCCAATGGAAGATGACAGCGAGGCTAACCAGACACTACTCGATCATGTGCCGAATCTGGATCAGAACGATTTGGCGGACATGGGGTTTGGCGAAGGTATTGTGCCCGGTTCGGTCTCTATCAAGCAGAGTTTGGGTAATGTGCTGCGCTTGGTCAGGCCGGTGGTGGTGGTTGACGAGGGCCACAAAGCGTATTCGGACACAGCCCGGGATACCCTGGCCGGCTTCAATCCCCGCTTCATTCTTGAGCTCTCCGCCACACCCAACACCAACAACAAGCATCAATCCAATGTATTGGTGAACGTGCCGGGGACGGATCTCAAGGACGAGGAAATGATTAAGCTCCCTATCAATGTGATCAACGATGGCAAGGGTGGCTGGAAACACACCCTCACTCTGGCACATGCCAAGCAGCAAGAACTGGAGCAGGCGGCACTGGCGTTCCAGAACAAGACCGGGCGCTACATTCGGCCTATCGTCCTGGTACGCGTTGAACGCACTGGCAAAGATCAGCGCGACGCTGGGCTGGTGCACGCAGAGGATGCCCGGGAATACTTGCGTGATCAATTGGGTGTGAAGGAAGAGTATATCCGCCTCAAGACCTCCAGTGATGACGAACTGGCCGATGAAGATCTACTTTCGCCCACATCGCCTGTGCGTTTTATCATCACCAAAGATGCGCTGCGCGAGGGCTGGGATTGCCCATTCGCCTATGTCTTGGCGGTATTGTCACGCACTACAGCCACAACGGCACTTACCCAAATGATCGGCAGAGTGCTGCGTCAGCCCCATGCACAGGCTACTGGGATAGCGGCACTGGATGAGTGTTACGTGTTCACTTTCGATCAAGATGTCACTCAGGCTATTAACGGTGTGCGTAAAGGCCTGGAAGACGAGGGCATGGCCGATCTGGCCTCTAGCGTGAAATCGGTGGATCCAGGCAGTGGGCAGGCGCAGAACATGCGCCGTGAGACTATTGAGCGGCAGGGCAAGTTTGCAGGTTTGCCGCCGATCTTTCTGCCACGAGTGCTTCATCGAGACGCCAGTGTCCCTGAGGGCTATCGGCCACTGGACTACGACCGGGATGTGCTCGGCATTTTGGATTGGGAAGCCTTGCAGTTCCTCGGCGCGGACAAAGCTACCATGGACGCTGATAAACTCGAACGTACGGTGGCCCGCGTTAACTTGGACCGAAAGGCAAAGGAATCTGGCCAAACCATCTTTGAACTTGATCAAGAAGCGGTAGATGCCTTGCCTGAAGAAGGTCTGGATGCACCCTACCTGGTGCGCCAACTCCTCGATGTGATACCCAACCCCTGGCAGGGAATGCGTTTGCTGGAAGAAACTTTCGTCGCTCTGCGGGACAAGGGCGTCACCGATGAGCAAATTTACGTGAATCGGTTCGACTTGATTCAAGCGATGAAGGCGGATCTGCGAGAGCAAGTTAACGCTATGGCCGAAGTCCTGTTTCGGGACAAACTCGATAGCGGCGAGATCACCTTGCGGCTGGTGACCTCCAATGATCCAGCGCTCAACTGGAAGATTGCCGAAACTCTAGAAATTGATGTATCTGATGTGGATCCATTGCTGTATCGCAAGAACGGCACACCGCTGGAGAAAAACTTGTTCGAGAAGGTTTACCAGAGTGAGTTTAATAATCTAGAGAAAAACACTGCCTGGTATCTGGATGAAAGCAAATGTGTGTATTGGTGGCACCGAATTGCCGTCAATCAGCGCTCCTACGGCTTGCAGGGCTGGCAGCGCCACCGAGTTTACCCAGACCTACTGGCCTGCGTGCACGGTGTTGAGAACGGCAAGTTCCGTTTCTCGGTACTGGAAACTAAGGGTGACCATTTGAAGGGTAATGATGATACGGAATACAAACGCAAACTGTTCGAGCTGTTTACCCGATATGCGGATATAACAGCGTCAATCGGCCAGCTTGCGCTTGAAGACCAGGGCGACCCTCTAAGCTTTAGAATGGTTATGGAGAAGGACTGGAAGCAAGGATTAGTAGACGAAGGAATTAAATAGGTAATATGTAGGTAACCAATAATTTGCTAGCTGGGAGCTATCTGCACCGAACTTCGCGACGGTGCGGTGAACGCTCCTCTGCCGATGATGGGGAACTCTTCCTGAGGCACAGGTTGGCGATTCTTTCCGCTCGGATGATTTTACGCAGGCAAAAGGCCCACCGCGTAACTTTTACGGATTGCAACCTATTGAAATTATTATTTTTATGCGAAACTTAGTCTCCTATCAACACTAATAATATCAAGGAGCTTAATTGAATTTAATCAAATTATTACCACTCAGTATTTTGTCGTTGGCACTCATAGCGTGCGGCGGCGGTGGCGGCTCAGACAATTCTTCGAACGATGATTCAAGCGAGCCAATTATCCTCAATGAAGGCGGGCCTGTAAGCGACCCAACCCCTATTGATTTCCAAAATCTAAACGAGATAAAAACCGAAGCTTTCTATAATCACTTCGGGGTGAGCGTGGGCGCAGGCGACATCCTGATCATTTCAGGGAACATCGACACCGTCATTAATGATACGGACAACCGCCGATGCCTCGAACAGGATGGTTATTACACCGGCATTCGAATTCTCAATCTATCTGGTGTGAATGAAAGCATAAAGCGTTCATGTACGCCCTATTTCTTCCACCAATTTATTGACGCAGGGAACTACGATTTAAAACTCGGATTCCCGAGTGCCAAAGGGTCCTTCGTGGCAACAATTTTGCCGGCGGATTCCGAGCCTCAGCTTGGGAACCAGCTAGGTACGGGCGGTCATCCTGAAAACTTGGGGCGTATTGATATTGATGGAAAAAACAAGCTGACATCCCACCCAGCAACGAACCATTTTGGTTACAAGGGGAAGGCTGGTGAAACGATCTACCTACAGGCTTACGTGGACCCACGGGAAGATGCCACAACGGAAAGACGTTGCAGCGAGTTCGGGGATTACTTCAGTAATAAATATGCATTTGGCTGGGCTGTCATGTCTGAAGACATCTCAGGCAGCATCTATCACCGTCAACCAGTCTTCAGTTGTTCTGGAAGCCTTGAGCACACGTTCCCTAAAGATGGGATTTATCACTTCAACTTCCGCAGCTTTCTCGGTGGAACCGGTTATTTTTATGCGACCACCACACCTGCACCGCTTTAATCGATTAAACATGAAACATGAAACTTGAAACATCTTGCTTCCTTATTGCTGGTGCTGAGGTTAACTGCCCGCTTAGATGCATTATTGAAGCGGTTTTTGTGCCACCAAAAATGGCTATGCAGCGTCAACTATCTTGTCCGAACCGGCCAAGCTAATTGTCGCGCTATAAATAGAAAAGTGGATGGCGTCCTAATAATTAGACAGCCTTGGTCTCGAAATATAATTCTAATATCTTATACGTGGAGTGCTTCATGAAGCTACGGATAGCAGTGTTAGTTCTAGCATTCCCTTTCTTATCAGCCTGTATTGAAAGGGATGATGACTCGAAGCAAGAGGCGAAAAGCCAAGCAAACGTAGACCCGTACATTGACGGTATTGGTGATTTGGAGCCCGGCGAATACACAGTGCATTTAGTAAGTAGTGGAGCCTCAAGCCCAGAAGAGGGGTATCAAGTTGGTTGGGTGTCAATAACTAAATCTGGGAGAATAGTGAGAAATAGCGTGAATCACCCGTCTCCTCAGTGGGTTGGGAATGCTAAGTTCAAAAACGATCAATATTTCGAATGGCATGAAACATTTGTGGACTGGAAAAATGGAGTCAGCATTCACGAGCCCACTGAAACTCAAGGAACAGTACTGAACGAAAAGACCTTTAGCACGCCAGACCCCAGTGGGGCGCCGGAAACTCAACTTTTGTATGTCAAAGCGGATCAAGACACTCAGGCTCCTCCTATTACTCTTGAAGAACTAAGTGCGACGTACACAGGTTACAACTTCCTCGTGGACGATCGAACGATTTCATTCACAATTGATAGCGGTGGCGCCATAACTGGCGCAGATAACAAAGGTTGTGTTTTTAATGGGCAAGTGAGCAACTTGTCGTCTAATTACCGAATCTTTGACATCGATTTTGAAGTAGCAAACTGTCAAGGAGATACAATTTCTTCGTCGAAGAGAAATGGCAGCTTCAGTGGGGTAGGCATACTTGATCAGACTACATCTGTCAGTATCTATGGCAGACATGGCACGTTTGGTATCGGCAGTATGCATGACATTAATTCTGGGTCTAACGTGTTCAGTTTTTTTGCCCAAGATGACGACTTTGCATACCACTTTCTGAGTCCTACCTCAGTGCTGAAAAGGCAGCGCCTTCGCGAACTTTATGGCCCTACCCACGAAAAGTAGACACTCAGCCATGCGAATCTGCGCTCGTAGTCCACCGAGCTTATTATAGCCCAAGCTGGAGTGTCTTCTCTTCCGGTTATAAAACATTTCAATGTACTCGAAGATAGCGGATTGGGCGGTCGCGATCGACTCAAAATGCTCAGCGTAGATCAGCTCCACTTTCAGTCGGCTTAAGAATGATTTCATTGATCAAACGATTGTCGTGAGTTAAACGCCAACGCGCCTGCACCGGCGATTGAAGCAGCTGGGTTACCAGCTGCCGTTCAAATCGTTTCGGATGAAAAGCTGGCACAATCCTCAGAGTCCACTGGCCAGCTATGCGATGGCAGCCGTTGGTTGCATGGCGCGCTCGGGTTGGTTGACCTGACCCGCCAGCGTATGGGGCTCTGTGACCCGGCACTGTCGGCACAAGCGTTTACATGAGTCGTATACGTAGTCCGTATGTACGATTCTGCGAGAGGGCTGAGACGGTGACGTCTCACCTACTCGATACAAAGCAAACAGGGTGTTTAAAAAAGATAATTTATTTCATCGTTGGAAACGGTATGAACTTCAACCAAAGTCGAGCCCTTATGCTGGACGGTACATATTTTAATAGTACTATCAGTGCCCTCTTCTTTTACGTATACACAAGAAGCACGTCTTCTCTTAGAAGGATTGTATTTATTGTCTCCATTAAACTGGTTAATTTTTCCACCTTTAATTACAGTAATTAAAGTTTCTTCCTGATCACCATCCCGGTCAAACAGAACAGTTGCAAATTGCTGACTTGAATCTATTTCAAATTCAATATCGTCGAATTTTAACTCTTTCACCTTGCTCATCGTTTTCCCTCAACTATAGAATTAAAAATAATTACTATGCATAGACATCGACACCTAACGATTGCATTAGGAGCATTTCTTGTTTGTACTTGTTAAAGCCTGCTCGTTCATTGGCACTTGGAGGCCCAGCCGAAAAATGCATCTCGGCCTACGCTAACTGACATAAACTTGTAGAGCTTGGTTTGACTCCCGTTTTCATGGTTGTTGATATCCGCTAGATAGTGGAGTCTGCCACGAAGCAAACCCGTTACTGAGTATCCATTTTCTATTTCTCGCGAACTGACGACCGCAAGACCCTCCCAAGATGAACCAACACACAAAGCCACCTGTTTGGCATCTTTAAAGCTTGTATGCACTTCATCCGGGCCGCTTTTACGCATATTGTTGGGAGAGGCGCTACAACCAACAAGAAATAATGCTAAAGCTGAAACAATTAGCGGGTTTCTCACAACTTCCTCTTTTCGTTTTTACGTCGTGCAAACCGACGCGAGCTTGCAAGCGTCCGGTAGCCGACGGCTGCAAAGTGATGCGCTTTGTCAGCGGTGATCAAGGTCAAAGTGAAATCCTTGATGATTGCTGTCGTTTGGAACCATCCTCTTCAGCCCAAGTCAACGATACGTCAAATGCTACCCCCGTATCAAATGAGAGAGCCGCTATCAAGCTACAATCACCACCTGGCGCTAAACGTGGTATTGGTAATTTCACGTCAGCATCGCCAGTCACAAGAGGCGATGACTTGCCTTCGATTGACGTCACCTCCAAATCGATATCTTTTGCCGCAGAATACCCCCAGTTTCGTATTACGAACCTCGCGTTCTTAGCACTACCTTCAAGGTTTACACGAATATCAGCTTGCCTATCACTAGCAGAAGCTATATCTGACTTTTCAATCTTCTCGACTTCGTCACGGTGAAGCTTCAGCTGAAGTTCAGTAAGCTCTTCTTGCTTCTCTTGCAGGCGACGCGATCGGGCTTCATTCGCGCTTGATCGGCGTAACGAAACTATTGAAACAATAAGGCCGCCGCCGGCTAATAACACTCCACAAGCTGCAACGATGATAGTGATGACTTGATAAGGTTCCATCATGGTTTCTGTAATCGCTAACCGTGGATATATCGCATGGGCTCTACCCCGTTTCCACGATATTTCAAAAAAGTGTGCTCTCGATAAAGCCACTTTTCTGTCACGCCACACGGGGCCAAGTCTTATATTTAACAGTAGCTTAACTCAATCACTCGAGCACCACCATGTGATCGCTTGAATTCTTTATTGCCTGCTTGCGCCTGCGAGTGATGAACCCTGCCCGGTTTACTCTCAAGCCAGCGCTTCCCAACAAAAAAAACGTGCATGGGCCCAGGCGAGTGGCCCGTGGAGGACCACTCGTCAACATCTACCCAGAAGCCGACTTAGTGGAGTTCAGATCTTTCCGCAGTTTTGATACGACAGAAGAATTATCCAGCGAGCCTTCGTCTGCCGCAGCAGGATAAAACTCTTCAACTACCTGGTTCATCTCGTCCTCGTCATACTCAAACAGCGCATTCTCGAATCCCTTAGCTGCCGCCTTATCCAGCGCAGCCTGGTCAACGCCCTCCTCCTTCATCTGTCTGGCTTTCTCTCTGGCTTGGGCAACCGCCTCCTGCAATGGCACCCCTTCCTTGATAACCAAATCCACGTAGTAGATCGGCGTCCGATGGCTCTGTGTTGTGCTTTTGCCCCGTAGCTTCAATTCCAACGGCATATACGCAAGTAGACCGCCAGAGACTGCCTGGTAGTAGCTCAGCCTGGCCGCAAGCGTTCGGATGCTGTTGTAGCCCGTTGTGCGGAAGATGAACGTGCCCACGTCATCATCATCGCCAACCTTCACATTCAGACGGCCATAGGGCTTACACAGCCCGCCTTTACCAAACTCACACAAGGTTGGTGAGGGGCATGGCAAAGATTGCACTCCTGACTGCGTCAGACGCCTACACGTGTCGCCATTACCTACACACATAGGTCGACCGCTTTTCCGATCGAACATGGTGTACTCAGCCCGCAGGTTAAGATCTGCTTCGTTGAACAGCATGCGCACAGGAATGGTTCGCAGCTTGCCGTTCGGCGCGTCTTTTCGTAGCTCTTCATCTATGGGGTGGGTAACCCATCCGCTTTTCTCCTGAACCTGGGAGGTAATGGTGAATTGATTATCTTTTTGAGGCAGTCGGATGCCGTTCTTTTCAACGACCCGACCAATGCTGATGCGCCCCAACACGGGAGGCGTAATAGCCAAACCTTTGATCATGATGACTCTCCTGAAAAAGAGCCGCGGGGCACTTGTCATACCCGCGTGGCCAATGGGGTGTTCATGCTTGAATGAGGAACCGTCGGCTTCCCGACTTGGTGATTGGATATTGATCCATAAGCCCTGGCTGATCCTGAAGCAGCTTCTTCGTATTCAGCCCGACGGAATCTTTGCTTCGTTTCCAGCTAACGCTCCCACTTGGGAAAGTGGCCTTTGAAGCTTCACCCATTTGGCTTTGGATGCGCTGCTTCAAATGCGACTCGGTGGATTTCAGGGTTTCCATTTCAGAACGAATGGCCAGAAGCTCGTCAAACGCCTGGGACAGATCTTTGCTCTGGCTGAAATCCAGGGTTTCCCCTTTATCAATTGGGTAGAGGTGGCGCAGCGCTCGATCGGCAGAATCGGTTCCGTCAACTGGTGGCGGTGTATCCGTTTCAACGAAGTCCCAGAACTGGCGCTCCAGCTCAATCAGTGCGTCGATGAGCTCTTCATTCCGTTCAATTCGATAGATTTTCAGTTCTTGCCCACACAGCAGCACGCAGACATCGGCGGCCTGCTTACCCGTCACAGCCAGCTGATGCTGCACTTGGCACTGGATGTAATCCGGCACGCCCTCTTTCCACAGACGCGTACCAAACTCGCCTGCGGTTTTGCATTCCAAGATCTGCACTTCTTCATCGCCTGCTACGGCGTAATCAAGGTTCGCCAGCATCCAGTGCTTATCCGGGTCAGAGTGCTGCAGTACCGCATTCACTCGGCGTACCTTTCTGCCTGTCTGCTGGCTGTATTGCTCAGCTACGATGGGCTCCAGAACATGACCCCAATACACCGGTGAGCTGGGGTCGTCTGAATCCGGCTTTGGTAAGCTCGCATCCCGCCCGGTTTTCACCATCCACAGCTCAAGCTGGGATTGATACGGGTTCATGCCAATGGCTGCAGAGGCATCGCTACTGCCAATGCCCTGCTTGCGCACATTCAGCCATTCGTCACGACTGAGATCTTTGGTGGAGACCAGCCTTAAAGCTGGTCGCTGCTTATGAACTACTGTTGCATTCATGCCCATGGTAATTCCTCCAGACATAAAAAAGCCCCGCAAGAGCACTAGGCTCAAGCGGGGCTTTATGACGTTTTAGTTTTATTAAAGGGTGTTAAACCACAAGGGACATGGCCTGTTCTAGCGCACGGTTTTTGACGGCAGCGCCGGTTCCGAACCAAGCCGAGTCCACGCGATGATCAATCGTCTTAGCTCTGCGGTGGTGATCAATGAATTCGGTTATTGAATTGACTAAGCCATAGGCTGTGCCATCGGATGACGCCAAGGCTGCGCCCATACCCTCGCCCTCATAAAGTGCAAGCGCTTTTGCCATGGCTCGTTCATTGGTTTTGCCAACGCCCTCCTTCACATCTTCCGTAAACACTTTCAAGAAGTAATTTCTGGCCTCGGTGGCTTTTACCTTGCGCTCACTCAGAGTCTTGAGGCGGTACATGAAGTCGTCCCAGGCCGACACCGATATGCCCAACTGCTTCTTCACCAAGTTCGCATCGAAAGCTGTGTTGTGCTTCACCTTGACCGCGTTGGCCGTGGCACCCTTCAAGGCAACAGCGAGTGTGTTGTTACAGACCACGCGGATACTGGTGAACTGTGCGGTGGTTGCCATGGTGCCGTCACAGGCGGTAGCCAATAGCACGTAGGCGTTCGTTTGATCGTTGCCCTTGAGCATGCCGGATTGACCGGTACGGGCAAGGGCCCACATTTTGCGACCGCCCTTCAATACACCGGCGGTATCCAGCTCAAAGCCCGATACCTCAGTCAGGTCCCGATAGAACTCCAGTATTTCTTCTGGCTGAACCACTTTGAACCGATTACCCACGACCGAAAGCGGAGCTTTGGTATCCGAGCGGTAAAGCACCTTACTGTCCGGATACGCCAGGATTTCCCCAAGGTGGCCGGAGCTATTGGTAACGAACCGCACGGGACTTTCTTCAATCTGCCAATCCAGACCGGCCTGCTTCGCCCAAACGTCCAGAGGCTGATTTGATGTGAGTTGATTCCCCAGGCCATGCCAAGGGGTTTGGCCAACATAGGCCATTTGCTCGATGAGATGAGCCATGGTTGTTCTCCTTAGAAAATGCGGGGGGAATTAACGGATGTCGTTCTCAGAGCCGGAATCGGCACTGAAAGAATAACCACACTCTAGGCAGTGGTAATTGTCGAGGACACGGTCGTCCAGGACATCGCCCAGAATCACGCCAGCAGATGCACCGGTTGCGCCGCCCAGAAGCGCACCGATTAAAGCGCCACTGATGCCGCCGACTGCTGCGCCAACAGGACCAGCCACTATTCCCAAAGCCGCACCCGCCTGAGCGCCAGCCGTGGCAGCGGCATACCCGCCATAGGTCCCAGCAGACGCGCCGATGACACCGGCCGTTTTCTTACCGTAGTTGTACTTGCCGATCCGGACAGACTGGCAGTTGGGGCATTGTTCAGGCATTGGATTGACCTCTGTGAATTACTGGGCAAGGCACTGGTTGTGCCGGACTTCACAGGAGTGATATAGGTTTGAAATAATTTCGGATAGACGCGGCTCTGGCATTAATTACCACGCGTTTTCACGACTGCTCAAATACTTGTTAGTGGCAAGCCCCGATATCCTAGACACCTCACAACTTCATGAAATGCTGCGTCTCGAACACAGCTCGGTTTTGATAGTCCGCGTGTTTGGACCTATCGTTAAAGATCCCCAGCCCCATCACAGGCACATCGTCGCCTGCTGCCAACAACGTCGACGTCCTTCCAGTCACTACCGGTGAATTTCCCACAGGGCGCGCAAGGTCAGTAAGCACAACATACTTGTCCATTTTTTTTACACTTAACTGTCTTCACTAAATCGAACTTTTTATAGGTAGTCGAAATAAATAAATTTTTAGCAGTATGGCATGGTATTTGTATATTTTTTAAGTGGTAAGACAAAACCAATATTCAGGCCTTGTCGTGGCCTCAATCAGCCTCTCGTTCGTGGGTCTTTTAGAACAAGAATAGCGGTCAGTGTATGTCGTCTTTGTTGTTCAACAATGTTGCCGCTCTGTCCGATGATTTTATCAACGATCAACTCAGGTCCTGATCTCACCAAATTAATAATATGCTCTCTGATCTGAGATCTGGGTGTTAAACACGGAAAAATCTAGCCCCAGGCTAAGAGGCTAAGAAGTTGGAGATATCTCATGGAAAAATCGTACAGGCATACTTTTAATAGAGTTCTTTGGATCCCTCTGTTTGCCGCCCTTTTATTGGTTGGGTGTGGAGGCGGCGACAGTAGCAGCCCGGACGATACTGGTGACTCGGCCGATTCGAATGACAGCTCACCCCAATCAGTCGGATATCTTGTGGATTCCGCCGTGGGCAATCTGACCTTTTCCGCCAATGGGATCGACGGCGAGACCGATGCGGCAGGTCGATTTGGGTTCAATGTAGGCGAGCCAGTGACCTTCAGGCTTGCAGGCCTTGATCTTGGAACCGTGACATTGAGTGGGACCAACACCATCATCACACCGGCTGAATTGCGTGGCGAGACTCGCGGTTCCGAGCCGTATGGGCGGAGCACAAGAAATCTGCTCAGGCTGCTACAGACACTGGACCGGGACGGCAATCCCGAAAACGGTATTGACTTGCCCAGCCCGACAGAGCTTGAAAATAACGGGCTGGCAGATGTCCTCGCAGGCCAGCAATTGGATGACCCCAATTTTGATACTCAGATTGCGTCTGCACTCGTAGAATTGAACGAGTCGTTTAATACAGCTACCGCTCTGGTCGATGAAGAATCCGCTCTTGCCCATTTCGATCTGACTCTGGAAGGTCTGCAACTGCCAGGGAACATCCTCACACTCAGTGACGGTACGATTTCCCAATGGGATGTCTACACCCAGAATTTTGGCGAATACGCTGGTCGACTTACTTTAAATGACAGCGTCAGCGGTACTTATGAGGAGTGGAATCAATGCAGCGACGAGGGTGATGACAGAGGCTGGATCGGCACTCGTGCTCGCGCCGAGGACCTTTGCAGCAGTCAGAATGCTTCCGATATTACCTGGCAGGTCGATGGCCGGACATTCAGCTTCACTAACGGTGCAATCCGGGATACCTGCACGATTCTTTCAGGCGACCGTAACCGGTTTACCGCAAGCTGTAACATTGACCTTGGAGCTGACCGCCAGATTGAGGTGCAGTACTTCGTCCGAACCGGCGTTGATCGCTTCAACGATCAGCTGGTCACTGGCGAATTTACGGAATTCTCTGGTGGCACCCACTTAACCGGCGAGAACAGCTTTTTGACTCTGGAGGCAGATAAAACGGGTGGCTATGAGATTTCTTGATTAGCAACGACCGTCAGCCCGGCTTTTCTTTATGGCGGCGAGCGCTATACTGTATATACGTATAGCTTCTCGATGGAGGATGACGCCATGGCCATGAACCCCATCCAGTTCCAGCCCGGCCTGTCGATGCCCGAGTTTTTCGAGCGCTATGGGACCGAAGCGCAGTGTGCGGCGGCGTTAGAGCAGACGCGCTGGCCGAACGGCTTTCGCTGCCCGCGCTGCGAGGGCACGGCCTATTCTCGGGTGCGTCGGCGGCACCATACGCTGTACCAGTGCTGCGCCTGTCGCCACCAGACCTCGCTGATCGCCGGTACCCTGATGCAGGGCACCAAGCTGCCGTTGGCCACCTGGTTCCTGGCGATCCACCTCATCAGCCAGGCCAAGACCGGGCTGTCGTCGCTGGCCCTCAAGCGTGACCTCGGGGTGAGCTACCCGACGGCCTGGCTCATCCACCACAAGGTGATGGAGGCGATGGTGGAGCGCGAGGCGCGCTACGTCCTCGATGGTCAAGTGCAAATCGACGATGCCTACCTGGGCGGCGAGCGCAGCGGCGGCAAGGCCGGACGCGGATCGGAGAACAAGGTACCGTTCGTGGCCGCCGTCTCGCTCAACGAGGCGGGCCGTCCGCGGTACGTCAGGCTCACCCCCGTCGCGGCCTTCAGCCGTGAGGCGATCGCCGAGTGGGCCAAGACGACGCTGCGGCCTGGCAGCACGGTATACTCCGACGGTCTGGCCTGCTTCGGTGCCGTCACCAGCGCAGACTGTACGCATCAGCCCACCGTGGTGGCGGGGCGCAAACCCCGGGACGTGCCCGAGTTCCATTGGATCAATACCGTGCTTGGCAATCTCAAGACCAGCCTGTCGGGGACGTACCATGCCTTCGGCTTCCAGAAGTATGCGGCGCGCTACCTTGCCGCGTTCAGCTATCGATTCAACCGCCGCTTTGATCTCAGGGCGCTGCCGACACGGCTGCTCATCGCGGCCGTGCGCTGCGCGCCACGGCCTCAGCGGGTCATTCGGTCGGCTGAGCTTCATTGCTAATCAGGTGAGATTTTGAGCGATCCTGTAGAGACCGGAAGTTTTACATGGTCACTTGGCAGCAATGCCGGTGAGCTGCTGTTGAATATAGACGGTGAGAGTGGGCCCGTTGGTGGGCTAGAATTCCTGGGTTATTACGCTGGCACTTTTCACACCCGCGACACGGAGGAAAAAGTCATGGTTCCGGGTTATCGCTCCGTGCAAAGAATTCGTGACGGGGAAGCGATCAGTGTTCTCCGCTATCGGCTTCCTGAAGGCACGCCACTTTGGGAGAACGACGCAAGTCCTGCCGCCAACGCCCGTTCTGATGCAAGCAGATCTGATACCGGCGAGTTGTTCTTCGACGACGGGGGGCAAACTTATGCCTGCCGCATCATGCACAGCATAACGCCGGTCAAGGGCGGTCCAGTTTTGTGGGTGGACTGCACACGTTCAGACGGAAGTGGCACGCGGTCTTTTGAGCTATGGAAGCTGTAATCTTGAATTAACATGGCTAGGGCGCAGATTTCCCAAGCCGACCAATTTGCGCCAGCCCTACAATCATCTCTTGGTCCGTCAGCCCGTTTAAAGCGCCAGTGATCTCGCCAAAAATAGCACTTGTGTCATTACCGCCTTACGCAAGGTCTAGCGGATTGGAGCCAGTATCAGCATTCACACTATTACTTGAGGCTTGCCGTTGCATGCAAACCTCAAGGGAGTGTTTGTGAATCGAATGAGCGTCTATACCCCATGAACGTCGGGAATTTTTACTGGCAAGCCCCAGATGTTCTAAACGTCTGATAGCTTCGAAAAATAATGCGTTTCGAATAGAACCGGTTTTGATAGTTCCGAATGTTTAGCCTGTCATTCTCGATCTCGGACCTCATTGAAGGCAGATCATCGCCTGCAGCCGAAAACGTTGACGTTCTTCCATTCACCACGGGTCACCACGGGTCACCACGGGCCAATTTCCCGCAGGGCCAGTAAGAACAACATATATGTCAGTATTTTTTACACTTAACTGTCTTCGCCAAGCCGATTTTTTTATAGGTCACCGAAATAAAACAGTTTGTGTAACATGGCAGAATATTTGCTTCTTTTATACACGTTAAGGAATAACCACTTAGACCGATTTATGTGGAATTGATTGATGATGTGCGGTTCGAGGCTGCCATGGATCATCCATGACTTGTCCCGAATTCCCAGCGAGTTAATAAGGTTATTATACAACATATTGAATTCAGAGGGGGTTTTATGAGAAAGGTTATTTTAGTGCCGAAACTGATGATTGCACTCTTGTTGCTCACAGGGTTCGGATCGGTCACGGCTGATCCTATACTGGAGTTTAATGACGGCATCCTCGTGGGAGCCAAAAGCGTTACAGTTGGTACCAGTCTATATGATGTTGCTTTTGAAAACGGATCTTGTGATTCCGTCTTTAGTGGCTGCGACCCTTCTACGTTTGTCTTTTCTGATTATGCAGCGGCTGAGCTTGCGTCTAATGCCTTACTTGATCAGGTCTTTCTCGATGTAGCGGGCGGTCTCGCCTACGATTCCGATCCTCAATTGACGTTCGGGTGCACTGGAGGTGCTCCGGGTGTCTGCATCGTTAACACGCCGTATTCATTTTTCACTTCCGACAACGGTATTCCGGCTGCTAACGTAGCTGTCGCGGGAAACGTAGATTCGTCCAACCTCCGAGGCGACATAGTTTATAGCGCTGCGCTGGCCGCGGCCACTAGTCTTAGTAGTATCGGCTGGCAGAACCATGTTTACGCACTTTGGTCCGCCCCCGTTGCTACTGTCCCGGAACCCGGATCACTTGCATTGTTAGGCTTGGGCCTCGCCGGGTTGGGTTTGTCTCGTCGCCGCAAGGTACAAGCATTAAAGGCTTAGTTAGCCCTTCTTTCAACGCGGCAAACACCCATCTCCACCAATGCCTTACGTAGTCACCAAGAACCGCCTCCAGATCAGGGGCGGTTTTCTTTTGATCACAAAGCCGATGCAGTCGAACAGAGAAATTCTCCAGAGTCTTTATTGCCAACTTAAGCCACTGGGGCTGAACTGAACCCCCCAGGAAATCAGTGCCTTTTGCTATTCTACCGATTGGCAGGGCCTTAAGATTCTAGGCACCTGACAGCTTCATAAAATACTGCTTTTCAAAATCCACGAGGGAAAGCCCACCGTTATTGCCATGTCGGCGAACCGGGTTATAAAACATCTCGATGTAATCGAAGATATCCTGACGAGCTGTTTTCCGATCCTTGTAGATTTTCCGTTTTACCCGCTCGCTCTTGAGCAACGAGAAGAAGCTTTCAGCAACGGCATTGTCGTGACAGTTGCCGCGCCGACTCATACTGGGTTTGAGCCGGTGATCTTTCAGGAAGTCCCGCCATTCGCGGCTGGTGTCCTGTGAGCCCTGATCGGAGTGGATCAAGACCTCCTGCTTAGGTCTGCGCTTCCAGGAGGCCATCAGCAGCGCATCCATAACTAGGTCTGTCGGCATTTGCGATTTCATGGACCAGCCAACGATTTTTCGTGAGAACAAGTCCAGAACCGCTGCAAGGTACAGGAAGCCCTCGTAGGCACGGCTGTAGGTTATGTCAGTCACCCATCGGTCATTCGGCTTATAGGCCTCAAACTCTCGATTCAGATGGTTTGGTGCAACATGGGCGGGCTTGCCGCCGTAATAGCCCTTGTGGCGTTTGTAGCCGCGCTGAGCACGGATACCTTCCGCCGTCATCAACCGGTAAACCCAGTTCTTGCTGCATCGTTCACCAAGACCCCTCATATCCAGCGCGATGTTCCGGTAGCCATACACGCCACCGCTTTCGAGCCAGGCTTGTTTTATCAAACCAACCAGGCGGCGGTTGGTCTTGGTGCGCGGGCTCTCGGGTATGTGTCGCCAGGCATAGAAACCGCTGAAGTGGACACCCAAGGCTCGCCACATGACACGGGCCCGAAATTCATTCTGGTGAGCCCTGATGAAGCGATACTTTACTCGGACTCTTTGGCAAAGTACCACGCGGCCTTTTTTAGTGTGTCGCGCTCCTCGATCACCCGACGCAGTTCGGCACGAAGCTGGCGAAGCTCATCCTGCTGCTCCGTGATGTGCTGATGCTGACTGCCGGGGTCACCATAAAGCTTGATCCATTAGAGACTGCCATACCCAGTCTTCGGCACACGTCGGATACTTTATAGCCCCGTTCCGCAATCTGCTTGGCCGCTTCAATTTTGAATTCCTCGGAGTATCGCTTTCCGCTCACCACCACCACCTGTAGACTCAGCGTTTAGTGCAAAGCTATCAGGTGTCTACTTTACCGAGGGCTTGCCATAGAATAATGAAGAGCTGACTAGACCACTGCTGGCATTCGACTAAGTGCAAAACCCTGAATTATTGAATGATACTTAAACCTATTAGCAAGCGATAGAATTATGGACGAAACTCTAACAATGGGAACCAATCCCGTTTATCTAGATTTATCTGGGGGTATAAAAAGGGGTATATTGAAAATTAATAAATTTAATACTTATATTAATCAATTAGTTAATGGTTAATGT
Organism: Marinobacter sp. LV10R510-11A; assembly: GCF_900215155.1. NCBI lineage: Bacteria > Pseudomonadati > Pseudomonadota > Gammaproteobacteria > Pseudomonadales > Marinobacteraceae > Marinobacter > Marinobacter sp. LV10R510-11A. Next base: position 1,731,012 of record NZ_LT907980.1, read on the forward strand.
GAGTCCTGCCGAGGGCGCCAGTTACCCTTCCATCAAGATCCAATCAGGATCGCAACTCTTCGCTTTAAAAGACCTTCCCAGTAAATTCCAGTTTATCAGCCCCCTCGGAAATCGCAGAGCTGGCTCTCATCCAAACTCTTGAATTCTGGTATGGTATTGCCTCAGGAAGAGCCACGGGTTTATTACTCCATTTCCAGCTCACCCCTCACAAAACAATTTTCTCTGGGCTACCCTCGGGCAGTCACCAGTTAAGAATACCAACCGCATGGAGTCGTCCCCGAGTGAACGCCGAGAATAACAGTCAGATCGCCGCCTTTATCTGGTCCGTAGCAGACCTTCTACGGGGCGATTTCAAGCAGTCCCAGTATGGCCGCGTCATTCTCCCCTTCACTCTATTAAGGCGCCTGGAATGTGTCCTGGAGCCCACCAAGGACAAGTTGCTGGTCGGCGCCAGGGCGCATGTTGATAAGCCAGACGCCGTGCGCGAGAAATTGCTCCTGCGCGAAGCTGAGCAGCCCTTTTTCAATGCCTCACCGCTGTCACTAGGTTCGCTGTCAGACACTCAGACCGCTGACGATCTGATGAGCTACGTGCAGTCCTTCAGCCAGGATGCCAGGGAGATCTTCGAGCATTTCCATTTTGAGGATTTTGTACAGCAGCTCGGTGCTAACAATCTGCTCTACCAGGTGGTGCAACGCTTCGCCAGCATCGACCTTAACCCCAAACGCATCTCCAACTTCGGCATGGGGTTGATCTTCGAAGAGCTGATTCGCAAGTTTGCCGAAAGCTCCAACGAAACCGCCGGGGAACACTTCACCCCCCGTGACATTGTGCACCTGACCACCTCCTTGGTGCTGACCGGCCAGGAACATAAGCTGCAGCCCAACAGCATCGTCACCATCTACGACCCCACCGCTGGCACAGGCGGCTTCCTCTCAGAAGGGGATGAGTACATTCAGCAGGTCAGTGACAAGGTGACCGTCTCCCTGCACGGCCAGGAGTTGAATCCGGAGTCTTACGCCATCTGCAAGGCAGACATGCTGATCAAGGGCCAGAAGGTCGAGCAAATCAAACTGGGTAATACCCTCTCCGACGACCAGCTTTACGACTTAAAAGCCGACATTATGCTCAGCAACCCACCGTTTTGGGTGGAGTGGAAAAAGGTCCAAAAGCAGGTCACTGATTAGCACAAGTTTAAAGGCTTTGATGGCCGCTTTGGGCCGGGCCTGCCACGAGTCTCTGATGGCTCCCTGCTGTTTTTGCTGCACCTGGTCAGCAAGATGCGCGACCCCCGGGATGGCGGCTCGCGCATTGGCATCATTCTGAACGGCTCGCCGCTGTTCACCGGTGGTGCCGGTAGTGGTGAATCCGAAATCCGCCGTTACCTGCTGCAAAGCGATATGGTGGAAGCCATCGTCGCCCTGCCCACGGACATGTTCTACAACACTGGCATCTCCACCTACATCTGGATTCTGTCCAACAACAAGCCTGCAGACCGTAAGGGCAAGGTTCAGCTGATTGACGCCTCTGACCGGGCATCCAAGATGCGCAAATCCCTGGGCAGCAAGCGCCAGCTTGTCAGTGAGGCCGACCAGGATGAGATTGTTCGGCTTTATGGGGAATTCCAGAAAACGGAGAAGAGCAAGATCTTCCCCAACGACGCGTTTGGCTACCGTCGCATAACGGTAGAGCGCCCCTTACGCCTGAACTTCCAGGCCTCTGAGGAGCGTATTGCGCGCATCACGGAAGAAAAGGCGATCCAGAAAATGCCGGCGGAAGAGCAGGGGAAAATCCTCGCCGCCTGTCGCGCCATGGACAGCAACATCCTCTACCAGAACCGCCCACGGTTCCAGAAGCTACTGAAAGCCTCGCTGACTGAACACCAGGTCTACCCCGGCACACCGCAGCTCAAAGCTTTAATGAATGCGTTGAGCGAACGTGACCCGGAAGCGGATATCTGTGAAAGCAAAGGCAAACCAGAGCCTGACAGCAGTTTACGGGATAACGAGAACGTGCCCCTGGGTGAGTCGGTGTACGACTACTTCGAGCGGCAGGTGATACCCCACGTGCCGGATGCCTGGATCGATGAGTCCAAAACGGATGAGCAGGATGGCGAGGTGGGTATTATCGGTTTTGAGATTCCGTTTAACCGGCAATTCTACGTCTTCACATCACCTCGACCGCTGGACGAGATTGACTCGGATCTCAAGCACTGTACCAACAGGATCAAAAAGATGATTGAGGAGTTGTCGGCATGAGTTTTATAGCATATTGCAACTATAAAACTACCAATACTCCTGAGTTCGATCAGATTCCAGACTCGTGGAGTTTTAGAGCTCTAAAACATATTGTAGCCACCCCAATTACTGATGGCCCACACGAAACCCCCGAGTTTTTAGATGAAGGCGTACTATTTATCTCAGCGGAAGCCGTTTCAAAAGGTGAAATAAATTTCTCCAAGGCGCGATTCATCGCCCATGATGAACATCGACGATACTCTCGAAAATATAGCCCTAAGCGGAATGATATCTTCATGGTTAAATCCGGCGCCACTACCGGCGTCGTGGCTATTGTTGAAACAGACCGGGATTTCAACATATGGTCGCCCTTGGCTGTAATACGCTGCGAGGCAATAGCAAATCCGAGATTCGTTTTTCATGCTATGAGGTCTAAAAACTTTCAAGAAAGTGTCACGTTGAACTGGAGCTTTGGGACTCAACAAAATATAGGTATGGCTGTACTTGAAAACCTTGGCGTTCCTTTTCCTCCCTTCTCGGAACAAATCCAAATCGCCCGCTTCCTCGACCACGAAACCGCCAAAATCGACACCCTGATCCACGAACAGAAGCGCCTGATCGAACTGCTCAAGGAAAAGCGCCAGGCGGTAATTAACGGTGGCTATGCGTTCAGCAGCAATGAATTCTCTGAGTCTGGCGTTCAACTAATTCGGATCGGAAACCTTTACCAGAGCAAACTTCAACTTGACCGGGAGCCTGTCTACGTTCCAGTGGCGAGCAGAGGAAAGTACAAACACTTTGAAGTAAAACGAGGCGACCTGCTGATGTCTCTTACGGGGACTCTTGGCAAAAGAGACTATGGTTTTGCCGTAATGTATGACGTCGACGAGACTAGCCTGCTGAACCAGCGAGTCGCCAAAATAACTGCTTTATCAGAGAAGATCGAGCCAGCTTTCCTCCTTTTATTACTTCAGTCTGAAGATTATTTGAACCAAATCTATTCACTCCCATCAGGCACAAAACAAGCAAACCTATCCAACTCGAATGTGCTTTCGCCGTGGGTTACGTCCCCGCCTTGTTTCCAAGAGCAGAGTGAGATCGTACATAGAGTTTCAGAGTTAACGTCACGGCTTGATCAACTCATCAGCAAAGCGGGCACTGCAATCTCACTGTTACAAGAGCGCCGCGTAGCCATAATCTCAGCCGCCGTCACTGGCAAAATCGATGTCCGCAACTGGCAGCAACCCGCCGATGAAAGTGCCTTTAAGGAGGTCGCGCGCGACGGGCAGGAGGCGACAGCATGATTCAGGCTGATTTTTACTGAGTCACAATGAATCACATCCATAAAAGGTGCACTTATGTCTAAATCCAATACCCGCGTAATGACCACCCATGTGCCGGTATCCATGGCGGACTGGAGTGCCCGCGCGGATGAACGTGACCAACTGACGCAAGAGGCGCTGACCGAAGTTGACGCGGGGCAAGTGATCGATCATCAGGCGGTGTTGGCCTGGGCCGATAGCCTGGATTCTGATCAGCCGTTGCCTGTTCCCCGCTAATGGAGCTTCAGGATAGGGTGATGTGTAAATTGAGATTGCATTACCTGTAATGACATTAGCAGTACGCCCTGCTACGCTTGGAACTATCAACAGAGGAATCTCATCATGATTTCAGCAAACACTGACCAGCCCAAGCGTGAAACCCTGAACATTCGGATAAAACCCGAAGAGCGTAGCTTAATTGATCGCGCCGCCAAGGCTCGGGGAAAGAATCGTACCGAGTTCGTTCTTGAGGCGGCTCGCATTGCCGCCGAGGAAGCCATTCTGGATCAGGCCATACTGTCAGTGACACCGGAAGCGTATCAGGCGTTTCTTGACCAACTGGATCTGCCGCCAAAACCAAATGAGCGGCTGCGTAAGACCATGCAAGCCCCTGCACCCTGGGACACCGAATGACGCTATCGGCACCCACACCCATTGGGCCGGAGCACGACACGGAGAGTTTTGATTCTACGGAGTCCAGTCTGGACTGCTGGCTCAAACGCCGTGCATTGAAGAATCAAGCCAGTGGCGCATCCCGAACCTTTGTGGTGTGTGAGGGCAATCATGTGAAAGCCTATTACGCCCTGGCGTCGGGTGCCGTGGTTGCAAACCATACCCCGGGACGCTTCAAACGCAACATGCCAGACCCGATTCCGGTTGTGATACTTGGACGGCTGGCCATTGACCGCACGTATCAAGGCGCAGGGTTGGGCCGTGCCCTTGTTCGCGACGCTGGATTGCGAGTTATTCAGGCGGCTGATGCCATTGGCATCCGGGGAATGGTGGTTCATGCCTTGTCAGAGTCGGCTAAAGATTTTTATCAACGGCTGGGTTTCAACCCTTCGCCCCTTGATCCAATGATGCTGATGGTCACGCTGAGCGATTTAAGAGCCAGTGTTCAGGAAACGAATTAAAACGTGTTTTTATGGCCTTCGGCCAACCCTCGCCATATAAGGAGCAGTCATGGCGGACAGCCGCGAGAGAGTATTCCAGAACGACATCATGATCGCCCTTGAGAGTCAGGGCTGGCTGATCGGTAAGGCGTCGGAGTACGACAAGATAAACGCGGTTTATCCGGAAGACCTGGTTGGCTACTTCCAAGCGGCTTACCCAGGCCGCTGGGACAAGTTCTGCAAAAACAACCCGAAGAACCCGGAACAGGTGCTGATCAAAGCCACCACCCGGGAACTGGATAAGCGCGGCACCTTAGAGGTGCTGCGCCACGGTTTTAAGTTGCCGGGGGTGAAAGTATGCGTAAACCGCTGAAGGTCGCCATGACCACCCGGCTGGCCGGGAAAGACACCTTCTTTCTGCCGTTCAATCGTGGCACTGATGAAGGCGGCGCGGGCAACCCACAAGCGCCGGATGAAAACAGCTATGCCACCGCCTATCTCTGGGAGCAGCTATTTCAGAAAGATGCCTGGCTGAAAGTGATCGGGCGTTTTCTGCACCTGGAAAAGAAAACCGAGGAAGATTTTCACGGCAAGCGCACCACTAAAGAGACAATGATCTTCCCCCGCTACCACCAGTGGGATGTGGTCAATCAGCTCGTGGACGCTACCCGGGAAGAAGGCCCGGGTAAACGCTATCTGGTGCAGCACAGTGCCGGGTCTGGCAAATCCAACTCTATTGCCTGGGCCGCCCATCAGCTGGCCCAACTGTACGATGCTGAGGGCAACAAGCTGTTCAGCTCGGTTATTGTGGTAACGGATCGCACGGTGCTAGACCGGCAACTGCAGGACACTATTTACCAGTTTGAACACGCCCAAGGGGTTGTGCGCCCGATTACCCGTGACATTGGCAGCCAGAGCAAATCGGAACAGTTGGCGGAAGCCTTAGCTGAGCGCACCCGCATCATCATCGTCACCATTCAGACCTTCCCTGCTCTGTTTGAAGCGCTGGACAAGCATCCTCAACTGGCCTCCGGGCAGTATGCAGTCGTGGCGGACGAAGCTCACTCCTCACAGACTGGTTCCTCTGCCACCAAGCTCAAGTCCATTCTGGGGGCCGCACTTCCTGAAGGTAAAGAGCCCCCTGAAGGTGAAGAGATCAGCGCAGAAGAGCTTCTGGATGCGGCGGTCACTGCCCGCAAGCCCAGCGAGAAGATCAGTTACTACGCCTTCACCGCCACCCCCAAGGCAAAGACCCTGGAGTTGTTCGGTCGGTCACCCAACCCGGATGAGCCGCCCTCAGGCAGCAACAAGCCGGAAGCCTTTCACCTGTACTCCATGCGCCAGGCCATCGAGGAAGGCTTTATTCTGGATGTGCTCAAGTGCTACACCACCTACGCCACCGCCTGGAAGCTGGCCCACCCCAACGGCGAGGATGACGAGGTGGACTCGAAAAAGGCCCGCATCAAGCTGGCCCGCTGGGTTCGTCTGCACCCATACAACATCAACCAGAAAGTGGAAGTGATCGTCGAGCACTTCCGGGAGCATGTAAAGCACCTGCTGGATGGCCAGGCCAAGGCCATGGTGGTCACCAGCAGCCGGCAGGAAGCCGTGCGCTACCAGCTGGCCATGCAGGCTTATGCCAAAGAACAGAATTATCACGACGTGCATCCCTTGGTGGCGTTCTCGGGCACGATTCTGCCGGATGATGTAATCCCCGAAGAGGTCTCGGAAAATAGCCAACTGCTGAATCCCGGATTGAAAGGCCGTGACCTGGCGGATGCCTTTGATACCGACGATTATAACGTGATGATCGCCGCCAATAAATATCAGACCGGATTCGATCAGCCCAAGCTATGCGCGATGTACGTGGACAAGAAGCTGAAAGGTGTGGACTGTGTACAGACCCTCTCCCGCCTGAATCGCACCTTCCCGGGCAAGCAGACCTTCGTACTGGATTTCTTCAACGATCCCCAGGAAGTGCTGGAAGCCTTTTTGCCTTATTACACCAATGCTGAGCTGGAGGGCGTCTCCGATGCCCAGGTGGTGTATGACCTGCAGACAGCGCTCGACCAGGAACAGATCTACCACTGGAACGAAGTCGAATCCTTCGCCACCGCCTTCTACGACACCCGGGCGGCAGCCAGCAAACTCACCTACTACTGCCAGCCAGCAAAAGACCGCTTCACCAAGCGCTATAAAAACCTGCTGGATGAAAAGCAGTCAGCCAGGGACACACGTAAGCGGGCTGAAAGCGATGGTGACAAAGTCGGCCTGACCAATGCCGAGAAAACTCTCAAGGATATCGGCGAGGGCCTGGACCAGCTGGATCTCTTCAAGAAGAACCTGACCAGCTTCGTGCGGGCTTACGAGTTCCTGTCACAGATCGTCAGCTATGAAGACCGGGAGCTGGAACAGCTCTGCGTCTTCGCCAAGCACCTTTCGCCCCTGTTGCGTATAGATCGCCTGGACGATGACGAAATCGATGTGTCAGAACTGGCCCTGACTCATTATCGACTCACCAAGAGCAACGAGCAGCAGCTTAAGCTCTCCGAGGAATCCGAAGAGTACGCCCTTAAACCGCTTTCTGATGTGGGCTCCGGCAAGGCTCATGACCCGGAGAAAAAGCGCATCTCTGAAATCATCGAGACGCTGAACGACCTGTTTGGTTCAGAAGTGAATGATGAAGACCAGCTTCACTTCGCCCAGGGCGTGGCTGACAGGATACGCCGGGATGACTCGGTAATGGCCCAGGTGAATAGCCACTCTCCGGAACAGGTGATGCATGGGTTATTTCCGAAGCGGGTGTCAGACATGGTGCTGGATGCCATGACGGACCATGAGAAGCTTTCTATGGAGGTGTTGGGCGATGAGCAGACACAGAGAGGGTTTGCGTTGTTGATATTGCGGATGCTCGCTGGGTCAAAAACAGTTCCTCAGAAGCTGTAATTTTACACTCAAGCACTATAGTCCTGACACGAACTCCCTTGCATGCACTGACACGAAAGGTCTACTATAAAATCACTTCACTTTTCTTATGTCAGGTTAAAACATGTCTACGTCAGAGAAAGTGACCCGCCAACTGCAGCGCATGAGGTGGGGCGTCCCGTTTTCCATTAGTCAGTTCCACGAATTGGGCACCGCTGCGTCTGTGCAAAAAGCGCTGAGCAGGCTTGCCCAAGAGGGTGTAATTGAACGAGTGGCCAAAGGCATTTATGCACGCCCAAAGACCTTGGCCAGCATGCCATCGATCAAAATCACGGCAAGCGCAGAACAGATAGCCAAAAAATGGGCACAACAGAACGGCTACACACTGGTGAGGCAGGGCATTGAGTCCGCTTATCGCCTTGGCCTTCAGACACAGGCCCCTGTCAAAACCGTGTTTTGGAGTAACGGCGCCAACAGGACGTTTTCGGTTGGTAATGAAGTTGTTGAGGTGCGACATGTTGCGGAATCAAAGCTACGGTGGAAATCACGCCCTGAAGGTGAGTTGCTACGAAGCTTCACCGTCACCCCAGCCAATTCCGTTAAACTCAGCGAATTGAAAAAGGCACTTTCCAGGCTGAAACTTTCTGAAGCCGAGAGCCGCACGGCGATCAAAAAGCTCAAGGCGACGCCTCTGCCTGAAGGGTGGCACGTCAAATTGGAGCAGTTTGAAAAGGAAATGATGGTTTGACGGACATTTTCGACTTCTATCGCGACCCGAAAAAGCATGATGATCTGAAAGCCATCTGCAAACTACTCAAACCCCCACGACCTTCCTTCTATCCATAATGTCCCCACCCCGCACAATAAATTCATAGTGCCCAGTCTGGACAATTGACTGAATATTTCTCGGTGTGAAGAGGCCCCAGCAGATGGCTCCGGAATTTCGTACTGACCAGTAATGAACTCCCTCAGATCCGGCGACACGGAGCCTGGCTCCCAGCGCCCGGGCAGCCGTGTAGTCATCCGGATGATAAATCTCGTGCTCTGCTGCAAGCTCAGTGGCGTCGTGCATAACATCGCCGGAAAAGGTGCACGCGAGCCCCCTGAAAATCAGCCGGTCAAACTTCAGGTCTTCCACATTTGCCAGATATTTGCCTTGGTGGTACTCCACCTCGGCCAGCGCTGTTTCCATGGTGTCGGCAATATAGAGCACCCCGAATTCCCCATTGCTGAACCTGCTGCCGCCTGGAGCAACATGGGTGAAGGACGCAGCCGCGTAGTGGCAACCGGGAATGCCCCAGGGGATCTCGCCTAGATCAATATAGTTGAGATTCCCCACCTCTTGGTTAAGGCGGGGGTTGGTCATGGCCTGCAGATCGTAGAGATCCTGGAATTCATCCGGATCTGCCACGTCATTGAAGATGTCGATGGTAGGAAGCTTGGAGTTGATCAAGCGGAAGCCCTTGGTTTTCGAGAGACTAATAGCTGGGAGGTCGAGCGCCATTACCACAGACCGTTTCGCAGGGTATCTATACGCCTGAACGTTTCGTACAGCGTTGCAAAATCGCCACTTTCGATCACTTCTAGCGGAGCCCTGCCATGAAAATAGGGGTTGTGGTTCCGCTTGCGCATAAATCCGCAAACGTTCTCCGGATTCTCAAACACAATGCGTAATGCCTGGTGCATATTTAACAGATAGCTGATGCGTGTAAGCTGATCTCGATCCAAACGCGCACTTTCCGGGTCATTCCTGTACTTATAATAAGTCGCCTTTGGGAGTCTCAAAATCGCCTGTGCCTGATCAGCAGTGCATCCCCATTTGTCCAGGATATTGAAGGCGGCCTTAAGGCCACTGACACTCTTCCTGCGGGCATCAGCCGGCGATTTTTGCGCTTTGGTTGCAGTCACCACTTGCCCTCTTTCGTAAACTGGACACAACCCACCAGAGAGTCTCATAATAGACTTATTTAAGGATTGCGTCCACATCAAGAAAACTGAATCAGTTAGCTGCCAACTCAATCACATCAATGCCATACAGCGTGGTGGTTCCACTCACCTCATTGCCCACTGCCAGCATGGGCTTACCGTTGGGGCTCTCACTCGCAGCGATGAAGGCCATCCCTTCCGGCCCCAGATCCCCGGCCAGTCCATTTTCCAGATCGGTCTGCGACGCGGAAAAGTCCCGATTGTTGAGGTATTGCACGAACTCGGGGTTCTGCGGAGTCGTCACGTTGTACACCATGATACCGCCAGCGCGTTCAAGGCCGATGAAGGCGAAGGTTTGATCGCCAATCTGCCCTACGGTGATGGCTTCTGGCTCTGGACCTTTATCGTCGGAACGGTTATCGAAGGAGTTTTCGTCGTTGTTCCCGTTAAAGTTGTCCGGAATAAGGTCAGCGGTAATGCGCTCAAAATCGCTGCCGCTATCGAACACCTGCGTGCCGTCCGCTGACCAGATCGAGAAGGAACGAGCACCGTAGGCATAAAGCTTCTCATAGACGCAGGTCGTCTCCACATATGTGGTGTCGTACTTGCCGCCGTTCAATGTCACATTAGCGGGATTGCTCGGATCACAGGAGCTTCCGTGGCCCAGTGTCGACGTAACGTTAAGGCGCCCAAGATTGGCCTTTTCCTGAAGTTCAGCGGCGTTCGGGAACGCCGTCGCATCCAGGGTCAGATCGGCAATGCGAAATTCTTCGCTGAAACCATCGTAGTCTCGCGAGTCGCCTTCATTGGCGGTGAGATAATAGGTCTCGCCGTTATAGCCGTAGCTGGCGATAGCGTCCGGGTTATACATGCCAAACACTGGCCAGTTGCGGATGTTAATGCCGGCGTCCTTGTTGCTGGCGTCCAGTTCGTTGCCAGCGATGCTATGGTCCTTGAATCCAAGTGGCAAGATAGCGGTAATTTCACCAGCGGCGATGTCCAGCACCGCCACGGCGTTGTTTTCCTGAAGGACGACCCAGGCAGTTTTGTTGTCTAAGGATACGGCAATGTATTCCGGCTCCATGTCCTGAGCCACCGTGGCTCCTGGCCCGAATACCCGCACGCCCTGTGATATCAGGTCTGCCCGTTGGGTGTTAAAAGTAGTGAAGCGTGCAGCGGTTACCGTCGCTGCACCAACGCCACTGGAAAGGTCGATGATGCTGACGGAGCCTTCCGGGTCGTTCGTGTAGTCATCGCTCGGCTCGCCTTCGTTAGCGACCAATAGGGCCTTGCCGTCACGGGTGAAGGTGATCATGTCCGGCAGCGCACCCACCGTCACTTCCCCTACCTTATTCAGGTCGGTGGTGTTGTAGAACACCACTTTTCCGTTGCCCTGTTTCACCACCGCTTCAATGGCTACGGCTACAAGGTTGCCGTAGACCGCAACGCTGTTGGCCGATGCACCTTCCGCACTGGCATCGATAGTGCTGAGTTTAGTGGGCATTTCCGGGTCATTAATATCCAGCACGTCCACGTTCGAATCGTTAGCGTTAATTACGAACAGACGCTGATTGGCCGGATCATGAGCGACAATTTCCGCAGCACTCTCGTCGAACGCGCCACTGGCATAGGTGCCCAATACATTCAGTTCGATCCGGGTTTGGCTGGTACCGGTTGCGTCGTCAGTAGCGTTATTGTCGTCTGTGCAGCCTGCCAGTGCGATGACTGTGCCGGTGATGGCCAAAGCCAGAAGAGATTTGCGAAATTCCATGGTCGCCTCGGTGTGTCTAATGTATTTGTATTTCCGACACACCCTAAAGCAGCGCTATGACAGTTCGGGGGCAGTTTTAAGACAGTTTGGCGTCAGGCGGCACCTTGCGCCCGGATAGACCTCGGTTCGCAGGGTTTTCAATATAGAACAAAAAACCCAGCCGACTGTCACATCGGCTGGGTTTTTATCTGTAGTAAGGGTATGTCCGTCAGGCTCTTTTCGCAGCCTTAGATGCGAGTCCATTGGGTGTGCAACGACACGCTGGCATCGCGCAAAAGATTATAAACAGGGCAGCGCTCGGCTACTGCATCTTGCAGCATTTGCAGGCGCTCAGCGGATTCATTGGTTTTGATGTTCACTGCGAAGGTGAGGCTTTGGAAATGGGTGGAAACATCCGGCCGCCCCATCAGGCCGCGAAGATCAACGACCCCTTTGGTGTCGAAAGTCAGTTCGCTGAACTCAAAATTTAACTCTTTCGCAACGAGCGGGATCATCACGCCTTTACAGCCATTAAGCGATGCCACAAGATATTCTAACGGGTTCGGGCCTTGATCCTGGCCACCCAGGGCTTTAGGTTCGTCCATCACCACAGGATCAAAGCCACGTATCTGACTATGGGTTTGCAGGCCTGATCGCCATTCGCTTCGGGCTGCAACTTCTAATATATTTGTATCCACAGGCTCTCCTAAATATTTGTTTTGAAGCTTTTGGGTGAGCCCATACTAAAAATTGAATAAAATTCTGTCAATACAATCGGTTAGACGTTATTCGCCTTAGCTTAGCTGAGAAAGAACCCGGAGCACTTAAGCGCATCACCTGTTACTTGAATCCAGGACTAGAGCCTTATTAAAAAAGGCTTCAGTTTGACTTTAATATACTGTCGCAGACAGATGACATTCTAGGTGCAATCAAATCCAGCCAAACTTTCCCGCCAACACCAGTAGCCCCAATAAAATGGCAAATACAGCTATTACAATATACGCAGACAATCCCAAATAAAAGCTCGCGCGTTCAGAATCACGCTCAACTATCTGGCCTCCAAGAAACAATTTTCCTGATATAACTGCCCACAGACAAGCCACCAATAAACACAACGATAGAAGATAGAGTAACTGCTCCATAACCTTGCTTTTTCCTGCGCTAGATTATTAAATAGAGCTCTCGCTCTGCAGGAGCAAATCTTCAATCTACTCAGTGAAACCAGGCTTCATTTTAACCACCAAACTTTGGCCCCAACGACTTGCCAAAGCCCATTAAAAGGGCTCTGGCAGGCGAGAAATTTTATAAATGGATACCACTTCCTAGTTACTTAAGCCCTTCCGAATTTTTCTACTTACTCATAGATATTAAAACTATGAGCATGTCTTACCCTTTTAGGAAAGAACCACTTATTGCACCTGCCGCAAAAAACCCAACCCAGGCTAAAAACGCAAATGCAGCGAGTCCTGCGAAGGTTAATCCGAAAACTGCTGCACCGAATACTAGGCCAACATACAATTCAGCGACTCCACTATTACTGCATTTAGTCCCCTCGATGCTCGAACTAAACTCCAAGAATCCATTAAGTGCGAGCACCAAAGATATAACTCCAGATAGAAGCACAAGTAAGCCTACACTCGCCAGAATGCCAATCAAACCAACCCCTATCCCCAGCAGCGTCAAAAGATTAACGAAATCATCATCCAAAAACCCTCCACTAGCCCCACCACTAATCTTATAAGCCCCAACCCCACGCTCAGGATCAATAATGGAATAGCCACTACCCTCCCAGCCATTCACATTGATCGGCTGAGCATGAACCGTCACCTCAAAGCCTCGCTGCAACGCCGACTGAACCTCAGACCGGGCCGTCGAATCAATGGTGATCAAACTCAGGCTCGACGCGTTGTCCTGCGTCAGGGTATAAATCCGCTGCCCCTGGGCCATGGCGAGTGCAAGCGCCTTGGCGGTTGAGACGCCCTCCGCAGGCTCATCTTCAGTGGAGAAAAGTCGTTCCGGAATTAAGTGCTCGTAGACACTGGACCGCATGCCCGAACTACGGTTAAACGCCACCCAGTCCTCATAGCAGCGCGACTTTTTCCACCAACCAAATATTTAAGAAATTGCATCGATATAAATTGGGCTTATAAAATAACCGCCCATTGGCAAAAACACGTACAAAGAAATAACTAGCCACTTTTTTTCCACGAGTTCCCGCAATCGGACTTCGCCCGAGTCCGGTAGCTTCTCAAATCCATGGAAGCGCCGTTTCCAAAGAAAATGTTCTATCTTCCGCCCTGGATCCGAGAGAATAGCGACACAAGCTAATAGAGGTATAAAAAATTCTGGTTCAAATGCAGCGGCTGGCGAAAAGGAAAGAGTAAATATATAAATCGGCGATGCGGGAACTATAAATAAATCAAAAAATCTCCAGAATATACTGATTTTACCGTTTGTCTCACGAAGTATATGGATAAACCATTTCCCATAGATAAATATTAGAAATGAAATAGCAGCCGATAAGAATCCGCTTGCTATAGCTGAATAAAACCTTCCAAAGTTCAAAACATCGTTCTGGAGCTTTATGCAAACTATAGCTGAAACAATGAACCCTAAAGCTAACCTTAGACGAATCATATCAATCCCAATAAAAATGCAAAGCCTTCCCCTGTAATTATCAATGGGATCGCCTGAATACCCAATTTAAACAAACCGATAACGCCAAGTGATAACCCTAAAGTTGTCGCTAAATTTAAGGCATTCAGCTCTTCCCAGTTATCTGCATCCCCTATAGCGCTTGTCCACATCAAAAAGTTCATTGCAGCCCATCCAGCTGCCAAAAGTGCCCAGCCTCCGGTCAATACACCGACGCTGATAATCGCGGCAAATGCTATACCAACAATTAGAGTAGTTAAGAATGGCAGTACACCTCCACTAACACCCCCACTAATCTTATAAGCCCCAACCCCACGCTCAGGATCAATAATGGCATAACCACTACCTTCCCAGCCATTCACATTGATGGGCTGAGCATGAACCGTCACCTCAAAGCCTTGCTGAAGTGCACTCTGGATTTCCGAACGGGCCGCCGAATCTATAGTGATCAAACCCAGGCTCGACGCGTTGTCCTGTGTCAGCGTGTATACACGTTGCCCCTGGGCCATGGCGAGCGCAAGCGCCTTGGCGGTTGAGACGCCTTCCGCAGGTTCATCTTCAGTGGAGAAAATTCGTTCCGGAATTAAATGCTCATAGGCACTGGAACGCATGCCTGAACTGCGGTTAAACGCCACCCAGTCCTCATAGCAGTTATCCACGGATTCCGTATTGGACGACATGCTGTCTACGTCCATGACCACGCCACTGAACAGAACATTGCGCGGTGAGCCAAAAAAGTAGGATACGTTCATCTGGGTAGAGAACGTACCGTAGCTGGGGCTTCGGTGATACACAATGTCCGACGCCTTGGCGGCAATTTTGTCCATGGCGTAGGTTTCGGCCAGGTAGCCTTGGATGCCGGACTGAAGAATACCGCCCACAAGATCGTGTTTGGTCAGACCACTGAAGTTCTCAGCCTCCAGCTTGGTTTTTACGCTCTCCAGCTGAGTTTGCAATGACGTCAGCTGTGTTGGGCTGATGCCCTGCATATCAATACCCACCGCCTGATACTGACCGGCAACCAGATTATTCTCGCTGTAGTTCCAGCTGCGTTCGGGTGCGTCAAAGCCCAGGCGCACCATCAGGGACTGGCCCAGAGTCACTGAGGGGGTGGTTGCAACCACTTCGCCATCCACGGTGATCTCGCCGATCATGTTGATCGTGTTGGCCGGCAATTGTGTCGGCAGATCGTCAACCGATTCGATCGTGTCGGGAAGATAACTTTCCAGTGTTTGTTGGTCGGCTTCGGTGGCCGGTCGGAAGCTGATCGCCAGGGATTTACCAACAAGCTCTGGCGTCAGGCGATTCAGTTCGGCTGCCGCACCTGCCCATTGCACGGGTGCACCAAAACTGCCACCGGTGGTGTTGCCGATCTGCAGGCGGAATCGATAGTACAGCGATTCCGGAAGATTGGGGATGACGGCGCTGGCGCGCACGCGATTGAAGGGCAATACCACGTCATCGATCCAAGCGCTGATGTAAATTAGACTAAAGCTCCGACCACAATAAAAGTCGTCCAAACCAGTAACACAAAAAATTCAAACCCGGGACGCCACGGACACGAAATGCTGGGGAATTGCTGGCAAACACTGATTTTTATCGAATCACCCACTTTCTTTTTTGGTGAAAACGCATAGGCCAGAAATAGACTTTGGCCGGCAGTTCCACGCCGCTCAGACTTCCACTCATACTCGTAGCGGAGCCTGCGTTTTTTCCTTGGCCCGATGATGTTATTTTTGGGCTGAATCCATTTATCAACGTGAGTTACTACACCTTCAGTTACTGGCCAAGTCAGATACCAAATATAGAATGCAATTGATACAAGAGCCCCAACCAAAAGAAAAATATCAAAGCCAGCATACATCTGAAGAACCTCTTGCAATTACATATTACCTTTCAATATTAATAGAATAAATCAATTGTTAAAAAATCGATCGCTGAATGCGGTTGTCATTCTCGTTATTGTATACGCTACAAAAACTCCCCCAACAAACCCGAATCCCACAATCTCCACATCGCTACCATTAATACTGCAGCCACTAACGAGCAGATTGCAATGTACAGCAAGAAAGTAGCAGGATTCGTCCGATAATGTATAGGTGCCAACGACCAAGGGGTAAATTTACCAGTTAAAAGCGACGAAGAAATTATCACCACTAGCAATACAAGGAAAAGTAAGGCCATGGCAAGAGGCCACACTATATAACCCTTCCAAACCTGGATTCAAGTAATAAGTGCAGCACCGCTCGTATCCAAGCCTCCTGAGTATTCGCCCCAGAAAACTTCTGCCGGTGTGCGATAATCCAGCCGTTTTCGTGGTCGGTTATTCAGTCTGTTCACCGCTTGCCTGGTTGCCTTTCTGGACACCTTGGCGAAGTCAGTGCCTTTCGGAAAGTATTGCCTCAATAGGCCATTCGTATTCTCGTTGGAGCCACGCTGACTGGACCGGTAAGGGTCACAGAAATACGACGTCAGCGACAACGCTTTGCTAAATGTTTGGTGGTCCGAAAATTCAGAACCGTTGTCCAGTGTCATCGTCTGTACGGCCCCTCTGATCGGCCTTAACTCACGGATGATGACATCTGTAACTAAGTGGGCTTTCAGCTTCGGCACACAGCCTGCGAGCAGGTAGCCGGACCGTCTTTCAACCAGAGTGACCGCGCCTGAATTCTTATGCCCGTGAAGGATTGTATCTCCTTCCCAGTGGCCTATATGCAGGCGATCATCGACGGCTTTAGGGCGGCACTCAATGCCTACGCGATCCGGGATCTTGCCTAACCCCGCTCGCTTGGCAAGATGGCGCTGATAACGTCTCTGGTAAGGCAAGCGACAATACCTCCAGAGGTCGCCACCTGCTATTTTGTCCCGGTAAATCAGATTGTAAATCCACTGATGGCTGACTTGGATACTGCCAACTCGCCTCATAAAACCGGCTATCTGATCAGGACTCCATTCACTCTGAATCTGCTTGGCCACCCAATCTATCAATGAGGGCGCTCGTTTATGAGATTTGCGAGCTCCTTTGCGCCGATGTATGGACAAACGACTGGCTTCCATCGGCTCGTATTCAGTCAGGCTTCGATTACGACGTAGCTCCCGACTGATGGTCGAGCTGTGGCAGTTGATCTCCCGGGCTATTTTCCGCTGGCTCCAGCCTACTCTCAAGAAGGCCGAAATCTGGTATCGTTGTGCCTGGGTCAGTTGTCGGTATCCCATGATTCTCTTCACTTTGGTAGGTAAAGCGAATGAGGGTACCGGCAAGGGCCCTCCTACCTCTACCTGTTCATCCAAAGTGCTGCACTTATTCTATGAATCCAAGAATAAAATGGCAAACACAGCTATTACAACATACGCAGACAATCCCAAATAAAAGCTGGCGCGTTCAGAATCACGCTCTACTATCTGGCCTCCAAGAAACAACTTTCCTGATATGACTGCCCACAGACAAGCCACCAACAAACACAATGATAGAAGATAGAGTAACTGCTCCATAACCTTCCTTTTTCCTGTGTCAACTTGTTAAAGAGGGCTAGCGCTCCGCAGGAGTAACTCTTCAACTTATTCAGTGAAACTAGGCTCCATTTTGATTCGCCAAGTTTTAGCCATAACGCCTTGCCAAAGCCCATTAATAGGGCTCTGGTAGGCGAGGGGGTTTGTCAATGGATACAACGCCCTAGCTATTTTAGCCCTTCGAATGTCCCCACTCATAGATTTTAAAATTATGAGCATGTCTTACCTGGTTTATCCAAGCACTGATGTAAATTCTACAAGTCCGACCAAAGCTCCGACCACAAGAAAAGTCGCCCAAATCAGTAACACAAAAAATTCAAACCCGGGACGCCATGGACACGTAATCCCGGGGAATCGCTGGCAAACACTGATTCTTATAGGATCACCGACATTCTTTTTTGGTGAAAACGCATAGGCCAGAAATAGACTTTGGCCGGCAGTTCCACATCGCTCTGAATTCCAATCATACTCGTAGCGTAACCTCCGTTTTTTCCTTGGCCCGATGACGTCATTTTTGGGCTGAATCCACTTATCAACATGAGTCACAACACCCTCAGCTACCGGCCAAGTCAGGTACCAGATATAAAATAGAATTGAAAAAAATGCTACAGTTAAAATAGAAAAACAAATAATCGTATTCATTTATTACCTTTTCTTGATTAACTCAATGTCATATTTTTTACTTAAAATAAAATTAATCATTCGATGGCACTAAAATTAGTTATTGAAATATCTATTACTAAATGCGCTCGTCACATATGTTACTGAAAACGCAATTGCAGCACCAGCAATTAATCCCAGAGTTGGACCTACCGATAAAAGTAAACTGGCAATCAACAAAGACGTTATCGCAAAGCTAAATGAAGCAACACTTGCGCGACCGAGAGAATCACTGAAGTTTGCACCGCTTTTATAAACGTTTAGAAGATCAACCGTCAGTGCAAGCAGCCCGACTTTTGTTGCGTCACCAGCCAACTTTTGTAATCGTTTCGCAGTACCATCAAAAATGAACGTGCCAACATTGGTACGTTTAAACTTTTCCAAGACCCCAGAACTAGCTCCTAATAGCGTCGAAACCAGAGTTGAAAGACCTTCTAAAACTCCTCCACTAGCCCCACCACTAATCTTATAAGCCCCAACCCCACGCTCAGTATCAATAATGGCATAACCACTCCCCTCCCAGCCATTCACATTGATCGGCTGAGCATGAACCGTCACCTCAAAGCCTTGCTGAAGTGCACTCTGAATCTCAGAGCGGGCCGCCGAATCAATAGTGATCAAACTCAGGCTCGACGCGTTATCCTGCGTCAGCGTGTATACACGCTGCCCCTGGGCCATGGCGAGCGCAAGCGCCTTGGCGGTTGAGACGCCCTCCGCAGGCTCATCTTCGGTCGAGAAAAGTCGTTCCGGGATTAAGTGCTCGTAGGCACTGGAACGCATGCCTGAACTGCGGTTAAACGCCACCCAGTCCTCATAGCAGTTATCCACGGATTCCGTATTGGACGACATGCTGTCTACGTCCATGACCACGCCACTGAACAGAACATTGCGCGGTGAGCCAAAAAAGTAGGATACGTTCATCTGGGTAGAGAACGTACCGTAGCTGGGGCTTCGGTGATACACAATGTCCGATGCCTTGGCGGCGATCTTGTCCATGGCGTAGGTTTCTGCCAAATAACCCTGAATGCCGGACTGAAGAATGCCACCCACGAGATCGTGCTTGGTCAGACCACTGAAGTTCTCAGCCTCCAGCCTGGTTTTTACGCTTTCCAGTTGTCCCTGCAATGACGTCAGCTGTGTTGGGCTGATGCCCTGCATGTCGATACCGACTGCCTGATACTGACCGGCAACAAGATTGTTCTCGCTGAAGTTCCAGCTGCGTTCGGGTGCATTAAAGCCTAAGCGCACCATCAGGGACTGGCCCAGAGTCACTGAGGGGGTGGTTGCAACCACTTCGCCATCCACGGTGATCTCGCCGATCATGTTGATCGTGTTGGCTGGCAATTGTGTCGGCAGATCGTCAACCGTTTCGATCGTGTCGGGGAGATAGCTTTCCAGTGTTTGCTGGTCAGCTTCGGTGGCCGGTCGGAAGCTGATCGCCAGGGATTTACCAACAAGCTCTGGCGTCAGGCGATTCAGTTCAGCTGCTGTGCCTGCCCATTGCACGGGTGCGCCGAAACTGCCACCAAAGGTGTTGCCGATCTGCAGGCGGAATCGATAGTACAGCGATTCCGGAAGATTGGGGATGACGGCGCTGGCGCGCACGCGATTGAAGGGCAATACCACCTCTTCGATTACGTCGGCACTCTCGGGAACAATCTGTTGCGTTCCCAGTACGTCGCCAAGAGTGGTGTCGCTGCCAGTCCCGTCGATGAACGATTGAACCCGAGCCTGATAATTGTCGAGTTCGTTTTGGACCACAAGGGCGTCCAGACCCTGAACCCAGCCTTCTGCCTCGCTCACGGTGGCTGAGGCTCGCACATTGCTCAGGAATGCTTCCGCGTCCAGAGGCACTTCATTCTCGATATCCATGCCTTCGGTGAAGGTGTGTTCTTTGAAACTGGGGTCAAGACCTACCCATTTGCCGTTAATCCAGGCTTCGACCCACACATGTTCCAACTCCACTTCTTCAATAGCGCCACCGTAGGAGAGCTGCTGCTGGGGAATGCCGCCCTGACAATTCTTTGAAGGTGGGCGTCCTGTTTAGTTGTGCCGCTCATTAGAATAAAAAATAGTCCATGAAAATTTAATAATTAGAGAGAAAATAAAAAGCTTAAATGCAACACTTAGAGCATATATAAAAATGCTTTCTGCATTTACACTTACCGCGTAGAAAATAAAGATCGCTTCGATTGCTGCCGCAATTACTGTAGAAATTGTTAAAATCATTCTTTTTTCGGAAAGACTCAAATCGCGCCTATACTTCTTAAACGCTAGTAGCATAGTTGAAAAAATCGCTATCGTACCACTAAAAAGGATTATTTCAGGACTCACTCCTCCGTTGAGAGACCTTGCCAATGAACCAAAAATAACAATAAACAAAAAATTAACGATTCCAAAAAACATCCCGTAGAGAACCAAAATTTAATCCTCTTTATTTTTTACAAGACCACTGTGATGAAAACAATGTGCCAAAGAAACCGCCAATTACAGTACTTATTATAGTTGCGTAAGCAAACGTTAGAAATATAGCAAATAATGGCAGGATCAACATTACTGCTCCAAGCGTCACCAAAGCAGAAGCAATAAACTTTGCAACTGCATATTTTACCCCACAGTCGAGAAAATCATTATATGCCGTTAAAAAATCTAAAATTTTCCCAAAAACACCCGACAAAGATTTGAGAAACGGAGTTTTGCTCGCTTTGTCAAGAATAGAAAGTAACCATCCAATCAAGGCCTGCCCATTAGGCAGACTGACCTCACCTCCATTTGCACCACCACTAATCTTATAAGCCCCCACCCCACGCTCAGGATCAATAATGGCATAACCACTCCCCTCCCAGCCATTCACGTTGAGAGGAGCTTGGTGGACCGTCACCTCATAACCTCGCTACAACGCGCTCTGGATTGCCGAGCGGGCTTCGCTGTCGATGTTGAGTTGGCTCAGGTTATAGGGCTTTGTTCTGTGTCGGGCCCAGAACCAGGAGCCTCTGAAAGGGCCAAAGGCGAGATTCGATATCGAATGAAATCGGATTGCGACGCTTAACCAATCCTAACCTGGACCAGGCTGTCGGCGTATATTTGCATTGGTACACGCTGAAAATGTTATCAACTCATTGCCTTCCAAATACCGCAAACGATTGATACCCCCACCAAAATTAAAATTGTCTGCTGTAAGACAAATGACAAAGGCGCATCTCTAAAACGCTCTGAGTTTTTTGACCAAGGCGTAAATCGCCCACTAATTAGCGAGCTGACAATCAAAAGACACAAGCCTGTGCCAACGATGCCCGCAGCAACCACGAGCAAAGTCATAAGTGCCTGCTAAAAAACCAGGATAACGCAGCCAACATGAAGTAACCGATGATTCCAGCGTAAAAGTTTGCACGACCATCGCAACGATAGACCATCTGGCTTCCAAAAAATATGCGACCACTTACCAGGCCCCATATGCCAGCAGACAAGAACGCAATCGATATATAGAAAACAATTTGTTTCATTCAGTTAGCCTTGCAAAAAGCCGTTTGGGCTATTCACATATCGAATTATTACTATTGATTGCCCCGGCTATCGCACCTGCAGCCAGGAAAGCAATATAGCTCAAGAGAAAAAACGCACCCAAACCACCAAACAGAAATCCGAGCGCAAAGACTCCAAGCGCCAACCCTACATAAAGCTCTGCTGCTCCGCTGTTCTCGCACTGGGTTCCACTTAAATCGGAAGTAATGTCCAGGAAACGGTCAGCAATCAATGCAAGTGATATCGCTGTGGATAGGACTACAATGATTGGTGCCGCAATAAAAACGCCGGCAAGGCCCAAACCAAGACCGATAATGAACAGCCAATTCGACTGTTCGGGGGTCAAGAACCCTCCACTAACTCCCCCACTAATCTTATAAGCCCCAACCCCACGCTCAGAATCGATAATGGCATAACCACTCCCCTCCCAGCCATTCACATTGATCGGCTGAGCATGAACCGTCACCTCAAAGCCTTGCTGAAGTGCACTCTGAATCTCAGAGCGGGCCGCCGAATCAATAGTGATCAAACTCAGGCTCGACGCGTTATCCTGCGTCAGCGTGTATACACGCTGCCCCTGGGCCATGGCGAGCGCAAGCGCCTTGGCGGTTGAGACGCCCTCCGCAGGCTCATCTTCGGTCGAGAAAAGTCGTTCCGGGATTAAGTGCTCGTAGGCACTGGAACGCATGCCTGAACTGCGGTTAAACGCCACCCAGTCCTCATAGCAGTTATCCACGGATTCCGTATTGGACGACATGCTGTCTACGTCCATGACCACGCCACTGAACAGAACATTGCGCGGTGAGCCAAAAAAGTAGGATACGTTCATCTGGGTAGAGAACGTACCGTAGCTGGGGCTTCGGTGATACACAATGTCCGATGCCTTGGCGGCGATCTTGTCCATGGCGTAGGTTTCTGCCAAATAACCCTGAATGCCGGACTGAAGAATGCCACCCACGAGATCGTGCTTGGTCAGACCACTGAAGTTCTCAGCCTCCAGCCTGGTTTTTACGCTTTCCAGTTGTCCCTGCAATGACGTCAGCTGTGTTGGGCTGATGCCCTGCATGTCGATACCGACTGCCTGATACTGACCGGCAACAAGATTGTTCTCGCTGAAGTTCCAGCTGCGTTCGGGTGCATTAAAGCCTAAGCGCACCATCAGGGACTGGCCCAGAGTCACTGAGGGGGTGGTTGCAACCACTTCGCCATCCACGGTGATCTCGCCGATCATGTTGATCGTGTTGGCTGGCAATTGTGTCGGCAGATCGTCAACCGTTTCGATCGTGTCGGGGAGATAGCTTTCCAGTGTTTGCTGGTCAGCTTCGGTGGCCGGTCGGAAGCTGATCGCCAGGGATTTACCAACAAGCTCTGGCGTCAGGCGATTCAGTTCAGCTGCTGTGCCTGCCCATTGCACGGGTGCGCCGAAACTGCCACCAAAGGTGTTGCCGATCTGCAGGCGGAATCGATAGTACAGCGATTCCGGAAGATTGGGGATGACGGCGCTGGCGCGCACGCGATTGAAGGGCAATACCACCTCTTCGATTACGTCGGCACTCTCGGGAACAATCTGTTGCGTTCCCAGTACGTCGCCAAGAGTGGTGTCGCTGCCAGTCCCGTCGATGAACGATTGAACCCGAGCCTGATAATTGTCGAGTTCGTTTTGGACCACAAGGGCGTCCAGACCCTGAACCCAGCCTTCTGCCTCGCTCACGGTGGCTGAGGCTCGCACATTGCTCAGGAATGCTTCCGCGTCCAGAGGCACTTCATTCTCGATATCCATGCCTTCGGTGAAGGTGTGTTCTTTGAAACTGGGGTCAAGACCTACCCATTCGCCGTTGATCCAAGCCTCGACCCAGACGTGCTCCATCTCTACTTCTTCTGAGGCACCGCCATAAGAGAACTGCTGCTGTGGAATACCGCCTTGGCTGAGAATATTTGTTGCCGCATCGATATTAGAAACACCCCCCACCCAGCTCTGGGCGGCTTCGGCAGATATCGCCACTGTACCGTAGCTGAACCGTGCCGGGATGCCTGCTTGGCGGTAGAGCGCAATCAGAGTGCTAGCCGTATCAAAGGCGTTGCCCTGTTCACTCTGGATGGTGTAATCAGCACCCTGCATCACGCCGTAGCTTGGTACGAAACGAATGGTGTCATGCACCCACTTGTACAACGCTAGTGGATCGGGGCCCAGATCAGCCACGATATCCTGAATGCGATCGCTGTTGGCTGTCGCGCTGTCCGTTTCTAGGTAGTCGCTCAGATCCCATGTGGGCTCGCCGTTAACACCAAGCAAATCTTCTATGGCCGACTGGTTGGTGTATAAATTCCGCGGTGGCGGCGTCACGAAGTCCAGATCTCCGCTGAAGCTTTGTTGCGGATTACGCACGGGGTATTGTAAGTGGCTTTGCAGGGTTTCCAGTGTGCTGAGCAACTCTTCTTTATCTCTCGCACTATCTTCCCAATGTGAGAGCTTATCGAGGCTGAGCCCAATGCTGTCCGCGTGATTCCGATAGTTCTCTTCAAACTGCGTATGGCGAGCCAAAATTTCATCTGGCAAGCCGCTCTCTATCAGAGATTGGTGCTCGGCATAAAGTTCCTCTCTTACCAGTGCATCCCTGTCGTGAAACACATCTGCCAGATCGTCGATATTGCTAAGGTGCGCCGGAATCTGATCCATCCGCTCTGTCATAACCATCTGGTGTAACGAACTGACCTGTTGCTCAAGGCTCTCTATCGTCTCACCAAGCGGATTTGTATAGGCCAGCGAATTTCGCGGCGGATTCGACTGTCGATCCACTTCATTGAACGCCGCGAGGACGGCGGGCGAATAGAAAGTGAACGAGAAAAAAAACAGCACCAGTGCACTGGCTAGACGCTTGAAGCGCGCAGAAAACATCGCCTCGGTTCTAAAATCTGAAAACATTGTCTCTCTCCCTGAGTTCTGTTAGCCGCCACACGCTTGAGATTGCGCTGAGCACTGAATTCGATTGAACTTTTTAGGCGCAGCCAGCACCCTGATTTCCCAGCTAGCTTCAGCGGTTCGACCAAAGCGATCCTGTAATTCCAACGTGACGCTTTTCACGCAATCACCCTCACTGGGTGTCCATCTGATGGTAGGTATGCCTTGTTCATCGCTGAGTACCATGCCATTCGGAGCCGAGACAATTTTCACATCTACCGCATAGCCCTCTGCATCAATAGCGATGGCTCGGTACACATAAGGCTTACCAACCTCAGCGATATCCTTGGGCTTATTACCTAGCCGAGGTAACGCTGAGTCACCACCGATCATGGCTGTATATATCTTGCCCACTGTCGCTTTGGAGTCAGTAACAGCAACGGTGAATTGTTGAGAACCTGCTTGAGCCGGTGTCGGCGTCCAGGACAGAACACCTGTTACGGAATCAAGAGACATTCCTGCAGGGCCTGATACCAAACTCCAGCTCAGAGAATCGCCATCTTCATCTGAGGCCTGAAAGGTATGCAGATAAGGTTCGTCAACAAGGCCACTTGTTGGTGGATTGCTCTCGATAACCGGGGCCGTATTCTTTTCAACAACCGTGAGGGTGAAACTCTGTGTGACGGATGCGCCTGCACTGTCCTCAACTCGAATCGCCACAGGATGGCTTCCAACCTGGCCTTTCGACGGCAGCCATTCCACGTGCCCGGTGCTTTCATTAATGGTCATACCACCCGGCGCGGAGACGAGCGTATAGGTAAGAGGCTGTCCTTCAGGGTCTGTAGCCACGACTGCATACTGATAAACCTCACCAACCACTGCTGGCGACAGCGATGAACTCACAATAGAAGGGGCTGCGTTACTGCTGCTTACTTCAAGCATGAATGATTGGGAGGTACCTCCCCCATTGCCGTCCATCACACGAATAGCCACGCCATAGGCACCGGCCTGCTCTTCTGTGGGTGTCCAGCTGACCTGCCCCGCCGCGCTGATAACCATCCCGGCTGGTGCTTGAGTGAGACTGTAGGTCAAGCTATCGCCGTCGGCATCCGTGGCAGAAACCGCATAATTATAGGGTTGCCCCGCCCTCGTAGAGGTCGGCGGATTGCTCTCAATAACTGGGTTCTGGTTTCCGGTGTTTACCTGAAGGCTGAAACTTTGGGTGGCAGACGCCCCGTCCTGATCAACAACCTGAATCGTGACACGGTTTGCGCCTGCATCGCTTATTCCCGGCACCCAGGTTAAGAGACCGCCTGAGCTCATGGACAATCCTGCCGGACCCTCTATCAGCCGATATTCCAGGTTTACGCCGCTATCGTCGGTTGCAACAACCTGATATTCATAAGAATAGCCAGCTTCCACGGTTAGCGGTGGAGTTGAAATGATTTCCAGGGGCACGTTAACGCTGATAACGTTCAGCACATAGTCTGCCTGGTCGTAGAGCCCTCGAGAATCAGTCACCCTGACACGAATTGGGTTTTCACCAACCTGAGCAGAGACGGGCAGCCAAGCAATCTCACCACTGGCAGGATCAATCTGAAGGTTAGAAGGGCCTGAAATTAGGCTGAACGTCAGCGCTTCATCATTGTTCGTATCCGCTGCCGTTAGTGTATATCGGTAACTCTGATCTTCAGTCGCATCCGGGAGCGTGCCTGTTGTGAACGCTGGAGCGAAATTCTGCTCTGCAATCAGGACATCAAAATTCTGTGAGGAAGAAGCTCCACGGCTGTCCGACACAACCACAGATACAGAATGCACCCCCTCTTGGCCGGCTTGCGGCGTCCAGGTAACCTCTCCCGTCAACGGGGAAATAACCATCCCTTCAGGGAATTCGCCCAACGCAAACGTAAGTTCGTCATCCGCATTTTCATCGGTGGCCTGCACCAGATATCGATATTCAGTAGCGACAGATCCCTCACCGGCTGGCTTACTGCTTATGACAGGAAGATAATTTCTTTCCCGCACACTTAGTTCAAAGCTTTGGGTGTCCGCTTCTCCTGCAGCATCGGTCACCCTGATCGTGACTACCTGAATACCCGCTTGCCCATCCTGAGGTGTCCAGACCACAAGCCCGCTATCGGAGTCTAACGTCATACCCTGAGGCCCATTGAGCAGTTGGTAAGACAGGGTGTCTCTGAAGTCGGGATCTATCGCTTGCACCTGATAATTATAGGATTGGCGCTCTGTCGCGCTGGATTCTGGGCTGCTAACAATGCGAGGCGCTTGGTTAACGTTCGTCACATTGACCGTAAATACCTGCTCGCCAAACTCCCCCTGCCTATCCGAAACCCGAACAACGACTGTTTGCTGACCAACCTGCGCATTAACCGGCGTCCACTCAATCTCACCGGTGTTTGCATCAATCACCATACCGCTTGGGGCTACTTGCAAGTTGAATTCAATGCGATCACGACGATCGGGATCTGTAGCTTCAACCGAGTACTGATATAGCTCGCCCTCAACCGCGCTTACTATCGGAGAAGAATGTATCTCGGGAGGACGGTTTGAGGGATTGAGCCTTCGGGCAGTAGGAGTTGCATTCACCTCTCGCGATCGGCAGGTCGGGCGTCCATCCGTGCCCAGCTCGCTCACTGCGTAGTAATACGTTGTATCTAGCTGAAGACCAGTATCCAGGTACGTTGAGTAGCGATTGTCTGTGGTGGCAATCTGCGTGTAGGGTCCACCTTCCTGTTCGCTTCTGTAAATCGCATAGCTGGAAGCCCCAGAATCGCTCCAAGTAAGCTGAATTTTCGTCATTTTCGCCCGCACGGCGAGGTCAGTCAGGCAGTTGCAGGCAGCATCTGACGCATCCCGTATCCGAACCTGAGTAACCGAGACATCAGACAAATTCGGTTGACCACTACTTGGGAATGCGTTTGAAGTATTGTCCGTTGCCCTCAGCCGGATCAGGTAATCCCCTGTTCCCATTCCTGAAAACTGACTGGTAACATCTATTCGTTCACCACTGGCATCATCAAAAGCAAGATCGTTATCAAAATCCCACTCCCACGCAGTGAGTCGATCTGCTGGTTGATTCAACTCGTTAAGCCCATCATCAGGATTTACTGAGCCCGAACCGTCAACATACCAAGGCTGAGTTTGTGGACAGAACAAATAAGGGCCACCTGCGTCAGCGGTTGGCTGTAACGGTGGAGTATCAACATCAACGATCACTCGGGCGGTTTCAACCAATGGTGTTTGGCTATCGTCTGTTACACGGAGCGTAACCGGGTATTCCCCGAGCTCGGGAAAGCTGGTTGTCAAAACCGGCCCCTCAGCATCATAGATACCGTCGTCATCGAGATCCCATTCCCAACGGACAATCAAGCTGTCATCTTTCTGATGGAATGATCCTGTACCATCTAAGGTAATAGTCTCACCTGCTACCGCAGGATTGGGCGTAGCCTGAACGACTGCCACCAGATCACCTGTAGGTCTCTGGCTAAGAATTTCTTCTACCTTGATATCAAGCAAAGCGCGGGTAAAAGACTCCGCATTTGTCCCACCCGAACGCAAAAAATTTAGATCCCAAGCCGCACCGCCGCTTTCCATCGCAAGATCAACATAGTGAGCGATGGTACGGCCAGAACCCGACCGTGCAGACGCACCTTCACAGGTGGTGAAGCCTCCGCTCCCATCAGCAACGTAACCGGTTCCGAGACTATCCACCCCCAAAGCACTCGTGCCATCAGCGCACTTCACTCGGGCGTTAACAACGGCGTTCAACAGAGCTCTATTTTCATTGAGCTTGTCTCTAACCGTCTGATAAGTTATTGAGCTTTCCGTATTATCTCTGTCTTCGTCAGTTGCCAAAATGATATTAACTGCGGCGCCGTTACGTCTGGAATATTCGTCCAGCGCATACTCAATGCCTCTCCAGCCATCTTCCGTGCCGCCGCTTGTCACTAAGCCCCGCGACGCATCGACAAATGCCGAAGCCGCCCCTAGTTTTTCGCCAGACACAAGTAGCGAACGCGGAACCACTCTCGAATTACCGTACCCTATCAATCCGTAAAGATTCTCACGCGCCTCATTGCCAATGCCGTACTGCTTCAGATTGTCATCAAGGAGCGGAATCATTTCGCCAATCCAGCGTTGCTCGCCAGACATGGATCCGGACTCATCGATAACAACCAATACGTCAGCAGCTAACGGAGCCTGACTGGCCATTGCATGGGGAGACGACAAAAGGTGTAAACCAGCCAAAAGCACGCCAGTGAAATAGGCGGGGCGAAAGCTCCGTTTCATGTTAATCCCTTGTTTTATATCTTTATGAAATTATTTGATCTGCGTAAACCTAGTTCCGGGGGGAAATGCTTATCTAGACACCCGGGCAAAGGTAAGGCCCACAAGGCCTACCAACAGGAGAGCAAAAGAGGAGGGCTCCGGTACGGAAACCGGAATACTGCTGATGTTCAGCTCACCCCAAAAATAAATGGACTGATTAATGTTAGCGTCAAGATCGCTATGGGAGAGGAAAAAACCTTCTAACGGCGCAGTGTCGCTAGCAAACAACGAGAGTTCCGCGCTTTCATTTTCCAAAAGCTCAAAGCTCCACCCTAATGCGAAGGAGACATCATCAGACGCATGCTGGGGCAAGGAATTTGTATTATTGAGGGAATCATCAAGAAAGTTGTCGTAGATTGTGCCGAACAAGAACCCAGGCTCATCGATCTGCCAACTTTGGCCCGAGACTGGGCTTCCCGTGGCGCTGCCAAACTCATTGAAATAGGTATTGCTACTCGCCGCAATCTCAAAATCGAAAAAAGCCAGTAACGAATGGGAACCTGGGGAAGAAAACGCAAAATCTAGAGTACCGAGCCCTGTCTGGCTATCTAGATTGCCGGAACCCGGCAGTTCGTCTCCAGCAAAATACTCTGAAACATTGCCGTCAACATTAAACGCCCATTCGTTGAGCTGAATTGCTGAAGCAAAAACACAAGTTGGGGAAAAAATCATGACGAGCGAAACGGAAACCCATCGCAAATATGAGGCTAACATCCTGTACTCCTAACATCCATGTAGTTTCAAGTGGCCCGCCATTGTAACAATAAAAATTAAAAAATAAACAAAAATTAACGCGTTGTTACCGACCTCCTTACTAAATCCCCAACACAGCTTAAGGCGGCACGATGGGTGACTAAGGCACGGGAATCCTACGCTTCGGAAGCCCGCGTTGAAAAGGGCCGAGCCCAAGTACGCTCTATAGCTTCAAACAAACTGTCAGTCGCCAGCGCCAGCAGGCCGATCAGGATGGCTCCTTGCAAAACGTAGGCGGTATTGCCGTTAACCAGCCCCGCAATCACCGGGTCGCCCAATGTGCGGGCGCCAATGGTTGAGCCGATCGCTGCGGTGGCGATGTTGATGGTGACGGAGGTGCGGATTCCCGCTAATATCACTCGCCCTGCCAAGGGGAGCTCCACTTTGAACAGCACTTGCGCGGAAGACATGCCCATTCCTTTGGCCGATTCCAGCACCGCCGAGTTAATGCCATCCAACCCTGCCAGGGTATTCCGCAGAATCGGAAGTAAGCCATAAAGCACCAGCGCGAAGAGCGTAGGTTTCTCGCCAAAACCCATAACGGGCACTGCCAGCGCCAGCACGGCTACAGGCGGCACGGTCTGCCCGATGGAGGCTATTTGGCTGACCAACGGCAGAAAGTCGCGACCGGCGGGGCGAGTCACAAAGATGCCTGCAGACACAGCCACCAGCGTGCCAATCGTGGCGGAAGCCAGCACAAGCCAGATGTGGCTCTGCAACAGAAAGTAGAAGCTGTCTCTGGTGTAAATCACGTTGTTGGTGTCGGGTTCCACCCATGAAAACAGCGGTGTCATTGTGGGGAGCAGAGCCGCTAATGCGCACAACGAAGCAACCCAGGCAATCGGGGCAAACCACGCGCGCATCAGGCACCAACCTGCAGAAGTTGCTCGCGCTTTACTGTGCCAACCTCTTCGCCTGCCCCATTGAACACTGGGAGTTCCGCGGAGTTTTGCCAGATCATAACGGATAGCGCAAAACGAAGGCTGTCTGCCTCATTCAGGCCATCGGAACAGGGTTCTGATTTTCGAGGCTGTGGATGGCGCTCCATCAGGTCGCCCACCGTGCGCAAAGCCAAGAGCTTCAGGCCACGGTCGCCCTTGCCAATCAGGTTTTCCACAAAGGCTGATGCCGGCCTTCGAAGGATCGCCTCCGGCGTATCGTGTTGGATAATTCGCCCTTGATCCATCACTGCGATACGCGTAGCCAGTTTCAAGGCCTCATCAATATCGTGGGTCACAAACACAGTGGTTTTATTGAGCTGCCGCTGGATTCGTAACATTTCCTGCTGCAGGTTTTCCCGGGTGATGGCATCCAGTGCGCCAAAAGGCTCGTCCATCAAGAGAATATTAGGATCGCCCGCCAGCGCTCGTGCCACGCCCACCCGCTGGGCCTGGCCGCCGGAAAGCTGGTGGGGATATTTGATAGCGTCGGTTTCCGGGTTCAGCCCTAGCAGGGTTAGCAGTTCATTTACGCGTTTATCACGTTTGTGGGCTGGCCATTTGAGTAGATCGGGCACCACGCCGATATTGCGAGCGACAGTCCAATGGGGGAACAACCCGGTGCTCTGTATGACGTAGCCCATATTCAGTCGCAGCGCCTCGGGGTCGGCTTTGTTGATATCCTCGCCATCCACAAGAATTTCGCCGCTGGTGCGGGGCAAAAGGCGATTGATCATCCTTAGCGTGGTGGATTTTCCGCAGCCGGAACTGCCCACAAGAACGCAGACTTCGCCGGTTTCTATGGTCAGATCAATATCATCAACCGCCACCGCATCACCGAACCGGCGAGTGACACCTTTCAGCTCAATCACTTTGGGGTCTCCCGAAATTTCAATGCAGACAGGATGCCATCGGCCGCCAACGCCAGGAAGATTGTGGGCAACGCACCAAGCAGTACCAGATCCATGGCAGCCTGGCCGAGGCCCTGAAAAATGAACGTGCCGAAGCCTCCCGCGCCGATCAGCGCAGCGACAGCGGTCAGGCCAATGGCTTGTATGGTGGTAATTCGCACGCCTTCAATAATGACCGGCAGGGCCAGAGGCAGTTTCACCTGCATAAATATCTGTCGCTCGCTCATTCCCATACCTCGCCCGGCGTCGACCACAGACTCAGGCACTTCCATCAAAGCGACATAGGTATTGCGCACCAATGGCAGCAGGCTATAGGCAATCAGTGCCAGCAGCGCGGGCGCCCAGCCAATGCCCCGGATGCCCAGTGTCTGTAAAAAGGGAAAAGCCGCAGATAGAGCGCCCAACGGCGCAATTAACAACCCGAAAAGCGCCAGACTGGGGATGGTCTGCATAAAACTGACCAGCCCCAGCAGCGGCCGTCGCCAGCGCTCTCGCCGCACCATAACCAGCGCCAAAGCGAAAGCCAGCACCGCGCTTATGGCAACGGCACCGAGTGACAATGACAAATGTACGGTTAATGCTTGGGAGAACTGGTCCGCCCGATTGGTGTACTCGCGGATAAGCGACAGGCTAGACAGCCCCTCACGGCTGGCGCAGAGCCACCAACCAGTAACAACCAGCAGCACGGTAGATAACTGCAGGCGACGGGAGGCTTTGAGCTGGCCCAGTGTTTCTAAAAGCATCAGGGCCAGAAAAAACGCCAAACACCAGAACCCGGCACCTATGCCAATCCGGGCATAAGCGGCATCCGATGGAAGCCTGCGCAGCGCAAACACTTCAAGCAGCAGAGGCAAGCCCATCAGTGCGGCCGTCAGCAATACCGTTAGTATCAAAAAGCGTGTGTGAATAGGCCTTGTTGCCAGCACAACCACTGCCAACAGCAGGGACGAAACAATGATTGCCCCAAGCCAGCCTGTTGCGCCATAGAGGCCGTAGCCGTTTCCAGAAACAATACGGTTGGGCAGCACTACGCCGAGATTGAGCAGCCACACCAATCCGAGCGCAGCCAGTGCTAACACCGGTATTACACGGTTAGACAGCACACGGTTCGGCAGCGTTGTTGATGAAGGCACTGATTAATCCAGGCTAAGGCTTTCCAGATAGTCCCGGGCCACCGCTTCTGCAGGGGCACCTTCGACCGCCACCTTTGCATTCAACTCTTGCAGCGTTTCCAGATCAAGCGACTCAAACACCGGCTTTAGCAGCGCGCGTATTTTGGGATAGGTCTTCAATACGCTTGCCCGGATAATCGGTGTCGGTTGATAGACCGGCTGCACGCCTTTGGTGTCTTGCATCACTTTCAGGCCCAAAGCGTTCAAACCGCCATCTGTGCCATAGGCCATAGCGCCGTTAACGTCATTGGAGTTAATCGCCGCCGCCCTCAGGGTCGCTGCAGTGTTTCCGCCAGACAGAATCAGAAGCTGATCAGACGTTAGCTTGAACCCGTAGGCTTTCTGGAACGCAGGGAGGGCGCTGGCCGACCCGACAAACTCAGCACTGGCCGCAAACTTAAAGGGCTTGCCAGCGTTTATGTAATCCGCCAAATCTTCCAGGGTTTTGAGGTTGTTCTTTTCAGCCAAATCGCCGCGCACGCTCATAGCCCAAGTGTTGTTGGCGTTCGCAGGGGTGAGCCAAACAATACCCTCAGCGTTGAGGTCAAGCTCGGCCGCCATGTCGTAAGCCTTTGCAGCATTTTTCCACACCGGGCTGTCTGCCTGATCGTAAAAGAACGCGGCATTGCCTGTGTACTCGGGGTAAAGATCAATCTCTCCGGCCTTAATCGCACTGCGTACAATGCTAGTGCTACCAAGCTGTAGTCGGTTTTCTACTGGAATACCTCCGCTCTCCAGGCGCTGCAGAATCATCTGACCGAGGACTCCCCCCTCTGTGTCGATTTTTGAGGAAACCACCACCGGCTCCTGCGCCGAAACCGTGCCGGTTACACACAGCAGCGCAAGCGCAAGACACCGCATCAGCGATTGCGAAATCCCACGACACGCTCTGTTCGAAGCCAGAGTTTTATACTGGCGCTTTACTCGACATATTCTGTAACTTGGGAGAGACACAGGCATTCCTCTTGTTTATTGGGCTGCATTGGGCAACCCAGAATTCAATGAGTTGAAAGGCATTAAAAACGTATCATCAGCCCTGAATCGCCTCCAGCGCTACCTGCAGATTCTCCACCGTTCGTTCCACATTGTTTAGCTTTTCCAAACCAAACAGCCCCATGCGAAACGTGCGGAAGCTCTCTGGTTCATCGCACATCAGCGGTACGCCCGCCGCAATCTGCAAGCCCTGTTCACGGAACAGGCTGGTGTTGTGGATGTTGATGTTGTCGGTATGCAGAACCACCACACTGGATGACTCAAAGCCAGGCGCAGCAACGCTTTTGAACCCAGCGTTGTAGAACAGCTCCCGCACCTGTTGGCCAAGCTCCACTTGGCGCTGATAAAGCAGATCCGGGCCGGTGTTCAGAGTTTCTAGCATGGCGTTACGCAGCACCACCAGCGTGTCGGTAGGCATGGTTGCGTGGTAGGCGTGGCTGCCGGACTCATAGGCCTGCATTATCTGGGACCATTTGCGCAGGTCTGCCGCAAAGCTACTGCTGGTGGTTTCTTCCATGCGGGCGATAGCGCGTTCGCTCAATGTGATCAGAGCAGCGCAAGGTGAGGCACTCCAGCCTTTCTGGGGCGCGCTGATCAGTACGTCTACGCCACAGGCCGTGGTATCAACCCACAAAGCACCGGAGGCCACGCAATCCAGCACGAACAGGCCGTTCACGTCCTTAACCGCTGCGCCAATGGTTTTTAGGTATTCATCCGGCAGAACAATGCCAGACGCGGTTTCCACATGGGGAACAAACACCACAGCGGGCTTCTCTGCCCTGATGCGGTCCGCGACCTCTTCTGCGGGAACAGGTGCGTATGCGGCCTGGGGCGTATTGTCCAGAGTTTTGGCCTTGAGCACGGATATGTTGTCGGTGATTCGACCTGCTTCCAGTATCTGGGTCCAGCGGTAACTGAACCAGCCGTTGCGAACAATAAGGCAGCGCTCTCCATTGGCAAACTGGCGGGCGACGGCTTCCATCCCAAAACTGCCGCCACCGGGCACAACCACCGCGCCTTTGGCGTTATAGACTTGCCGCAGTGTGGAGGAAATATCCCGCATCACCTGCTGAAAGGGTGCCGACATGTGGTTTAGTGAACGGTCATTGAATACCACGGAGTATTCCAGTAACCCATCTGGGTCAACAGAAGGAAACAATTTGGACATGAGTAGGACGTTCCTTGCCTGATGCAGTCTGTGGATGAATCGTTTATGGTATCAGTCTAACAAATCTGGCGTTATGCGCTTTATTTCTGAGGCTTTACGCAAGCCTACTTGTGGAACCCGGCAAAAGCTTATAAATTGACCAAAGTGGCCAAGTTCCCGCCTTTCCTTTATTTATCCAAACAACACACTAGGTGAGCCTGTGAGAACGCTTTTCTCAGAGACCATTCCTTTCTATCATTTAAGTGCCCGCCGCCAGGCAGGCACTGCCGGTGTGTTGCCCGCTTTTCTCTTTTCTCGCTGAATCCGCTTTTGAAACGCCGGGTTCGGCGCTTGAACCCTGAAATCCTGAGTTATTAATTATTTTTTCTGGAGATTACTATGGCTGACATGCCGGCAATATTGGTTGCTGAAGAAGATTTTAATCGTTTGTCTACCCTGATTGAAAAACAGGGTGATTCTGATGTTGCAGACGGTCTAGAGAATGAGCTAAGCCGGGCTACGCTTGTGCCGCTTGCAGAAATGCCTGCCCACGTAGTAACGATGAATTCGAGTGTGCGCTTTCAGAATACGGATAGCGGCAAGGAGCACGAACTGACCCTGGTGTATCCCCATGAGGTGGGTACCGGAGATGGCAAGATTTCTATTTTAGCGCCAGCGGGCTCGGCCCTGCTTGGGCTTTCGGTAGGAGAGTCCATCGAATGGCCGATCCGTGGCCGCGCCAATATCCATCTTAAGATCATTAACGTTACCCGTCAGGGCTGATCGTCGGGTAACGGCTACGGGGTGGCCTGCAAAGACCACCCCGTCAGCGATCCTTTCTGGTCAGTTGAAACTGCTCAATGGTTTTTCTGAGCGCTTCTGCCATCACAAGCAAGTCACCCGCAATACCCGCTGTTTCCTGGGCATCCGTTGACGCCTGCTCTGCCGAACGGCTGATCTCGATCACGTTCTGATTAATAGCCTCTGACACATCGCTCTGCTCATTCGCCGCGCTTTCCATCTCTTGGTTCAGGGATGTAATTTCACGAACAGCGGAGGCAATACTCTGCAATTCGGATTCTACTTTCAAAATGGCCTCTACCTGGTGGCCGGCCATGTCCGATGCATGGCGCATGGTAGCCACACAATCAACCACTTCGTTTTTAAGACCGCTTATGGTTTTGCGGATTTCTTCTGTGGACACCTGAGTGCGCGATGCCAACGCGCGAACTTCATCCGCGACTACAGAGAAGCCACGCCCCTGCTCCCCGGCTCTGGCAGCCTCAATGGCTGCGTTCAGCGCCAGCAGGTTAGTCTGCTCGGCAATGTTGGAGATTTCTTCCACCATGTTTGCCATCTGGCTGGTGCGCTGGTTCAGATCTTCGATTCGCTTGGCACCACCCTGCACTTCGGTATTCAAGGCCTCAATACCTTCCACCGCGGTGCGCGCCAAGCGCTCGCCGCTATTGGCTGATTCGGCAGTTTCTGCCGACTTGCGGGTCGTGTGGTTGGCGTTTTCGCGCACCTGGACAGCCGATGCGGCCATTTCCGTTGTAGCGCTGGCAACTTGATCGGTATTGTCCTTCTGCGCCATCACTTCGCGGCCAGTGGTTTCGGCTTTTGCTGCAATGCTACGGGCTGCCTTCTCCACCTGCTCGGCGTTATCCATAACCGTGTGCATACTTTCGCGGATTTTTGCCATCATGCGATTGAACGCTAGGGATACGGAACCGATTTCGTCGTTACGGGAAACGTCCAATTCAATGGTGAGATCGGAGTTTCCAGAAATCTCATCCATACTTCTCTGAAGCCGGCGCAATCTGGAGAAAACCAATCGATTCAAAGCCAGCGCAGTCAGAAAAAATACCGTTATAAAGATCGCGATTTGAATACCGCCACTGGCAAATAATTGCTGACGCAATCCGTCATCACTCTCTGCCAGGGAGTAGTCCACACGAATTGCTCCCAGCACATCGCCTTCCTGTGCCTGATGACATCCCAGGCAGTTCACGCCCTGGTAGTCTTCCCGCGCAATAACAGGCTCAATCAGCGTATATACGCGCCCGTCATCGTTGCTTGAATAACGCTCAATCCTTTCGCCCGCCAAGGCCTTTCTATCGTCCGGGCCTCGCTTTTGTTCCGTTTGCGTTCCCTTGCCAAACATCCGGTTCAACTGGTCGCTGCGCACTACTCTTACATCCAGCACATCCTTCGGAGCCATCACCTTGTCCCGAAGCACATCACGGTTATTAATCGTGCCGGTCACCATCATGGTATTCAGCCCATCAAAATAGGACTTGGCAAGGCCATCCACATACTTGTGGCTGAACTCCTCCATGTGATCGCGCTGGGCATTAGCGCTGTAAAGCACGGTAAAAACCAGAATGAGTGAAAACGCGGCTGCCAGAGCAGCGAGTAGCAGAAAACGGATGGAATAGTGTTTTTTCATAGCAACCTGGTCAAAGAACCAATCCGAAGGACGTATCAGAGCGCGAGGATTAACCCGGCGCTTTCAAAACTTCACTGTTGTTTACGGCAAAGTGGCGGGTAACTTTATAGATATGCATCAAATATTTACTGATTCAGATCAGAATCACGCGCTTTTACCGACTGGCCCGGAACATGCATACCACATGTGACAGACGATCATTTTCTGGCGCGCGTTTGCGAGCCGGTGGAGGAACATAAGCCATGTCACTGCTGACATCTCTTATTCAGGCAAGCACTCGCTTTCAACAAACCCTGGAGAATCGCCCGGCCACAAGCGGGGCGGAAGAACAAAAGGCCAAAGGTGCTGGCGGCGCAGAGGCAGTAAGACCGGCAAGCCCCGGCGATGACCGCTTCACTCCCTCAGGAGACTCACTGAGTGATGCCGGCCGACTGAAATCGCAGAAGTTACCACTGTCGGATTACAAACAAACGGTAGGGCAGGATCTTGCCTTCATAAGGGAGACGCTGCGGCACAAACTTGCCGAATACAACCTGAACCCGGCCACCGCTGTAAGTGTGAATAAAGATGATGGCGGCAAAATTGAAGTAGGCGGAAAGCTGGCAGAAGAAACCCGCACCCGCATAGAGAATGACCTAAACCTGAACAAGAACTTTACGGATGCGTTCAGCCGGCTGAGCGTAAACGAGCCGACACTGCACTTCATGGATAACGCTTTGAAGCTTAATCAGGCCTACGGCGTGAACAATTCACTGCTGGACACTCTGATCAGTGAGAACCAGCAGTTCAACGGCTTGCAGGATCTCGTAAACCGTTACGACACCCTGCGCCGTTCGGCCCCGACCAGCCCGTTTGAAGCAGCGGGAAATCGAGATGCTTACGCCTTCAACCTGAACACTCGCGCCTGAGCATTACACTTCAAACGGTGTCGGGTCGCCCTTGCCAACGCGGGTGACCACTGGCACCTCGCCGGTAAAGTTAACCACCGTGGTGGGCTCCATTCCGCAAAAACCACCATCAATAATCAGATCCAACTCATGCTCCAGCGTATCCCGGATATCGTAGGGATCTGTCATGGGGTCGGACTCGCCGGGTAAAAT
The DNA here is from genome assembly GCF_900215155.1 of Marinobacter sp. LV10R510-11A. NCBI lineage: Bacteria > Pseudomonadati > Pseudomonadota > Gammaproteobacteria > Pseudomonadales > Marinobacteraceae > Marinobacter > Marinobacter sp. LV10R510-11A. The sequence goes on from NZ_LT907980.1 coordinate 1,769,340, forward strand.
CAGTGTACTGCTCATAATAGGCTCGCCAAGCTCGCCCAGAAGCGCCTGAACAATCGCGTTATCGGGAACCCGTACGCCAATCGTGCGACGTTTAGGGTTCAGCAAGCGCCGTGGCACTTCATTGGTCGCATCCAGAATGAACGTATACGCCCCAGGTGTGAACGTTTTCAAAAGCCGGTACTGAGTGTTATCCACCTTGGCATACACCCCGATATCAGACAGATCCCGACACATCAGCGTAAAGTTGTGCTTGTCATCCAGTTTACGTATGCGCTTGATTCGGTCCTGTGCCTGTTTTTCTCCCAGGTGGCAGCCAATGGCATAGCCCGAATCGGTGGGATACACCACAACACCGCCTTTTCTAAGGATGTCGACCGCCTGTTTAACCAACCGCAGTTGCGGGTTTTCAGGATGAATTTGAAAGAACTGGCTCATGAATCCCCTCCATTCTGATTTTGAACGCCTGAAACCGCTTGCTGCGGATCGGCCTTGGAACCGCCCATACAATTCGGCGACGCCGGCGCAACCTGCCCAGATGCCTCCCACTCCTCTGGTGAGTATAGATGCAACGCCAGCGCATGCACGCCACCGACCATTTCTAACTCTTTCGCAAGCACTTTATAGATAGCCTGATGCCGCTTAACCTTCATTTGCCCCTCAAACGCCGGCGACACCATCGTCACCTTAAAATGCGTCTCTGAATTTGGCGGCACGCTGTGCTTATGGCTTTCGTTTTCCACCTGAAGAATGCTGGCATCAAACGCCTCATTCAGCTTGGTTTCGAGCGTGTTCTGGATTTTCATCGCTAACTAACTCCCATATCCGCCTTAATAAAGATAAACAGTCTACTACAAGAGACAAGCCACCCGAACCTTGACACCCCACTGCCAAACAGCCACATTCCCAACCCACTTCACCCCAGATAAAACCAAGCCCAATCATGCTTCTGTACATTGCCGAAAAACCCAGCCTTGGCCGCGCCATTGCCGCCGCCCTCCCCGGCCCCTACCAGAAAGGCCAGGGCTGGATCCGCTGCGGCGAAGGCAGTGAAGCCGCCACCGTAAGCTGGTGCATAGGCCACCTGCTGGAACCGGCCGAACCCGCCAGCTACAACCCGGCTTGGAAAAGCTGGCGCAAGCACGACCTCCCCATGTTCCCCGACACATGGCAGGTCACCCCCAAAGACAGCGTGCGCCAGCAGCTCAACGCGCTGGAATCGCTGATTCGGCAAGCACACACCATTATTCACGCCGGCGACCCAGACAGAGAAGGTCAGTTGCTGGTTGATGAAGTGATACGGTATTTCGGTACCGAGGCGCCGGTAAAAAGGGTACTCATAAACGACCTGACCCCGGCCGCCGTTGCCAAAGCCATACAACAGCCCAGAGACAACCTGGAATTTCGCAGGCTTTCCCATTCTGCGCTCGCACGGCAGCGGGCCGACTGGCTTTATGGCATTAACCTCACCCGCTTTTATACGCTGAACTACCAGCAGCAAGGGCAACAGGGCGTCTATTCTGTCGGCCGTGTACAAACGCCAGTACTAGGGCTGGTGGTGGAGCGCGACAACACCATCGAAAACTTCGATCCTAAGCCGTACTTCCGCATAGAAGCACGCTTCAAGGCACAGGAAGAAGAAGCCGACCAACAGACTTTCACGGCCAAGTGGCTCCCAGACGAACAGTTTCACGAGCATTTAGACGAAGAAAGCCGCCTGCTGGATCGCGAAACAGCCGAGCAAATTGCAGGCAGCGTTCACAGCCGGCCGGGTACGGTAATGGAATCCCGTTTTCGGGATAGACCCGAAGCACCGCCTTTGCCGTTTTCGCTCTCTGCCTTGCAGATAGAAGCCGGCCGCCTATTCCGCATGGGCGCAAAAGACGTACTGGATACCGCGCAAAATTTGTACGAGCGCCATCAGCTCATCACCTACCCACGCTCAGATTGTCGCTACTTGCCCGAAGGGCATTATGACCAGCGGGAGCAGGTTACAGGCGCGATTGGCCGGGTCGTCCCAGACTTAAGCGAGGCTTGTAGCAAAGCCGATTTTAACCGCAAAACCGCTGTTTGGAACGACAAGAAGGTAGATGCGCACCATGCCATCATTCCGACCAGCCGCGCGGTAGCCAATGGCAAACTCAGTGAAGCGGAACAACGAATCTACGGCCTGATAAGCCGCTATTATTTAATGCAGTTTTCGGCGGACGCCATACATCGCGAAGGCCGGATTACCGTGCGGGTATCGGATCACCGGTTCCGCGCAACGGAAACTGCGGTACTCACACCCGGCTGGAAAGCGCTGGAACTGAAACTTCGGGACGGCCGCAAAGAGGCGGAGAAGGCCCCATTACCACGCCTAGATAAAGGCGAACCTATTTTCTGTGAAGACAGCAGCATAGGCGAGCGCAAAACCAAGCCTCCCCAGCACTTCAACGATGCCACGCTGCTATCGGCAATGACCAACATTGCCCGATTTGTAACGGACCCTGAGCTGAGAAAAACCCTGCGAGAGACCGACGGTCTTGGCACAGAAGCTACCCGTGCGAACATTATCGACACCCTGTTCAAGCGGGACTATCTATACCGAGACAGCAAGCATATCCGAGCCACCGACAAAGGTAAGGTGCTGATTAATGCGCTACCTGAATCTGTCAGCAAGCCAGACAGAACCGCTGTATGGGAAGCCACTCTAGACGGCATCCGCAGGGGCGAAGACGATCCCCGTAAGTTCCTAGAAACACTGAAAGCGGAAATTCGTGGCTTCATCGAGCCCTCTGCTGCCGCACCTAATGCCAAGTCGCTAAGCACCGCGCCCAACTGCCCGAAATGTCGTTCTCCAATGACTGAGAGGGACGGTAAATTCGGCCGCTTTTTTGCCTGCATCCGTTACCCGGATTGCCGCGGCACACGCCAAATTGAGGATGCGACACCGCAGGATGGTACCGGGCAAAAGCCCATTCCCTGTCCCCACTGTTTCTCGCCTCTGGTGCGCAGAAAAGGCAAAAAAGGCTGGTTTTGGGGCTGCAGTAATTTCCCCGCCTGCCGACAAACATTAGATGACGACGATGGCAAGCCTGCGACTCCTTTACGCAAGGCTACATAACGACACTGAATACGTAGCCGCAATTTGTGATAATTGACTGATACAGCAGGATATCCTGTATCGCGTTCAGCGAAACAGAACCACAACGAGACATCATCTACTCTGGGAGAGGCGCAATGCGCATCGCGCTGCTTGAAGACCAACAGGAACAGGCGCAGCACATACAGTCCATTCTGTCTGAGCGCGGACACCACTGCGACAGCTTCGCTACCGGTCAGAGCTTTCTCAGCGCGGCGCTACACCGCAGTTACGACCTGATGATTCTTGATTGGCAGATTCCTGACATGACCGGCATTGATGTCCTGAAAAGCGTAAGAGCGCAGATTAACTGGCCCATTCCCGTGGTATTTCTCACCCAGCGCGACAGTGAAGCCGATATCGTTGAGGCCCTGGATGCGGGCGCAGACGACTTTCTAGCAAAACCCGCGGGCGCCGCAGAACTGGTCGCTCGCATCAACGCTCTAGCGCGTCGCGCCAATCCAGACAATGAAAAAGAAGACCTAAAATACGGTCCTTTTGAGGTCAACACCCAGCATAGAACCGTTTTCCTCCACGGTGAAGAACTTGCGTTAACCGACAAAGACTTCGACCTGGCCCTGTTCCTGTTTCAGAACCAGGGCCGTTTGCTCACTCGGGAAGTACTTCTGGAGCGGGTATGGGGGCTGACAAAGGACATCAATACCCGAACCGTAGACACGCACATGAGCCGCCTACGGCGTCGACTGGGCCTAAACCCGGAAAACGGCTTCCGTATCAAAACAATTTACCAGCGCGGATATCGCTTAGAAGCCATGAAGGCCCAAGCCACAAGCGACGAGATAACAGAAACCCAAACAGCAGACCGGGAAGTACACACGTATAATGAGTGAACACCCCATGCGCTTTCTCACCAAAGCATTCTTGGTGCTGACTCTTTTGGCGCTGGGCACGCCTGTGTGCGCTGAACTTTCTATTACTCACGGCTCGGCGACAGCGGTGGCAAGCTCCACCGGCAACGCCGTTCCTGAGTGGATTTACACCCTAAAACCCGGCGAGAGTTTTGCAGAAGTCGCCAACGATCTTCTGGTTAAAAGCCATAGCGCCGGTCGACTGCTTCAACACAACTCTATCGAAAATTCCGCCATACTCGGAGAAGGCGACCGCATTCGCATTCCTCTGTCATGGCTGAAGAGACAGCCTAACCCTGCTCGCGTCACCTCGGTTTCTGGCAGCGTTCAACTGATATCCAGTATCGATGGCCGAAAAAAACCTCTGATAAAAGATGCCCTGATACGAGTGGGCGATGAAGTCCTTTCAGGCGCGGGCGCTGCAACCATTACCTTGGCTGACGGTTCAGAAGTCCGCCTTTCCCCAGATTCCCGGCTGATATTTAATCGCCTGACCCAGTACGGCAAGTCCGGCATGGTAGACACGCGGCTGAGACTGAACCGAGGGGAAGTCCACACCCGAGTTAAGCCAGTGATTGAAGGCGGTGCCCGTTTTGAAATTGAAACCCCTTCTGCCGTTGCCGCCGTTCGCGGCACCGCATTTTCGCTAAAAACCGGGCCGCAAGGCACACATTTGCAGGTAACCGAAGGCGTGGTTGATTTTGGAGCGCCGAACCAGACCCAACGAATTCCTGCCGGCTACAGCGCAACGGTTGCGAGTAATAACGGTAGTAGAAACAAGCTGAACATACGCAAGATGCCGCCGGCACCCGTGATTAATCCGCTCCCTAGAGTGCTCACTCAGCTCCCGGCAGAGATGACCTGGAAACAAAAGCCGGCAACGAACTACCGCTTGGATGTCTTTGCAACAGAAAGCGGGCGCTGGGTTGAGAGCCGTGAAATCAGCGGCAACCGCTTCGATATCAGCCGCCTGGATAACGGTGAGTATGAGATTCACTTGGCAGCTCTTGACCAATATGGCATGGCGGGAATGCCCGGCGTACTGCCCATACAGGTTGATTTACAGGCCCGCACAGCCAACCTTTTGGCACCGGAAAACGGCGGCAGCGTAAATGACGACATGCCAGAGTTCCGCTGGGCTCTCAACGGTAAAAATGAAGTGGCCCGAGTCGAAATTGCCGAAGATGAAGCTTTCCGTAGCCTGGTCGCGACCAGCGAATGGGCACCGGGCACAACCGCTCTGCCTTCTCGCCCCCTGAGCCCCGGCCAGTATTACTGGCGCGTGGTGACAGAAGCTGGAGGCAATTCTGTAGCCACAACACAGCCACGCAAACTGATCGTAAACGGAACACTGCCGCCGGTGCGGATTATCAGTATCAACTACATAGACAGCCAGGTTCGCGTGTTTTGGGAAAAGGTGGATACGGCTGCCAATTACCGTATGCAACTGGCGGAAGAGCCAAGTTTTAACAAGATTATTAAGGAAGCTACGCTGCCAGAAACCACAGCGGCCTTGCGTCTTATTCCCGGAAGACGGTATTTTGTGCGCCTGAAAGCGCTTTCTGACGGCCCATTACAAAGCCGCTGGGGACCAGGGAGGGAATTGTACCTGGACTAACATCGAACAACTGACGCACAGCAGGACTCATGAATCGGGATTGGCTGCCAATAAAAACAACTCCATGGACACTCGGGCTGGCACTCCTATTCTTATTCTTACTTGCCGAAACCACGGCACTGCCCCAGCGTATTGATTACTGGCTTCTAGACTCAGCCATGCTCGCCAGCCCTGCCCCCGCATCCACCAACATAGCAATCGTCGCCATTGACGACCTCAGCCTTTCCCAGCAAGGCCGCTGGCCGTGGCCACGGCGAACTCACGCCGCTCTAATCAAAAAACTGCATCAGGCCGGCGCAGAAACCATCGTATTCGACGTACTGTTCACAGAACCGTCTCCCGACGATGCTGTGCTTAAACGTGCCATGCAGACCCATGGCAGGGTTATCCTGCCACTACACCTGTCGCCCTCCAGTTCCCGCATACTGCTCAGCGAACAACTGCCTTCAAGCGAATTAGTCAGTGCAGCCGCCGGCCTTGGCCACGCACACGTTGAGCTGGACCACGATGGCATCGCCAGAGGGCTTTACCTGTTTAACGGCATGGCCCGCCAGCTGTGGCCCAGCCTCGCGCTTGCAGCCTCTGGCACCAGCCCCCGGCAACCCGATACACAGGGGTTACCCTCATTTGTGAATGTGCGCGACGACTACCGGATTATTCCGCTTACTGGGGGCGCAGGCACACTGCCCACCTACTCCTACAGCGATGTACTTAACACGCCCCCGGCACCGGATGTATTTGGTGGCAAAACCGTTTTTGTAGGAGCGACTGCTGCCGGGCTGGGGGACAGTCTGCCAACGGCGTTCTCTGGCCTTAGCCAGCCGATGTCCGGGGTGGAATTCCACGCAAATACTCTTTCTGCGGAGCAACAGGGGCTCCTGATCAGCCGGGCTCCTAAATGGGCTAACATGGCCCTCGCTGCTATCACACTGCTGGCGCTAGCCATTCTGTTGCCTCGCATACGCCCCGCCCGCACGCTAATCACATGTATTACGGCCGGCGCCGTGATCCTCGGCCTTAGCGTCGTTATGCTGGCCGCGTTCCGGATATGGCTTCCTGTTGCCCACGCGCTCATCATTCCCCTATTGGCGTTCCCAATCGCCAGTGGCCTACGCTTGACCATGACCAACCAGTTTCTCAATCGACAACTGGATGAGCTGGTTCGCAGCCCAAGAGTGGCACTGCCAGAGCCGGCAAAGCGCCCGCCAACACAACTTCTTGAGCATTTTCAGGCGCTGTTTCAGCCGCAAGGCTGGTTATTGGCCGAAGGCAACGACATTATCTCCACCCGAAACCTGGGCTTAACCGAGGTTCCAGACAACCTAGAGCCGGGGGTATGGCGACATGAGGGCAACCAGAGCTGGGTTCAGATACACCGTGGCAGCGCCTGCTACACACTGGGCTTCACCCTGCCCAACGATCTCAGCCGGGAAGCTATTCAGCGCTACCTGCGCCGACTAACGCTTTCCAAAACGGCACCCGCGACAAAAAAACTCAGGCCAAGCGATAACATTTCGGCGCGCATTGAGCGCGTTAAAGTAGCCACCGAGCGCCTCAACCACATTCATGAATTTATCCGCCGCAGTTTTGAGCGTATGCCGGACGGCATCATCGTAACCGACGAATTAGGCATCATCCGTTTTGCCAACGGCCATATTGAAGAATGGTTCGGAGAGCCCATGCCCAGCTTAGGCGGGCTTCCGCTGACCCGCCTTCTGGAAGGTCACGATCCGCGCGAAACCCCGCCATGGCATGAAACGGTTTCAGAAACACTCACCCTGCTGCAAAGCCGGACAGTGGATTTGAAAATAAAGGACAAGGATTTTCTCATTCATTTCGCACCCTTTGCCCTCCCTGACAGCTCGCAATACGGCATTATTGCCAACATTTCTGACATTTCCGAGCTGCGGGAACAGCAGCGTCAGCACCGGGAAGCAATCGACTTTATTTCTCACGATGTCCGCTCACCCTTGGTGTCACAACTGGCGCTTATCGAACAGCTGAAGCGCGACCCCACACATATCGGTCAAAGCCAGTTGGAGCAACTGGGGCGCCTAGCACGGCGAAGCTACCATCTGGCTGAGGAGTTTGTTCAGCTGGCGCGCGCCGAACAGCTCACAGAGACCCGTTTTTATGAGTGCGAATTCCTAGCCATTGTTGAAAATGCCCGCGACAGCGTGAGCGAGCAGGCATTGGAGAAGCGCATTCCATTACAGCTGCAAGGTACGGAAGACTTGTGGTTAAAAGGCAATGCAGAACTGCTTGAGCGAGCGGTCATCAACTTGCTGACTAACGCCGTACAGTACAGCCCTAAAGGTTCAGCGGTGAGCCTTCAGGTGTTTCGAGCAGGGCATCAGGCATGCCTGACGATTGCAGACGACGGGCTTGGTATAGACCCAGAGGAGCTGCCCTACCTATTCGACCGATATAGACGCCAGAAAAGTAGCGAGCTTGCGGGTATTCACGGTACTGGGTTGGGGCTGTCGTTTGTCAAAACGGTTGTCGAGAAGCACCGAGGTGAGATTTCTGTGGTTTCAAACCCCGGTGAAGGCTCATCTTTTACTCTGAAGCTCCCGATTACGGATCCGATGGTGTAAACGAGCAAGCACTGCTACCTCAGATGGTCGCCATAACAATCTTCAAGATTTTATTTGCTTGTAGACAGAAGTTGAGGGAGCACTGATTAAGCCACCACTGTCCTGAACTTGGATTGTGAAATACCAAGTGCCAGTATCAAGACCACTCACCTTATGCGTCATATTCGCATTTTCCTTAGCGCCGCGAACGACAACTTTGCGATCCAGATCATCAGCATTCTGGCCGTAGTGGATAATGTACTTATCCAGCTCACCCATTCTAATCCCCTCACCATTTACCCGGCTCTCAGGGGCACTCCAGCTCAGAACTGCTGACCTCTCAATCGGCTCACCTATTGAACCTCCTGTTTCTGGCTCCGCAGTACTCGCTCCTAGTGCTGCGCCTGTATTCGTAGAATCAGAACCGCCGCCACACCCTGTGAGCAAGATTCCTAAAGCAAACGCGGCTATCCATGCCTGTGACACTTTAATGACGCGTTTCATATCGATTTCACACCAATTAATCGTCGAATTTGTTAAATTGTACAAAACGCGGACAATTATCGATGTGAGGTTCGTCATCTCTCCAGTTAAAAAATCGTCAATATCTCGTCACTAAATCGTAATAAAGCCGACAAATTCACGCGAGTTACTGATTGCTCAGGCAATTTTTTGCCCGATATTTGTTATGTGGGCTATCGGAGAGGTCGAAAAAATAATAGATGATTTTTCGGGGTTGTATTGATGAGTTAAAGAGGTCTATCAGACAGCCGTTAAAGCCAGGGCGGCTAGAGGCACATGCCGCAGAACCATGTGTTCTTGCATCACCGCCAATTCTTCGTTCGCCATATGTTCAGCGATGGCGAGAAGCTCACCGGTGGCTCGGCTTTTCAGCCTTTTCAGGGCTGCGGACTGATTACGGTGGGTCTTTGGTTGGTTAAACGGTGTATGCCTGCCGAGTTCCCGCCATTTCTCGGGCACCAGGGTGCTCCCTCGATCTTTATCGAGCGCGAGGGCTTGCCCAGCTGGGTCAAAATCGTAAAACCAGGCTAGCTTCTCTGCGGGTTGGTTGCGGGCGATCTCAGCTACTGAACGGGCATTCTCTCGGTGACCGCGGTACAGAATCACTGAATCCTTCCAAGACGCCGGTAGCTGAAGGTTGGCCCAATAGGGCATCACGCCGCCGTTTTCGATGATCACGAGTTTTTGAGACTGAAGGTGGTCAGTATCTAAGCATTCCGGTAACACGCTGAGCACACTGCCTTCGGGAGTGGCGACATCTTCGCCGCTCGCCCTCACCTTTGCGGTGCCGGCGGTCGCCAGTACGATCAGGTGGCCGAAGACAGAGTCGCTGCTGAGCTTTTCATTAGAGTCCTTGCTGGCCATCGCCATGGGGCCACCGGCGCGGACGTCGAATTGCGGGTCTAGGCCATGCTCGGCCACAACGTATTCTCTCAGGCGTCGCTTGTCTGCGGGCGTAAAGTGGATTTCTCTGCCTATGACCTGTCCTACTCCGTTTTCCGCACAAATCTGTTCCCAAATTTGATTACGCTGAACCTTCGATTTGCCTGTCTTTAGCAGGCGCTCGATGGCAGCGATTTCAGCCGGCATTGTTGTGCCTCAGGGTTAGGTCAGAAACCATAATATTATCTGGATAAACCCGGTGCGGAATCTGGTGGTAGACCACTTCAATGTGCCTCTGATCTCCGTCTGGCAGGGATTCAATCTCGGAGACTATGGCCTGCAGCCAGTCTGCCTTGTCGATCCCCAAGCCAGTACTCGCAAGTGCTTCGGAGGCAAGGATGGTTCGCTCACCTAGGGCGCCGTCTACAACCAGCTGAATCAATTCCTCAATGGCTTCTTCTACTGGGTCGTCTTCCTCAGCTTCGGTTTCACCCGCAATATCAAAGTTAACAGTATCCACATCATCCGGCGCTGGCTTGTCTTCAAGCTCCACGGGAACCGTTCGGGCTTTCGCAGCAATCTCTATCAGTTCTAGGTCATCGGAAGAATCGTAGATATCCCCAAAGCCGCGTATCTGGAACGGAGCCACGGTATTAAGGAATTCCGGAACCCGCCTCAAATCCAGGTGGTCAATGGACGGCTCAAACCCCCGGTTGTTAATAAAGTGGGCCTCAAAAGCACCGACCAGCCGGCTCAACCGCTGATCTTCGCGCATGCGCACCAGCATCTTGCGCAGCTGGTTAAGGGCGTAAGAAAGGTTCTTTTGTGAAGACTCCAGGGTGGCCGGTAGGTGCCGCAGCAACAGGCGCTTCAGGAACGCATCAGAACCCGCCTGCTCCGCCAGTTCCCGTATGCGAAAGCTCTCGAACAGGGTAATCAAGCGACCAGCGCGTTCAATAACCCGCTCGTTCTCACGGATACGCAGATTCAGATCCGTGATGTACGCGAAACCGGTGTTTATATAGGTGGCGAACGCTTCCGTGGCATTTCGGATATCTTCGATTACGTCCGCCAGGCACTCTTTGATTTCGCCTTCCAGCCGGTCGATGTCGCTCAGGGCGGATCGCTTCTTCGCCTCTTTGTATTCCTCGAACAGCTCGCTTAGTTGTTGCCACAGAATGTGCACTTGGGCACTGGCGTAGCGGCGCCTCTCCGACTCGGTTATGTGATCGAGAAACTGAACCAGAACCTTTTTCAGCTGCAGATCTTCAGATTCACCAATGCGCCACACCAGTCGGTGATGCTCTAAGGTTTCAATCAGCCCGAGATTATCATCAGAATCTGGAACACGGTTTCCGTTTCGAAGGTGCGCCTCCAGAATCGCCTCGCCGTACTTGGCCAGGGCCCGGAGCGTGCTGTGGGCGTCTTGAGCGCGAGCCATTAGTGAAGCCTCATCTGCTCAGAATCCGCATCCTCAGACCCTTGAATACCCTCGTGGGTCTGAATGAACGTCATGGCATCGTACAGCCAGCTCCAGCGGCCAGTGGCCCGGAACAGACTGCCACTGGTACCAATAGGTTTCAGATAACCCATCTTCTCTAGGCTGGAGAGAACCGCTCGAATCTGGCCGGCTGAATCGGCACGCTTGGTGTGAAACACCTTTTTTTCCGCCAGCGATCTCAGCTTTGATTCCAGCGCCGGTGCTGCCGCAATCCGGTCAAGAATGGCGCCTTCAGACAGCTTATCGCCAGGCAATACCGGGCGGTCGTTTGCTTCTAGCATCATGACCAGCCGCAGGAACTGCACAAACGCCTCAAGGTTGTTCGCAACATCCCTGAACTGATGGCGTATCGCATCCTTGGTGTCAGCACCCGAGATATCCAGATACGCACATACAAAAGCATCATGAGCGCTGGTCTGGCGCAGCGTTCGGTTGATCTGCGCCAAAAACCGGTTCACTACATCTTGGTTGCCCGGCATAAGCAGGTAGTTGTATAGCTCGTCGTCACTGACCTCGCAGATCACCCGCTCTTGAAGCAAGGCCGTAACAGTGCGTTCGAATAGTGGACTACTCATGGTTTTGCACCTCCTCCACTGTTGCCTCTTCGCCATGGCTCACATTGGCGAACATCTCTGCATGCTTTCCCGTATGCGCAGTGGTTTCATAGGTATGAATCCGACCCTGCTTGAGCGAGATCTTGTTCTCAAAGAACTTGCGCAGGCTTCTGTCCAATTTTGGACACGCAGAGATCATGGTCAGGTTGTTCGCCTCCAACATGTCAGCCAAGTGGGATATGTTGTTTGGGCTGAGCGTGGCCAGCTCATCAATGGGCCAGGTAATGCGGGTGTTCAAATCCGGGCACAGGTAGCGGGTAAGCCCCATGAACACGGTCATGATCGCCAGGTACGTAAGGCCAGTGGAGCTGGCAGACAGGAAGTCCGCATCTGTGCGGATCACCACTTGCCGGTCGTTTTCTTTCATTTCCAGGCGCATGTCGATCATCGACTCGACACTATCTTTTACTTTGGCATCACTCAGCGTGTCCGTAACCAGCTTGAAACGCCTCAGAACCCCATCGCTCGGCAGTGACCGGCGGTTCATGGGGATCCATGCTTGCCACTGATCCACGAATTCCTTCAATGGCTGCCAGGTTTCGTCTTCATAAATTCGAGGCTCAAGCACAACCTGAATATCGCTAAGGCTTTCAATTTGCTGGTCTGTGTTGATCTTTCGTTTCAGCAGGCTCGATACCGTTTTCACCTCACGGGCCATCACCTCCAAGCTGTCGAAATACTTCACCAGACTGCCCGCTTCGGACACAAACTGATCAATCAGCGCATCCCGAAGCTGGGGAATGTCGGTATCCAGCAGCTCTCGCAGATCTGGAACCCGCGCCAGCTTGAAGCTTTCCTCATGGTCTAGCACCTCGCCAGTCATCTGCCCGCGCCGGTGGGAAGACAGCTTGTGCCAGGATTGCTGGATCTGGGTGTTGTCATACCGGTTCAGAATGGATGTGGCTTGATCGAACGTTCCCACCACCTCTTTACGCAGCTGCTCCAGCTTCTGGTAAGCACCCTGAAGTTCTTGAGTAAGGTCTGCGAGATTGCCCGGGAATCCTTCCGTAAGTGTTCTTCCGTGGAAGTGTTTGAGCACACCTTCTGCGGCTTCCGTTTGATCTCGGAGGGATTTGATGGCGCCATGATGTTCGGCAATAGAAATCTTCAGTTTGCTGTCTTGTTCCTTCCAGGTGCGCTCTGCCTCGTCGCGTTTCCGAACGGCTGCCTCGCGCTGTGCTTTGGCTTGGTTGGCTTGCTCCGTAAGCGCCTCAACCTTGCTCCATTCCTGTTCGCGCCATTTTCGGTAGCCGCGCACGAGATCCTCAGACGCCACAATCTTTTTGACTGTTTCATCGAGTTTGGCCAGCGTTTCCCTCGCCTCCTGAACCACCTTCGGATCAATGCCTTCCTCAGAGAGGCGCTGATCGTAGATCTCACGCTTTTTCTTTAGGCGCGTCTTGTGGTCAAGCTCTGCCGATGCAATCAGCTCTGCCTGCTGATCTTTGCTGGCTTGAAGCTCAGATTCCTGCTCCGCCCAATGGCCTCGCATATCCAGCATCTGCTGTTTAAAACCAGATTCAACGTCTCGAATACCTTCCCCGGTTTGCTCATCGAAGGCTTTAAGCTTGAGCTGAACCGCATCGAGATCTTTGGTGATTTTTGCGACCCGGGCGGCCTGTGCTTCTTTAACACGCAGGCGCACATTGCCAAGCTTGGTTTGGGCGTTATTGCGGGTGCGCTCAACCAATGAAAACTCTGTCTCCAGCCGGTCAGCGGCTTCCGCGCGGGTTTTGTAGGTTTCGTGCCGGCGCTGGGCTTCGCGCTCGGTTTCTGCCCGCTGTTTGATCGCGGCCTGGCGCTCGGTATCTGTGCCTCGGCTACGAACTTGAAGAGCATCTTCGGAGGCGGCAAAATCCGGTATCGGTAGGGCATCCAGTGCAAGCTGCCAGCCCATAACCGCGGTGCCATTGGCATCTAGATCACGGGTAGGCGTGAGATCCTTTCTGTGCAGTAAAGACGGATTAACCACCTTCGCCAAGCGGTTGCCCCATTCTGGGTCTTGGGCACGTAGCTGCGACAACCAGGTGCCATCTTCCGGCGTGATCTGCCTCTGCAGCTCGTTAAACCTGTCTTCCAGCGCTTGGACGCTTACATCCATGTGCTGAACTTGTTCTTGAGCGGCTTTCCAGTCGCGGTCTGCTTGATCCCGTTTACGACCCGCTTCCAAACGGTTTTCGTGTGCTTGGGAGACCTGCTCGGTGGCTTCCTCGGATGCCTGCTCCGCGACGGCAATCTCTTGTTGCTCAGCCTCAGTCTGGCCGGGGCTTTCCCTAAGCGCTGACAACCGGGCTTGCTCACTGGTCAGCTCCGACCGCTCAAGCGACCGGGTATCTTTGTACTCAGATACCGCAGTTACTTTGTCTGTTTTGGTCGAGTTCAGCTTCAGATCATAAGCGTGCTTCGCAGAGGTAAGCGCGTCAGTAGCCTCGCGCAAACGCTGCTGGCGCTGGGCCTGATGCTTCTCATGCTCGCGCTGAATGCTTTGCTTCTCAAGGTCGTATTCGCCCTCAATGGCAGACGCCTTACCGGTCAGGCTGTCGTAATCGGCTTGCGCTGTCGCTAGGCGCTGGCGGTAATCGGCCAGATTATCAAAGCTCTGCGCCAAGTCTGGCAGATTATCAGCTTCATACTTATCGTTCTGCTGGTGCAGAGCCGCTACGCGCCCATCCAGCGTTTCAAAATCGGCGTTGTGATCGGTCACCTGCCGAGCCAGTTGGTGATCCGTGCCCTCAAACTCCGCCCGCCGGTCGCCTCTCTCTGATTCAAGTCGATCTTTGCGCTGGCTCAGCTCGCTGGCTTTTTCCCGAGCTTCCTCAACGGTTACGAACAAATTGGCAACGGTTTTATCGGTTTGCTCAAGTATCGCCCGGCGCTCGGCATCCTTTCTGAGACATTCACGGATTTTTTCTTCTTCACCCGCGAAGGCAGAGAGGCTCTGTATATCCGCAATCAAATCTTTGCGATCAATGGCCCGGGGCTTGGCGTGCTGGTGGATGTTTTCAAACTGAGTCTCGCAGATCATGGTCTTGAAACTGCTCAGAAGCCGATGCTTGTTCAACACCACATGGGTGAGCCGTTCAATGTTGGTCATCTGGGTGTCGCTGTCACCCAGACCAAATTCTGCAGCCAATGCGCGCAGCGACCGGGCATCCGCAGGCAACCGTTTCAGCAGCTTTTGATTGCGCTGAATGATTGCCCGGTAGTTGGTAATGGTATCGATAATCTTTGAGACAGTTGTGCCGCGCCGACGGAGCTCAGCAAACACATCGTCTGCACTGGCACCCGCCTGAAGAAGCTCCTTCACCTCTGGCGTGAAGAATGTTTCTTCCGCAGACCCAGCCACAAATCGGTAGCAGGGCTTTCCCTGAGCGTGACGATACATCACGGCGCAATGAAGGCCTGTGTGTCGGCGATACTCAAAAATGATGAGGCTCTGAAAGCTGGGCAGGTAATAGTCCAAAAAGGACAGCTTGCCCGATGCCTTGGTCACTATCCGCTCCGGCTCCTCACCAAAGAAGGCCGGCACCAGCGCCAGAACAGAGGTTTTGCCGGCCCCGTTCACACCACCCAGGTGCGTTCGTTCACGGCAATCGATTTTGATGGTTCGTCCCTTCACTTGCTTGAAGGAGTGGTGCAGGACGATGCTTTCTAATCCGTAGCTTACAGTCTCGCCAGACAAACTGATTTCCCCGTAACGGCAGGTCGTTTTTGATACCCGCAGTATACAGGGAATAGGTCAGGGACAAAGCCGTGGGTAGCGCCATCGCTCAGCAACTCGCCCCCTTTTCCTTACATATTGGGCCTTGCATACTGCGAATGAATGAACGATTAATGAGTACTGGTTTCCCGAACGGCGAGCGATCACCCAATGGATTACCGTACCTACCGCGAAAAACTGCAGTCGAAATTTCCCGAGCCTGTACTGGCGTTCGAGCCCAATGAATACGAAGCACGGCTCGCCTGCGTTCGTCAGGAGATGGCTAAAGCCGGGCTTGATCTGCTACTGCTGACCGAAGCCGGAGAACTGTGTTACCTGACTGGATATACTACCTTTGAGGTCTCGGTCCAGTGTGTGCTTCTGGTGTCGTCCGATCGCACCGTGCTGTTCGTGCCGGCTATCGAGATTGGCCCCGCCGTGTATCTGAGCCGGGTGGACGAGGTTATCGGCTATCCGTGGCAGGCACCGGAGACGGTCGCAAGCGAACTGGCTACGCAGGTGCGCCGCGCCGCAGGCAATTCGGCGCCACAGATCGGCTTCAATCCTTGGGCGGGTTCCTTTCGGCCGGGGCTGCTTTTAGCACTCAAAAACACGTTGGATACAGCTACGTTTATCGATTTTGGCGCGCTGATTGATCGTGTTCGCTTGGTTAAATCCCCCGCCGAAATGGCTTACCTTGAGGAAAGTGCGGCCATCACCGGCGCCGGTCTAGACGCGGCGGCTGCGGTGGTACGAGCAGGCGTGGTTGACCATGAAATCGCCCAGGCCGGTGCCAACTCCATGCTTGGGGCAGGTAGCGAATTCATGAGCATGCAACCCATTGTGACGACTGGCGTGCGCAGCGGCATCATTCATACAAATCACGCAGGTTATGAAGTTGCACGCGGTGACGTGGTGTTCACCGAATTTGGTGCGGTTCGCCGGCGCTACACCGCCCCGATGATGCGTACAGCTGTCGTCGGCAAGGCCTCCGCCGAAATTCGTGAATTTCACTCGGTCTGTATTGACGTCCTAGAAGCGGTGATGTCGGCCGCCCGAGCCGGTTCAAGCTCCGCCTCTGCAGCCCGCGCCGGCGAGGCGGCGCTAGCGCCTATCGTCGATCGGGCTTTTTTCTCAGGTGTGTTTGGCTACCCGGTCGGCGCGACGTTTCCGCCATCCTGGGTCGCCGGCTCGATGTTCATAGCCACCGACAACGAGGCAATTCTGGAAGAAGACATGGTGTTTCATCTGCCGATCTGCCTGCGCAAGCCGGGGGAGTTCGGTGTCGGTTTTAGCGAAACGGTGCGTATTACAGCGACGGGAGCCGAGCGGATTACTACCAATACACTGTCTCTTAGGGAAATTTTCTTATAGCAACGGGGAGTTTGGACTTACGAAGCTGGCCGGGGAATACGACCTGAAATCATGAAATGTGTAACGGGGTATTCAATAGCCGTCGACGTGCCATCTGGTTCAGTCACTGAGATCGAGACTTTTTCTTTCGTGGTTACGGCAATCATCGGACGAAGATTGGATGGTTTGGCTTTTTGGAAAGCGCGGGGGCTGAACAGTCCCCAGTTGATCCCAGCCTCAACTGCTCGGGCAGAAATGAACTGAAAAGCCTCAACACCGGCTTCTCGCATTTCAGTACCGATCGCTTGGGTAAATCGATAGTCCACTGGGCTCACAAGCTGGTCTCGCACATCTTGCCAGTCTGGGGATTGCAATTTAACCCCACTGTCGGTCTTTACAGCGACCTCAAAAATTGTGTGCTGGGATTTCACCGGCTTAGGAAAGGGCACCCGCGTGTCATAGACAAACACGAACCGGTAGAAGGCGGTTTCGGCCAAAGCCGTTTTAGTATCGGCGGCCCCATAGAACAGGCTTTTCTCAAACGGTTGTCCAAAGCGAGATCCGTAAATCAGAGGAGGATAACGGAACGGCGTTTTCAGCAAGTAGTGAAGATTATCAACGAAATCAGGGTAGCGAGGTTTGTTTTCCTCTAACAGCTCTTCTAAGCGCGATTGCTCGGCGGCCGAATCCACAATATCCGTGGTGGCGACGTGCTCTTGTGATTCAGCTACCCGAAACCCTTGGCCTTTTACCGGCTCAATAGATGCCTTGATGCGATTCAGATAACTCAAACTTTGCCCCTGATCGCATCAAGATACATGAGCACCCGGACCAGTCCTTGGCAGCTCTCTATCATTTGTCGGGGTGACTGCCCAAAATACTGATTATCAGTTGCCACCCAGTGCCTCATATTCTCTTGGTCGCCGCCCACCACCGCGTACAGGCCCCGGTACACCCGAATAAGCATCAGGGCCAACTCACCCGCCTTTGACTTCGGATCGATGCCGTCACGGGCAACACCGGTGCGTTCGCGGCCGATGATTCCCGCAGCGTCTGCCCTGCTGATACCTAGCGTTTCTGCTGCATTGCAAAAGGCTTTACCCAGAACCTGCCGGTCATCAATCTCGTTATTTTTTTGTGTTGCTGTAGTCATTGCCTAACTCCTATTCTATTGCCGTACTCAGTATAGTGAATAAACAACAAAATAGAACTAAATAGAGATTATTCACTATACATTTGACACCAGTGGGACAATAAGCCAAGCAGTAAAGAGGGCCGTTTGGAAAGGCGAAGCTCGCAAAACCAAGCGTTGTGAAGTGACGGCACGGAGCAAACTCAGAAGGCAGAAACGAAAAAAGGCAAATCAGTAAGTTACTGATTTGCCTTTTAATATGGTAGCGGGGGCAGGATTCGAACCTACGACCTTCGGGTTATGAGCCCGACGAGCTACCAGACTGCTCCACCCCGCATCAAACTGGTTGTTACCGGGTGACCCCGATCAACGTGCGCGTATAGTAAGGACTCATGTGCCAGTTGTCAATTACTGTTTTCAAAGAGATCCATTGGGTAGCGAAGGTTTTCTGCCTAGGGTGTCACCGGCGCCTTGAAGAAGCCAACCTGCTCCATCGCTTCCTGAACTGGCCGGAAAGACTTGCGATGCTCTGGCGTTACGCCTAACCGGAACAATGCCTCCATGTGCACGGGCGTGGGATAGCCTTTGTGCTGTGCAAGGCCGTAACCCGGGTATGTTAGCTCCATCTCCTGCATTTCCCGATCTCGGGTTACTTTGGCAATTATGGATGCGGCGCTGATTGCCTCTACTCGGCTGTCTCCTTTTACCACCGGCTCTGAGGGCCAGTGCCACTTCGGGCATTTGTTTCCATCTACCAGCACGTATTCAGGCGCGACACCAAGGCCGGCAACGGCTCGCTCCATGGCAATCATCGTGGCTTGGTAGATATTGATCTGATCAATCTCGTGAGCCTCACAGCGGCCGAGGCACCATGCGGTGGCGTGCTCGATGAGTTCGTCATAGAGGGCATTGCGCTTTTTCTCTGTGAGCTTTTTTGAGTCGGCCAACCCAACAATGGGCCGATCAGGGTTCAGAATCACAGCGGCCGTCACTACCGCGCCGATAAGCGGCCCACGCCCTACTTCATCCACGCCGGCCAAAAGCCGTCCCTGATAAGCGCACTCAAAAGGTGGCAGTGCGGGTGCGCGGGCCATTCAGTGCGCTCTCTTTTCAAGAAGCATCGAGATTGCCTGGGCGGCTTTCTCGTCGGCATCCTGTTTCAATGTGTGATGAAGCTCTGTAAATGCTTCTACCAAGCGTTCACGCTCTTGCTGGTTTTCCATACGTTCCAATACGGCTGCGCCGAGTGATTCTGGTGTCGCGTCGTCCTGTAAAAGTTCGGGGACTAACCGTTGCTTAGCCAGCAGGTTGGGCAGTGAAAAGTGAGGCACTTTCACCAAACGGGATAGAAGTGCGTAGCTCACCTTACTTAACCGATAACCCACTACCATGGGTTTCTTCAGCAGCATGGCCTCAAGGGTCGCGGTCCCGGAGGCCAGCAACACAACGTCTGAGGCAGCCATCACCTCGCGGGATCGACCTCTCACAATGGTGACCTGTAGCTTCACATCCAGCGCTTCAATAAGGTCGCGAACCTGCTGTTCCCGATCGCGATTCACACAGGGTATAACTAACTGCACATCCGGTCGCTTAGCCTGTATCCAGCGCGCAGCTTCCAGAAACAGGGTGCCCAGGCGTTCGACTTCGCCAGCCCTGCTTCCTGGCAGTATGGCCAGCAAAGGTACACCTTCTTCAAGCCCCAGCTCTTGGCGGGCTTTGCTTGTTTCGGGGACAACGGGAATAAGATCTGCGAGAGGGTGCCCTACGAACACAACGGGCACGTTATGCTCCTCATAAAATCTGGCCTCAAAGGGCAACAGGGTGAGCATAAGATCAACGGATTTGGCAATTTTAAAAATCCGTTTCTGCCGCCAAGCCCATACAGAAGGGCTGACGTAATGAACGGATGGAATACCGGCTTCACGGCAACGCCGTTCAATGGCAAGGGTAAAATCGGGGGAATCAATGCCGATAACCACATCCGGTGGTGTGGCAAAGAAATAGCTCAGAAGTCGGGCGCGGATCCTGAAGAGTTCCCGAATGCGACCAAGAACCTCCACCAGCCCCATAACAGAGAGCCGTTCCATGGGAACCAGGGAGTGGAAGCCTTCGGCAATCATCTCATCGCCACCAATGCCGACAAAACGGGCTTTGGGGTAGCGATTGCGAAGTGATCGAATCAGGCCGGCGCCGAGAATGTCCCCAGACGCCTCACCTGCAATCATTCCAAAGGTTATTCTGCGATCACTGACGACTGCCGTTTGGGGAAGATTCATCAAACAAGGCTCCTGCCAACTCAGCGGATAATGCCGCGATGAGCTCCGCGCAGGGAGTCGATAAGCACGCGCACTTCCGACGTATCGGAATAGGCTTCTTCCAGCGTTTCAACGGCCTGCTCGGTGGTCAGGCCTTGGCGGTAGATAACCTTGTACGCACGGCGCAGGGTCATCAGTACCTCTTTGTCGAAACCACGGCGTTTGAGGCCTTCAACGTTTATGCCGTGAGGCTCTGCCGACTGGCCAGCGGCCATAACGTAAGCCGGAATATCCTTCAGCACGATACTGCCACCGGCAGCCATACTGTGTGGCCCTATATGGCAGAACTGGTGAACCATGGTGCCACCGCCCAGAATAGCGTGGTCGCCCACCGTTACATGCCCGGCAAGTGTTGCGCAGTTGGCAAGAATGATGTCGTTGCCAATTACGCAATCGTGGGCCACATGCACGTATGCCATAAACAGGTTGTTGCTGCCTATTCGGGTTTCACCCTTATCCTGCACAGTGCCACGATGAATGGTGCAATTCTCGCGAATAGTATTGTTATCGCCGATTATCAGCGTGGTTGGCTCCCCGGCGTACTTTTTATCCTGGCACTCCTCTCCAACGCTGCAAAACTGGAAAATCCGGTTGTTCCGGCCGATAACCGTTGGCCCTTTCACCACCACATGCGAAAGGATTTCTGTACCTTCACCAATTTCAACATTGGGGCCAATATAGCTCCACGGACCCACTGTTACGTTATCCGCTAGCTTGGCTGACGGGTCTACAATCGCCTGAGGATGAACACCCGACCAGTCATTTGTCGCCATTAAACTTCTCTCTCAGCAGTCAGTATCTCTGCAACGCAGACGACGTCTCCATCGACCAATGCGCGACAATGAAATTTCCAGATGCCACGTTTGCCAGAGAT
Organism: Marinobacter sp. LV10R510-11A; assembly: GCF_900215155.1. Classification (NCBI taxonomy): domain Bacteria; kingdom Pseudomonadati; phylum Pseudomonadota; class Gammaproteobacteria; order Pseudomonadales; family Marinobacteraceae; genus Marinobacter; species Marinobacter sp. LV10R510-11A. The sequence continues at coordinate 1,790,417 of NZ_LT907980.1, forward strand.
TATCTCCGACTCCATGCACAACTGGTCTCCCGGCAAAACAGGACGCTTGAAACGCGCCTTGCTGGACCCAGCCAAGTATTGTACCAGCCCGTCTCCCGGCTTCCGCCCTACTGTCACAAATCCGAGAATTCCTGAGAGCTGGGCCATGGCTTCAATAATGAGCACACCAGGCATAATCGGGTTATCAGGAAAGTGGCCAGCAAAGAACGGCTCGTTAAACGAGACGTTTTTGTAGCCTTTGATCGATTTGGACTTTTCAATCTCGGTCACCCGATCCACCAGTAAAAACGGATAGCGGTGCGGGAGATATTCCAGTATTTCATCGATGTACATCATGTTGATCGGCCTCAGCCCTCTGATTTCTTTTCGAGTTCTTTAACGCGCCGCGCCAGAGTATCCAGCTGACGGAAACGCACGGCGTTCTTGCGCCATTGCCGATTCGTATCTGCACTGGTGCCAGAAGAATAAACTCCCGGCTCCGGGATATTCCCGGTTACCAGAGTCATGCCGGTAAGATGCACTTGATTTGCGATTTCCAAGTGGCCGGCCACTCCGGAGGCGCCGCCAAATACACAGTGGCTGCCGATCTTTGTGCTGCCCGCAATTCCAACCATAGCGGCCATGGCGCAATGGTCCCCAATGCGGACGTTGTGGGCGATCTGAATAAGATTATCGAGCTTAACGCCGTTACCAATAACCGTGTCATCCAGAGCGCCGCGATCAATCGTTGTATTTGCCCCAACCTCAACATCGTCACCAAGAATCACACGGCCGAGTTGTGCAATTCTGTGCCAATAACCTTTTTCATTCGCGAAGCCAAACCCATCCGAACCAATCACCGCACCGCTGAGAATATGGCAGCGCTGCCCTACTACCACATCGTGGGCCAGGGTAACTCTGGGGCGAATGATGGAGCCGGCGCCTATGCTAGTGCGGGCACCAATAATGCTGCCCGGCCCAATAGCAACGTGTTCACCAATCACAGCTCCCGCTTCAATAACCACATGCGGGCCGATGCTGGCACTGGCTGCCACCGTAGCACTGGGATCCACCACGGCGGCCGCATGAATGCCCGGCGGTGCAACTGGCGCAGGATCGAACCAGTGGCTGAGGTGAGCATAGCCTAAGTAGGGATTGTCGAGTAAGAGGACATTGGTCGGACTATCCCCCGCTGCTGCAGGCGACAAAATAACTGCGGCAGCGCGGGTATTCGCTAAGTGCTTTGCATAGGCGGGGTTTGCCAAAAAGCTAAGCTGATCCGGGCCAGCCGCCTGGAGAGTCGCAAGGCCGGAAACCCGTGTTTCCGGGTCGCCGCGAAGCTCTGCTCCCAAAGCTTCTGCTATCTCCCCAAGCCGGTAAGACTGTTCTGTCATCACGCGCTCCACAACACGCTCGTGAGCCCGGAGGCCCTCAGGCAGGAATTAACGGTTTAGCTTGTCTAAAAGCTGTGAGGTCAGGTTCATCTCTGGCTTCACATAGACAACAGCTTCGCTGGGCAGAATCAGGTCGAGATCGTTTTCTTCCAGTAACTCTTTCACTGCTGCGTCCACTTCCGGGCGGGCCTCTTCCAGAAACGCCTGTTTGCGCTGGTTAACGGTGGTATCAAGGCGCTGTTTAAGGAAGTTGAATTCCTTAACTTTCTCTTGGAACTCACCCGCAAGCTTGGTGCGCTCGTTCTCGTTCATCATCGCCCCGTCCTTTTCCAGACGCTCTTTCAGCATGCGTGCTGATTCTTGAGTTTCGCGAACTTTCTCTTCATCGCTGGCGAAATCCTTCTGCATGGCTTCGCTGAACGACTTGGCGTCGTTAGATGAAAACAAAGCTTGGCGCAGATCTACAACGCCAACACGGGTTTCTGCTACGGCTGGCAACGCTAGCGCCATAGCTGCAGCAAACATCAGTACGATTCTGAACATAGTAGGTCTCCTGAGTTTCATTCGTTTTTGTTTCTCGTGTCTCTGAATCAGAATGTTTGGCCAAGCGAGAACTGGAATACCTGAGTATCGTCACCCGTTTTATTGTTCAGCGGCTTTGCCAAGCTGAAGGCCAGCGGGCCAACGGCGGTGATCCACTGGAAGCCGATACCGGCCGACAACCGCAGTTCTTCCGGATCTGGGTCAAACCCGCGGTCCGGATCAAAGACCTGCCCGGCATCCACAAAGAACGCCGTGCGCATAGACCGGGTATCACCGGCAAACGGTGTTGGGAAAATCAGCTCCAGAGACGCTTCGGTCAAGAGGTTACCACCGAAAGGATCGGGATCTGAAAGATCGTTTTGTGCAGGTTCGGCACGCCGCCCCAATGAGTTGGCTTGATAGCCCCGAACCGAGCCATAACCGCCCGCATAAAAGTGCTCATAAAAAGGCATCACTTGGCGATCACCGTAGCCATTGCCGTAGCCGACTTCTGTTCTTGTGCGCACAACCCAGCGGTTGCTTTCTGTAATCGGGAAGTAGAAATCGGTTTTATGGCTAGCCTTATAGAACGTAAGGTCACTGCCGGGCACCGTAACATCGAGCGACAACGAGTGGCTGTAGCCGTCGCTTGGCAACACACCTCGGTTCAAAGTGCTGCGGCGCCAGCTGCCAAACAGGGAGTAATTATTGAATGAGTTACCTTCCTCATCGATAAAATCCGTTACTTCCTTAGACGTAAACACGCCGCCTTTGATCTTGGAAAGCGTATAGCCTAGCCCGAAGTTCAGTCGCGTAATGTTGTCCGTGGGATAGCCAAACGTAACACGGCCACCATACTCATCCAGAAGGTAGGAGCTGATATCCTCTTCTTCGAAGTCGGTCTCACGGGCAAACACACTGAACCCACGGCTTACGCCATCTACGGTGTAGTAAGGGTCCATGTAGGAGATGTTGGCGCTCTTGACCGAGTCACTCACGTTTACGCCAAACGATACCCGCTTACCTGTGCCGAAAAAGTTGTTTTCAGACACGTTGGCACCAAGAATAACGCCCGAATCCTGAGAGAAGCCTACGGACGCTGAGAGGCTGCCAGTTGGCTGCTCTTCCACCGAGTAATTCACATCAACAAGATCGTCTGTTCCCGGTACAGGAACCGTGTCTACATTGACCGCTTTGAAAAAGCCAAGTCGTTCGAGACGGGTTTTAGAAAACTCAATGCGATCCGACGAGGCAATACCGCCTTCCATCTGTGTCATTTCCTGACGCAGAACATCGTCCCGTGTAGATACGTTGCCGTCGAAGTTAACCCGACGAACATAAGCTCGTTTACCCGGTTCAACAAAAAAGGTCACAGCAGCGGTGTTATTTTCGCCTGGCTCAGGCACGGCATTCACGTTCGCAAACGCATAGCCTTCTGTACCCAGCCGGAACGCCAGTGTTTCTGAAATGGCCGTCATGCGGGCGCGGGAGAACACGTCGCCCTCGTCCACGGGGATTAGCTCCCGCAGCTCTTCTTCACCCACAATAAGATTGCCTCGGAGCCTGACTTCCGAAATCGTATATTGCGGCCCTTCGTTCAGTGCTATCGCAATGAAGACCTGACGTTTGTCAGGCGAAATGGACACTTGGCTGGATTCCACAGTGAAGTCCAGGTAACCACGATCCAGATAGAACGAGCGCAGCGTTTCCAGATCGCCGCTTAAGCGTTCCCGCGCGTACTTGTCTGAGTTGGTGAGGGAATTCCACCAACTGCTGGTTCGCAGCTCAAACAGATCACGCAATTGTTCATCGTTGAAATCCTGGTTGCCCACCAGGTTAATGTGCTGGATGGCGGCAACCGTACCTTCGTTAATATCCAGGCGAATCGCAACGCGGTTACGCGGCAGCACTTCAGCGGTTGCTTTTACCCGAGCGTTGTAGCGCCCTTGGCCAATATAGGAGCGCAAAATCTCCAACTCCAGCCGCTCTAGGGTTGCCCGACGGAACACTTGACCTTCCTGAAGCCCGGCGCCCGCAAGGGCGTCCAGGAGCATGTCGGTTTCTATGTTCTTATTGCCTTCAATGTCGATCGAGGTGATCGAAGGGCGTTCCCGCACGGTAAGGATGAGGATACCGGTATCGCGGCTGGCCTCTATATCGGTGAACAACCCGGTCCGGAACAGTGATTTAATCCCATCTGTCAGTTCGGTTTCGTCCATTTTCTCGCCGATATTGACGGGGAAAGAGGAAAACACAGTACCTGCAGAAACACGCTGCAAGCCTTCCACCTCAATATCTGCAACCGTAAATTCATCTGCAAATGCTGGCGTCATGCCGGTTGCGGCAACAGCGAGGCCAACGGCTAAACCTAGAAGAGAACGTCTCATTCAATTATTTCGCCTAGTTAATGCGCGTAAGGAGCCCGCAATTCTCACAACCGCATCAGGTCGTTGTAAAGAGCAAACACCATTAATGTAAGAATCATTGCCATACCAATTCGTAATCCAAGGGCTTGAACCCCATCCGAGAGCGGTTTTTTGCGGATGGCCTCGATGGTGTAATACACGATGTGACCACCATCCAGAACCGGCACAGGCAACAGATTGAGAATACCCAGGCTGACACTGAGGTAAGCCAGAAAACGAACAAAATCTTCAAACCCGGAAGTGACACTGGCCTCGGCCACCCGGGCAATCGTAATCGGACCACTGAGGTTGCTGGGCGACAACAGCCCTGTAACCATTTTTTTGATGGCAACAAGAGTAAGGCGGGTATCGGCCCAGGTTTCATCTAGCGCAATGGGAATCGCGGCTAACGGGCCATAGCGAACCTCCCGAAGCACATTGTCGGGCCAGGAAATGGCTTCCACCCCGGCACCTACAAACCCGATTATTTCGCCATTATCTTGCTTCTTTTCCGCTGGCGTAACCTGCACGGATCGTTCGGAACCGGCACGTTCAACGGTAAGAGCCAGCGCCTGCTCGGGTGCGTTGCGAATAAAATCAACCAGCTCAAACCAGTCGGTCACTGGTTCATTATTCACCGCAAGAATGCGATCTCCTGCTTGAAGACCCGCAGCTTGGGCACGACCGCCTTCTGAAATCTGGCCCAGTACGGCGGGCACATCTGGCCGCCAGGGTGTAATCCCAAACTCACCAATCGGATCGGGGGTTTCATCGCTAAGGCGCCAGCCACCGAGCTCACCGCTTAAGGTGCCCCGTGTTCCGCCATCGGACACGCCCAAGGTTATCTGGCCCTGCTCTCCCGCACGCTCGAGAATGCGCATATTCACGTCGCGCCAAGAACTTACCCGGTGCCCGTCTATTTCGTAAATCTCCATCCCTTCACGTAAACCGACCTTTTGGGCAACGCTTTGGCCGGCAACATCACCCACAATTGGCACAACGTGGGTGACACCCACCACACCAAGCAACCAATAGGCAAAGATGGCAAAAATGAAGTTGGCAGCAGGCCCAGCTGCGGCAATGGCTATCCTCCGTGAAGGCGCCTTGGACGTAAAAGCCTGATCCTTGAGCTCGTCGGGAACCGGGCCTTCTCGCTCATCGAGCATTTTTACGTAGCCGCCCAATGGGATGGCCGCTATCGCAAATTCGGTGCCATGGCGGTCATACCACGAGAACAGTGGCTTTCCAAAACCCACTGAAAAGCGCAGTACTTTCACGCCACACCGGCGTGCTACCCAAAAATGGCCATACTCATGCACGGTAACAAGTATTCCCAGAGTCAGCGCAAGAGCAAGTACGGTTTGTATAATCTGCATAGCATTCCTGGTTTAAGCGCCAGCCCGGCGGAAATATTCTCTGAATATCAGATAGTTAACAGATTAACTTGTTCCCTAGCCCGCTGCCGTGCCTCTGAGTTCTTCGCAAAGATGACGTCAAAGCTGTCTGCAGCCGCCACGGGCGTTGCCGACAGGGTTCTTTCGATCACAACCGGAATGTCAGTAAAAGCCAGATTCCCTTTCAGGAACTCGTCTACCGCAACCTCATTTGCCGCGTTCAGCACTGCAGGTGCAGTGCCACCCACTTCAAAGGCTTCCGCTGCTAAACGCAGGCAAGGAAAGCGAAGCAAATCCGGCCGCTCAAAATGAAACCGTCCTATTGTGAACAGATCCAGCGGTGCTACCCCAGCAGCAATGCGTTCCGGCCAAGCCAAACCATTGGCTATGGGCGTACGCATATCCGGGCTGCCCAGCTGAGCCAGCACAGAGCCATCGGCATACTCTACCATGGAGTGAATAATGCTTTCTGGGTGTACATGAACCTCGATGCGCTCCGGCGTGATGTTAAATAGCCAGCAAGCCTCAATTAGTTCGAGCCCTTTGTTCATCAGAGTTGCGGAGTCGACAGAGATTTTTTGCCCCATGGACCAGTTCGGGTGGGCGCAGGCTTGTGCTGGCGTAACCGAACGCAGGTCTTCCGCGCTGTGCTCTCGAAAAGGCCCTCCGGAAGCAGTCAGAAGAATTCGGGTAATACCTGCACCATCCGGATCGCGAACTTTCTCGGCCGGCAAGCACTGAAAGATCGCATTGTGCTCGGAGTCTATCGGCAACAACTCTGCACCAGAGGCCGCGACAGCGTCCATAAATAGCTTACCGGACATAACCAACGCTTCTTTATTGGCAAGCAATACACGCTTACCTGCGCGTACAGCAGCAAGCGTTGGCGCCAGCCCGGCGGCACCCACAATAGCGGCAACAACGGTGCATGCTTCCGGGGCCGAAGCCACCGCGCTCAAACCCGGCTCGCCGCTAAGGACAGAAATATCCGGCCGATCTACAAGCAATTTCTCAAGCTTTTGGGCTGCTGCAGGATCGGCCATTACGGCAAATTTCGGGTGAAACTCACGGCAGAGCGTCGCAAGCTCTTCGGCACGGGTGCCGGCTGTTAGTGCGTACACAGAAAACCGCCCTGGGTGACGGCGGATAACATCTAGTGTAGATAGCCCGACTGATCCCGTGGCCCCTAGCAGAGTAACTGAGCGCTTAACCATATTCACACGTGCCCGGCTGTCAGCCAGCCGAGTTGCGTGATAATAAGCGCAAACACCGGAGCAGCCGCGGTAAGGCTATCAATGCGATCCATGATCCCACCATGCCCAGGTAACAGCCGACTGCTGTCCTTAATACCTCTGAAGCGTTTAAGCATGCTCTCTAGAAGATCCCCAAGTACCGATACCAAGCCGGTTATCAGACTTGCTGCGACCAGCAACATGGTTTCAGCAGTGCTCGCCGAAACAAGAGTACTGGCAACGATGGCAAAAACACCAACAGCCGCCAGACCTCCCCACACGCCGGCCCAAGATTTGCCCGGGCTGACCCTGGGCGCCAGCTTAGCCTTACCAAAGGCGCGGCCGGCAAAGTAAGCGCCAATGTCTGCAACCCAAACAATACAAAACACGTACAGAATAACCAGCAGATTGTTGTCGGTATCGCCAAACTGAAAGCTGCCCGCACGAAGATGGTTCAGGCCAACCCACGCTGGCACGAGAACCAACACGCCCATAAGCGCTCGCACAGGCACACTGCCCCAGCGCTCTGAACCTGCAGGATAACTGCGAACCAGCAAAAAACAGACAATCCACCAAAGAAGCGCAAGCCAGAGCACCGCAGCGGCAGACACACCAAGAAGGCTATACAGAATAACTGCGATTACCGCAGCATAACCAATCCGGCCCGGCTGATTCTCAAGGCCAGACATGTTGGCCCACTCCCAAGCACCCAATGTGATAATCGCAGCGGTAAACAGCGCGAAACCCATTGACGGCAGGAAAAAAATGCCCCCAATAGCGATGGGAGCAAGGATTAGCGCGGTGATAATTCGGGTTTTTAGCACAATAGAGGTCGCTGTCATTCGTTATTTTTGTGACGACTTGGCCGCAACTTGGTCATCCGTCTGACCAAAGCGGCGCTGCCGTCCGGCGTAGGCCTGTAACGCTTTGCGCATCTCGTCTTCTTTAAAATCAGGCCAGAATACGGGCGAAAAATACAGTTCGGTGTAAGCCAAGTGCCAAAGCATGAAGTTGCTGATCCGTTGCTCGCCTGCCGTACGGATCATAAGATCCGGCACTGGGAGGTCGCCAATACTCAGGTGCTTCTGGATAAGGTCACCGGTAATGTCTGAAGGCTCAAGCTCGCCACCCTTCACCATTTGGGCAACCTGCTGAGTCGCCTGAGTTATATCCCAGTGTCCGCCATAGTTTGCGGCGATGACAAGCGTCATTCTGGTGTTGTTGCGGGTGAGCTCCTCTGCCTTGGCCATGTGCTCTTGCAGAGTTGCGTTAAACGCGGAGCGATCACCGATGATGCGCAGGCAGATATCATTGCGATGCAGCTTTCTGACTTCCCGTTCCAGCGCAAAGAGAAACAGCTTCATCAAAGCCGACACTTCGTCCTTTGGCCGCCGCCAGTTTTCGCTTGAGAAAGCGAACAGGGTAAGCACTTCTACACCCTCACGGGCACAGGTTTCGACAACAGCCTTTACCGCATCCACGCCAGCCTTGTGCCCTGCTACCCCTTTCAATCGGCGCTCTTTGGCCCACCGATTATTACCATCCATGATAATGGCCACATGCCGGGGCCGGCCATCAGCCGACACCGGAATCTCTGCGGATACTGTTCCCGTCATGAAATCCCCTGTACGGCTAGCAGAATATCGCTGCTGGCCGTGTTTTCGCGTGCAAGTGAAACTAGGCGATCAGACCGCCATCAGGTCCTCTTCTTTAGCCTTGAGCACCTTCTCAACTTCAGCGATGTAGCGATCGGTAAGCTTCTGGACTTCTTCTTCACCCCGGCGCTCATCGTCTTCGCTGATGTCTTTTTCCTTCAGCAACTCTTTCATCATGCTGTTGGCATCGCGACGCGCATTCCGGACAGAAACGCGAGCATTCTCTGCGTCTGCCTTCGATTGCTTGACCATATTTTTGCGGGTTTCCTGGGTCAGCATCGGCATCGGAAGACGAATAAGGTCGCCGCTAGTAGCGGGATTCAGGCCGAGATCAGCGGCCATGATAGCCTTCTCAATAACGGGCACCAGGTTCTTCTCCCACGGCGACACAGCCAACGTGCGGTTATCTTCCACGTTTATGCTGGCAACTTGCTTCAGCGGGGTTTGCTGACCGTAGTAGTTAACCGTCACACTGTCCAGAATGGATGGGTGCGCCCGACCGGTCCGGATTTTGTTGAACGCCGAGCTCAGAGCCTCTAGGCTCTTCGTCATTTTCTTTTCGGCTTCCGCTCTTATATCGTTAATCACGTAATTATCCTCAATTCGTTCGTCGGGCCATCATGAAACCCGTTATTCAATCAGTGTACCTTCTTTTTCGCCGGTCACGATGCGCGTCAGTGCGCCCGCACGACTCATATCGAAAACTCGCAGCGGCATACCTTGATCCCTGGCTAGGCAGATGGCCGTCAGATCCATCACACCCAGCTTTTTATCCAGCACTTCATCGTAAGTCAGGTGATCAAACTTCACTGCGGTGGGGTCGAGGTGCGGATCTGCAGAATACACACCATCTACCTTGGTTGCTTTCAGCACCGCGTCTGCTTCAATTTCGATACCACGCAGGCAAGCTGCCGAATCTGTTGTAAAGAAAGGGTTACCTGTGCCTGCACAGAATATAACCACATCACCGTCTTTCAGGTCGCGAACAGCGCGACGGCGATCGTAATGCTCAACAATACCACTCATGGGAATAGCCGACATAACGCGGGTGCGAATGTTGGAACGCTCGAGAGCATCGCGCATGGCCAAGCCATTCATAACGGTAGCCAGCATACCCATGTGATCACCCGTAACCCTGTCCATACCGGCCTCGCTAAGGGAAGCACCACGGAACAGGTTGCCACCGCCAATCACCAGGCCCACCTGAACGCCAATGCCAATCAGCGCACCGATTTCAAGGGCCATACGGTCAAGAACTTTGGGATCAATGCCAAATTCATGCTCCCCCATAAGGGCCTCACCACTGAGCTTGAGCAGAACACGATTGTATCTTGGCTGGTTTTTCGGTGGTGTCGGCATACTGATCCCCTTTTTCTCTGTTGACTGCTATCCGGCGTGAGACGCATTGCAGGCTTGTATCTGACATATCCCTTAAAAAAAAGGGGCATCTCAGATACAAGCCCGCCACGAGAGCCGGAAAACACCGACCAACGTGGCAGACTCAGATGGCGCTGTAACCCGCGGTTACAGCGCCTACAAAGAAATCAGGCCTTGCTTGCATCGGCTGCAGCAGCAACCTCGGCAGCAAAGTCTACTTCTTCTCTTTCAATGCCTTCACCCACTTCTACGCGAGCGAAACCGACCAGTTCGCCGCCTGCGGCTTTGACCAGTTCACCCACGGTCTGCTCTGGGTTTTTGACGAAAGGCTGCTCTACAAGGCTGTGCTCCTTGAGGAACTTCTTGATCCGGCCACCCATCATTTTCTCAACGATCTCGTCGGGCTTGCCTGCCATATCCGGCTGAGCCTTGATGACATCTTTCTCTTTTTCGAGCTCGTCAGCAGGCATGTCTTCCGGTCTTGCAACACGCGGATTGACAGCGGCAGCATGCATAGCGATATCTCGGGCCAGCTCGGAATCACCTGCAGTCAGTGCAACAACTGAGGCAATCTTGTTAGTGCTGTGAACGTAGCCACCAACAACCGGGCCTTTAATCTCAACTACACGGCGCACGGAAACATTCTCGCCGATTTTCTGAACCAGCGCTTCGCGCTTGGATTCCAGATCGCCTTCCATCAGCTTAGCAACGTCGGTTTCGCCTTTTTCGAAGGCAACGTTCAAAACGTCGGTGGCAAAATTGATGAAGTTATCGTCGCGGGCAACAAAGTCCGTCTCAGAATTCACTTCAACAATATAACCAACCGTCTTGTCGTCGGAAATCTTGATCAGCGACACGCCTTCAGCGGCTGTTCGGCCGGCTTTCTTGGCAGCTTTCAGGCCAGAAGACTTACGCAGCTCTTCAATCGCAGCGTCTACACTTCCGCCAGCTTCAACCAGCGCCTTTTTGCATTCCATCATGCCTAGGCCAGTACGCTCGCGTAGCTCTTTGACCATTGCAGCGGTAATTGCAGCCATGTCCAATCCTCTTAACTTTTCTGAATTCGGTGGGGAGGCATACCCTGAAATACGTCAGGATATGCCTTACATCTCAAAAGTGACGCTTACGCATCACTCTGCAGCCGGAGCCGCTCCTGCAGGTTCTTCAGCGACTTCTACAAACTCGTCAGCGCCACCCTGTGTTGATTCCATGCAGGTATCTGCAACGGCCTTCACGTAGATCTGAATCGCGCGAATGGCATCGTCGTTACCCGGGATAACGTAATCAACGCCATCAGGGTTACTGTTGGTATCTACTACACCGATAACAGGAATGCCCAGCTTGTTGGCTTCCTTGATAGCGATGCGCTCGTGATCAACGTCGATAACAAACAACGCGTCAGGCAAACCGCCCATATCCTTGATACCACCAATGGAACGCTCAAGCTTATCCATTTCACGGGTGCGCTCAAGAGCTTCTTTTTTGGTCAGCTTGTCGAACGTACCGTCTTTACGCTGGGCATCCAGATCACGGTAGCGACGGATAGACTGACGGATGGTTTTGTAGTTGGTCAGCATGCCACCGAGCCAGCGGTGATTAACAAAAGGCTGGCCGGACCGCTCGGCTTCTTCCTTGATGACCTTGGCCGCGGCGCGCTTGGTGCCAATGAACAGGATCTTGTTCTTGTTCTCTGTCAGTTTCTGAACGAAATCGAGCGCTTCGTTCATGGCAGGAACAGTCTGCTCAAGGTTGATGATGTGAATCTTGTTACGGGCGCCGAAGATGTACTTCGACATTTTCGGGTTCCAGTAGCGAGTCTGGTGACCGAAGTGAGCACCTGCCTTGAGCAGGTCACGCATATTTACCTGAGCCATGATATTACCTTAGTGTAGCTTCGGGTTAGTCCTCCACGCGTCCAATTACCCCAACCAGGCTCCCTGTACAGCATTTAAAGCGGGAGCAGGCACCCTGGGGCAACGTGCTGACTCGTGTGCGAATTTGCCGGATTCGTTTCCAGCGGGCGCGTTTATACCATAAAATACAGGCCTCACGCCATTAATTTTGCATCACGGCCTCCTTGTACCCTGGGCGCAGGGCCCTTAAAATAGACGTTTGATACATATCAACGGGAAGTCCAATGCAAGTATCGATCAAGACTCCAGAAGAAATCGAAAAGATGCGCGTAGCAGGCCGCCTGGCGGCGGATGTTCTTAATATGATCGGGGAGCATGTCAAGCCTGGCGTATCCACCGAAGAGCTCAATCAAATCTGCCACGACTACATTGTTAACGAGCGGGAGGCGATTCCTGCCCCGCTGAACTACAAAGGCTTTCCAAAATCCGTGTGCACCTCCGTAAACCACGTTATCTGCCACGGGATACCCTCAGAAACGAAAATCCTGAAGGACGGCGACATACTTAACATCGATGTCACCGTTATAAAGGATGAGTACCACGGCGATACTAGCAAGATGTGGATTGTCGGCAAGCCAAAGCCGGGCTCAGAACGCCTTATCAAGGTCACCCAGGAATGCCTCTATAAAGGCATGGAGCTGGTTAGGCCCGGCACACGCCTGGGCGATATTGGCCATGTGATTCAGCAGCATGCCGAAAAACACCGTTATTCTGTGGTGCGGGATTATTGCGGGCACGGCATCGGCAAGGGGTTTCATGAAGAGCCGCAAGTGATGCACTACGGCAAACCAGGCACCGGCATGGAGCTGCAAGAAGGCATGACCTTCACCATTGAACCCATGATCAACCAAGGCAAGTACCACACCAAGCTGCTACCGGATCAGTGGACTGTGGTCACCAAAGACCACAAGCTTTCGGCGCAGTGGGAACACACCATTCTGGTGACTGCCGATGGCTACGAAGTGTTGACCAAGCGGTCGGAGGAGTCCTTCTAAGTGAATCACCCGAAGCTGGAGGCCAGGATCAGCGGGGATACCTCCCCTGTTATGGCAGCCAGGGAGCTGCTAAAACAACGCTATAATGCAGATGCAGAAGCCTTTCAACAAGGCGCCGATGTAAGGGCTCTGGTTCACGCCAGAGCCGATACAATTGATACCGTGCTGAAACTGATCTGGAACCGGTATCCTTTTTCCAGCTCACCCGATATTGCGCTAATTGCCGTTGGCGGTTACGGCCGTGGTGAACTACACCCTCATTCAGATATCGACCTGCTGATACTGACTCGCAGCGGCATTGAACCAAGCTGGCAGGAAGATCTTGGCGCTTTCGTTACGCTTCTTTGGGATCTCAAACTCGACATCGGCCATAGCGTTCGCAGCATTGCAGAAAGCAAAACCGCGGCGCGGGGCGATATATCCACCCTGACCAACCTGCTGGAAACCCGCACAATTGCTGGCCCGGATGAACTGCGTAAGGAGCTCAGCGAACAAGCCTACTCCGATAGCATCATCACCGATCGCGACTACTTTATTGCCAAGCGCGAAGAGCAGAGGCGGCGCCACAGAAAGTACAGTGACACTGAGTATAACCTGGAGCCCAACGTAAAGGGCTCCCCTGGCGCACTTCGGGACATTCAGACCATCGGCTGGATTACCAAACGGCACTTTGGCCTGCAAAGCATTGCCGATTTGACCCGCTTCAGCATCCTCACAGACGAAGAGCATCAGGTTCTGGTTCAGGGCGAAACCCTCCTGTGGCAATTGCGCTACGGGCTTCAGCTGATCGCAGACCGTAACGAAAACCGGCTGCTGTTCGACCATCAGCGTGCCTTGGCACAGATGCTGGGATACAAGGACGAAGGCAAACGGCTGGATGTCGAGCTGATGATGCAATCCTACTATCGCACTGTGCTGGCGCTGGCAGAACTCGCCGACGTTATTCTTCAGTTTTACGATGAGGCGATACTTGGCACCGGCACAGAAGACGATATTCAGCCCATCAACAATCGGTTCCAGATTCGCAACAGCTATATAGAGGCGGTAAATAACCAAGTATTTGCCTACTCCCCCTACGCAATCATGGAAATCTTTGTGCTGATGGCCCAGCACCCTGAAATAAAAGGCATACGGGCCACGACCATCCGGTCTTTGCGGGCACACAGACACCTGATTGACGATGCCTTCCGGGGTGATCTGGCCGTGACATCCCTGTTCATGGAATTGCTGCGGACACCCCATGCGCTGGACAAAACCCTCTCCGCCATGAAGAAATACAATGTACTGGGGCGCTATTTGCCAGAGTTCGGCAAGATTATCGGCCAAATGCAGCATGACCTTTTCCACATCTACACCGTTGATGCCCACACCATGTGGGTTATCCGCAATATGGTACGGCTGAACGGCGAGGACGCGCGCGACGACTTCCCGTTAGCATCCAGGCTGATTCACGGGCTTCCCAAGCGGGAAATCCTATATATTGCCGGCTTGTACCACGACATTGCCAAAGGGCGAGGTGGGGACCATTCAGAGCTTGGCGCCGTGGATGCCGAATCCTTCTGTCAGCGCCACCATCTTGGTGAGCGCGACACCCAGCTGGCATCCTGGTTGGTGGAAAACCACTTACTGATGTCCATGACAGCCCAGCGCAAAGACATTTCTGACCCCGACATTATCCAGTCCTTTGCCCGCGCAGTGCCCAGCCAGGCACACTTGGATTATCTGTACATCCTTACGGTGTGCGACATAAGCGCGACTAACCCCAAGCTCTGGAACACCTGGCGCGCATCGCTGTTGCGCCAGCTGTATGTAGAAGCCAAGCGCGCACTTCGGCGCGGCACAGATATTCCAGTTGACCGGCAGGCATGGATTCGGGCCACGCAGTCTGAGGCCCGTGAAATTCTTCATGCCCAGAACATTTCCAATGAGCAGATAGATGCCATCTGGGATACGGTTGATGAGGACTACTTTCTGCAGGACTCCACGGTCGATATCGCCTGGCAAACTGCAGCCATCATCAACCATGGCGATACACCCGGGCCACTGGTACTTATTCGGGATACCCTCGGCAGCCCTACCGATGGTTACTCCCAGATCATTATTTACATGAACGACCGGCCAACCCTGTTTGCTGCAACAACAGCGGTACTGGAACAGCTCAACCTAAACATTGTTGATGCTCGTATCAGCTCAAATGAAGGCCCCTATACGATCAGCTCTTATGTGGTGCTCGACGAAAAAGACCAACCGCTAGGTGTGGACCCGGCTCGCAAAGAGCGGGTGCGCAAGCGCCTGATTGAGGAGCTGGACGATCCGGAAGACTACCCCGACATTATTCACCGCCGCACACCACGGCAACTTCGGCATTTCGCGTTCCCCACCGAGGTGGTGTTTTCCAATGACACCATTAACGAGCGCACGGTGATTGAAGTGGTTACGCCTGACCGACCCGGCCTTCTGGCCAGGATTGGGCAGGTACTGCTGAATCATCGTATACGCCTGAGTAATGCCAAAATCGCGACATTAGGCGAACGGGTGGAAGACGTGTTCTTTGTTACCGACGAACACGGCCAGCCCATCAGCGATCCTTCCGTGTGCCGCGCACTGCAACAAGACTTGTGCAAAATGCTGGATGACATTCAATGAATCCGAACCTTGATAAGCTACATCCCTACCCTTTTGAAAAACTGGCGAAAGTCATTGAGCTGGCAGACAGGCACGACTTCATTGTTGCTTCAGATGAATGCTACTCAGAGTTATATCCCGATGAAAATAATCCGCCTGAAGGCTTGCTGCAGACCTGCGCGGCTATCGGCCGGCACGACTTCGCACGCTGTGTGGTTTTTCACAGCCTCTCGAAACGTAGCAACCTGCCCAGGTTGAGGTCTGGCTTCGTTGCAGGGGATGCGCGCATCTTAAAAGGCTACCTGAGCTACCGCACCTATCATGGCTGCGCTATGCCGGTTCATAATCAATTGGCCAGTATCGCCGCCTGGCAGGATGAAGATCACGTACGTGAAAATCGGGCCGCTTACCGTGCTAAATTTGAAGCCGTTGTGCCCATTCTGCGTGAGGTGATGGATGTGAATTTCCCCGATGCGGGATTCTATCTCTGGCCGGCTACAACCCAGGGGGAAACCGAGTGCGTATGGCACTGGTTGCACCGCTAGAAGAGTGTGTTGAAGCCGCAAAACGTATTGTTGAATTTGTGAAGGCAAACTGACTTATGAAGCTATACGAAATCTGAAATTGCGACACTGTTAAACAGCCCCTGGTCGAGCATGAAAGCTCTATTTTTGTCGGCTTTAATGCCAACGAGGGGGCAACACTAATCAACTAAACAGGAACAATTGCCACATGAGTTTTGCATTCGGAATCGGTATTGGCACCCAAAATAACCAGGGCGAATGGCTGGAGGTATTTTATCCACAGCCAATCATGACACCGGCAACAGAACTGATCGATGTCGTAGAAACGTCCCTCAACTATAAAGGCGGCAATCAGGCTATTCATGCCACCGCTGAGCAACTGACACAGCTTGCCAGTGCCCTGCGCCAAACTGATGCAACCGCCCAAGCGTCGCTCGCGGAAAAAGCAGCCGGCAGCAAGCGCCCAGTGGTGGTGACTGTGCTAGAGACTGACGACACCGCTTCCAGCACTCCGGAGGTCTACCTAAAACTGCACCTGATTTCCCATCGCCAAGTAAAACCTCACGACCTTAGACTCGACGGCATCTTCGGCCTGTTACCAAACCTAGCCTGGACTAACGAAGGCGCCATAGATCTAAACGAGCTGCCCGAGCGCCAACTCAAGGCCCGCATGGAAGGCCGTACGCTGGAGATTAAATCGGTAGACAAGTTCCCACAGATGACCGATTACGTGGTGCCCAAGGGTGTTCGCATTGCAGACACAGCGCGCGTGCGTCTCGGCGCCTATGTGGGCGAAGGTACAACCGTAATGCACGAGGGCTTTATCAACTTCAATGCCGGCACCGAAGGCACCAGCATGATTGAAGGCCGCATCTCTGCTGGCGTGATGGTCGGCAAAGGGTCTGACTTGGGCGGCGGTTGCTCCACCATGGGCACCCTGTCTGGCGGTGGCAATATGGTTATTGCCGTTGGCGAGAACTGCCTGATTGGCGCTAATGCCGGTATTGGCATTCCCTTGGGCGACCGATGCAAAGTTGAAGCCGGCCTGTACATTACTGCCGGCACAAAAGTGGCCCTACTGGATGACAGCAATACGCTGGTAGAAATCATCAAAGCCCGTGATCTGGCCAGCAAGCCAGACTTGCTGTTTCGTCGCAATAGCCAGACTGGCGCGGTTGAATGCAAAACCAATCAATCCGCTATTGAGCTGAACGAAGCGCTGCACGCGAATAATTAATTTGCGCGAATACCCCCTCTCCCTAGCCCTCTCCCGCCTGGGGAGAGGGGATTTTTATAACTGCAGAGATTGATATGTCACTTTCGCCTACGCTTGAACTGGCCATCGACCTGATTAGCCGGCCATCCATTACGCCGGATGACTCTGGTTGCCAAGAACTGATGATGTCACGCCTGGCCTCCCTAGGTTTTACTGCCGAACACATGCGCTTTGGTGACACCGACAACCTCTGGGCCCGTAAAGGTTCAGAGGGGCCGGTGTTGGCGTTTGCCGGCCATACCGATGTGGTGCCCACCGGGCCAGAGAAAAACTGGGCGCATCCGCCGTTTGATCCCATTATCAAAGACGGGTTTCTGCACGGCCGTGGCGCGGCCGACATGAAGGGCAGCCTTGCGGCCTTCATCACAGCCTGTGAGCGTTTTGTGACCAACCATCCAGATCATCGCGGCTCGATTGCCCTGCTGATCACCAGTGATGAAGAAGGCCCGGCCCAGAACGGCACCATAAAGGTGATTGAAGCCCTAGAAGCCCGCTCTGAAAAGATGGATTGGTGTTTGATAGGCGAGCCTTCCAGCACTCAGGAAGTGGGTGACGTGATCAAGAACGGCCGTCGCGGGTCGCTGCATGGCTACTTGACCGTGCAAGGAGTTCAGGGCCACGTGGCCTACCCGCACCTGGCAGAGAACGCCATTCATGCGGTTGCACCTGCCCTGCACACATTGGCTAACGAATTCTGGGATAACGGCAACGACTACTTTCCGCCCACAACCTTTCAGATCACAAAGGTGGAAGCCGGCACCGGCAGTAATATCATTCCCGGCGAGTGCCTGGTGCATTTTAACTTTCGTTACTGCACCGAGAACACGGCAGAAAGCCTGGAAGAGCGAGTGGTGGCAATTCTTGATCGGCACAACTTTAAATACGACCTGCAGTGGCACCTCAGTGGTCGCCCCTTTCTTACCGATAAAGGTGCACTGGTGTCTGCCAGCCAGAGTGCCATCCGCAACGTGACCGGGCGTGAAACCGAACTTTCCACCTCAGGCGGCACATCTGATGGACGCTTCATCGCACCCACCGGAGCGCAAGTTGTGGAACTGGGCCCGATCAACGCCACCATTCACAAGGTGAACGAGTGCGTGAAAGCCGAAGACCTGAATACGCTATCTCAGATCTACGAACAAATTCTGGTGGAATTGCTAGCCTGATGGGTATATTCGAAAACTGATTAACACTAAGAGCCGGAGCCATTGCTTCGGCTTTTTATTTTCGCGTGTTAATAGTGCGGCGGAGGGGTTTCTTCCTCTTCACGCTTCATATTGGAAGGTGAGACCTCTTTCAACTGGCTGTGCAGTAACCGCTTTGCGTTCCAGAGTTCACGAATATCCATCTCCTGTTTCGTCACCTGTTCGCTCAGGGTATTGATAATATCGTCTTGGAAGGCAAGCCGTGTTTCCAGCTCGTCCAGTCTGGCTTGCAGATCGTTGTGGCTCATCGGGTATCGGAACTCCCTCACATGAATCGTTCGTGTGGATAAGTGAAGCTTGGTCAGCCGTCGGGTTAATCTGTTATCATGCCGTTTTGCCCGCCTTTACTTCCGTTTTCCCGGAAACTAGGCGGTATTCACTGGCCGGATAAGCGATTTTACCCGATATCCGGTTTTTTATCGTCAGCGTTAATAAGAAATGGAGAATTATCAGTCAATGCGTAATCCAGCCAAAGCGATCCTTGTTGCTATTCTGATCGCCATTCCCGCCCCGTTCATCCTTGGCTTTCTGCTGGTTTCTTTTACCCCAGAACTGTTCCAGATCCTGTCTCAATCCCAGAGCAGTGAACTGGCCCAAAGTACGCCGTTCGTTCTCGGTAGCGCTCAAGGTATCGCCGCATACATTATCGGCTTCCTTGTTTTCGGCATTGCCGGTTTTCTGGCCGTTATCATCGCAACTAAGCAGCCTGCACGCAGCACGTCTTCGCGCAGCAGCTCACAGTCACGGGATAAGAGTTCTAATCAGAGTTCTAATCAGAGCTCTAACCAGAACTCTAACCAGAACTCTAACCAGAAATACACCGATGATGATGCCGACTATGATGACAACAGCCCTGAAGGCGACGAAGAAGGTTCTGTAAAGTGGTTTAACGTTAAAAAAGGATTTGGCTTCATTGTCCGAGACAGTGGAGACGAAGTCTTTGTTCACTTCCGTGCTATTCGTGGAAGTGGCCGCCGGGTTCTGCGCCAAGGCCAACTGGTTCGTTTCAGCGTGGTTGAAGCGGATAAAGGCCTGCAAGCAGATAACGTTTCGATTCTAAGCGACTGAAACGTCGGTTGATGTGAAAAAGGCAGCCCGCTATGAATCGCGGGCTGCCTTTTTTTCATTCTAGGCGGCTCAATTCCAAGCTATTCAATTCCAAACAGCGAGTTGCTCACCTCGGCTATCCAATCGCCACCACTTCTCTTCCTCTGCCCGCTCACCCTCTTTCCACTCTCCCGGGCTGCAGCGTATTTCTGTATCCATCACTTGCCATGCGCTGCGTGCACAATCCAGATCACTGCTCCAGGGCAGCCGCTCACCTTCGATAATCAGTGAGGTAAAGCGCTTACCAAAAGCTTGTGGGTACAGGGTTATTTTTAAGCGATCGTCACCGTAATAGCCTGTGCCTTTGGTAACGGATGACACATCACTGTCATCGAGCGCCAACTGCTCAACATGGCTTTCCAGCCAACGGCAAACCGCGCCTGCTTCCAGGTCACGAATGTAAATTTCCAGATCCTGCACTCGCAGATTCTCCATGCTGATGGTCACAATGCAGCACATAGTGAACCGGCCCGGGGCGCGCTGCAACCCAGCGCTCCAGTTCCTCGCGCAGATCTTCCACCGTAAGCCGACGCAGTGTCCCCATGGCTTTACGTTCGTGCCACGCTATTTCCGCAGCTGCGCGTAACAGATGTATCTCTTCAAGCGACTGCTCAAGGTCATCCAGCGGTTCTTGCCGAGCCATGGCAACCAGGCTTTCGCGTCGAAGCGTGTCCGCTTGCCCGCAAAAGGCCACTGAACTTGCTGGCCCGCGCCGAGCAAAAAGCTCCAGCCGTGCAGCAGCGCGCTCTACCCACTGCAACATTCCGCCTGGCGTACTGACACACCGGCTACGCCGGGAGGCAGCAAACTGAATAGCAGAACGGGGTATCTGAATGTTCCAGCGACGCTCAATAGCCGCTTGATGAGCAACCATAATGGCCTTGCGTTGCATCATACTGGAAGGTGGAATATCACAGGTTTCCAGCGCTCGTCCAAGCCGTTGCTCCAGAATACGGCGGCTCTCATCGCTATCTGGCGAATCCGGCCCGAGCAGCACCACAGGCCCCTGCCACCGAAGAACCAGCTCAGAGGCAAGGTCGAACGGGCGATCCATCAACATCAACAGATCCGCCGGCGTTACATTATCAAGTACAAGAATTGGCCAGGGTTTTCTGCCAGCAGCAGGAATAACGGCGAGTTCGCTGGACATCAGCTCAGCTTCACGGCGCAGATCCATCTCAACATAGGGTTGCGCCAACGACGATAACAGCGAGCGCAGCCAAGCGGATTTGCCTCCACCGCGCTCGCTCCTAACCCATACCAGCGCATCCGGCATTGCGGCCAGCGTAATGGAGACATCTTCCGCCAGCTCGATCCATGCCGGGTCGGTGATTACAACGGGCGCAGCCTCATGCTCCTCAATACCTGGCTCCTCGAAGCGTTCTCCGCCGCCGTCCGAACTACCCGATTCTGGCCAGCGTGAAACCAGCTCAAGAATCGCCACATACGCTTTTTCCTGCAAGCGCTCTGCATACCTGGCGAGCACTCCCAGCAGTTGCGGCCAGTCCAGCCAGGCAGGCGTATCAAAGGTTTCTCGCGCTGTCGCCAGCCAATAGATTAACTGTGAGGAGAGCAGGCCTTCACCACCTACTTCAGTGACAATGGGTTGCTCGCACTGGATGGTACGGATCAGCTCATCCATATCCACACCCGAATCACGCAAAAAGTGGCTTGCGGAGGGGCTGGAGTCGAGCAATGCAAGCAGAAAGTCTTCAACCGTGATGACGGTGCCGCCACGACGATCAACATCTTCGCGGGCACACAACAACGCAGTCTGACATTGGGGGGCCAGGCATCCTTGCCAGTCTTCCATGAAACATTTCCCTGTTTTATCGCATCATCCTGATGCTTTAGAAGTTATATCTATAACGTATCGCTCAAAACCATAATGATTCTATGGCCGTTTCCGCACATGTGCAATTCCTGCAGGCCAAGCAGCCACATCCCTACCAACTGCCGGCGTTTTCCATGCTGGCCCAAGGCTCTTTGGGCGCCAGCGGGTCACCCTTCTGCAACAGCTCTATGGATATATTATCTGGGGTTCGAATAAATGCCATGTGCCCATCCCGAGGCGGGCGATTGATGGTTACGCCATTTGCCTGCAGGTGCTCGCAAAGGGCATAGATATCATCCACCCCGAAAGCCAGATGACCAAAGTTACGACCGCCGGGGTACTCTTCCGGATCCCAATTGTAGGTCAACTCCAGCATCGGTGCCCTGTTTTCACGCGCCCGGGCTTCATCGTCCGGTGCGGCCAGAAATACCAACGTAAATCGGCCTTTGTCACTGCTTTTACGATCAATTTCGACCATACCGAGCAGGTCGCAAAAAAAATGCAGCGTTTGATCAAGATTGCTGACTCGGATCATCGTATGTAGGTATTGCATACTTTCTCCTGTTATCTCCTATTGTATCGCGGGACGAGGGCTGGTGATTAAGCGACCACCCAGTGAAACACTCGCACCTTTATTACCGAACAGTTTACGGTATTCTGGACGAATGAATGCAAACCTCGCTCCTGGGCTGATCAACTCCTACCAAACGCCTGCAATCAGGCATCTCGCATGGCTTTGCCAGGCGCCGCAACTCATGCGCTCGCCGATCACGTTTGAGCCCGCACAGTATTTGCCTTCGAACTACCCCGATATTCTTAACGCCTGGGATCAAGACACAGACGCTGCACCACCATTGTTAAGTGAACCACCGCAGCGCAGGCTCGGCTTCTATTTCGAGCGACTGTATCAGGTTTTGCTGGAAGACTTGCTTGGCTGGCCCATCTTGCTGAAAAACCAACAGATCCAGTCAAGCGGGCGCACCATCGGCGAACTGGATTTCGTGGTGCACAACACCAAAGATGATCGCATCGAACACCACGAAATTGCGATCAAGTTTTATCTCGGCGTATCAGAACTCGCCGGCTCGACACTCTGGTACGGCCCCAATGCCCGTGACCGGCTGGACATGAAAACAACCAGCCTGCTCGAGCAACAGAGCCGCCGCACACAGCTACCGGAGACCCTCGCGTTGCTCTCTGAATCCCATATAACCGGCCCGCTGACGCCACGCATTTTCATGCCCGGGTACCTGTTCTACCCCGACGACCCGCAAGCGGTCACACCGGATTATGTTCCAGCAGAGCATCTGCGCGGGCGCTGGGTATACGTCCGTGACGCAAAAGCACAGGACACATCATGCTGGGCTGTACTCGAAAAGCCGCACTGGATTGGCAACTGGTTTCAGAGTGAGCAGCCGGATACAGCACATACTCTGGAAGCTCTGGAGCGCGTTGAGAGCAAATCCATTCCGCAGCTGTTCGCCATCATGCGGCAAAATCTTCAAACGGGAAGCTGGGTGGAAGCAGATCGGGTGTTTGTGGTGCCGGGAACTTGGCCGTGAGCGGCCTGTAGAGACTTTTGCGCAACAGCTTCAGTCATCCAGCAAGTCCTTCGCCCACCCGGGTAACGTCTCGCAATAGCGCTGCCACTCGCCGTTTTCCCAAGCAGCCACACGAACAAAGGGCTGATCCAAGCTGGAGTTATCAACAAGATGCAGCTCATCCACCAGCCCGACACATTCGTGCAGGTTCGCGTATGTTCTCGGAATCCTGCTCTCTATCTTTTTCTCCGGCACATTATGGCCGCCAGACTGCACACGGGTTGTCACCCGGGCTTTGTTGAGAGCCGTTGTGTCCAGATGAAAATAGAACATGCGGATACGAAAACCTGCAGCCTTCGCCGCCCCCACAAAGTCTATTTTCGAAGGATGAGAAAAAACGGTTTCAAAGCAAAAACTCTGACGCTCCTGCAAAAGGCGAAATCGTTCCTTTTCCGCAATCAGCGCAGCCTCGTAGCTGTGTTTCTCAGGGGAATCCGGCCAAAGGCTACGCGCAATGTTATCCGCGTTAACTAAAGGGATGCTGCGCCGGGCCAGAAAACGCTCATAAAACGTCGACTTGCCCGCGCCATTACCACCGACAAGCAGCCAAAGTTCAGGCTGCGTCGTCACGGCCACTCACAGCTTCAAAATGCCCGTTGCGAAACTTGCCTAGCTCACGTATACCACTGGGATAAATCGCTTCCAAGTATCCCGGCTTATCAGCCGCTGCCTGATAGACCGTCTGCCCCCGGGCAATCGAACGGCTTAACTCACCAGTCTCGCGAGCCTGACCTACTTCCGCCCACAAATCATCACTGGTGACAGGCTCCGGAACAACCGGCTCAACCTTAACGCGCCGAATGCCTTGAAGGATCGCAATCAGATCCTCTGCACTCACCTCTCCCGCAACCGCACGACCAATCTCCGCCCAATACTCGATCTGCTTGGGCGTAGAGCGCCGGTGCACCTGCCCTTCGGCAGCCGCGTGACGAACCAGATTATCTTCTAGACGAATGGCAATGGTCATGGGAGCCTCCTGTGGCTTATATTACATGAGTACAGATTACCACAGGTGTTGCGTCTTGCAACAAGCGTTGATTTTTGGTCAAGCTATTATCGACCTCTCAGCGCTGACTTCCTCGTTTGCGAGCGCAAAAATTTCCAAGGTAGACTTTCCGGGGTGTGCTTTTTGCAGTTCCAACACTCGCCTGCTCTGGCGCTTTAGTTCGTCACTGGGCTTTGCCCACTGGTCCTCGGATAGTGGTTCAGACCATTCAGACATCGCCTTGGGCAGCGTCTTTTGGCTCATGCGCTTAATTTTTTTGACCTGCCACTCCACCAGCCGATTCGGAATCGTCCAGAACGTCATGAGATGGTAAAGATACCAGCCGATTAGATAGGCGACGCCCCGCTTGCCGTCTCTATATTCGTCATGGAGGCGTTTTCGGGCATTGCGGAAAACGTGAACGCCCTCCCAGGGCGGGTCGTCTGGGCCTTGAAGATCCAAGGGATCCTGAATTTCTTTCAGGGTGTGGACTTCGTACTCCATGTAGGCCCGGATCGCTTCCCAGTTGCTTATGGCCAGCGGCAAACCCGGAGTTTCAAATTCCAGGGTGTATTTCTCGCCGGTTTCCGGGTGGTAAAAGCCAATGCCGAAGCCGTACTGGCGTTGCACGCCATATTCGGTAACGCCCTGAGCTTCAGTGACCCAGGCGACGAGCTCTTCCCAGGGGACGAAAATCGGTTCTCTTTGTCCTTCTGGTACAAAGCATACTTCACGTCGTTGGCGGTTGAAGCGGGTGGGGATTACGGATTCAAGCTTCAGGTGCTCTCGGTACCAGATACCGAGGCCGAGCAGAAGGAAGAAACTACACGCCCAAAAAGCAAGCCCGAAGGTAACGTCAAACACACCACGAAGCGCATGAACTGCATCCGGCCATCCGTTACCCAACCAGTAAAACAACAGAAAGGCCATCGCGGGAGTGAAAAAAGCAATAAACAAAAAACAGAAAAAAGGAATGCCCAGAGTGGCTTGCCAACCAAACGCTGGTATCACTCCGGTTCCAAAATCTAGGTAGCCGTCATTTACTTTCCCCACCGCATAACCATGGTCCACCGGCGGTTGATCTGTCGGCAGGGGGCTGGGTGATAAAAAGGTCAGCCGGCCGCTTGGGAAGGGCTCGGAGCGCCCGGCGCGGGGCGGCTGTTCTGGCTGGGTACCAAGAACAAAATCTGGCCCCGACTTTTTGACCTGATCGCGCATTAAATCGGCCAGGCTTCCGCAGGCCGCTGTTTGCGGTACTCTTCCATTGAGATCTTACCCAGCTGCGGGGTTAGCCGGCAATTGCGCTTCCCCCAGGGATACTCCGCTTGTCGCTTCAGCCACTCAGCGCCCTCATCTTGCTTCCAAGCTTCCAGATCCAGATCGCGCCAAAAGCGGGGGTTACGTCCGATGCGTTTGTCATGCTCGACGGTTACCGAGTCCAAGTGCCGGAATGGCTCCAGCCTTGGCACGTCGGGCAAAGGCCGGGACACATCCATGTATCGTTGGAGCATATCCCATAGCGCCATCACCTCTTCTTTCGCCGGCTCAACCCGACTCAAGGATGTTTGACTAAATTGCTTGCCGGTGTAGCGATGCACGAACATCAAGCGATAGAAGATACCACCCATTTCGACCACGCGCTCCACATAGGCATCGAACTCTGCAAAGGGGGCCGTGAGTTTCTTACCACCGGATACTGCGAAGCTCACCTCGCCTGTCTCGCGACTGAAGTAGCTTTCACCCGCCTCCAGGCCTTTGTCCAAAAGCTTGGCGAGGAGTTTGTCGAATGGCCTTAGTAGAAGGGCAAAAGCGCCCATGACCCAGGGCATGGTTTTTATGATGATGTATAAAGAGATAGGTATCCAAATAAGTGCCGAAAACAACATTGCCAGCATAAAAAAAATATCGGGTGTACCCATCACCAGAAGATAAAAATAGTAATAAAACAACCATCCTCCGCCCACCAGAACTAATCCACCCCAAATATAGGGTATTAGCAACAACAAAACAGATAGGCCAATGAATGCCTTTCCGTTAAGGAAGCGAATCTGGCATTGATTCCACCACCAATCGCCGGAGGTAAAAGCTTCTGGCTCGCTCTGCTCCTGATGCTGGACGTCACCAACGTCCTCACACACCCGGTAATAGGGTTCGATCTCAGCGTAATCACCAACGGGTTGAAGATCCTGACCGAGCTGTTTTCTGCTTTTTACAGGCTCAGGGAGGTGCGGAACCTGATCCCCACGGAACCCCCCGTTTTCATGGCTGATATTTTCACCATTTTCGCTCACAAGGTGACCTCTTTCACGAGCCAATAAGGAACGGGATCATTTTTGAATGGATTGAATGGCTGAAACGTCTTATCTGGCAGAATTTCATGGCGCTTTGCATCAAACGACTCGTAATCATCAAGTACCGGCATAGGAAACCTGAATGTTCCTATTTCACTTTCGATACGCGCCTGCAAGACAACCCTCAGGCTAATGGCTCGTTGTTCCCGACGCCCAAATGCCTGGGTTTCACCACCAGCAAGATCCCGTTCTATCAAAAAATGCACTGCGTTATCTTCCGGCAAGGCAACCCATGTTGTTATTTTTTTCAACGCTGCTTTTCGGGCTATATTAAACTCATCTACTTGGCCAGCAGACGTTTCAATAGTGCTGTGGGTGTACTCAAGTTCTTGAACACCCAATCTTAAGCCCGGCTTATTACCTTTGGCGCTGATCTCTTTTTGAGTCTTCTGACCAAGTTTAAAACGACTGATCAGAGGGGACGTCACCGTCACTCGGTAGTCGTTTGCGGATGGATTATGATCGGCAAACATCGCTTTTTCAGCATCACTCAAGTCACCAAAACGCTTAGCGGATACGCTTACGGGTGAAAGCACGCTTAGCAACTGCGGATAGTAAACCGCATCGTCCTTTGGAAGCCCATCGTGGCTTGGGCCAAGACCCAAGGGTCCCTGTTTCAATACCCTCTCCATTTGGCTGTCAGTAGCAATGGCTGCAAACACACTGCCACCCACCACGAGCCCAAGCCCAAACAAAGCCCAGCCCCAACCGGGTACCGCCAGCAATCCGCTCATCAAATTCGACACTACAAAAATGCTGCCCCCTGCTACTGCCAACCCGTGCCCTATAGCAGCATCCAAGTCCCCACTGCTAACACTATTACGGTAATCCCAGGCACTGACGCCTACCATCACACTACCCGCAAAGAAATTAACCAGTGACATAGAGCGCACAATGGTACTCGCTCCAACATGCACAAGCCGTTTCTGGATAAGCGGCCCGACTATTGGCAGGGATTTCACCTCGAAGAGTGGCCTGAGTATTGCCTTTGAAACCAGTTTGTTATCCGCCGGTGAGCTAACAATGTGAAGCTTCATCAATGCAGTGGAAAGATCTAACCCTGCACTCATAAATCTAGTAATCGAGTAACTAACGTCTCCTGATTTTAGTTGTCTCAACGACCAAATTTCGGAAACAAGGTTATATACAGCCAGCCCCACCAAAACCCGAGACAACCCAGGCCCATCAGCAATAGCCTTCGCCTTATTCGCCCAATCAAATTTAAATGCGCTGAACTTAAGGGCTTCTGGGTGATTAACGGGCAGCACAAATACCCAAGCATGAGCGGCAGCCTTCACTGCGGCTTCGCCGATCTCATCAGCCAGTCGGGCTGGGCTAGTGGATGCCACCGTTTTGCCTGCCGCGTTTGCGCGATCCGCGAACAAATAGTCATTGCGTCTTGTTAGCGCTTCACTCCGGAGATCTGCATCGGTCAGGCCAAAAGAGAGTCCTTTCCCATGCATACCCACGATGCTATAGCGCGTAAGATCAACGGCCCCTCGGCTCATTAGTCGCAATTCGCCGCCGAGATTGGGGTCTGCTATATCTGCCACTTCCGCGACAGACGTAAAAACACGATCCAGCTTGATAGCCGTCAGGTCGCCACTTTCGCGCAAACGTTCAGCAGCTTTCAGAACAGCACCACTCCAACCTCCCAGCGCTGCTTGAACCATTCCCGCAACCCTACCAGCAGCACCGTTAGGGATTGAAGACCCGCTATTGTCATTGTCCTTGGTGACGGAGTCACCCTCTTCCTGTTTCACTTGCAGTGCCAAAGCACCGATGGAAGAGAGGCCCACTTCATTCAGATGCTCCCCCGTGAGCATATCTTGCTTCCGGGCCAGCTCCTTTAATTGAGTCAGCATGGGCGAGAGCTCGTTGTTCGCATTCTCGCCTCCTGCCAGGGCCTCTATAAGAAGGCTCTCGCCCAAACCCAGTTTAAGCAGTCGAGACACTGTGGTTGGCGTTTCCAGACCATTGGCACTCAGCACTCCGGGTATTTGCTGAGTCAGATCGAGCAGGCTCGCATGGAGAGAAAAAGCTTCACAAGGCCCGAGGCCCTTGTGATTTAGGTAGTCGCCACAGGTCACGTCAAACTCGCCGCTATCGAGAAGTTTTTCCAACGCTTCCATGTGAACCGTAATTTTTTCAAGCACCTTGCGGCGCTCTGAGTGCTCCAGAATCTTGTTGAGTTTTTCCTGATCCACCGCCGCTCGCAGTGTCATCACGTCGTCACTGGAGGCCGGTGCCTTTGGGTCAAACAGGGCCTGACGTATCAACATGGCTGAATGAACCAAAGGCCTGTCCTTTATCGATACATCAATGGCATCAAGGTAATGCAAAGCCAACTGCAACTGAGCAAGAGAATGGCGCAGTTTGAACAGCGGGTCTGGTAAAGCAACACAGGCCAGCCCTTTTTGACCTCTCAGCTCAGCAAGCCGGTCTTCATCAGGATCACAACGGATATCGAGATCAATAGGCTCCTCACCTTCCGCCTGTGCTTCGCGCAGGCGGGCGGCTAGTTTTGCGCAGAGTTCAGAATCAGATGGCTTTTCGAATTCTGGATTGAAGTCCCTGGGGCTTTCCAACATCAGCTCAACACCCAGATCCCTTGCACGGAGCTCTGGTAAGTCCTCAACTCGTGATGCCGGAAAGCCGGTCTGGAAGCTAAGGCCTTCCACCTTGGTTACTGCCCAGGCGTGGCCCACTCCGGTCGTTCGAGCATTTCTGGCCTTTTCGTCTGCCTCTAGCTTCTGAACGTACCCCCAATCCCACTGCACTTCACTGTAAGCCATTCGGATATCGTGCATGACCCCCTGCCCCTGCAGGAATACCGGTACAAGCACATCATCAAGCCATTCACCTTCGGCGGGACGCACTATCCGTAAATTGCTTTCTGGGCTCGCCACCGCTTTCCGCGCTGCTGCCAGATCTACATCACTCACCTTCGAATCTGGCCCGATCTCCAGCTCACGCCACAGCCTGTCCCGACGAAATATATACAGATAACCCGGTCGGAGCATCGCAACAGCTTTGCCCTGAAAAACCGGGGCTCCATAACCGGTGGAGATGGGAAGTGCGCTTTCAATTTCTGCCAAGGGTTTAATCCTTAACAGTGTATTTTCCTGATAGTCCTCCCGTTCAATATTCGAACGGGCATTTTTCAGGAGAGGGATCGCGATCTGCCCTCCTTCGCGCTTGGCTATCGTAAGGACTAGATCATGCGGATTACTGTCATCGTATTCTGCTTTTCGGCGAACTGAATGCTCTTTGGACTCGTCTGTAAAAGTCACTGAATCTGTCATGCTTCACCCCCTTCTGACGAGCCTTTGACCACGTCAACCGAACCTCTGCTGGCATTCCCGCCAATCACATCAACAATGAGTTTTCGGTCAGTACCTGGCAGCCCTTCTATCTGAACGGGAACGGCGGCAACATTTTGACGTGTGCTTACATTCGCAAGATTCGCCGCAGGCGGTGAAACTGGCATATCGCCATCTAATACGTTTGGCATATCTGCACTTTGAAGACTCGCACCACTTCCACTCCCCGGGCTCCCCCCGGAATTAATCTTGATCCCCGGCCCACTCAGCGTAACTCCACTAGGATCCAGCTTAATAAAGCTGCCACCACCAGAAATGGTGAGTTCGGCACCGGCATCCAGTACCACGTTGGCACCAGCTTTGTAGTGAACTTCACTACCGGCCTCACATAAGGTGGCGCCGCCAGATTTCTGATGCAGGGTGCCGCCAACGTTCTGGCTGCAATCGGCGCCGATGGTTTGGCGCGTTTCGCCATCAACGGTGATGTGGTCATTACTTTTTACGTGGCTGAAACGGTCATTCTCAACGGTCAGGTGGCTATCTTTGTTGATGACCTCGGTGCGATTGTTTTCAGTGAGCAGGTCCAGGTCTTTTTGGGCATGAACGTAGACCTGTTGTTTGTCTGCTTCGTCCTCGAATCGTAGTTCGTTGCTGCCCTCGCCTTTGTGGGTTTGGGTTTTCAGGGTGGTGCGGGTTTTGTGCTCTGGCAGCGCATAGGGTGGCGTGTTGGTGGCGTGGTACGTGCGGCCAGTAATGATGGGCTGATCTGGGTCACCATCCAGAAACGAGACGATGACTTCGTTGCCAATTCTCGGCAGCGCCATGAAGCCATATTGACCACCGGCCCAGCCTTGGCTAACGCGCAACCAAGCGCTGCTGTGTTCATCGTTCTTGCTGCTCTCTACCTCATTTGGCCGCTGGCGCCGATCCCAGGGAAACCGTACTTTTACCCGGCCAAATTCGTCACAGTGAATTTCTTCACCTTCGGGGCCGGTAACAATGGCAATCTGGGGGCCGTCCATCAGCGGGCGGTGGTCGCTCAGGGGTCGCCAGGTTTTATCCGCAGGAATGGCACTGAACGTGTTGTGGTAAGTGGTTGGGCCAGACCCGCCCTCTTCTTCCATTGCCTGGGGCTGTTTGCCAGTGTGGGTAACGGCGGTGAGTAACCAGTCGCGGTTCAGGTTGGCGCTGTCGTGTTCGGTCAGTTCGGCTTTAGCGCCACAGGTGAAGTCCGCGCGGTTGCTTTCGCCGTTGGCGGTGCTGGCGTCGTTTCTGAGTGCATCCAATCGCGCATCAGTAAACGGCTGTCCGCTGGCGTCGGCTTTGAACCGGCCGGGGTAGTCGAAGTGTTGATAGTCTTGGCGCTGGTTGGGGCTGGCTGCGCTTCGCTCGTGCATCAGGGCGTAAGCCGGATTCTTGAAGGTGTAATCCTTCGTGGCTACAGAGGCAACGCGTACTCGCTCTTCGTAGCGAAAGCGGAAAACGGCAGGCTGCTTGGTGCTTCCGCCTGCTTTGCCGTTATATTCGGCCGCTTCCAGCCGGGGCGCATCGCCATGATGGCCGGATAGGATTAATCCAGGCTGCTCATCCCCCTCTACGCTGCCATGTTGGTAACGGTAGTGCCAGCCTTCTTCTGCGGCCATCCGTTCAACGAACGCCAAATCGCTTTCCCGGTGCTGTACGCAATATTCACGCTCCTGGGGCGCGCGCTTTAAATCAAACACCGAGTTCACAATGCCCCGCTCTTCCAACAGGGTGCGCACGATGGCGTCTGTGGTCTGGGTTTGGAATATGCGGCTGTTGTGCATCAACCCTAAGCGCCATAAGGGCGGCTGGATGACGAGTTCGTAGCGGGTGCGGCGATGGCCGCTATCGCCACGGGCAAACTCGTTGACCACGCCGGTAAAGCGGCGAAGCGCCATACCGTCTTGCCAAACCACCAAATCCACCGGCTGTTCCAGAACGTCTGAAACATCCACATCTGGATCGGTACTGGCCAGCTCAAGGCGGCCGTGAAATAGCTCGGATAGCCGTTCGGTCAGCGTAAAGCCGACAACGGAAAATAGATCAGAGGGGAGTTCGCCAACACGGGCGGTAAACTGCAGTCCGCTTGCTTGGGACATGTCTTCGATCCCTGAAGATTAGTGTGTTATTCGTGCTCATCCTGAGCCGGTGCCCGATTATAACCTCCAGATTCCGGAATGTAACCCCACTGTGCAGAACCGCGCAAAACATGAGAGGTTGACCACAACACAATTCTGCTGCACGCTAATCTGGTTTCGTTACGCAACTATATAGGTAGGGAGGAATACCATGAGCCAATATCAAAATCGTGCCATTGTGCTGAAGCAACGCCCCAACGGCGAAATCCAGGAAGGCGATCTGGTTATGGAAGAGCGCCCGGTGCGCGAGCCCACAGAGGGCGAAGTTGTTGCGCAGGTGCTGTGGCTGTCTCTAGACCCGTACATGCGCCCACGCATGAACGATGCTAAAGGGTATATGGACCCCATCGCCATTGATGAACCCATCGCAGGCGAGACCGTAGCGCGGGTTGTGGAATCCCGGTCGGATAAGCTGAAAGTCGGTGACTTGGTCACCTGTTATTCGGGCTGGCAGGAATATGTAACCTTCCCGGCAGACGCGCCGATGGTTTACAAGATCCAGCAGATAGAAGGTGTTCCATTGCAGACGTATCTTGGCGTTGCCGGTATGCCAGGCCGCACCGGCTACTGCGGTTTAACCTATGTAGGCAAACCCAAAACCGGTGAAACGGTGGTGGTTTCTGCTGCCTCCGGCCCTGTGGGCACGGTTGTTGGCCAAACCGCCAAAACCAACGGTTGCCGGGCAGTCGGTATTGCCGGTGGCCCGGAAAAATGCAGCTACGTGGTTGATGAACTCGGGTTTGATGCGTGCGTGGATTACAAGGCGGGCAACCTGGAAGCCGATCTGAAAGCCGCCTGCCCAGACGGCATAGATATCTACTACGAGAACGTAGGTGGCGACGTGACCCGCGCCGTTGCTCCACTTCTGAACCCTGGGGCACGGGTGCCCATTTGCGGTTTTGTCTCGGCTTACAATGCCAAGAGCACAGACAAAGTAGAGACGCCGTTCGATATTCTCAAGCGCCTCGACCCGGTTCCAGAGCACCGCTTTTTCTTGGTAACCGAGTGGCAAGACAGGCACCAAGAGATTACCGATATCCTTACCAGCCGCATTACTTCAGGCCAGATCAAATACCGTGAAACGGTTGCTGAAGGCCTCGAAAACGCAGTTGAGGCCTTCAAGGGTATGCTGAACGGCAAAAACTTCGGCAAGCAACTGGTGCACATCGCCGATTAAGGCAAACGGCATCTAGCATCTAGAACCCTGCACCAAGCACCGAGAAAGTTATTCTCCTACTTTGAGAAGAACCTTTCCGGTGTTTTTGTTCTCCGCCACGTAAGCCATAGCTTCTTCAACCTGCTCAATAGGCCAGGAGCTGTCGATCAAAGGCTCAATCTGCCCTGCAACCAGCAATGGCCAAACGTGACGGTACAAATCCTGCAATACCCGCCCTTTGTCCGCGACGGAGCGGGACCGTAACGTAGAGCCGATCAGCTTGTGGCGTTTCATCAACATCAGCCCCAGATCGACT
The DNA here is from genome assembly GCF_900215155.1 of Marinobacter sp. LV10R510-11A. NCBI lineage: Bacteria > Pseudomonadati > Pseudomonadota > Gammaproteobacteria > Pseudomonadales > Marinobacteraceae > Marinobacter > Marinobacter sp. LV10R510-11A. The sequence goes on from NZ_LT907980.1 coordinate 1,823,748, forward strand.
TCCGCAAACCGCCCCCCCATAAGACCGATCAGAACAATTCGGCCATCGGCGCTCAGAACTTTTTGATTGTCCTGAATGTAGCTTCCGCCGACCGGGTCCAGCACCATGTCCACACCGCCCCAGCTCTTTACTGCATCCACAAAAGAGCCGTCGTTTCGGTTCCAAGTGCCTGTCGCGCCTAGCTTGCGACACACTTCCAGCTTTTCTTCATCGCCGGCGGTTGCAAATACTGGGTTACCAAACGCCGTCGCAATCTGAATAACGGCGGTACCCAAGCCACTGGCTGCGGCGTGCAATAGCACCCTCTCGCCAGGCTGCAGATCGGCCTCCTGATAAAGGTTCAGCCAAGCGGTCGCAAACACTTCAGGAATAGCCGCAGCTTTTTCCAGCGAAAACCCTTTGGGAACAGGCAACACCTGAGCCGCAGGAACCGCAACCTTAGTGGCGTAGCCGCCGCCCGTAAGCAGCGCACACACTTCATCGCCCAGCTCGAAGCCTGTTACGGATCCGCCAACCGCAGCGATACGACCGCTGACTTCCAGTCCGAGTATGGTTGAGGCTCCCGGGGGCGATGGATAAACACCGGCACGCTGCATCAGATCGGCACGGTTAACGGCAGTCCAGACAACATCAATCGCTACGTGATCTGCCGGCAATTCTTCATAGCTCGCGCAGTCCTCCCATGTGAGGGAGTCACCGGTTACCTTGATTGCTTTCATCATGTATTAGATCTCGGCACTTTTGGGTGTCCAGTCATGAATCGAGTGTTCAGTCATGAATATCTAGTCAGGATACCCCATGTGACTGGGCGGTTGTAATGAGAATGTTTTCATAATCTGGTGATCGCTTCCGACAGCATCGTCTTGTATATCGGGCTCAATGCGTCAAGGCTGAAGCGCTGTACATCTGGCACCATCAATCGCTCACCATGGCTTTTCACAGCCTGCTTTTCAATCAACGCCGCTGCGAGGGCCGCCTCGGCGGGAATATCGTCACCACAATCCGGATACAGGTATTCTGGTGCAAACAGCTCCGGATAGACCTCCCTTTCGGGCACAATGGGCACACAGCCAGCGGCCACTGCCTCAAGCACCGCCAGCCCCTGAAACTCATGTAACGCGGTTGAAAGAATCACATCCGCACTGCCCAACCACTCGTAATACTCTGTGCGACTTGAAGCATACCCAAACTGAACCAGTCGGTGGGAAAACTGTTGTTGGATGGTTGTCATGGCTTCAGGTACTTTTCGGAAACTCTCACCAAGAACACACACCTGGTAGCTCATCGCCTTGCGATCAAGTTCCTGCAAAATCGCGAGCAGCCTGTCGGGGCCCTTGTCATATTCCCAGCGAGCTGCCCACACAATCCTTAGCGGCGATGAGCAAGGCCTAGACTCAAGGCCGTTACCCCATAAACGCTCACCCGCCGCAAGGTTCTGGCGTCCTTCTTTGTTGAGGAACACATGATCATCGATGGGGACCGGCAAAACCCGAGATTTTGCGGCGAGGCGTTCGAGGGTTCCCTCCGGGATACCATCGGGCAATCGCCGGAAGAGTTTTTCAACACCCTCAAGAAAGCTCCGCCGATTCCAGTCGCTGTTGAATAGAACAGCCTCGGCAGAAAGGGCGCTGTATAGGTTCACCATTTGAGGGTCAATGCTGTTGTGCTGCGCATCAGACGCCGGATAGGCAAACTGATTTTCATGCATATACAGAAGCGCCGGCGTATGGGCCAGGTTCGGATGAAAGCCCCGGATCGAGGCCAAGTCGACCATAGACGTCACCAGCAGCAGATCCCAACTCTCCTTCAGCAGCGGCTCGCTCAGCCAGGTCAGCGCGTTACCGCGAATCCGCCAGCGGAAGAACCGTGGAGACAGAGCAAGCACATGCCACTCAAATTCTGGCTGGCTGACCACCAACTGCTCTCTCCAGCGTTTATGGCTGCCTGCGTCATAGGCGGAGAGCAGGAGTATTCTGGGTTTTAGGGGCGGTATGGTTGGTTTAAGCTCACTACTAGACAAGTTAAGGTTCCCATCTTTGATGGATCAATTAATTAAGTATTCAGCAGAATTCGTATCAACTGGGAGTATAAGCAATTTATGAGCAGCAACGATTTTCGTGTAGAGCATCGTTACCTAGAACTCCCAGGCAGCTTCTACACTCGCGTGCAGCCCACGCCACTTAAAGACGCAAAAATGGTCTGCTTCAACCACAAGCTGGCGCAGGACATGGGGTTTCATGTTACCAACGAAGCCGACTGGGCCGGAATTGGCGGTGGCACGGAACTGCTCGAAGGCATGGACCCCGTTGCCATGAAATACACCGGCCATCAGTTTGGCGGCTACAACCCAGAACTGGGTGATGGCCGTGGCCTTCTTTTATGGGAAACCGTAGGCCCCGATGGTCGCCGTTGGGATTGGCACCTAAAAGGCGCCGGCCTGACACCCTACTCCCGCTTTGGCGATGGCCGGGCGGTGCTACGCTCAACCATTCGCGAGTACCTGTGCAGCGAGGCCATGAGCGGGCTGGGCATTCCAACCACCCGTGCCTTGTTTATGGTTAGCGCACGGGACCCGATACGCAGGGAATCCATCGAAACCGCCGCAGCCCTGGTGCGCGTTGCCCAGAGCCATATCCGCTTTGGTCACTTTGAGTTTGCTGCAAACCACGAAGGCCCGGAAGCGGTAAAAACGCTGCTTGAGCACGTTATAGCTCTTCACTTCCCACACCTGATCCAGCTAGCAGAAGAGGAACGCCATGCCCGCTGGTTTGAAGAAGTGGTGGAGCGCACCGCCCGCCTGATTGCCGACTGGCAAGCCGTAGGCTTCTGCCATGGCGTGATGAACAGCGACAACATGTCGATCATCGGCGATACCTTCGATTATGGGCCTTTCGCGTTTCTGGACGATTTTGATGCCGGATACATCTGCAACCATACCGACCAAGGCGGCCGCTACGCCTATAACCGCCAGCCCCAGGTAGGCTTTGCGAATTGTCAGTATCTTGCTAATGCCCTGCTGCCGATTATGGACGAAAACACTATTCGCAACGGTTTGCAGCGTTATGAAGCCGCCTACAACGGGCGCTTTTTACAAAACATGCGAGACAAGCTCGGCCTGATGCAAGAAGACGAAGGGGATCTGAGCCTGATTATGGATACCTTCAGCATGCTCAACGAGCAGCATACCGATTACACAGCTTTCTTCCGCGCACTCTCCAGCCTGTACGACCACGGCCACGCACCCGTGCGGGATCTGTTTGTGGATCGTGAAGTGGTGGATAAATGGCTGGCGCGCTATGCACAGCGGCTAGAACAAGAAACCCGTGCCCGCGATGAGCGTGAGTACGAGATGCGCAGGGTAAACCCCAAATACATTTTGCGGAACTATCTGGCGCACCAAGTGATTTTAGAAGCGCAGAATGGCGATTACGAGCCCATGAAGGAGCTGATCAAAGTTCTGGAAAAACCGTATGACGAACAGCCCGAGCATGAAAGATACGCTGCATTGCCGCCAGACTGGGGCAAACACCTGAATATCAGTTGCTCGAGCTAACGATTTACTTAACCTCAGACCGCCTTGGCAGCAATGATCTTCTCATGCCACTCGGCGGGGCCTGTTTGGTGCACAGACGTACCTCGGGAATCCACCGCGACCGTCACTGGCATGTCTACCACATCAAACTCGTAAATGGCTTCCATACCCAGTTCTGGGAAAGCGACCACCTCTGCGTGCTTGATGGCCTTTGACACCAGGTACGCAGCGCCGCCCACCGCCATCAGATACACCGCTCCAAATTCGCGGATGGCGTCAATCCCCGCCTGACCGCGCTCGGCTTTGCCGATCATGCCGGTAAGGCCGGTTTTCTCCAGCATGGTGTGAGTAAACTTGTCCATGCGCGTTGCCGTGGTGGGGCCTGCGGGGCCAACCACTTCTTCGCGTACCGGATCAACCGGGCCCACGTAATAGATGAAGCGGCCTTTCAGATCCACCGGCAGCTCTTCGCCGTTGTTGATCATATCGACCATCTTCTTATGCGCGGCGTCGCGGCCTGTCAGCATCTTGCCAGACAGCAGAACGGTTTCACCCGGCTGCCAGTCTTTTACATCTTCCGGCGTAACCGTATTCAAGTTTACTCGGCGCACGCCCTCACCCACTTCCCAGGTAATTTCCGGCCAGTCGTCTAGGCTCGGCGGCGTTTGCAGAGATGGACCAGTGCCATCCAGCGTAAAGTGCGCGTGGCGAGTAGCGGCACAGTTCGGAATAATCGCCACCGGCTTGTTCGCCGCGTGGGTGGGATAATCCATTACCTTCACATCCAGAACAGTGGTGAGACCACCTAAGCCCTGGGCACCGATACCCAAATCATTCACCTTGTCGAAAAGCTCAAGGCGCAGTTCCTCTGCACGGTTCGATGCACCGCGCGCCTGCAGATCGTGGATATCGATAGGATCCATCAGCGACTCTTTCGCCATCTGCATCGCCTTCTCGGCAGTTCCGCCGATACCAATACCCAGCATGCCAGGCGGGCACCAGCCAGCGCCCATTTGCGGCACCATTTTCAACACCCAGTCCACCACCGAATCAGACGGATTCAACATGGCAAATTTGGACTTGGCTTCAGAACCGCCACCCTTAGCTGCCACTTGCACTTCAACCGTGTCGCCCGGCACGATCTTGTAGTGGATAATCGCCGGCGTGTTGTCTCCGGTGTTCTCACGCTTACCATCCGGGTCGGCCAAAATCGACGCACGCAGCACGTTATCTGGCTGCTTATAGGCGCGACGCACACCTTCGTTGATCACGTCGTCCAGTGACATCGCGCAATCCCACTGCACGTTCATGCCAACATTTACAAATACGGTCACAATGCCCGTGTCCTGGCACAGCGGCCGGTGGCCCTGGGCGCACATGCGCGAGTTGATCAGTATTTGTGCCATGGCATCTTTGGCCGCCTGAGACTCTTCCCGCAGATAAGCCTCGTGAACAGCCTGAATAAAATCTTTCGGATGATAGTAGGAGATGAACTGCAGCGCGTCCGCTACGCTTTCAATCAGGTCATCCTGGCGGATTACGGTGGTCATAGGCGCCTCATCAGGTTGGTATCGTTATGAAGGTATGGTCAAAACAGGAGGCACAGTTTACCAGAAAATCGAAAGAGCGCGGGATCCGACAGAAGGCGAAGCTTTTCTTAACAAACGCCGGGAAAAAGGTATCATCCTAATCAAATGATAAAAACACCTTAGGAAGCAGCTTATAAAGCACTGAAGGAGAGACCGTGACAGACCTTGTTCTTACCGACATTAACAACCAGATTTTGACTGTTCGCATCAACCGCCCAGAGCGCAAGAACGCTCTCACCCACGCTATGTACACCACACTGGGTGACGCGATTGAGCAGGCAGAAACAGATGCCGACATTCGCTGCATACTGTTTACCGGCAGCGAAGAATGCTTTACCGCCGGTAACGACCTGAGCGATTTTGCCAGCGGCAGCGGCCTAAAGGGCGCCTTCACAGAAACACCCGTGGGCCGCTTTCTGTTTCTTTTAGCCAACGCCACCAAACCAGTTGTTGTCGCGGTAAATGGGCCAGCCGTAGGCATTGGCACCACCATGCTGCTGCACTGCGACATGGTTTTTGCGGGCACTAATTCACGCTTCCAGATGCCGTTCGCCAACCTAGGGCTGTGCCCTGAAGGTGGCTCCAGCCTGTTGCTGCCCTCTTGGATTGGCCGGGTACGGGCTGCAGAGCTACTCATGCTGGGCGAAGCTTTCAGTGCAGACGACGCCTATCGCCTTGGGCTGATTAACCGCGTGTGTGACCCAGCCGACACGGAAACTGCGGCCCTGGAAGCCTGCCAGAAGCTCGCCAGCCAGCCACCGGCCGCCATCCGGGCCACCAAAACGCTCCTGAGCGGCCCTACTCACAAAGAGCTTACCGACACCATGCTGGCCGAAGGGGAGTTGTTTGTAGAACGCCTGAAATCACCAGAAGCGGCCGAAGCTTTCGGCGCCTTCATGCAAAAGCGCAAACCGGATTTCTCGAACTTCAAATAACACCATTGCCTGCTAAGGCTCGACAAACGGCCCATGGCCAACTATTTTGCATTAAGGCCGAGCCCCCTTTGTGCGTGGAGGATGCAAACCGCAAGAATCACACTTTTGGCTGATCAACACTGGCAATAGTGGCGCTATAGTCCTAGGTATAGAAATTGGCTTCAAGCGCTGGCTACAATTTCAAACAACCGTTACAGCAGAACAGGCCACTGACATCGGGTTTACCGCATCAGACCGGCCCCGTTAGTTGCCGAACATAACGATACAACAACAGGAAAAGGTTCCACCCATGTTCAAGAAAACTCTAATAAGTCTTGCCGTGGCGTCTTCCCTTGGGCTAACAGGCTGCCTTAGTGGCGCTGATGAGGGGGGTAATGCTAATCCGGATTATCAGATTGAGGATACGACCATTGATCGCAGCTTGGTGCGGCCCTTCTACAACCCGAATCCACTAGCTGGGGAAAATGCAGCATTCCCGATTAACTCGGATCTGATTCTGTTGCTGGGCGCGACGCAAAGCGCCAATTTTGACTTCACAGGGCTGTCCACCGGCAAAACACCCGCAGACGATGCAGTCAACCGCCTCTCGGGGTTCTCCACGTCCGGCGCATTCAGCCTGAAATTTGACGGCACGCTAAATCCGGCCTCAGTTATGGCCAATGCAACGGTATTTTTGGTGCCACTGAACGTAGGCCCAGCCTTAGCGTCTGCGCCCCTAGCCCTACCAAACACGAACCCCAGCAGCATTGTTGCAGCCAACCCTTTCGGTCAGGGCTTGGGATTCGCGCAACCTAACTTCAGAGCCGATGTTGTAAGCCTTGATGGTGGTAGCAACAACGCAGTTCGTGTTGTGCCTCTAGAGCCTCTAGAAAAAGGCCAGAAGTATCTGGTAATTATCACTGATGACGTTGTTGGCGCCAATGGCAAACCAATTGCTCGCTCGGTTCAAGACGTTGCGCTGGCGGATGGTACTCTGGGCAATCCTGCCCTGGGGAACGTGAAAAGCCTGCTTCAAAACTTGAACGCTTTGGCCAATGGCTTTCTCGCAGTCAACAATACCGGGTCCGAATCGGCGCTTGCTTACTCATTCACCACCAACTCAGACACAGACGTTCTGAGAGCCATGATGGCACCTGTTGCCGGGGACTTCGGCGCAGCCTTGGGTCAAAAGATTGGCTTCACCGCCAACCTTAAAGTAATCAGGGACAACTACCCGACTCTGAACTTCTCAGAGTTGACTACAAAGCTTGGAGAGATCGCCGCGAAGGCCGAAGCGCTGGGCCTAGGTCAGCTTGACCCCAGCACACTCACAGCCACTGAACTGGCAGCGATTACACGACTGGGACAGATTAAGCCCCTAATCACTCCCACCAAGATCGGCGCAGAGATAGCCGCAGAGATTGGAGACACTCTCCATATTCCAGTTCCTCGTCCGTCGTTCTTCTTCCCGGCAGAATCGGCAACCACGCTAGCCACCATTGGCAGTCTGGATGCGGCAAACTCCATTAAGCAGGCTGCGCAACAGGTACAAGTATCCCAAGGCGCCATCGCTCTACCCTACTTCCAGAACCTTCCAGGAGAATCTGGTGCAGGAATCGTAACGGGAAGCTGGTCTGGTAACACGAGTCTGGAAACAGACCTGAACGAAAACCTTGCACCAGGCGAGAAGATCTTCTCATTCCTGCGCGATATCGACGGCAAACTGAACGTGAATGGCTACTTCCCGTTCCCGCAAAAGAACGCCTCGACCACCGTACCGGTTGTTATCTTTCACCCAGTATTGGATGGGACTGGCGCGCAACCAACCTCCTGCGTTAACGCCGGAGCGGGTAAACCCAATGGTGTAACAATTCTCCAGCACGGCATTACCGTCGATCGTAGTGTTTCCATGCTTCCTGCGATCCTGCTCGCCCAAAGTGCCTGTCAGACAGTTGTTGCCATTGACCAGCCGCTACATGGCCTAGCTGGCGCAACAAATGGCAGCGTGCCAGGACTTGATACTCTGGACGAGACTACTCTGACGGCCAAGGTAAATCTGGCGCTTCAGGGGCCCGACGTTGTTGCTGGCTCACAGCTTGAGGCTCAGCTAAACGCTCTCATCGGTGCTGACTATATTGGTGAACGCCATTTCGGCTATACCAATAATGGTCAGCTGGAACCCGTTGCAGCCGATCCAGCTGATATCTCGTCAGGCAGTTTGTTTATCAATCCAGGCAATATGATGAACAGCCGTGACAACCTGCGCCAAGGCGTTGTGGATCTGCTGAACGTTGCAGCGTCTATACAGACCTTTGATATCGATGGTGACTTGACCACCCAAGGTGATCTGGCAGGCGTACCGGTGAACTTCGTCGGTCACTCGCTCGGCGGCATTTCTGGAACCGCATTTGCAACCCTTGCGAACGATCCACTCCTGAACGGAACACTCAACGGGGTCTACACAGACGCCGGCTTGAACCCCTTAACCTTCCCCACACTAAACTCCGTTGTTCTCCACGACACCAGTGGTCAAGTCACTCGCCTGATCGAAAACTCTCCAGGGCTCTCCAGCTCTCTTCTAAATGGGCTGGCCGCAGCTGGTGTAACGCAGGGGAGTTCCAAATTTGAGAGCTTCTTCTACGTATTCCAGTCCATCCTCGATGCATCCGACCCGGTTAGCTTCGCAAAAGAACTGGGGGCGTCTACAACCAATATTTTGATCACGGAGGTTGTTGGCGACGCTACAGTGCCCAATGAAGCAAACGTAGAACCATTAGGCAACGCTCTGTCTGCACCACTTGCTGGAACTGAGCCGCTCATGGCCCTGATCGATCTGGGTGCTGGCGGCGTTTCTCTCGCTGATGGATCAGAAGGTCTTGGCATTATCGACACAAGCACGCCAACAGGCAGCGCTATGCCAGCTGCGAGCTTCTTCGCTGGTACCAACCCATGCGCCGAGGCAAATCACGGCACGTTTGTAGCACCGCTTGTACCTAATGCAAATTGCCCTGGCGGAGCGGCAGATACCAGCGTCGCATTCAGCGCGATGGTTACACAAACAGCTGCGGCTTTAAGCGGGCCGGGGATACCTGGTGATGCTTCCCAAGCAGTTCAAGCTTCGCTTGGCGCTAGCCTGACGATCGATAAAGCACTTGATCAGAACTGATAGACAGCTGTAAGCAACCAAGCCGCGAGCTATTCGGGGGACAAGAATACCAACGAACCCCGGCCTTCCGGGGTTCGTTGCATTTGGCACAAGATAAAGTATGCCAGGCGAAAGTGGTTGAGCGTGTGTTAGAACTATAAACTCCAGACGGCCCGACAATGGAGCGCAATACAAGGGGCAGCGACACAGAAAATCACTGGCAAACCATCTCTACCCAATTAACATCGAAACTGCGGCAAGCAGGTCTGATCAACCTACAGGCAGGGATTGCGCTAGAGGCGGCGGGTACTGAGACTACAAAGTGTCGTAAGGGTGTGCTCAAATGGGATGTTGCCAGCCCCGTCCTTGGGGCCAGACTTCTATCTGTTTTCCTTAAACTACAGTTCCAATCTGATTACTGGTTACTGATCGTCGTCTCTCCGTTGGTAACCAAGCTCGCGGTGATCTCGCCTTCCGTGAAGGGCAGCTTTCTGTACGTCTTGTTGGAGTACATCTCGCTTTGATCCTTGAAATAAGGCGACATGGGATCTGAAGACTGTGAGTAGCTCACAAGTCCATAAGCCTCTGGGCCATTGTCTGTAAACTCAAGCCCGAAGTGCCAGCTCGTTCCTCTGGACATCAACCAGCCATCAACTCCGTCACTGCCATCAGAAAGCCCGGCAGTTTTAGGAATTGTCTTGGGTGCAATTCGAGGGAATCGTGTGTCTTCCGCAACGTCACCGGTGTAAACGCCAACGGCGTTGAACGCGCCATCAATATTGCCATCGCCACCATGCCAGGGAATTCCGAGCATCTGAAAGGACGGTGTTCCACTGGGGCCCGGTACCGCATCGCCAGATGCACGATAGTACTGGAGAGTCCCCAGAGCCGCTGTTGGCTGTATGCTCTGAGACTTAAGCGAACTCACCCCTGCAGAGAGGGCAAGAAGCATAGTGTCACTAGGCGTTCCTGCGCCCTGCTGGCTGGGTAACGCAGGTGTCCCGACAGGATCTGCGGGGCTGAATGGCTTAGTCAGATCAGCGTCTATGTCATCTAGGTAGTTAGCCATAAACACCCTGAAGATGTGCGCGCCTTCGCTATCAAGATTATAGAGCCCATCCCAGCTATCGAGAGCCTGACACCACGCGGTGAGATCAAGGCCGTCGACTGGCGTGCTGCCGATGTCGTTACAGCGCTCCAAAAGCTCCGGTAGCAACTGCTCTGGGTACCAGGCACGGTTATTCCAGATAACGCCAACGATCTCCTCCGCACTAAACTTGCCATCCTGCCCTGCGACAAGAGGAGCCGAGGGGAAGCCAGTTTCCATGGGGTTCTGAAGCATCTTTATCCCCAAACGAGTACGGGCATTAATGGGTGCTTTCTCGTCGCCGTAAAGTGGCGAATACCCTGTCAGGAATTCGGCGGGATTGGTTGCCCAGTGGCTACTGTTAGAGTTCTGAACCCAATCGGTACGCAACAGCTTTGGCTTCTGGTCGTAGGGTGTCAATCCGCCACACTGGGTTTCAACCCAATCCTCGATAGACTTGCTACCGTCCAGAAGTGTAACTCCCTGATCAAACAGCCCAGCGTAGGAAGGCTGCAACCGCCTTAAATTAACCAGCGCAGCGGCCTTGTCCGAAAGGTTTGGTACGGAGCTACTATCTATATAGAACGCGTTGCCTTGGTCATCGGCGTAGGTGGTATTTGTCCAAAGCGTCGAACCGCAGTTTTTAAATACATTCTGGAACTCAGATAGATTTTTTGCGAGGCTCATCTGCAGCCAAGTGTCCAGCAGGCCACCCGTGTTGGCGTTGGCATCGCGATAGGTCATCGCAACAGCTTTACCTGCGTTCAGGGCTCCATTGCCTCCCCAGGCTGGCAATTGCGAATTGACGGCATTTGCCGCAATCATCGGGCCATACTCCGAGAGGTAAAAGTCCCGTTCGAGCACCAATGGTTCCGGCATACCCGGCATCTTCACTTCGATCTGGTATGTTTCAACGGTGATTGGTTTTTCTTGACCGTCCTTCACATACGTAAGGTCATCGCCGTCTTTCAGCACCAGCTCATACCAAGTGAATCGACGGCTGGTAGTCACGGTGTGTGACCAAGCAAGATTTTCGTTGAAGCTGATCAGTGGAATGGCAGTGCCCAGCAGACCGGCGCCGTGAACGTTGATATAACCCGGTACGGTCATCTGCACTTCATACAAGCGACGATGGCCGGTATACGGGAAGTGAGGGTTGGCCAGCAGCGCACCGCGACCCTTCTCTGTCATGGTTTTCCCGATGCCCCAGGCATTACTCGCCAGGCCTGTATCCGTAAAATCCTGAACGGACTTAGCAGAAGCTAAGGCTGTATCGATAACATCTTGTTGTAACTTTTCAATCTGATCGCTAGCGCCGGTAAGAGCTGCAACCGGAGTTGGCGCAGGGCTTACACCCGGAGGAACCGCGAGGAAGGCTGCGCCGGTGGCAAAAGAATTTCCGCTGGCGTACTGGCCGACTATCCGATAATGGGCTAGAAGATCAGTCGGCGTAATAGATTTGACCCATTCCTGGCTTTTGCACTCTGCAGGGAATGTTCCCGGATCCGTTTCGGTGACATAGCGGTTATATCCCTCAACAAACCCCTCTATCAAGGCGCGACTTTCGCTACTGAGCGTTGGCAGTTCTGTTTCAGCGCCACTGTATATTTTTTGAGCTTTATAACTAAAGTCCGTAACGACATTCAAACCAACACCGAATCCTGCATCAGGACCAGGCCCAAAATACTTAGCCCGCTCACTCCGAGCCTTAACCACCGCCTCAGCTAAAAGACAAACATTGTCCTGCGCCTGCGCGTAACCATGCCCGAATGCCGCTGACTTCAGGTTGTCAGCTTTGATATGGGGTACGCCCCCTTCCGTTCTCCTTATGGTTGCTTCCAACTTGCCATCCGCCGGAAACAGGTTTGTGTTGAGTTCCGGCTCAGATGATCCAGATGATGAGCTACTTCCATCAAAACAGCCGGTCAGCATGGTGCTGCCCAGCAGCACCAGCGCTGCGCCGCGCACTGTTCGCACGGCCCGATTATTCCAAGTTTGCATAGTGTTACCCTTATAATTGTTTATTGCGGGATTCGCCGTCATCGGCGACACTATTAAGCCTAGCAGAAGCTTTAAAAACTGAACCTTCATTCAACCTGTTTAGCAACAAATCATACTTTCTGATTACTTTCCTCCCAGCGGCTGCCCAATGCACGTAGTCGACGCTGGCGTCTTCTCAAATTTAATCGGAAACCCAATCTGCCTCTGCAGCGTGCCATCTCCCCGATCAACCCCAATCACCATATCCCTAGCTTTTAACTGTGGGTGTTCAGCCGCCTCAGAAATAGTCAGCACCGGCTCCACACAAGCGTCCGTATCGGCAAAAATTACCTGCCATTGCTCCAGCGTTTTCTGCAGGATCTTTTCACTAAGCGCAGCTTTGAATTTTACCTGGTGCTCCGGGTTTTGGCTGAGGGCAAAACTCTTCATGTCTGCCAGCTGGAGTATGTCGCATAGCCTTGCGGAGAACTGGGGCTCCAGGCTGCCTACAGAAAGCCAGCGGCTGTCTTGGGTTTTGTAGTAGTCGTAGAACGAGCCGCCGTTGAGCATGGCGCCTTCAGGCTTCTGTTCCTGGCCACCGGCAATGGAGGCGGCACCGGCCATGCCGTTAAGTGCAAAGGCGGCGTCGGTCATGCTGATATCCACAAACTGGCCTTCTCCGGTTTGTTGGCGATGGATCACTGCCGCGAGTATGCCCATTACCGCATGGTGAGAGCCGCCTGCCACGTCGGCAATTTGGATGCCCATGGGTGGGGGGCCGCTTTCTTCCCGGCCACAGTGGCTGCTGACGCCGGCAATAGAGAGGTAGTTGATGTCGTGCCCTGCCCGATCTTTGTAGGGCCCGGTTTGGCCGTACCCTGTAATGGCGCAGTAGATAAGCTTGGGGTTGATCGCTTTCAGGGTTTCATAGCCAATGCCGAGACGATCCATCACGCCGGGGCGGAACTGCTCGATCACTATGTCGTAATCTTTTACCAGCTCCAGAATTTTTTCCTTGCTGCCTTCTTTTTTCAGGTTAAGCGCAAGAGACTGTTTGCCCCGGTTAAGGAATGCGTGAGAGGTGCTCACACCCGCATCGTGGGGTGGCATCACACGGGTAAGGTCTACCCGGTCTGGTGCCTCTACTCTCAATACTTCCGCGCCCATATCTGCTAAAAGCATGGTGGCGTATGGCCCGGGCAGCAGTGTGCTGAAATCTAGAATTCGCATTGAGGTCAAAGGACCTGCCATGGTGTTCTCCTTGTGTGTGATGTGTTGTTCTGGCTCGCCTCATGCTGCACGGTTTTGCCCCTGGGGCCAACTGCCTGTTACGCCATAACAATTAGCTAATTCTTACAGCCGCTCTGGTTACACTCTTGATGCACTCTTGATGCACTCTGGTTGCATTGTGGCTTGGGGGTTTTATGATAGGTCTCGTTTTCATTAAATGGCGAGTTAGATGTCTGACCTAACAGTTTCCCGGCACTTTGTACACGCGGCTCTGGCCGGCGCTGAACACTTGGGGTTTGATACCGAAGAGATGCTCCGGGACGCGGGTATATCCACCGATTTGTTGCGCATTGAGATGGCCCGAGTAAGCAGTGATCAATTCAGCCTGTTGCTGCAGATTGTCTGGAGCCGTTTGGATGACGAGCTGATGGGCATGGGCCCCAGGCGGGCCCGGGCGGGCACATTCGCCACTATGTGTGCACTGGTTATTGATTGCCCTACCTTAGAGGCCGTGTACCGGCGGGCGTATCAGTATTCTCGCTTGTTCGAGCCTATGGTGACCATGAAGCTGGAAACGGGTAATCAGAAGGTGCGCTTGGTTTCGCACATTGAAGGCGAAATTCGCGATCCCCATTATTTTATGCGTGAAAGTCTCCTAGTTCTTTGGCATCGGCTTGGCTGCTGGCTGGTCGGGCAGCCGGTGGAGCTGGAGAAAGCCGAATTCAACTACCCTCGGCCAGCCCATGGCGATGAGTATCGTCATATTTTTCATTGCACGCTGGCATTTGAGTCTGACCGCACAGCTCTGACGTTCGATAAACGCTTTTTGTCAGCACCGGTTATCAGGGACAAGTCGGAAGTGCTTCAGTTTCTGAAAACTTCACCGGCGGATCTGCTATCCCGCCCAGACGAGAGCAATACGTTTACCGGTAAAATTCGGGGACTTATTGGCCGGGATTTCTCAAAACCTCTGCCCGACTTTGAATGGATTGCGACGGAGCTACACACCAGCCCGCAAACACTGCGCCGCAGGCTGAAGCAAGAAAATACGTCGTTCCAAGAGATCAAGGATCTACTACGCAGGGATATGGCGATTTACTACTTGAGCCGGCAAGAGCTCTCTATTAATGACATTTCCGCGAAAGTCGGATTTACAGAGCCCTCGACCTTTCATCGAGCCTTCAAAAAATGGACGGGGGTTACCCCGGGTGCCTATCGAGAAGGCGAGCGGGGTAACGTCAAAACAGAGCGTTAGGAGCTTGGGGGCGCCTGCAAGTTGCGGATCAGCTTACCCAGGGTTTGGGCTATTTCTTCAGCCTGGCCTCGGTTCGGCGAAAGCTGGATCAGCCGCGAGCCATCTCGTGGATCGTATACCCAGCAGGTAGCCACGGCCTGCTCACAGCCCCACTCGACTTGGGGGTTTATACCAAAAACCGGAATTTGCGCGGTTTTACGAGTAGCGCCACCGGAGTTGTTGCGCCGAATCTCCTGAATGGAAATAGCATCACCGCCACTGCTCAGGCGGTATTCAATATCTGCTGGTCGGTCGAGGCGCACGACCGTCTGATCCGTTCGCCACCCGGCAACACCCAACAAGCTGTTGAGATGCAAAACAAGCGCTTCGCGATCAGAATCTGCCAGGTACAGCCTGCGCAAGGACGCAACTCGATTGCCCCCCGCGGGCTCAATCACAGCCACTCTGGCTTCTTCGCCCGTCTGCGGAGCCTGAGCTTTGTCTTTTCTTGCTCGCTCAATCCCGGTGATTAGCTTCAGGGCATTCTGGTAATGACTGCCTTCCGCACCCGCCTTGGTCACGTAGGCTTCAAGCGCCGCTTGGGCTTCATTGAAGTGGGAAGACTGAAGCATCACCTGGCCACGGTAATAGTGGTAATCAACCGGCTTGTTCGCATCCAAAAGCTGCAAGCGGTTCAGGTACTCGCTGGCTTCGCCCCAGTTCTCAGCGGTTACCGCTTCTTCAGTAGCCAGCATCAGACGGCGGGTTTCGTGCTCTGGCGCCAATGCGGCAGCCTGCCCTGCCACCAGCGCCGAAGCGACAATCGCCACTTTGGCCAGTTGGCGGCCTTTTGATTTCCAGGCCGGTAAACGGCTACCCTCAAAACTTACTGCCATAACCATTACTCCTGCTCGTTGACTGCACCCATAGCCTGATCCTCGGAATTTGGCTCTTCGGGGTGTGCTCCCTGATCAGCATCCACCTCTGCCTGATCCGTAATCGCTTTCGGCAGCTCTTTCTTCACTCTAACCCCAAGCTCAACAAACCGATTAGCTTGAGCAATAAGGTTACCCCGCCCTCTGGTCAGCGTGTTCATAGCCGAATCGTAGGTGGCCTGTGTAGTATGGAGTTGCACGCCAAGGCGCTCCATGGCTTCTACAAACACCCTGAGTTTGTCATAAACCGCGCCGGCGCGCTCTGCTATCAAGCGCGCGTTCTGGCTTTGCCGCTCATACCGCCAGATGTTTTCAATCGTGCGTAGAGTCGCCAACAGTGTTGTCGGTGTTACCACAATAATCTTTCGCTCGAAGGCTTCTGAGAAAAGGTTCTCGTCCTGCTGAAAAGCCGCCACAAATGCCGGCTCTATGGGCATAAAAAGGAAAACAAAGTCTGGCGAGTGCAGGCCGCCTAGCTGGCTATAGTCTTTGTCGCTGAGCGTGCGTATGTGGTTGCGAACCGCTTCCACGTGATTGTTCAAGGCTTCTTCTCGGGCACTGTCATCTTCTTCCGTAACCCACTTCTGGTAAGCCAGCAGCGATACTTTGGAATCGATCACTAGGTTGCGGCTATCCGGAAGGTTTACGACCACATCTGGCCTTAAAAGCTGATTTTCACTGTCTCGGTAACTGCCTTGGGTTTCATACTCAATGCCCTTGCGTAGCCCGGATTTCTCCAAAACTCGTTCAAGTATCAGCTCGCCCCAGTTGCCCTGAATCTTTTTATCGCCCTTCAGGGCCCGAGTAAGGTTGGCGGCTTCTTCAGTAATCTGACGATTAAGATCCTGAAGAGATTTTATCTCGCTGCGAAGGGCCTGCCGATCCCGGGTTTCTGTGGTGTAAACATCTTCCACCCGTTTGCGAAAATCCTGCAACTGATCCCGGAAGGGATTGAGTAAGGTATCCAGGCTTGTGCGGGTCTGCTGAGTGAAGTGCTCACTTTTCTGGTCAAAAATCCGGTTGGCGAGATTTTCAAACTCCTGCTTCAGGGCATCCCGATTGTGCTCCAGCAGTGCCAGTTTCTCCGCCGCAGAGCGTCGTTCTTCTTTTAGAGTAATCTGTTGCTCTCGCAGAACCGCACGAGCTTCGCTCAACTCAGCCGTAAGCTCATCACTCTTATATTGTTGGCTTTGGCGCTCTTCTGCCAGTTCTTCTATCCGTCGGCTGTGCGCTACCACTTCAGATTGCAGGCCTGCAGCCCGGCTTTCCGCCCTCGCCTTCGCCAAAAACAGGGCAACAATAATTATGATTGCTAACAGCAGGGTAACCAATGCCGCCACTAATCCCGGCTGGGATGCTACAAATTCACTGACGGCCTCTGGCACAGCCAACTCTCCTTTCGTTTTCAGTATGGGTTTTCAGTAAGTATCAGGATTAACGTGAGCTTACCCACGCATTACATTCTATCGGAACACAGCGTTCTTTTCTTCGGCTCTCATAGCTCGGTGCATAGCCCTAGGCCGCACACACGGCCTGTATCACGACTGCTTGGCAATTTGGTAATGCGCACCAATCCGACTCTGGACGCGCAACGTAATATCCACTAAAAGTAGTAAAGGTCAAAAGAGTAAAGGTCGTCCGCGATTAATGGCATTACGCTTTTTTAACGGCTTTCGGGTCGACTTAGAACTAAAACGGACAATTGACCATGTTAAAAGAACTTTGGCGAAAGCTGGGCTCAGATTTTCTACAGGCCGACGGCGCTTTTAATGAGTGCGGAGAAAGCTCGCCTGAATGTTATGGGCCCGCATTTTACGGGTCAGCCGATTTTAGGATTCTCCCTCAAGTCACCCACACCGGTGAATTTCACCTTGAACGCCTAATGTCACTGCTCAAGAGCCGGTATGGCCGGAGCCCAGAAGCGGCAGAAACCGGCAAAGACGATGCGGTACGTGATCTGATTGCCTTTGCTGCCCGGGTTCAGGATCAAGACATTCAGCGGGAATTTTTGCTGCTATATCTGAACTGTTCCCCAATGATTCAGGATTACCTGCGCTCCGACGAGGTTCTTGGGACAAGCCACTTCCTATCTGCGCCCCTTAACCAACTGTAAAGCAAATACACAGGTTGGTTATTGCAGGCACGGTTCTGCTGACGGGTTGCTCGACAGACAGTTATTTTATGGTTCCTAAATCCAGCCTGGGCGATCTCAACGCTTCGGTTCAGAGCCAGCGTGCAACACTGGTTACTATGGAGAACAACGCAACAGTTCGGCATGAGACAGTTCTGAAACAGAACGAAGCCGTTACACAAAAAGTGCTAGATGCCATCGCGACCCAGGTTGCAAAGCCCTCCTGCCCACCGATACCGGCTCAGAAAGCCTGCCCTGTTTCCGACAAAACACAAGGCCGGGCCGATCGCCTCAAAGGCAAAGTAGTTATTGGTGAAGTTGAAAACTTTTATCTGGCTGGCCCAGGGCTTATCTACAAGGCACGGATTGATAGCGGCGCTGAAACCTCCTCCATCGACGCACGCAACATTACCCGCTTTGAGCGTGATGGTAGCAACTGGGTACGCTTCGATGTACCCGTGCCTGGCACAGAGAACTTCATTACCCTTGAGAAAGAAATCTCTCGACGCGTAAAGGTCATCCAAGCCAGTACCGAGGAAGCAGAACGGCGTGTGGTTGTGGAGCTTCAGTTCACCATTGGCGATCATCAGCAAGTGGCAGAATTTACCCTTGCAGACCGGAGCAATCTAACTTACCAGGCGCTTATCGGCCGCAACGTGCTCCGAGATGTGATGCTGATTGATGTCGGCAAAGAGTACGCAACGGAACTGCCTGAATCCATCCGCACCGACAAAGATAACGGAAAATAAACAGCGACCAGTCCCTCTCGCTTACCGTTTTATATCGCCGTTTCCCTGATCATTACTGCAGGTATTTCACTCGCCGTGTGGCGACACATAGAATTGGGTACCCGACATACGTATAATCGTGTTTCAAGGTTACCCGGTTATGGCTATGTTGCGGCTTGCCACCACGGCATCTGATGGCAAAGCTAACTTACACCAGGGTGCGGTGGGCATAGGTTTGGATATTGGCACAGGTAAAAGCCTGAACGCCGTGCAGTTCAATCGAACTATTACGCTGCACCCAGATACCGGCCTTGCACTGGAAAACATCAACATTGACGCCTGGGGCGAGATGCTGGAAATGGCATCCGTGTGTTATGAAGCAACTGGCCTGGGTTATATGGGTGTTGATCTAGTGGTAGACGCCCACGAAGGGCCTTTGCTGCTTGAGCTTAACGCCCGGCCAGGCCTGGCAATTCAGATGGCAAATGGCCGTGGCCTGCTGCCAAGATTGCGGGCCGTTGAGGCCCTAAAGCGCCCTCATTTCACACCCAAGGAGCGGGCAGATTACGCTATGAAAACCTTCCCGAGCCTTTAAACTACGGGCTGTATAACGGTTGTTGAGCTTTTTGTCTTTCTAAATATCAGGCATAAAAAAACCGGAGGTCGTGCTCCGGTTTTTTTATGCCTCGCTGCTTATGTTATGTCATCTCGCCCCTTGAAATCAGCAACTTACGCTCTTGGGTCAGGCCCTTCAGCAAGCCCCAGGTCATGATCAGCAAAATCACCGTAAACGGTAAGCCGGCACTAATCGCAGTCGCCTGGATTGCACCCAGAGCATCCGCACCGCCACCAAAGATCAGCGTAGCCGCAATAGCACCTTCCATAATAACCCAGAACACACGCTGTGCTGTCGGCGCATCGGTTTTACCACCCGCCGTTATGCTGTCGATAACCAACGAGCCCGAGTCCGAAGAAGTTATAAAGAACACCAGCACCAACACAATACCAACAAACGAGAGAATGTTGGTAAACGGCAAGTTTGCAAACATCTGGAACATAGCCAGAGACACTTCAGTAATACCCTCTTCTGCGAGAGCACCAACGCCTTGGTCAATCTGCTCCAATGCCGCGCCACCAAAAGCGCTCATCCATACAGAGGTGATCACAGTCGGAATAACAAGAACCGCGGTGACGAATTCACGAACCGTACGTCCTTTGGATACCCGCGCGATAAACATGCCTACAAACGGCGACCAGGAGATCCACCAGGCCCAATAGAATACCGTCCAGCCACGCATCCAGGTTTCATCTTCACGGCCAAACGGATTACTAAAGGCCACAACGTTGGTTACATAGCTCGAAGTGGTCACCCACAGGTTTTCCAGAATGCTCATGGTGGGGCCGGCAAAAATAACGAAGAACAATAGAATGCCCGCCAGGGACATGTTGATGTTGCTCAACACCTTAACGCCACCGTCTAGCCCACGCAGCACAGACATAAGCGCAACGGCAGTCACACCCACAATAATGGCCATCTGAACGTTGATGCCAGACCCCACACCAAACAGATAATGCAGTCCTGAGGCGGCTTGTTGTGCGCCGAAACCAAGAGACGTAGCCAAACCAAAAATCGTAGCGACCACCGCAAGCGTATCGATGATATCACCAGGCCAGCCCCAAACCTTATCTTTCAACAAAGGGAAAAAAGCCGAACGAATGGTCAGAGGCATGTTCTTGTTGTACGCAAAGAACGCCAGTGAAAGCGCGACGATTGAATAAACAGCCCAGGGGTGAAGACCCCAATGGTACATGGTGCCACCCATGGCAAGATCCCGCGCCTCTGGGGTATTCGCCGCCACGTTAAATGGTGTGCCGAACCAGCCAGTGTAATAGGCGACTGGCTCTGCGACAGCCCAAAACATCAGGCCAATACCCATACCTGCCGCAAAGAGCATCGAAAACCAGGAAAAAGTAGAGAACTCAGGTTTCGCATCCATGCCACCCAGGCGAATTTTGCCTACAGGCATAAAAATCAGCGCAATGCACACGATGACAAAAATGTTGGCACTTAGCAGGAAGAACCAATCGAACGTTTCGATAATCTCGTTCTTGGCACCATTCAGCCATTCTTTGGAAACTTCCGGGAACATGAGCGTCCCTATAACAAACAAAACTACCAGAATCGCCGTGATGGGAAATACCGGTGCATGCAGATCCAGCCCGAATGGATTGATATTATCCTGGCCGGCTACGTAATCGGTTTGATACTCGTCTTTAACTACATCTTTAACTACGTCGCCCACGTGTTGGCGCCTCCTAGTTTAGAATTTAGTATCGAAAACCCCTCTTAATCTGGGTGCAAACGCTACAAGCGCGCCATAATAGTGTTTTGAACTCAAAACATCAAAAGGCGAAAAACCAGCAACACTTATACCTAGAATAGACCAAATTCGAAGCCCTGAAAGCCAAAAGCACAATCAATCGGATAGCAGTCAGGCGCCGTATCGATATACTGGGCGCCAACAAAATGATGCAAACCACTCACCATATCCACGAAGTAAAGCGAGAGATTCATGGAGAAAACAACCACTTTCCCGATGCGCTACTCGGCCTACGTTATAAGCATTACTGGCTTTGTTGCCTCACTGGCTCTCAGCCTGCATTACGAAGCGTGGTATCTGATCCCAGGCATATTCGGCGCCTTAGTCATTCTTGGCACCTACGATGTGCTGCAAACCGCGCACACAATCAGCCGAAACTACCCCATCATGGTGCACTTCCGTTATCTGTTTGAATCCATAGGGCCGGAAATTCGCCAGTACTTTATTCAATCCGATAACGACGAGCAGCCTTTTTCCAGGGATCAGCGCACCCTCATCTATCAGCGCGCCAAGGATGTGCTGGACAAGCGCCCCTTTGGCTCGCAGTTAAAAATGTACGAAGAGGGCTTTGAATGGATCAATCACTCACTAAAGCCATCCACGATTTCAGACAGCAATTTTCGTATCCAGATTGGCTCGCGCTGCGCCAAGCCTTATAGCGCAAGCGTTTTCAATATCTCTGCCATGAGCTTTGGCTCGCTTTCCGCTAACGCCATTTTGAGCCTAAATACCGGCGCAAAAATGGGCGGTTTTTACCACGATACGGGCGAAGGCTCTATTTCCCGTTACCACAGACAGCCCGGTGGCGACCTGGTTTGGGAGATCGGGTCTGGCTACTTCGGTTGCCGCAACAAAGACGGCTCATTCAACCCTGAAATGTTCGAGAAGAACGCCACGCTCGACCAGGTAAAAATGATAGAGGTCAAACTGTCTCAGGGTGCAAAACCAGGCCATGGCGGTATTCTTCCCGGCGCCAAGGTAACACCAGAAATTGCGGAAGCCCGGGGCGTATCCGTGGGCGAAGATTGCGTTTCCCCCGCTCAGCATTCAGCCTTTTCAACGCCCATTGGAATGCTTGAGTTTCTTGATCAGCTCCGCGAGTTGTCCGGAGGCAAGCCGGTAGGTTTCAAGCTGGCCATCGGCCATCCTTGGGAGTGGTTTGCCATCGTGAAAGCCATGCTTAAAACCGGTCTCAAGCCAGACTTTATTGTAATAGATGGCGGTGAAGGCGGCACGGGAGCCGCACCACTGGAGTTTATCAACCGCATTGGCACACCCATGACAGAAGCACTCTTGCTGGTGCATAACACGCTGGTGGGTACCAACCTTCGGGAACACATAGCCATCGGCGCAGCCGGTAAAATCACTTCCGCCTTTAATATTGCGCGCACGCTGGCGTTGGGCGCCGACTGGTGCAATGCGGCCCGCGGCTATATGTTCTCGCTGGGTTGCATTCAGGCCTTGAACTGCCATACCGGGCGCTGCCCCAGCGGTGTTGCCACGCAGGATCCCAGAAGAAGCAGCAAGCTAGATGTAGAAGATAAAAGCCAGAGGGTCTACAACTTCCACAGAAATACCTTGGATGCGCTGCAGAACTTGCTGGAGGCCTCAGGCTTGCGCCATCCTGGCGAACTGGGGCCGGAACACATTGTACGCAGGGTATCGAGAACCGAGGTGCACTCGTATATTGATCTGTTCCCCTTCCTAGCGCCCGGCGCCTTGCTTGAGGGTAAAACTGGCCTAGCGGTCTTTGATAAATACTGGGCGGAATCCCAGCCGGATACGTTTGATCCACCAAAGTTCGTTCAACAACTCAGGGAAACCAAGCTTCGGTAAAGAATATAGGGGCGAAACCAGCAAAGTCTGTTTATTTTTGATCTGAGCTAGTGTAGACTTCGCTCCCGCTAAGCCACTGAGATTCCTCTTTAAGTCTCCTTGGCATATGTCTTCAAAGCTAGGCTTTGAAAAGGCAGTAATTAGCAAATCGGGGCGTAGCGCAGCTTGGTAGCGCACTTGCATGGGGTGCAAGGGGTCGTAGGTTCAAATCCTACCGTCCCGACCATATTAGTCAATTAAGGCAGGCACTTACGAGTGGTCTGCCTTTTTTGCTTTTGAGCCATCCAAAACAAATCCAATATAAATCCAAAACCTTCTATTCTGCTGAGACCTCAACCCACCTTATTTCGTCGTGCCCTGAATCGTAATTGCTCGTCATCTTTGCGCTTGAATGGCCGGCAAGTTTCTGGGGATCTGCACCCTTGTCTCGGAGGTTCTTGATACCCAGTGCACGGATCTCGTGGAACGTTGGCCGCTCACCTTCCGGGGCTTTATCGAATAAGCCAGACTCATCCCGGGCTTCTGCAAATGCCCTGGTCAACATCTGTGGCTTAACCTGAGTCCAGTGATCCATGCCCGCCCTATCCTTCACCTTCCGTTCCGGTCGACGGTGCACCAGGTACGGACTGGCCATATCATCCCTGCAACGCTTGATCACTTTGTCCAGCCGCGGGCCAACCGCTATGGCCAGATAACCGGTATCGTACTTCTCGGTTTTCTCCTGGATGACGTAAAGCTTGCCATCGCGGATGTTCTCAAACTTCATACGGGCAACATCGCTCCTGCGCTGCAGCGTAATCAGGGCGAGGTCCATTGCATTCTGTGCCCATAGCGGACTCATTGTTTTGATCGTATCGTACTCATCTTGAGTTAGACGTTTCCGCGCTTTCTTTTCCTTCCGCTTCAACGTTGCCTCGGCTGGATTGTCCGCCCTGAGACCTCGACTGACAGCAACGCGGAACAGATCCACTGCAACCTGCCTTATCTGATTGGCCGTCCGCGGCGAATACTTCTCCAGAAGCTGTGCCAGATCCTGAACACTTACATCTTCAGCAGCCACATCACCCATGGCAGCCTCAAGCTTACGAATCTGCACCTGGTACATCTGCAGGGTGCTGGCTTTGTACTCCCGCTCTGGAGCGATATTATCCATAAACCACTTGGCGTGCTGGCGGACAGTAATGTTACCGAGCACCTTTGCGACTAGATCGTTGTCAGGAATCAGCATTGTGTTCAGCTCTTTGGCCGCGGCAATAGCGTTCAACCGACTCACGCCCATGCCATGGAACTTACCGGTGACCGGGTGCCGGTACTGGTACGATTTCCCACCATTGGCCGGATATAGATTATCCGGCAGTGGCTTATTGGCTTTGTTGCGCGGCCTCGGACTCATGCTGCCAATACCTTATTCACGAGAGGGTTGCTGGAAACTTTGATTCGATCCAGATCGACGTAGTAAATCGTTCCCATCTTTTGGCCCGGCAGATCGCCCTCTTCAATGAGCTTCTTCAGCGTCTTCATGTCCGGCTCACTGCCCTTCTCAAAATAACGGATCCGGAACTGAGTTGCTTTCATGAGTTTCACCGCTAACCTCCTGCCTCTTCTGAACAGCTTTCGCATAGCCCACCGAAAAGCTCGTCATACCAAAGCTCACAATCCTCACACGATGGCGGGCCGTCTATAACGTGCGGAACTCCTTTGGTAAGCTTCTCTTGATCGGCTGCATTCGCTTTCAGCCACCCGTCATTTTTTATATGGTCGCCGCGCACATCGGTATAATCGCAGCCTTCACAAGCGCAAGAATTAAAACCCAACACCTTCGCCTGGCGGAATGACTCGGCAAACACCAAGGCTGCGGCATCTTGCGGCTCACCCGCATGGATCCTGTAAGCTTTAAGCATCACAACCTCCCGCTATCTTTTTCGGCATACCAGCATCATCTAAAAATGCTTTCATTTGGTGCTCTGATGGATCGTCATTCAGGCATAGCGGGCGGTTGTATACTCCCGTTCTGCCATTCCAGCAGTAGGCGCATTGCGGGAATCCGTCGGCGCAAAACGCCGTTCCCCGCCGGTAACTTTTACAGGCTTCCATCATTATCTCCCGCCTTCTCTACCTCAAGCGCAGCTATGGCGTAAAATAAATGATCCCCGCCAGATGCGAGATGATAGTCCAGCGCTGCCGCTTCAAGCGCGACCTCAAGCTCAGCAATACGCGCCTGCAAACGCTCAACACTCTCAACGGCATCATGAGTGGAGTGCAGGGTGTTTCCCTCCGGCTGGCCTTTCGTAATATTGACGATAGCGCTCAGCATCTTCCCTTGCCTGATTAGCGAGTCTTGCAAGTGATCGATTTCTTCTGTCAGATCCGCGTTCATAGCCTGCAACGCTTCAATACTGTCAAAGCGCACATACTTCACCGCTTCTTCGGGATCAGAG
This sequence comes from Marinobacter sp. LV10R510-11A, assembly GCF_900215155.1. Taxonomy (NCBI): domain Bacteria; kingdom Pseudomonadati; phylum Pseudomonadota; class Gammaproteobacteria; order Pseudomonadales; family Marinobacteraceae; genus Marinobacter; species Marinobacter sp. LV10R510-11A. The sequence continues at coordinate 1,848,908 of NZ_LT907980.1, forward strand.
TAAGAGTCCGGGTCTGGATCGTCGCTCCAGATCATGCCGCGTTCCCCGTCGTACTTGCCGGGTACCAGGTAGATAAATTCTGGGGTGCTCATTTCTGCTTCTCCCATTGTTTGCGCTTTTTTCCCTTACCTCTGCTAAGGGCCGTATGGCTCTCTGGTTCAAAAAGGGTGTGAGCTTCTGGCATAGCCATAGCTTGGGATATTGCGTGTGCCATGGTGATTTTTGAGGCTATTACGACCCTGGTTTTACTCATTTGCCTTGCTCCTGCTTTGGCATATCTGGCATCACCAGTCCAGTCCTCATCCAGTGAGTCTCACCCATATCCGGCTCTAACATATCCCACTCGTAGGGCCCAAGTACTAAGCGCCCCCTGTCATCAAAAATCCAAATATGACCGTCTCCCTCATGAGGCAACCGCTCACTGCACTTAATCCAGCCATCGGCCTTGGTGGGTGTGGTGGCTATCTTGCCCGCCTCTTCCCGCATAAACTCTGCACAATCTGAGGCGTCCCACATATAGCCGCCTTTCACGTCTTCGCCTTCCGCTACCTCCATCTTATCGGCCAGCGCCTTTATTATTTCTGGCACACTCACAGCCTCATCGGCCTTTGTGGGGGTGGTGCCATCACCATCACACTCAGGGCAAACATACAGTGCGCCGTTGGGGTATCCAGGTTGGATTAAGCCCCCATCGCCACCGCATGCTGGGCATTCATTTTCTATATCCGGCACACTCACTCCATCACCCGCCCCAGTCACATCCTGCCGCAGCATAGTGCATCGCCCAAGGTCACTGATCGCCATCACTCCACCATCAGGTTTCTGCACAAGTACGCCTATGGTTTTGCCGACCTGATCGGCTTTGCGCTGGCCGAGGGATGGCGTTTGAGATTCAGCGGTCAACCGTAAACAAAAGTCCCGGCATTCGTTCCAACTCTCCACACGAGCAATTGACTCCAGGCTTTCCGGATTCGGCTCGTCGTCAAGAATCATTGCGTCAGGCACATCGGCGCTGGCAGTCTTCCCTCGAATCAGTGCCCCGGCCACAGCACTGGCATGCTCTACTGTCTTGAATATCAACACAGTTTCATCACCATAAAGTCTGTCACGCCTGCGCCCTGCATCTTTGCCAGTGAGCGCGGTATCAGGCGCTTTTTCGTGCTCAAGCGCGGGGGAGATGAACACGGCGGGCACACCGTCAATACTTCCGTCAGCGACTACCAGAGATCCGTTGCCGAATTGCAGGGGCTTGGCGCTGGCAGGATACGGCTCGCACGGCACTTGCCCGCTGAATTGCTCGCACGCTTCGTCGTCAAGGTCGTGGAAGCGGCAAGGTTCGGCGCTGGCAGGGTGGGCTAGAATTTCCTGTAGCCTTTTAAGGTCGCCCATACAGTCGAGCGTTGCCGTGTCTTCCTGGTCCCCGCACCGGTTACATGCAACGAATCCACCATCAAGATCAGCGACCACACGATCAATTAGGATTCTAGCCACAGCATCATCGGCAACCATTTTGTTGGCGTCAGCAATATGGTCTGAGCTATTAGGAATTTCCGAACAACTGGCGTACAGCTTTGCCCCAACTGGCAGAGCCTCACCAGTCCACTGCAGCACGCGGTGCCCGTGAACGACATTTACGGATGCTGCAGGCTCGCAGCTATCAAGGATTCCCTTACAGTTCGACTGGAATGCAGCCCAGGCAATGGCCATAGGATACCAACCCTGCATTTTCACAGAGTTGTCCTGCCACCACTTCTCAAATACTTTTTTGGCTTCGCTCATGCTTCACCTGCCTCCTGCTCTGTACGTCCCCGGTAACACGCCGCGCCTTCTGGCTTATCGAAAGGGCAATTGCACTTTGGGTAACTGCACACGTTTTCTTTTCGTGACATGTCACGATCCTTATAAACCAGCGCCAGCAAGTACTCGGTCTGATCTTCAAAGCCCCTGCCCTGAGCTGCTTCCTCGATAGCCTTGCGCTCATTGGCTGCCAGTTCCATCTGGAAAGGCCTAACATCGAGGGCCTTCAGCCGCTCACGCTGGCGGCGCTTACGTTCTGCATCGGTCATTGCCATCAATCAACCCTCCGGAACTCGATCACCCACACCCATGGGTTGGCATCCCAAGAGTCGGTACCGTTAATGGCTTTCCACAGGAACCAGAAAGCCCGGCAGGGTTTGTCGAACCAGGCTAGGCCTGATGCAGCTGCCTCCTGCTCACTCATTACGCCTTCCGCTTTGGCATCTGCCTCACTGATATCCTGCAACCGATCAACCCGAACATCGGTTATCTCAAGCGTGATCCGGGTGGCCCAGCGGGGCATGTGGATAGATGGCCGCCACTTGGCCTCACTGTCTGATCCATCTGCCCTGAAGATCGCGGATCCGTTATCAGGGCATCCACACGGGCTTTCGCTGCAACCACATTCGTCTACGGACTGAAACTGCCGCCATGTCTCCCTTACCCAGAGCCTGTCACCAGGCTTGCCGTATGGAGATGAGAAATATTTTTTGTCGCTCTCAATCACGCTGGTTTTTTCAGCGTTCAGAACTGCCCAGTGGCTTTTCCCAACCCGGCGTCTGTCGGTTGAATCCATGATGTGTAACAACTGGTGCCTGTCAGTCGGCGGCTGAACTTTCATGATCCGCCGTGTTTGCGTCTTCCGGCCTGACAGAATTGCTCGCACCATGTCGCCATTAAATAAAATTGGACGATCCATCAGATCTTCTCCAGTTCTGCCAAAGCCTTCCGCCCGGCTTTAACCAGGGCCCGCCTGTGGCTTATCCTCTCGATACCCTTGGAGTTCATGTAATGCAGAGCTCCGGCTACGGCGTTTAACGCGGACAGTGGGTTTCTATCTGCCTGCCCCATCATCTGGATCTCACAGTCGCTGGCGGATGAACCAACAACCTTTGCTGCCTCAGTCTCGGTGACCTTATCCATGCCCTCTTCTCCCCTTGCTCCAGATTCTTCAGCAAACAGGCCGTGAATATTCAGCCATGTATCCCATTGCTCTGGCTGCAGCCACGTTCCGTCTCCAAGCACTGCGCACCCGCTTGAGTGCATGTATGCCAGCCCTTGGCGCTCGATCAGTGCAACGATGGCTTGAGCGTCGTTCACTGGGCTCAGATTCTCAGCCTTGAGGCTCATGCCACCTCTCCGATATACCGATCAGCCACCAGGGCCATGGCTTCGAAGTCGCCAGGGCTCTGAATCTCGAACTTCTGGCCCGCGACCACAAAGAACAGCTCGCCGGACTCGATTACCAGTGAAGCGTTCTCCGGTACTTGCGCCTGAATCTTGTCCAGCAGCTGCCACGTATCGTTGTTTTCTTCCGGTGCCTGGGCTGGCGGATTACCCGCGTTGTCAGTTCCCGGATAACCGCTCTGATCGAGCGCGATCCTGCCAACAGCGGTGATCGACCACCGGCCGGGGTTGTGCTTGGCAATCAATCCGGCCTGCTTCATGTTGCCAAGCGCCAAACTCAGCTGCTTGCGCGTCTCAAATTCTTCAAACTGGGCCTGCAGATCGTTGGTATGAGATTCTCCGTGCCGCATCAGGTAGTGGAGTATCTGCATCTCTTGCACTGCCAATGGGCTGTGGTGGTCCTTCATGCTGCCAGCTCCTCTTTTCTTTTCCGCGCCGCGATCCTCAGCTTCGCCATCGTAATCAGTACGTCCATGCCGCCTTCTGGCAGAGCGCCCATCGCCATCCAACGGTTGATGACTGCGTTCTCACCCCGGGTCAGTGCAACCAAGTTGCCGGGCACTACGTTGGTGATGTCGCTATCCCGAAACCTCACAATGTGGCCTTTGGGTAGAGGCCCGTTGGCCTGCTCCCAGACAATCACGTGCACGAACTTCCAGTTTTGATAGCCCCTACCCTTCGGCGCATCGTCCCGCACCTTGCGCTTGCGGTAGCCGTAGTTATCCACAACCTCAGAACCTATCGGCAGTTGGTTTGCCGGAGCATGGCCCGCTTTAAAGCGCGACTGAACTGACCGCCCACCGCTGTTGAAGTGAATGCCTTTGTTCCATGACGTGCCGCCCTTCTTGAAGCGCCCGGGCTTTTCCTGTTCCAGGTAATCCGGACACTTTTTCAAGCCCAGCTTGATGGCTCTGTTCTGGATGGCTGGATAGGTTCGCCCCATGATGCTGGCAATCTTGGTATTGCTCATGCTTGGGTAGAGCCCCTTCAGCCAATGATCCTGAGCTGCTGTCCATTCACGAATGCTGGCGGTGGCTGTCACGACCTACTCCTTGTTCTCAAGCATCTTGGGAAGCGCGTACAGTGAGCCGTACTCCATGCGGTGCTTCTCAGCTTCCAGAACAACCCGGGCGTTGGAGACGATCTCCTTGCTCACGCTGGTAACCGACTGCGCCCGCTTCAGTTCTGTTTCCAGTGCATCGCCAGACAGGTCTGGATTATTCAAGCGCTCAAGCTGGCTAAACAGGGCTTCGTTAAGGTTGCTAAGGCTATTGGCCATGACTTTCTTCCTCCGTGGATTCGCTCTCAATTTGCTTCAGCAGCTCATCCGCATTGCGAATCGCTGCCTGGTAAGTGTTCAGGGGTGCACTGGCCATCTTCACCAGCCCGGTCAGATCCTTGAGCACCTGGTGCAGCTCATCTGCATGCCGCGCCTTGGCGGTTTCGAGCATCAAAGGCACCCGACGCAGTTTGTAGCGCTCCATCACCTCTCTAACATCTGTGCCGGGCGTGTAGGTGGTATAGATTTCTTCCTCTCCCGGCCAAACCAGTCCAAATGCATCAGCCATTAGCGTTCTCCCAACGATCAGCACCGTCGTAGTCGTTGCCACCCACGGCCACCCACTCGCTACCGCTCTCATCAACTGCAATGCAGTCGGGCACGTATGTGCATTCGCCCTCAAGGTCGCGGACCCACCCGGCAACCTTGTCGCCCAAGAAGATGACGAGGCCACGCGGATATCCCCACTCTGAGCGGAACTCGCGCGCCTTATTCATCCGTTCAATAACCGTCAAATCAGCCACGGCTCACCTCCTTCCCTGCTTTCTTGCGCAGGTAGATCTCTTCCCGGTCTACCGCGACCTCTCGGTTTGCAATCACACCTAGCCGCACCTGTGCACCGCTGTTCTCGATGACCACCACCTTGATGAGATCCCCAGACTGAGTTTCCATAACCAGGGCTTCACCAGGCCTGCGTGTTAAAATCAGCATTCCGCTCTCCCTGTTCAGGCTACACTTGGCCCTGTTGGTGCATTGATCGCCCGCGCTCTGGTTGGCATACGAACCACAGTGTTCTGACTGTCTTTGCGCTTAAACCGAAACCGGTTGCTCTCCACCAGAGTCATGTCGCACTTAACTTGTGCAGCGAACTGCATCAAAGAAATAACCGGTGTGTCGTCTGGAAGCTCGATCGTGATTGTTGCCATGACTGTTCTCCTGCTTATGCGTAGTTGCAGCGAATTTGTGTGCGACCTATCCGGCTGGCGGTCACAGGCGGTCGGGTACCGTTCACCGGGGAAGGCCGGCTTCTTAGGGCGGGCCCAGCGGAAAGCACCAACAGCGCCCAAGCCAGCATCCGGGCACGGAAAAGCCCCTGCATCCAACCTTGGCTGATGAGATCTACTCGACTGCTTGCGTGGAATTGATCTTTGGCTTCGTCCAGGTGCCAGCTAACGGTCTCTGGAGAGATGTGAAGTGCCCGCCCAATCTCTTTGGCGGTCATGCCGCGTGCGGCCCACATGACCACCTCGCCTCTGCGTGGTGGTAAAAGCGTGGTGTCCGCCAGCTCGACGAGCATTCTTGGATAAGTGGTTCTTGGTTTGCGGCTCATGATTCGACTCCCTGTTCGTTATCAATGAACAGACGATACAAATTTACTTGTATCTTTGTCAACAATTATATTTGTATTTCTATTAATTAATGATCTTAACCAACTCGATGTCTTGGAGACTGAGAACGCCCCGGCTCTTGGAGAGCGGTTCACTGCGGTTTACTAGGTGGGCGTCTATAGAGTTGATAGGGGTATGGATCATCAAGCTCTTGGAGAGCGGAAACGCCCGGTAGCTGGCACCCAACGCTTTACTTAGAGTTATAGATATTCGGCTTGGCCATCGCAATTACTGTATGTACAATAAACATATGGAAATTGAATTCGACCCCGCCAAAGATGACATCAACCTTGCGAAGCACGAGGTGTCCTTGTCTGAGGCTGAAAACATTGAATGGGAAACGCTGTGGGCACGCCCAGATGGGCGAAGGGAATACGAAGAGCTGCGAGAGGTAGGCTTTGCTTATATCGGGCTAAGGCTCTATTGCGTGGTCTATACCGATCGCGCAGAGGCACGCCGAATTATCAGCCTTCGTAAAGCCAATACACGGGAGATTAAACGCTATGCCGAAGCTTAAGCCAGGCACTATCTGGCCAACACATGAAGAAGACGCCGAGATCAACGCAGGCATTGCCGCCGATCCGGACACTTACGAGCTAACAGACGCTGAGTTTAAACGCTTGCGGCCGGTGGGAAGGCCCAAGGCCAAGGTAACCAAAGAGCGCATCACCATTCGCCTGTCACCGGAAGTGGTAGAGCAATTCCGCGCCACCGGTAGCGGCTGGCAGGGCCGAATGGATCGGGCGCTACAGGATTACCTTCGCAATCACAGCCAGTCTGATATTGAGCGGCTGGGGTGAGCTGGCGGATTCTTGCGGATAAGAAAAAGCCCGCTCGATAGCGGGCTTTAAGACGATTAATCATCTTTACTCGTTATAAAATCTATACCTTTTTGGCTAAAGTAACCTGTCGGGAGCGTAATGGCTCCAAATGGAGCCTTTCCCGTAATCGTGTGAAGGTAATCCCTTGCTCCCGAATACAGAATTCTTGCAGCATTTACTACTAAGCTAGGATATGCATGCTCAATATTTGAGAGGGAGTCCCCGTCTTCTAGCTCGACTTTGAACACTCCAAACACTTCAATATCAAACTCGTATGGATCTTCTTCTGTTACATCATCCTTATTGGTGACATTAAGAGATACAGCGATCTCAATATCATCTTCATCATAGATATGACTGACCAAAGTTTTCACAACCGGTGGCCGATCTATTTCGCTACTAGCGTTATCTCTATTGGCCCTGCAGTACGTCTCAGGAACGGTATAAGAGGATAATTCAAGCTGCATTTAACTCTTCGCCTTTTCCGTTAGTTTGGAGCCACTGATAAGTGTCATCCATATCAAAAACCAAGTTTTTGAATACTGACTCGGACTTTCCTGGCTTGCCAGCTGCCTTCTTCTTTCTAGCTACACCAAACCATGCGACACGTTCGTCGACCTCAGTAATATGGAAATGGATATGGCCACCAGTTGCGCGGGCGAGCTTGACCATGCTTTCAATCGTGAGGTTTTCGTCACCACGCATAACCTTAGATATATACGCGGGACTTGAATCTATATGGTTAGCTAAATCTTTATTCTTCATGCCGAGTCTACGGACGCGCTGATTGAGAGCCTTCACGAACTCAAGTTTCGCACTTTCAAACCAGTAGGTTTCTGAGCTGTGAATTTTCTCTTTCAGCTTTTTCAGCGCATTGATACCCATTAGAGCCTCCTATTAGTCATTTTCCGGTAACTCAACAAATTCGAGCTGACCTGATGACAAGTACTCGTTACGAAGCCTGACAGCTTTTTTGACTTCCTTTTTGTCAGCCTTCGTCGTGCTTTTCAAAAAACCATGTGAACAGATCACAATTCTTTTTTCACTGGTATAAAAATAGAGAACCCGGAGATCCCCTTTCTTTATTTGATATATCTTGTTTTCCTGGTCGACAAAGTGAGACTGATCGGTTGTGAGGGCATCGCTCCCAGATACAGAAAACATCTCTATAAGCTTATAGAGACCGACAGCTGAACCGTGATACTGCTTGCTATCTACGCACTCAGTCAGAAAGTCATTCAGCGAGCACTCCACTTTGCCCTTTCTGTCGGTAGCGGCCGCCGTTACTGTGTAGCGGTCACTTTCAATCTCTATTACCTTGATTTTGTCGATCACATCTTAACTCATAGGTTAACATTTTTCACAAAATGTATCGTTAAATTTTGTTGATGAGAGCCATAGTTCTAGGCTTACTCTGCGCCAACGCGGCTCGAAACCGGAGAAACATCTTATTTATTATGGTGTTGCTAGCGCAACACCGACCACCAGAACACCCGCCCGGTAATCCTGGTGCTATTCTCGCGCGGACCAATGCAAGCCTAGCGCCACTAGTTCAGATCTACACCGTTCAGGTAGACGTAGCCGGTCAGCACTCCGTCCTGAATCCTGTCAACCTTCCCTGAGAATCGAACAACATCCCCAGCAGACAATCGCAGCGCCTTGTCTTTTGAAACGCCCTCAAGAAAGTAATCTGTGAGCGTTTGTTTCTCGCCATCGCTAAGCGCGACGGTGTTACCCCAGGAGCCCGGCTTAACATCGGTGACGGTGCCCACCCAGTTAACACGCTTACCCACAAAATTGGATTTCTTCTCGGCTACCTGGGCAGACGTAAGTCGCGACAGGTACACCTCTTTCATCATCTCGTCATAGGTGGTGTTTACCGTCTGCCCTTGAAGGCCGGGTATTTTTAGTCCGCTCGTCACTAGTCCCAATGCACCAAGAACAACCAGCACTGTGATAAAAATCAACTTGGGCTTGCTGGACATGAGTTCGGCTTTCATGTCGCTGAAAGATTCATTCTTCACAATCAGAGCTCCCTCTCTTTAAATCGGTATTTTGAAAACGTTTAACCTATCTCAGCACCGACCACCAAAACACTCGCCCGATGATCCGGATGTTCTCTTCAGCCACTCTCTGGGCGGAAAAGTCTTCTGGTTCATGCTCGATGGCGTTCTGGCTCACGATCTTGATGCCGCCACCTGGTCGACGGTGCAGATACTTCACGCGAAGCATGCCGTCATGATCGATCGCGTAGATCTCGCCGTCTCGAACGGTGGTGTCACCGGTATTCACACCAACACAGGTACCGTTCGGCATAACAGGATCCATGCTGTTGCCACGGACAAACGCACACGCTGCGTTCTCCTTCATGACACCTGCCCTGGACAGCGTAGATTTTGCAAAGCGGAGTTTCGCGCCACGGTTCTCGACTACTTCGGTCTGGCCTGCGCCTGCTGCCAGCTCTACTTCTCTGAACAGCGGCAATTCAACCTCGTCATCATCCAGTGGTGTGTTGCTGTCCCAGGCATCCAGCCGGCCTACGAACTCCAGCTCATCGGTCTTGCCTTCGTTCGGGTGGCCAGCAACATCCTCTCTTTGCTCTGGAGACATCCGAGCCCACTGCTCGTCCATCTCCTTTGTGTGCTGCTTTTCCTCATACAACCGGACAACCTCTGAGTCGCTTAGGCTTTCTTGCCCTACATCTCTGATTTCCTTCGCCTGCATAGCGTCAACCATTTTGAAAATATCGAGCTCATGCCCTTTTCCAGTTAAAAGCCATCTTGCCGCTACACCAAGTGCTTCAGCTAATTCCAGTATGTATCGAGGACGCTTGACCAAACCATCCTCAAGTTGCTGGATACTCTGCTGTTTTACGCCAGTTTTCTTGGCCAGCTCTTGCTGGGTGAGCCCTAGTTGTTTACGACACCTGAGCACTCTATCTTTAATTTCGTTCATACAAATAATCTTGTCGCATTGCTAATCAAATTTCATTGTTAATTTAGTGCCACTGATCAAATTTCACTGTTGATTTAATACAAGCAATTTTGTATTCTCGGGCTTATGGAAACTTCTCTCGATCTCGCAATTAAATATATGGGCGGCCAATCAGCACTCGCTGCAGAGATAGGCGTAAAACAGGCCCATGTCTGGAACTGGCTCAATCGGCAGGGCAGGAAGGCACCAGCTAATAGAGTTCTTGCCATCTCTGCAGCTACTGGCTGGCGGATAACCCCGCACGAACTCCGTCCCGACATCTACCCAAACCCAACTGACGGCCTGCCCGCAGCGAAATCTGGAGCGGCTGCTTGATGATTTCCATTAAACCACTTCCGCCCAGCTCAGATACCGAGTTAACCGGTGGTGGATATCTATACAGGGGTTTGCACCGCGCTTGTAAGGCAGTGGGTGTCCGGGAGGGCTTTGCTCCCATAACCAAGGTGACTTGGCAGGTCTCCCCAGGCTTGCGTGTCAGGTAGAGCCCTCCACGGATGCTTACAGCATCAAGGCAATGACATTTGCAGCAGTAGTCCTGGGCCATGACAGCAAACTGGCCTGACATTCAAACAAGGGAGGACTGGCATGAATCAGGATCACGAAGAAACAAGGGCTGACCCGCTCTATAGCGCGACAGTGGCATTCGTTGCAGAAGAGCAGCGCATTTCAATAAGCCAGATTCAGCGCCATCACAAAATCGGATACAACCGTGCGGCCAACTTAGTTGATGCCATGGAAGAAGCTGGCGTGGTGACAAAGGCAGGCCACAACGGCGCCAGAGGGGTGCTAATTACGGAGTCAGGAAAGATGCCGGAAATTGCAGAAGCAAAAGACACCAAAAAAGCTGAAGTCCCAGAGAAGCTATACAACGACGAGCTGTGCTGGCGGATGGAGAAGGTCGTTCAGTTTGCCGCAGCGGCCGGGTTTACTTTAAGCGAGGCCGCCTGCGAGCTAAACAAGGCCCTGCAATTGCTCAAGGACGGAACAACGCAGAGCCCTGGCTCTTAGTCCTTCTCTAAATTATTGCGGGCGTTAAGAACGGTATTGAAGATGATTTGAAAGTTCTTTGCCGCTTCTGCGGGAGTGGACATCAGGCGCTTTTGCGCAATATCACCAGGGTTTTGCATTGCCGCAATCAGGATGTCAGCGGCAATGCGTTCAGGGGAATCAGTTTGAGCGGCCATGGGGCCCTCCTTTTTCAGAGTTGGTTTGTGTTGCAGCAGTCAGCTTAGCAGAAGGCAGGGCCCCACCTTTAGGTCGAAAGGGCAATATCAGTAAAACGTGACATGTCACGAAATGCATTAAAGCAGTAAACGGAGCAGGTAATGCCAGAGAAATTCGAAATCGCCCTGCCCTGGCCTAGCAAAGCGATGAGCTCAAACGCCCGGGGGCACTGGGCCAAGAAGGCCACCGCCGCTCACAAATATCGTTACCACTGCAAAATGCTTTCACTGGAAACCATCCAGGCTGGCAAATGGGACGTGCAGACACTTCGAGACATGGTAGCTGGCGGTGCTGAATTGCATGTTGCCATCGACTTCTATCCACCCGATCGCCGCCGGCGCGATGACAACAATCTGCCGGGTTTGTTCAAAAGCGGGCTGGATGGTGTTGCTGATGCTTTGGGCATCGATGACCACTTATTCCGCACACGTCCCTTCCTGCACCGCGATCAAATCGTCAACGGTGGCGAGGTGCGCGTGGTTATAACCGTGAAAGGCCCAACACCCGGAGATTCAGAATGAGCATGATCGTTAACCCAAAAACCCTGAGCTGGGCGGCTTCCACCACCAACGTGGACGGCACGCCGATTACTTATGAGCTCGAGTACGAGGTTGGCTTGCAGGCTGGCAGTGGGCCTTTCGAGCGGATCATGACGATCCCGGGAAGCCTGCGCAGTGATGAGCGTTACGAGGCGCCAATTGCGGACATACAGCTTCCGCCTGGCAAGTATGTGATGGCCTTGCGGTCATTCGCTAAGGAAGACCCAGAGCGTGTGTCTGAGTGGTCTGAGCCAGTGACGTTTGCGATCAGCGATGAGATCCCGAACGCCCCTTTGGAATTGCGGGTTACCTGAAGCGCTTTTGGCGCTGGTTGGTGGCCCTGATTAAGAAGTGATGTTCCATAAACGAGAAAACCCGCCTTCAAACGGTGCAGCAAACACCTCGGCGGGTAATCAGAGAGAGATTTATATGAACGAAAAACAGATTAGCACAATAATTTCGAAATTTAAATCAGGTATGTCGCAGCGCAAAATTTCCAAAGAGGTTAGGCGCTCGGGGGCTCGCATTGGGCAAATATTAAGGGCGCGAGGCATTCATGCAGCTGATGGCGGGCGGTCCATCAGCAAGAAGATTAGAGATAAGCGAGAAGCCGACCTGCTAGATCAGCGGTTTTTAGAGACTCGCGGCTGCACATTTGCGCAATACAGATCTGTCATCAATCTCGGTGACGGCAGCGGCTCCGTGATGGTTGCATACACCACGCAAATGAACCATGCCAACTCTCGTGGCGTGGAATGGAGGCTAAATTTTTGGGACTGGTGGAGTATCTGGCAAGACTCAGGCCGCTGGAATCAGCGCGGCAAGGGCGCTGGCAGGTATTGCATGTGTCGGTTTGGCGATTCCGGCGCTTACGAAAATGGCAACGTCTACATAGATACCATCGTTAACAACTCTGTTTTAGGCAGGACTTTGGCACATAAGCGCGGAGTAAAAAACACTCTTATGTATCGCTTTGTTCGCTCTTGTGGCGGGCGAAAGATCGTCGCAGAGGTAGCGTCAGTATCTCCTGTATATGTATCCATACTTTCTGGGCAGAACACGATCCCTGCCGCCTGGTTCAGAGATGGGAGAGTAGAGAAGTTAATTGAGATTTCCGGCAAGGAATTTTCCGCAACAGAGCTTCTGAGCTGCGTGAACGACAGTGCGCTTGCGCGGAGACTTTCCGCATGAAGCGCCTCCTAACGATCAGCAACGACGAAATGACAATGAGCAGCCGCGAAATAGCGGAGCTCACAGGTAAGCAGCACAAGCACGTTATTCGCGACATCAAGACAATGCTTGATGCATTGGGGGATGGCTCAGATCTGGACCATGTCCGTGAAGAGAGGGATCGCCGGGACTACACCTCTTGCATCCACCTAAACAAAGAACTGACCGAGACTCTGGTTACTGGATACAGCATCCCGCTTCGGCACAAAGTTATAAAGCGCCTGCACCAGCTTGAGAATGAGCTTAAGGGTAATCGTGGCTTGCCGGCGTGGATTCAGAATCTAAGCCCGCAAGCTCTGACAGTCATTGAGGATCAGAGCAGCACTATCCAGCACCTGCAGTCTGAAACGAAGCGGCTGAACACTGTCTGCAATGATCTAGCCGCAAACCTGAAAGACGGCCTCACCCCGGTTGAGTTTTGCCGGATGCTCAACGGTGTGCATTTGAATCGCGTTCAGTCTGACCTGGTAGAGCGCAAGCGCCTTCTGAAAACCGAACATGGTTACCGAACCCCTGCGGCCTATCGCGGTGATCTTTTCATTGAGCGCCGCCACTTCAATAAAGAAGGCCGGCTCTGCGAGAAGGTTGTTCTGACCCAGAAGGGCGCTAAATGGCTTTATGCCGAATACGAGAAAGGTCGCCTGACCATGAGGAAAGACTGGGATGGCAGCTGCAGCCATCTGGCGTTTGAGAGCGGAGCGGCGGCATGACCATTCAGCATTCAAAGCCTCAATTCGAGAGATCCCAGCTCCTGCTGCAGCTGGCTGAAGAAGCCGCAGCGTTTATGGCGGCGAAAGAGCGTGTGCGCAAAGCCCGTGTTGACTACCAGGTCTGTCGTGACCAGTTCCTCCAGGACAACCCAGTTGGTGAGCGCAAGTGGCATGAGGTGACCGAGGCCAAGGCCTTCCAGTTCGCCACCGGCAAACCATACAGGGAGCTGCGTAACGCCCGCCAAGAGCAGTACAACGCCGAGAGACGCATGGGGCGGAGGTTCAACAAGCTGAATGCTGGCCCGACCAATTTAGACAACTTGCAGACTCAGCGCCGCTCCTGCAATTCAAAAAAGGGGGTGAGCGCGTGCAGTTCACATTGCTAGTCGATCAGCAGGCGTCGCTGGAGTGGGAATTAAACACTCAGCAGGCGATTCTGTTTTCTTTTGTCCACCAGCTCCCGACCTGGGCCGGCCATGTAAATAAAAACGGAGATATCTTCTATGCGATCAGCAAGCAGAAGATTGTCGACGAGCTGCCCATTCTTACAGACAAACCAGACACTGCTTACAGGCTGCTACGCCAGCTTCAGGAAAAGGGCGTTGTGGAGCTATCCAGCACATCAAAAATCACACTGGTGAGGATTACCAAAAAGGGTAAGCGCTGGAATATGAAGGAAGAGAAAGCGGCAGCTCATGCCCATAAGTCCGCCAGCACTACCTCGGAAAAATATCCGATCAAGGGCGGAGAAATATCCGACCAACCTCGGAAAAATATCCGACAGACCTCGGATAAATCTCCGACAAATCAGTGTACCAGTAATCAAGTTACCAGAGATCCTAAAGACTCTGTCGGGCAACCCGACTTTGCGGCTGATGCAATTGCGTATCTGAATCTCAAAGCGGGTCGCAACTTCAAGTCCGTCCCCAGCAGCACAAAGCTGATCCACGCAAGATCGAAGGAAGGCGCCACGCTGGCGGACTTCAAAGCGGTGATCGATCGCAAGTGTGCGGAGTGGCTAGGCGACCAAAACCGCGAGCAGTACCTGCGGCCAGCCACTTTGTTCAACGCAGAGAAGTTTAATAATTACCTTGGCCAGCTAGGCGCTCCCATGCCAGCGGCAAACAGCAACGGACAGCGTAACGGTGACGGCAATGCAGAAAATTGGACAAGTAGTGGACATTCTGACAGCGAGCTCACGCGGCAGCTCACCGACCTTGAATACGCAAGGGACAATTTCTAATGCGCCAAAATTCACCCGCGAACAGCTCGACAAAACCAATGCGTTCTTTGCGCGCATCGTCACGATCTACGGTCAGGGCCGAGCCAAAACACTCTGGGGCAACTCCAGCGAACAGCTTAAGGTTATGCGCCGTGAATGGGCCAGCACCATCAGCAAGCTCTCTCTCGATGACATGGAAGCCCTATTTGGAAAACTTAAGAAGCGCCTTGCTGCTGGCGATCCTGACTACAAGTGGCCCGAAATCCCTCGAATGCTCGCCTTGCTCAATGAGCAGAAGCGCAAAGCAGCGTACCAGGTGTTCCAACCCGGCCAGCCCGAACCGGCGTGGCGTAGCGCACAGCGCCGAGTCGTTGGCCGCATCGCCAGCCAGACCGCTATCGCCGTCCTGCATGGTGGCGCCTGTTTCATCGAAGACCGCCCGGGCCATTGAGGAACCAGCATGAGCATTAATATTGAGCGTTTAAAAATAGATCCAAGGTATTGGAAGTTGTGTGGCTCGCCAGATGATGCAACTCATTGCGCGGTTCACGAATTAGGGAAAACTTGGTTCAAGATCGATGAGGGCGGCCTTCCAATGCTTTGGCACATGAGGTTTTCGGAGTGGCGAGAGGGCTTTAAGGCTGATCCGCCGGTGCGACTTATTCCGCGCCCAGAGAAGTCCGCCCTTCGTGAATGGGATGCCCCCGGCGTGCCCCCGGTGGGGGTGGAGTGTGAGTTCCGCATAGGTGGTGGGAACACAAAGTGGTACTCATGCACAGTGAGATATGTGCTGACCGGGTTTAGTCACGAGGATGCAGACGGATGGAGAGCGGTAGTCTGGTGTCCGCACCTAGGAAAAGATCAGGTCGCACACTTGCCCCGCTTTGAATTCCGCCCAATCCGCATGCCAGAGCAGTGCGAGTGTGATGAGGTTGTTGAAGCGGCGCTGTCGATGGACTGCCGCCCGTCAGATGGGATGCTAAGTCGAACCGACTTCTGCCGGGCCCTATACGGCGCCGGCATGTTGCGGAGGCCAGAAAAGTGACAGACCAGATGGCAAAACTGAGAGCCCGCGAAGCGGCCAAGGATTACATGCTTGGGGCAAAACTGCGCATCCAGGCCGAAGAGCTCTCTGATAAGTCGCTCGCCAAGAAGTTCACCCGCAATGAAGCGACGATCAAAAGAGTGAAGCTGAACATGCCTGTGCGCGTGCTGGACAAGGAAGATCAAGACCTTATCCGCCTGTGCATCAGGGAGAAGGACAGACTAGACCGCAGGTTGGGCAGCCTGACAAAGGCCTGCCTAGCCGTTCAGTACCAGGTAACCACGGACGCTATCAGCCTAGAGCTAGATTTTGCGGGTTTTGAGAGCCCGAAGGCCAAGCGCAAGAAGAAGGTTTCAGCTGCATGAGGAAGCGTTCAGGGCCATCACTCCGAAAAGAGAAGCGACCCCTGAAGCGCTGCCCCGAATGCAACGGCCGGGGTGTTGTGAAGCCGATGTTCTACGAACTGGACTGCGACCACTGCCATAGATCCGGGCTTGTCGACAAGGAAACCGGCGAGGGTATGCCAATGGATGTGCTGGTGCAGCAGTTGTGCTTACTCCTGAACGAACGTGAGCAGGAGCTGGCGGAGTTGAGAGCGAAGCTTATGAACCTGACAGGCAGAGAAAAGGCCAATAGTCGTGGCGCTGGCGGCTCACATTACCGGGGAGATTGATAATGCTTGCGCGCAAAACGCCGCTGAAAACCAGAACCCAGCTGAAGGCGAGGGCTCCTATGAAAAAGAGATCAAGCCGAAAGCCCCGTGCGGGTGACAATCGGAACTACCTGGACTGGGTTAAAACTCAGCCGTGCGCCATGTGCCAAAGGCCAGCAGATGATCCACACCACATTATCGGCGTCGGTCTGGGTGGCATGGGCATGACAGCGCCCGACCTGTTAGCAATGCCGCTATGCCGGGAGCACCACAACGAGATCCACATAAGCCCTGAACTCTGGCCTCAGCAGTTTGAGTGGGTAGTCAGAACGATCGCGAGAGCAGTAAGCGAGGGGGCGGTGTGAAGACCCTTCCGTATGACGTATCACGCTGCGCTGCCCGCTTCGCTTTTACCGATGAATTCGACGAGTGGCGCCTTGAGCGTCACACCTGCCAGCGTTTCTTAGCGCTCACCGAGTGGGACAGAGAGGCCGGCATTCCGGATTACCAGGGCATTCCTGTTTCCATGGGCAGCGCTGACTGCAAAAACAAGATTGAAATCGTAGAGGTATCGGCATGAGCTTTGACGAGGATCGGATAGACGCGATAGGCCAGAACGGTAATGACGGAGAGCACTACAAGGGCGCGCGGTTCAATTGCGGCCACAATCGCCAAATGGCTCCCGGCCAACTGCTCGAAGACGAATGCATGGTGCCAAATTGTCTTGGACAGTACGTGGGGGTCGATCCTTCCCTCGACAGCCCGGGCGTCAAATACGACACCGACAAGCCCATGATGGATCTGATACCCCCGGTGATGGAGTTGGAGATTGCTCACGTGCTGACGTTCGGGGCCGCAAAGTATGGCCCTGATAACTGGCGCCATGTGCCAGATCTTAGGCGCCGGTACATAGCAGCAGCCAAACGGCACATCAACGCACTGCAGCAGGGCATCGAGCGAAACGAAGAAACCGGCCTGCATCATGCCGCACATGCCGCGTGCTGCTTGATGTTTTTGGGCGAGGTGGATCTGGTGAAGCCGGTTGAGGCCTGAGCACATAGCGGCAAACCAATTGATCGATATCGCCCTCACCGGTGACCGGGAGGCATATCGGGCAGAGTTGGACAGGATCGAGGCGCAGAACACACCGGTAGCTTATGACAACATCGTGCAGCTGGCGGCAAGACAGTATCGAATGCAGATAGATGATTGCAGGTATACCGGCTGGCGGGCCGACTGGGTAAACGAGAGACGGGGTGAGAATGAGCGCAACCAAGGCGGTGTATCTAATGGCAAGACTGACGACTAAAGGCGTTCCACACGGCGCATCATTCGGCGGCATACCTGAGTTGAGCCGCACAGACATTGCAGCGGCCTGCACTCGCCTTCAGCCCCTACACTTCCATCTGATAATGGCAAAGTATTGCGACGACGTGCGCAGCGCTATACAGGCTCTCGGGGAGCTTCAGGAGGAAATGTGCTATCAGGATAGCTTGTGGGCAGATATGGAGCCGATGCGCAGGAGCTACGTTGCTGCGGCAATGATCGAAGAGTTCGTGGGCGCGAAGAAGTGCCGGAAGTGCAAAGGGAGCGGCGAGACGAAAGAAGCGGCAAAAATTGTTGAGTGCAGCTCGTGCGGCGGCAATGGTAATCGACTGGTATCAGAGGCCTCAAGGGCTAGGGCGTGCGAAATACCAAAATCTACCTTCCGGGATAATCGGATGATGCGTCCATACGAGGGCATGATGATTTGGCTTTCGGATATTGAGGCGAGAGCCCTTGAGCGGATAAGCCGGAAGGCGTCGTAATTGTAAGGCAATTCGATTGTTGACTGTCCGTCCGGTAAATGGTCTAATTTCCCCAGTATCGAAAACCACCTACAAAAACCGCCCTCCCACCAGAGCTGGCGGTTTTTTTGTGCCCGAAACTCAGGATTCCTCATGAACTGGCAGAGCTTCCCGAACTTTAGTGCGACTGAATTTCAGTGCAAGCACACAGGGAAGCTGCGCATGGACGATATGTTCATGGCTCGACTGCAAGCGCTTCGCACCGACTACGGCAAGCCCATGGTTATCAGTAGCGGCTACCGCGACGCCACACACCCCATTGAAGCAAAGAAGGTTGAGCCAGGCGCGCACAGCACCGGCCATGCCTGTGATGTTGCTGTACGTGGTGGTGATGCTATTGAGTTGATCGCGCTAGCAGTCAAGCACGGCTTTACTGGCATTGGCGTTCAGCAGAAGGGCAGTGGGCGCTTCATTCACCTTGACGACCTCTCACACTCGCAAGGCCATTTGCGCCCGTGGGTGTGGAGTTACTAATGGCGGATGATGTGAACGACCGCCGGGGCTGGCATGTAGATAAAGGAATTGGTGTGGCGCACATAATCACCACACTAATGCTAATTGTTACAGCGCTCTGGTATATCGCTGGGCAGGACAGGCGCATCGCTGTACTGGAGCTTGGAGTTAATTACCTTCAGCAGTCCCGCATCAACGACCAAAGCCGCACTGAAAAGAAGTTCGATGAGCTAAAGACAGACCTGCGCACGATCAACTCAAAGCTGGATCGGCTGATTGAAAGTGACCGATAGCCACCCTAACCCCGGCCAATGGTGGTATCACAGGCGATTGATGGCTTATATCTGCCTGGCCTCGATCCTCGTAAGCCTGCTTTGTGCGCTAACCGGAACCATCCCTGAGCCAATGTTGCCGTTGGTTGAGGGATTGTGCTGGATTCTCGGCTTCATCGTTGCGGCCTACTACACCAACAACGCGCTTGAGGCGTTCGCCAAGGTGCGCAAATGATCCCCTACGCCAAGCCAGCAATCGCACTTATCGCAGTAGCCGGCCTAACCGCAGGCGGCTGGATGGCGCGAGGCTGGTTTGAAGACAGCAAGGAGCTGATCGCAGTCACTGCCCAGCAAGCCCTTGCAGATGAGATAAGAGCAGGCCAGGCCGAAGTATCAAAGATGGTTGAGCGGCGACTCAGTCAACTCACAGCAAGCGAGAGAGTTATAGACCGGGGGATTATCCGTGAGATCGAAAAGCCCGTTTATACAAACGTGTGCATTCCTCCCGATGATCCTGCTTTCCGGCTGCTTAACGATATTGCCTCGGGAGCCTTTGCCCGCAAACCTGACTACCAAGTGCCCTCAAGCCCTGCCGAGCCTGACTGACGGAACTGGCAAGGATGTCGTGCTAACCATGCGCGAGTGGGGCTATCAATATCATCGTTGCGCAACCAGGCATAACGGCCTCGTTGACGCGCTAGGAATTAAATAATGACAGCACTACTGGCAAACAACGCCACCTCAAAGTTAGCTACACCGTTAACGACTTCGGGCACGGTAGTTGCGCTTGAGAGCGGAGATGGCGTGATGTTCCCCGCCCCGTCGGGCGGTGACTGGCTTCCTCTCACACTGGAGGGAGATGGCACCTTGGAGGTGGTTAGGGTTACGGGGAGGTCTGGAGACTCCCTTACAGTAGAGCGGGCGCAGGAGGGCACTTCGGCGCAGGAGTTTTTGGCGGGCGATACAGCAGATCTCCGATTTACTGAAGCAGTGCATGCATCTTACATGCAGTCAGAGGAGCACCTTGCCGCAACTGACCCGCATACCCAATACCTCAAAGAGTCTGAGCTCCCTCACGCCCCTGCACTAATCGACGGCCTGCGCCGTTCAGTCGAAGCGGCAAGCGGCGGCCACATGACCGTATTTTACACGGCAAAGAATCAGCCTTCTTACTTTTTCAGACAACCAAAGTACCTTTGCGAAGACGTTGCGCCAGGCGGCGAACTCGGCACCGGCGTACACGAGGCCTTCAAATTCAGCGGAGTGGAAGATGCTGAAATATGGTTGGGCGCTTACGAAGGCGCAGCCCTAAACGGCGAAGGGGTAAGCCAGCCAGGCATCCCCGCCGGTTACTCCATCAACTACGACAGCGCCCGCGCCGCGTGCCAAGCGTGCGGCCCCGGCTTTGACCTACAAACCCATTGGGATTGGGCAGCCATAATGCATTGGTGCATGGCCAACGGCTTTGAGCCTCGCGGAAACACAAACTACGGCCGGCATCACGATGAGCGATTTGAAACCGGCACACGACAAGATAACGGCGCGCCCGGCAATAGCAGCGGCATCGGCAATATATTGCTCGGATCAGGCCCTGCAAGCTGGCGTCATGATGGCACCATGTCGGGTATTTCGGATCTTGTTGGCAATGTGTGGGAGTGGATGTCTGGCTTTAAAGCGGTGGACGGCAGAATATTCCTGTCTTCTGACAACGAAATTCCGGCAGAGTCTGCATACGTAGACAGCGGATTTGATATCTCTAGCAGCAACCCCTGGGCGTCGATGGATACAACGGGAGCAAGCGAACTTTTAAAGAGAGCAGGAATAGTTCCCAAGGGTATTAATGACCCGATAGGCCGACTCTACACTAACCTGTCAGGGGAACGGCTCCCGTTCCGTGGCGGCGCTCGCAGCAATTCCGGCAATGCCGGGCTGGGCGCGTTGAACCTCAACAACGCCCGCACGAATTCGAACTCGAATATCGGGTTTCGCCCCCGCTCTCAGTTCTTGTTGGGCCAGAAGTTAAAGGGCCAAGGCTTTTCATCCAGCGCTCAACTGAAAGGACGCCAGATCCACGGCAGGAGCCGAAAAATATTTAGAGCGCTGCGCGTAGTACCCGCAACGGGGAGGCCTGTAGCGCTCGCCCACTATTTAGAGCACGGCATGGCAAAAACCTTCACCGGTCTATTCGAAGAAATCACAACCTTTGAATCTCTACACGCAGCCTACCTCAGGGCCCGAAAGGGTAAGCGCAAAAGCTGGCCATGCCGGCACTTTGAGCGCGACCTGGAGTGCAATCTAATCCAGTTACAAAATGAGCTGATCTGGGATGAGTATCAGTGCGGCGGTTACATCATCTTTCATGTGACAGAGCCAAGGCGCCGCAAGATTACGGCGCTCATACTGTTCCGCGATCGCGTCGTCCAGAACGCCATCTTTGCTGCCATAGAGCCAATATGGGAAGCGCGATTCATTTCGGGCAGCTATGCCTGCCGCATAGGGAAAGGCACACACGCGGGCGCCAACAAGGCGCAAGAAATGCTGCGTCAATGCCTGAGAGAGCACGGCGAAGTGTTTGTTCTCAAGGCAGATATCAGCAAGTATTTCGCCAGCATTGACCACGAAATACTGCTTAATCTGCTGCGCCGCCGAATAGCCGATAAGCGCATAATGGCCGTGATTGAGGAAATCATCCGTAGCTACAGTGAGCCAGAAACACCCGGCAAGGGCATTCCGATCGGAAACCTAACCAGCCAGATGTTCGCCAACATCTACCTGGACGCGTTAGACCAGTGGATGAAGTGCCGCCGCCAGGAGCGCTGGTACGTGCGGTATATGGATGACTGGATCGTAGTGCATCCTGACAAGCGCCACCTGCAGGCACTGCGCATCGACGCCGAAGCATGGCTGGCCGACAACTTGGAGCTACAAACCAATCATAAAACTTTTGTTTTTCCTGTTCGGCACCACGGTGGGCGCGGCCTGGATTTCCTTGGCTACCACCTTTGGCCGAATGCCCGCAGGCTACGAAAGGCCAGCTTGCGGCGACTGTCTCGCCAGTTAAAAGAATGGCAGAGCGAGTACGCCAGAGGCCAGATTGACCTAGCCCATGTGCGCGAAAATTTACACAGCTGGACGAACCACGCCCGGCACGGCAACGCAGTACCAGCGGTTGCCGCCATGCTCAGAAAAGCAACATTCAGGAGACAGCACGGTGGATCCAATGCAACCGGAAGACGCAGTAGTCGAAACTCACGAAGAGTGGTCGCTAAGAAAGCGCAGGGAAAAGATGAAGGTCACGAGGTTTCAGGCGAAAGCAGCGTTGCTGCAGGCGGGCTTGCTGGATGATATTCAGGTGGCTATCGATGCATCAGAAGACCCGCTGATTGGCCTGGCATGGAGCGAGGCCGGCTTCGAACGGTTGAACCCATTTGTTATGCAGATGCAAGCGGCTATAGAGCTGACAGACGACCAACTTGACAATTTGTTTGATGCGGCAACAGGGGTTGTATAAACCTACTAACCTCAAAGGATGAAGGCGCAACACTATGCTCAATGCGGCGGTAAATGGCGGGGAAGTAAACACCAGGGCGGTAAATGGTTGGGCGGCTGGCCCAGACATTGACACGTTCAATCTATCTGCCGCATCCAGCTCAGACAACTGGTCAGCCGCGTGTGATTCAGTGGCTTCCATCGCCAGCTTCACGATTGCTTCCGATAATATGTACTCAATCGCAGCAGTCAACGCATCAGTAATCTCCGCTGCCAACGCTTCTGACACGACTGGAGATGGCCCGGTTGCCCTCGCTTCGCTTGAATCTGGCGCTACTGGTAGCACATCCGTTGACGCTCTGGCCTCGGCCTCTGGCGCACTGAATGCCGCCGCATCCGCTGGAGAGTCATGGTCTGCCCAGGCTCAGGTGTTGACTAATATGTTGTCCGGCGCGGAAAGCAGTGATGAAATCGCAAGGCAGACCGATTCTGCTATCAGTGCGGCGATTTCAGAAGGCTCGGCAGCATCCGATCAGTTTCTCGCAGCCCTTGAGTCAATCGCAAGCGTAATCGATGGAGCCTCTGCCGGTGACGCATACATAGCCGTTGTGACACAGCTGGCGGGCATTGCATCCGGTGCCATCGCCAGCGGCACCTTCAATGTTGATTTTGGATTCCAAGGCGCTATCCAGTCAGGCGCTATCAGCAGTGCAACTTGGCTGATTCTTGCAACGCTCACCGCTGAACTGTCCGACACCGTTACCGCCAGCGACCTGATGACTGCGCGGGCTACCGTGTCCGCTGGCATCGTTTCTGGTGCCATTGCATCCGATTCATTCGCAATTGTTAACGCCGGCATCCGCTACCTCGTCATGGGTGCGATAGTCCTCCGGTCAGCCCTCAGCTATTCGATCAACACGAAACCCGCTCTCTACCAAACTGTCACGATCAAGCCAGGACATTAATCATGAAAGACACCAGCAACGCACAAAACCACATGAAAGCAGTGGGAGCCGCCCCTACCTCCCTCCCCCTGGGTAACGCCGGGGCAATGGGTAACTGGAAGGCGGAGATCCGCGACCCTAACGGGGTGTTGATCGATGTTTGCGAGTGGCAAAACCTGATTGTTAATGCAGGTCTGAACCAGTTGCTGAGTGGTGGTCTCATCGGTGCCGGCCCTTGGTATATCGGCTTGACGGATGGATCACCTACCGTGGCCGCTGCCGACACTATGGCGTCACATGCTGGTTGGACAGAAGTTGCCGGATATGACGAGGCAGTTCGCCAGACCTGGAGTCCGGGCGCCGTTGCAAGCCAGAAGGTTAACAACAATGCCGCCGCTGCCGTGTTCACCATTACCAGTAACAGCACCTCCATTGGCGGTGCATTCCTCGCAGATAACTCAACCAAGAGTGGATCTACCGGCCTGCTATTCGCTGCCGGCGCATTCACCCAGGGGGATGTCATGCTGCCCGCAGGTTCTACGATAACCGTCACTGCTGAGTTTACCCAGGCGGCTGTGTAAGCAATGCGCATCTACTACCGGGAAAACAGCAGAGTCATCGAGCTGCCAGAACTGAAGGACCAGGATGGCAATGTCATCGCGGGTGCAACAGTCGAGGCAACTCTTACGCTGGAGGATGGCACCGCTGCACCAGGTGTAACCAACCCGGTAATTCTCTCCCCCTCTGGCGCTGGCCGGTATATCGGAATGGTGCCGCCAATCGATCTTCCGGATGGCACTCACATAATCGTTGAGGTTGTGTCTGTGTATTCAGGGATCAAAGCAACGAGCCGGGAGACGATGGTGGTTAAAGATCGGTCGTTCAATAAGGTGTCGCAGTGATGATGAACATTCCGATCAAACTTCTAGTCGTGATGTGGAGCCCAGTAAATCCGGGGCCCCTGGCACTTCGGCCAGCCCGCGGGGCCGGGGCAACCACGCGGTTTTCGGCAAATTTTCGGCCCCCCTGGGCCAACAGCAGCACCTCTCTGTAACCCTTACGGCCCCTGAAATACCCGCTGTTGACACTGTTGAAACCTGAGGTGACAAACCTTGGCTGAAATAAATCGGCTTGAAGATGCGTACAGCTGGAACCTGACGCGCCTGGCCGATGCCTTCGGCCTTCACCGGGATACGATCAGAAAGCGCTTGAACGCCGCCGGCGTCGTGCCATCTGGCACCCGAAATAACGCCAACGTCTACCGGTTAAAAGATGTGGGCCCGGCCCTGTTCGCGGACAGCTTTGCCGGTTCTGATGGTGATCCTGATGAGCTTTCGCCTCAGGATCGAAAGGCCTGGTACCAGTCCGAGAACGAGCGGATCAAGTTGGAGGTAGAGCTTCGCCAGCTGCTGAGTGCTGACGAGGTTCATCTTGAAATGAGCCGGCTTGCGAAGGCGGTAACCACGACCCTCGATAGCTTACCCGACATTCTTGAGCGGGATTGCAGCCTGACGCCAGAGGCGATTGAGCGAGTACAGGAAACAATGGATGCGCTGCGCGAACAGATGTACCTGCGAATCATCCAGGAAGACGAAGAATGAGTTCGCTTGCCAGTGCCTCCCAGATCAAGCGAGAGGTTGCTGAGCTTATAAAGCCCCCGCGCAGAATCCGGATCAGTGATGCCGTATCGGATCACATGATGGTGGTTGACGGCGGCGGTAAGATTTCCCCGTTCAAGGACGACCTGACTCCTTACATGACCGAGGCAATGAACTGCCTTTCCAGCAGGCTATACGATGCGGTTGTTTTCATTGGCCCTGCCCGGTCCGGGAAAACGATTTCATTGCTGGATGGCTGGGTTGCCTACGTAATCAGTTGTGACCCGGGCGATATGTTGATTGTTCAGGTCAGCGAAGAGAAGGCACGCGAGTACAGCAAAAAGCGGATAGACCGGATGCTCCGGAATTCGCCGAAGCTGGCTCCGCTCATGAGCCCGCACGGCCATGACAACAACGTTCACGACAAGACCTTTCGCGCCGGAAACTATCTCGGCATCAAGTGGCCCACGGTCAACGTGCTTTCTTCCTCTGATTACAGGTTCGTGGCGCTCACCGACTACGACCGGCTTGATGAAGACTTGAGCGGCGAAGGTGACCCATTCAGTCTCGCCTCGAAGCGGACACAGACATTTATGTCCTCCGGCATGACGCTGGTTGAGACATCTCCGGGCTGGGAGGTTACGGATCCGGACTGGAAGCGTGATCCAGCGTTCCCGCACCAGGCGCCCCCAACCAAGGGAGCCCTCGCGCTGTACAACCTGGGCGATCGCCGCCGGCTGTATTGGCAGTGCCCAAGCTGCGCGGAATGGTTCCAGCCAATACTTGAGAATTTCAACCTCGAAGCGGCGCACCCGTTCTGCCCCTCTTGCGGAACGATCATCGAGGGCGCGGACGCAAAAAGGAATCTGAACCGGGGCGGTAGATGGATTCAAGAAGGCTGCCACCTGAACGCCGAAGACGAATACAGCGGCCAGCCGCGAGCAAGCCGCATTGCATCGTTTTGGATGGAAGGCCCGGCCGCAAAGTTCCAGACCTGGGAGAACCTGGCATACAAACTACGCCAGGCCGAAGAGGTTTATGAGCAGACCGGCTCACAGGAAAAGCTGAAGGCCACCGTCAACACCGATTGGGGCCGCCCTTACCGGTACCGAAAACTTGAGAACGTGCGCAGCCTGGAGGTTATCCAGTCCCGCGCAGAAAAGCTCGGTGACCGCGAGGTGCCTGAGGGTGTGCGCTGCCTGTTCGCAGCCGTGGACGTCCAAGGAGGCAAGAAGCGCCGCTTTGTCATTCAGGTTGTTGGGTACGGCGAGCATGGCGAACGCTGGCTGATCGACCGCTACGCCCTGCGCAAATCTGACCGTGTTGATGAAGACGGCGAGAAGATGCGGATTGACCCGGGCGGGTACCCAGAAGACTGGGATCTGCTGATCAACTTCGTCATCTCTCGGCGGTATCCGCTGGCGGATGGTAGTGGCCGGGAAATGCCGGTTCTGCTGTCGGGTATCGACACTGGCGGCGAGGACGGGGTTACCGAAAACTCGTACCAGTTTTACCGGCGCTTGAAACGCCAGGGCCTGCACAGAAAGACCAAGCTGATCAAGGGCGGAAGTCGGCTGGGGGCTCCGAGGATTCGTGAATCATTCCCGGATAGCACCGGCCGTAAAGATCGGCACGCCAGCAGCCGTGGAGATATCCCCCTTTACATTCTGAACACTAATTTGATCAAGGACACAATCGCCAACTGCTTGGAGCGAGAAACGCCCGGGCCGGGCTACATACATTTCCCGGACTGGCTTGGGGAGTGGTTCTTTGAAGAGCTCACTTACGAGCAGCGAAACGTCCACGGAAAATGGGATAAGCCCGGCAAGGGCAACAACGAAGCCTTCGATCTCATGGGTTACTGCGATGCGGTGGCCACACTTCACGGTTACGACAAAATCAACTGGGAGTCTCCACCGCCCTGGGCCCGGCCATGGGATAGCAATTCAGAGATTCAATCTGACGGACGAGCGTCTGATTCGAAGAAGTCCACCGCACTGCCCGCGTCACGACAGCGCCGGCGGTCACGATTCAGGTTCCAAGGCTGATGGCATTTACTCAAGAAGACATCGAAGCGATCGATGAGGCGATTGCCACCGGCGTTCTGGAAGTTCAGTTCGCGGATGGCAAGCGCACCAGGTACCGGTCAATTAGCGAACTCGAACGGGCCAAGTACCACATCGAGAGCGTGATCACCAAAGCGCTCGGCAAGCGTCCGCGCCGTGGCGTCCGTATGAATGTGACCAAGGGGCTCTGATATGAGTAAGCCAAGAATCAGAGTTCAGTCCGGCCAGGTAATGACCACCCGAGCTCAGGCTTACGAAGGCGCTACCCATGGCCGCCGTGCCACAGGCTGGAACGCTCCCGCCAGTGGCCCCAATCGTGCGCTAAATGGCTCACTGAGCACGCTGAGAAATCGCGCCCGCCAGAGTTTCCGGAACAACGCATGGATCGAGCGGGCCATCACCCGCAACGTGGTCAACGAAGTCGGTACCGGGATTACCCCGATATTCGAATCAAGCCAGACTGATTTCAACGACTCCATAGCAAAGCTCTGGCTCCCATGGACTGGAATGTCAGCCCCAGATGGTGCGCTGGATTTCTATGGGCAGCTTGCCCAAGCCGTTCGTTGCCGCCGCACCTCAGGCGAGGTGTTCATTCGATTGCGCTCACGCCCCGCCTCTTTCGGGATGACAGTTCCTGTGCAGCTGCAGATCATTGAGCCGGATCACGTACCTGAAACACTGAATCAGGATCTGAAGAACGGCAACCGAATTATTGCGGGCAAGGAGTTCAACAAGCGAGGCCAGTTCGTCGCGGTCTGGATGTATCCGGAGCATCCGCAAGATGCGGGCATGATGGCACTGAACCGGCTTATCCGGATTCGGGCGAGCCAGATCATTCACCATTACTCGCCGCTTCGCCCAGGCCAGGTTCGGGGGGAGCCAGACATTGTTCAGTCACTACTGCGCGCCAAAACATACGACAGCTATGAAGACAGCGAACTTGTACGCAAAGAGACCCGCGCGCCCTTCACAGGGTTTCTGCAAAAAGACTACACCAACGACCAAGACTGGAACTTTGACCCCATCACCGGCGAGCCGGTAGCTGATGACGATCCACTGCCTGAGGTGAATGCCCAGCCCGGAACCATCCTAACCGGTGCGGCCGGCGAAAAGATGAACCTCTTTGATGGGGATAACACCGGCTCCGGATACAGCGACTTCCAGCGCCAACAGCTACTTTCCATCGCTGGCGGCGCGAAGTCACTATACGAACTGGTCACCGGTGACTGGTCGAACATCAACGACCGAACCTATCGGGCCATGATTACTGAATATCGCCGCGAGATCGAGACAGCTCAGGATCACCTGACCATCCATCAGATCTGCGAAAGGGTCGGCTTCTGGTTTACAGATGCGGCCGTGCTCTCCGGAGCAATTCGCGCCCCTGGTTATGCCGACAAGTACGACGATTACAACCGCCGTGATTGGCGCACCCAGCGCTGGCCGCACATTCACCCAACCCAAGACGTGGCCGCGACGGTTAAAGAGATTGAAAACGATCTTGAAAGCCTGGATGCAGCCGTGGCCAAGCGCGGATATCGCGCCGTTGATGTGCAGCAAGCCAACGTCACAGCCAAAAAACGCAAAGCCGACATGCTCAAAACAGCGGGCGTCACCGAAGAGGAATAAACCATGCAATGGTTCAAAGCACAGGCTTCCGGAGATCGGACGGCCAAGGTAATTATTGACCGAGCGATCGGCTCCGATTGGGCGCCAGATTGGATATCAGACTTTACCGGCGAAAAGCCCGCCCGGGAATTCATTGAGGCAGTGGAAGCGCTTGGCGAGCTGGATCGAATTGATCTGGAGATCAACAGCCCAGGTGGTGACGTAGCTTCTGGCGTGCGGATCATGAACTACCTCAAAAGCCATAACGCTGAGGTACACGTTAAGGTCACCGGCATGGCGGCCAGTATCGCCACCATCATCATGCTGGCGGGAGACACCCGCACCATGGGTATCGGCACCAGTGTCATGACTCATCGTGCATCTACGCTGATGGTCGGCTTCTACAGTGCCAAGGAAATGGAAGAGCACTCCAAGGGAATCGGCGCCATCGATGCCTCCTTGGTTGAAGCCTATGTCGCCGGTACCGGGAAAACGGCAGACGAGATAAACGCCCTGCTCGATCGCGGTGACGTTTACATGGGTGCTGACGAGGCCATCGAATGGGGCCTGGCTACCCACAAGGACGCCAAGCTGAAAGCCGTTGCCAGCGCCGACCCAGCCCAGTTCAAGCAACAGCTCGAAATGCAGGGCCAGATCCGCGCGGCCAAAGCTGAGGCAGAAGCCGCCACGGCTCTTGTCACCATTAAGGACGAGGCAATCACGGCGCTCGGCTCCCAGATTGACGACATCACCAGCCAGCTCGAAGCGCTCCGCAATCCGACAGCAGCAACAGCGGACCAGGTGATCGATCTCTGCGCTACCGCTGGCTTGGAATCGCTGGCGGTTGCCATGTCAAAAGAGAAGCTTCCGATTGCGACCGTTGAGGCTCGAATCCGGATGGCGAAGGACGTGGAGGACATCGCCAAGGCGTCAGGCGTTGACTCCGAAATTATGCTCAAGCACCTGAACGATCCAACCCAGATGATCCGGTCTGCTATCGCTGAGGCGAAAGCTTTGGCAGATAAAGACTTGGATCATCATCACGCGCCCGGCCCGGGCAACAGCAAGCAGCCTGACTTCAAAAAGGCTTATTCCCAACTGAATAATCAAGCATAACCCTGGAGGTTATATATGAGCACTGCAACAGTCCGTGCCGGTGAATTTCTGGTATCAGAAGCTAACGGCGAGCGTTCCCGCGAAAGCGTCACCTTGACCGGCGGGCCTTACCTGCCAGGCCAGGTACTTGGCGTTGTCACCGCATCCGGCAAGCACACCGCCTACGCATCCGGCGCCACAAACGGCACCGAGACAGCAGCAGTGGTTCTCTACGGCCCTGCTGATGGTTCTGCCGCTGACGTGTCCGCTGCGGTTATCGCCCGGGATGCAGAGGTTTCCGAAGTATTGCTGACCGGCGCTGACGCCGACGCAATCGCCGATCTGGCCGCTGCCGGCATCATTTCCCGCTAACCAGACCTAACCGCTTAAACGGTTCAGCCCACAGCCGCTGAAACGAAACTGAAATCAGGAGTTCTACCATGGCTACACTTGATATTTTCAATGATGACGCGTTCAGCCTGCAATCGCTGACCGCCGCCATCATGGAAACACCACACGTTCCGGGCCGCCTTGGCGCCCTGGGCCTGTTCAACAACGAAGGCATTAACACCACCCATCTCAGCATCGAGAAGGATGGCGCAACCCTGGCACTGGTTCCTGCAGCGGATCGCGGCGCGCCCGGGCTGGTTGTGAATGAAGATCGCCGCAGCTTGATTCCGTTCAACACCTTGCACCTGCCACAGCGCTCTACGGTAATGGCTGACGAGATCCAGAGCCTGCGGGCGTTTGGTACCGAATCCGAGGTAGAAGCGGTTGCAAACTATGTCGCGAAGCGGCAGGCGAAGCATCGCCAACAGCTGGACGCCACCATGGAGCACCTGAAAATTGGCGCTGTGAAGGGCATCATCATGGACGCAGACGGATCAACCCCGCTGCTGAACACATTCACCTCGTTTGGTATCTCTCAGGTTACCCACTCTCTGGTGTTGGGTACCGCTGGCACCAAGGTACAGACAAAAGTTCTGGAGCTTCTCGATAAGATCGAGGATGAGCTTAAAGGTGTGTCGTTCACGGGCGTTCGCGTGGTTTGCGGCCGCACCTACTTCAAGAACCTGGTAGGCCACGACTCTGTGAAAGAGGCTTATGCCCGCTGGCAGGATGGCGCAGCTCTGCGCGACGATGTACGCGGAGGCTTCGAGTTTGGCGGCTGCACCTTTGAGCAGTATCGCGGACAAGTGGGCAGCACTAAGTTCGTGGCTGACGGAGAGGCGTATGCCATTCCCGAGGGCGTGCCCGATCTGTTCATTGGTCGCTTTGCTCCAGCCAACTACATGGAGACCGTTGGCACCAATGGCCTGCCTTACTACACCAAAGCAGAGCCGCTGGCGATGAACAAAGGGATGGCGCTGGAATCTCAGTCCAACCCACTGTTCCTGTGCACCCGTCCCAACGCAGTTGTGAAGCTGACCGGCTGATCTCTGTAAACCTGCAGACCTGTCTGCAAATCCAAGCAGCCCCTTCCGAGGGGCTGTTTCAGTTTGCGGAGAACCATTATGAGCGATCGACAATTCAAGAAATCCGCCCGGAGGATACTGAAATCCATGGGCGTCCTGGCCGACCTTTACCGGTACGACGGCTCGACCGTTGCCAACGTGCTGGTTCACATTTCCCGAGATGTACAGGCCGTTAGCGCTGGCGAGACTGAAACATTCGAGCTGCGTGACGAAGCAGAGCTTCTGACAGAAGACGTGGGCAATCTCAAAAAGCGCGATCAAATCCACATAGGCCCAACTGTCTGGCAAGTCGAGAGTAAAATTGCGAATGACGGCTATACAATTCAGGTGGTGGTGAGCGAGCAATGAGCGATCCAACAGTAAGAATCGACCCGGCCAGCCTGCGCGATACGCTCAACTTGCTGGCGGCGTATCGGCAAGGCTCCCAGAAAGCCTTGTACCGCTCGATAAATCTCGGCGCAAAGAAGGGCCGAAAGGCCGCAGTCGATGGAATGGCCCAAAAGGCCAACCTGACCAAGAAGCGCATTCGAGAGAAGACTTCGGTTTACTTCACCAGCCTTAGCGGCATGTCCGCCAAGGTTGTAATTAAGGGTGGATCCACACCGCTAATTCATTTCGGCGCACGTCAGACTAAAAAAGGCGTCACGTTCAAGCTCTGGAAAGACGAAGGCCGCGAGCGCTACAGGCATTCGTTCATCGCTAAACTCGGTACAGGCGGCACCAAGGGTGTATACGAGCGTGACATAGGAAGCCCTCAGTATGATGGCCGAACTCCCCTCAGAGCCAAGAGCGGCCCAGCTGTTCCCGTTATTTACCAGAAAACACCAGGCCTCGCCCAGAAAGCCGAGGAGACCGCCGCCGAAGCCATGCTGAAAGAGCTAGACCGGCAAGTCGGACTTATTAACCGAGGGCTTTTGTAATGCCGAAAACTATCCGAGAGCAGATCGTGCAGGAAGTCATGGCGCGGCTATCGCCCCTGATCTCCACGCCTGTACTTCGCCGGGAACAATACGCCGACGAGGACGAATTTATCTGCGTGTGGGACGGCGAACAGGAAACGGCCCGCACCAGGTATGGCAGCCTTCAGCACACCATGGAAGTAACCGTTGAGTTCGTGAAACTTAAAGTTGCTGGCCATCCTGCGGAAGCGGCCGGCGCCATGTATGCCCAGGCGGTGACCAGCGTTTTCATGAAAAACGGCCAGTTTGAGCCAACACTGAACGGCCTCGCTCAATCAATGAGTGAAGCATCCTTTCTGCCCCTGACCCCCGAGCCCGGCCTGAAAGTAACAGGGTGCGGGCTCAAGCTTGACCTGACCTTCGAAACCCAGAACGGCGATCCGTTCACCCAATAAACCAAAACCCTCAGATCAGGCCGCCCTCGAGCGGCTTTTTTTGTGCCTGAAATTCATCGTAAACCGCCCGCTAATGGGCATCAGCACCCGGAGAAAAGATCATGGCAAACGCTGAAAATGCAAAGATCCAATATGAGGGCGGTCAGAACCAGTCGGCGCTTGCAGCCCTGTCCGATTCTGGAGACGCCACAACCTTCGAATCAGGCGCAGAGCTCTGGTCGCGCCGCTCAGGCTTTGAGCCGGTCATCCGCCCTGACGGCCTGATCAATGGCGGCGCTGTTTCGCCCGGGTCAGCCGGCGCTAGCAACACCGTGGACGTTTCTGCGCTCACGGCTTACGTTGCTGGCGTAGCGGTTGCGGCATCGGCTGAATCCGCACTGATGTGCGCAAGAGCATCAACATCCACGCACATCGTGCACTCGATCACCGTGGACGCTACAGGCACCATCAGCACGACCGCAGGCACCGAAGGAAGCGCTTTCGGCGCCCGAGGATCTGCCGGTGGCCCGCCTTTGATTGCAGTCGGTAAGATTGAGGTTGGTCAGGTTCGCTACTCAGTCAAGGCCGCCGCCCCGGCCAAGGCATCCGACATATTCCAAGTTGTGGGGCTTCACCAAGAGCGCTACGACTTCCCGATTTACGAAGTGGATTACCGAAACGGGAACGTGGTTTTCAACTCTGCCCTGCCGATCATCCACACTGGAACCAAGTCGAAGAGCGTCTACGCAAGCTTTGCCGAGCCGATCTTTGCGGATGTTCCAAAAGGCACCGATTACGTGCCTGCGGAAACCTCTCACTCCACAAGCTCAACCCAGATCTACGGCACAACTTTGGGCTCCACCAGTTCAACGCTGAACCAGGGCAGCTTTACCGCCTACCTGAACGACGGCATCAGTGACGCGCTTGTGCGGCTGAAGAACGAAACCCTATGGTTCAAGTTCTTCCCGAACAAGTTTCAGAGCGCCTACCGTCTGGATCAGGGCAAGCTTGGCATCAGCCGCACCTTCCCGGCCGGTGATGAGATCCAGGCATCCTGCACCATCTCGCCTGAGTCTGACGGCTCTGATGTGGCTGCATAATGCTGGATCTCAAAGCCTTCCAGAAGGCGAGCTTTGTCCCGCGTGAAACGGAAGTCACGCTGGATGCTCTGGCCGAGTCTGGCTTTGGTGATGGCAAGGTAATCGTGCGTGGGCTGACTGCGCACGAGCTTGCCGAAGCTGAAGAATCTGCATCAAAGGGAAAGTTGCTATCCGATCTGGTTGAACGGCTGGCTGGCGCCGGCAAGGAAAAGGTCGGCGCCATCATGGACGGTATTGGCTACCACCAAGACGTTCCTGCAGCGCTTGCAAAGCGCCTTGAGCATGTGCGCCTTGCCACGGTTGACCCAAAGCTGGAACTGGCGGACGTGGCCAAACTGGCCGAAGTGTTCCCGGTTGAGTTCAGCATTATGGCCAACAAGATCATGGAGCTGACTGGCAAGGGGCAACAGGCCCAGGTAAAGCAAAAGCCCTCTGGGAAAACCCAAGCATCCAAGCAAGCCTAGCCCTTGCGGACAGGAAGGGCCGGTATCTCTATGAGAGCCGGCCTGATGTATTTCCAGAGGGCTATCTCACGGACTGCGAAATCAACCTTTGGGGCATGTGGTAAAAGAGCCAGAGGTGATTGCTGTGCTATCCTCAGTCGAAACATGACACGGAGGCACTCATGCGCCTGATTCTGGCTTTACTCATATCCCTTTCATTTCCCGCCATGGCTGGAGTCTATAAATGGACGGACGCCAGCGGCCAAGTTCATTTTGGCAGTCAACCGCCACCTGGAGAAAAGCAGCAAGTGGAGATCCGGGAGAGCAGCCCGGGCGCCATGGGCTCAGGCCGGCAATATGGAAACTCTGAATCCGACATTATCCGGCAGGCCCGCGACCTTGAAAGCCGCAAACAGGAACAGGCTTACGAGAGGGCCAAAGAGCGCTACAGGGATGCAGTCGATGTAGCCCGCAGTAGCGATAAGGACAGCCCTGATTATGTGTGCACTGGGGTAAAAGACCGCCTAAAAAGCGCAAACGAGAGATTTCATAACGCAAAGATGCAAGGTCTCACGATCAGCGAAAAGAACCACCACGAACAAAAAATAAAAGACTTGGAGCGGCACCGAGACAACATCTGCCGCTAAAACCTCGAATCAAACAGAACCTCGCCACGGCGGGGTTTTTTCATGCCCGGAGAAAAGATGGCCACCGTATCAAGAACAGTCGAGATCATCTTTGGAGGTATCGATAACACGGGCGGTGCCATAAGCTCCGTGGGAAGGGGCCTGGGCAAGCTCGAAGGACAAGTTGGCAGCATTACCGGCCCACTCGCCAGCGTTACCGATTCAATATTAAAGCTTGATCTGGCGCTGGCGGCCCTGGGAGTCGCCGCGCTTGCGTTCGCAACGAAGGAAGCGGTTACATTCGAAGCTGCCTTGATTGACCTTCAGAAGGTCATGGATGAAAGCGAAGGCAGCGCGTCTGACTACAGTGATGTGTTCTCGGACATGTCCAGCAAGTTTGGCGTCAGTGCCTCGCTGGTCATACAGAGCGCTGCAGATTATAGGCAGGCCGGCTACGACATAAAAGACTCGCTATTCCTAGTCGAGCAATCACTTCTGGCTGTTAACGCCGCTGATCTTTCGACTGTTGAGGCTAGCGAACTTCTGATCGGCACCCTGGCAGGGTTTCAGGCGCCAGCGTCGGAAGCGGCCCGCTTGCTGGACATTCTGAACGGAGTCTCCAACAAAGCAGGCGCGTCAGTATCTGAGCTTGGCGATGGCTTTAAAATACTAAGCCCCGTCGCGAAAGCCTTGGGCCTGTCATTTGAAGAAACTGCAGCGCTACTGACCCCGATGGTTGAAGTTACACGATCAGGCTCTGAGTCAGCCAACGCACTGAAGACAGCCATCAGCAACTTGATAAAACCGACCGGTGAACGGCTCGGCCTTCTGAAGGATGAGTTGGGTATCCAGCTTGAAGTGGATGGCGTTCGCAGGAACACAAAGGATGTTCTTTACGACCTGATCGAAGCAACACAAGGACTGGATAACAACGAAAAGGCAAGGGTCGCCACAATAATTGCTGGCGCCGAGCAAATGAGCCGGTTTCTTGCGGTGCTAAATGGCACAAAAAGATCAGAGGAAATCCTAAAAGTAGCCATGGAGTCTAGTGGCTCGGCCATCGAAGAGTTTAATGTCAAAACTCAATCCGCTGATTTTGCTCTAAACCAGCTTAAAGCGTCCTTTACTACGACCGCTGCCACCATTGGCCTTGAGTACATTGACCAGACGAAAGAAGTAACCAAGGCCACGACCGGCCTGCTCGATTCTTTCCGCGAGGCTGCCCAGGGCGACAACGCAGACGTATTGTTTGAAGCGCTCAGAAACGGCATGGAGTCATTTGCTCAGCAGGTTGAGGTAATAGCAAAGAACCTTCCGGAAGCTTTTGAGGGGCTGGATTTCTCGAAGTTCCTGTCCTCCTTTGGCGATTTGGGCGATGAGCTTGGCGGTGCGTTTACTGCTGTTTTTGGTGACATTGACCTGGGCACGGTTGAGGGGCTTGAGTCTGCACTGCAGAGAGTCGTGGACGCATTTACCGCTCTAGTGACCATCTCTGCTGGCATAGTAGATGGTTTAAGCCCGTTGTTCGATGCAATCGGAAAGGGCATTACGGAGTTCGAGGATCTGGACGAAGCCACAAAACGCAGCGTTGGCGAATTGCTCGGCCTTTCCAAAACCGTTGATACGTTATTGCCGGTTATCGGCGGGCTTGGGACTGGCCTTGATTCCGTTGGCACCGGCCTCACTGCCCTCGCGGGGGCTCAGGGCTTCAGGGCTCTGATCGGCAACCTTGGCGCAGTACGTGCAATCGCGGGAGTGGCCGGAAAGGGCGGGCTCGTAGGGCTGGCACTGGCTGGCGGCTATGGCGTTGGTACGCTAATCAACGAATACATCATTGGCCCGATGGAAGAGGCGTTTGGCGGCACCATTGGCGGGTGGCTCTATGACCAATTCAACGCCGACGAAATCGCCAAAATCAACGCGCAGTTTGCACCGCTCACGGGCGAAGTTAAAAAGCTGGCGGATGAAACCGAAGAGCTGAGAGGTGTGTCCAAGCGTTACGACGAGATGAATAAGGCTCTCGGCGGAACCATGGGCTACACCACTGAGATGACGGAAGAGCAGCGCAAAGAGTTCAACCTTTACGCTGCGCAACTGGTCGAGAATTCAAAGAATACAGAAGAATTCACCAATTCTCAGCGCGAGACAACCGGTGCCGTTGAGGATCTTAACCGGCAAATCAGCGAGAGCGGTGGCGCCCTTGGCGAGATCTCGAAAACAACCAAAGAGCTATCCGACAACAACAAATCTCTGCAGTTGGGCTATGACGAAACCACCGGGAAGATCAACAGCTTCTCCGGCACCATCGTTAAATCGAACAAGTCGCTGGATGATGCCGCAAAGAAAACTGAGAAGGTTGTAGAGGAAACTGAAGCCTACCGCCTCAAGCTTCTGGAACTGAACTCAGATGAGAAAATAAAACTCATTGAGGCCAAGGTATCTCTCAACATTGCCGAAGTCGAAGCCGGCGCAAAGCGCGTAGAGGCCATTGCAAAAACCATAGGCGAGACATTCGCCAGCACCGGCGACCTGATCGGAAAGCTGTTTGGCGGAATTGATGACGCATCCCGAATGACGCAGCTCGATATAGCCAGCCAGATCAAGAAAGAGAACGAACTCCGTAAGCAGGCGATGGACGACCAAAGCAAACTGACACAGGCACAGGTTGACAATATTAAGCAGAAAACCGAAAACCTGAAACGGGGTGACGCGCTTATCAAAGTCGATGGCGCAGGGCTTCAGCCTCACCTGGAGGCCTTCATGTTCGAGATATTAAGAACGATTCAGCTTCGCGTGAACGCAGACGGCGAAGAGATGCTGCTGGGGCTTAACTGATGAGCAGCACTATCGTTGTGAGTGGCGAGTCACTTAACCCAAAGCTGGAAGA
The DNA here is from genome assembly GCF_900215155.1 of Marinobacter sp. LV10R510-11A. NCBI lineage: Bacteria > Pseudomonadati > Pseudomonadota > Gammaproteobacteria > Pseudomonadales > Marinobacteraceae > Marinobacter > Marinobacter sp. LV10R510-11A. The sequence continues at coordinate 1,886,452 of NZ_LT907980.1, forward strand.
TTTCATGATTCAGCTTTTGAAAGAGATTCAGGCCCGGTTAGATGCCACTAAAGAGGAACAGTGATGCTGACAATCAATGCGCCTATTTTTGATATTGACGGAAGCGAAATAATAGATGATCCAGACCAATCCGGCCTGTCTCAATTTGGACGGCGAAATTCTCGGGTAGCCACGCTGGACGGTGGGGCCTCTGTTAACGATTTCGGCTATTCAGATGCAGACAGAACGCTGGACATTGAGTGGCGGCCTGCCAGTCGCGGCCAGGCTGATAACGTTGCCCGCATGGTGAAAGCGTACAGCCGTCTGATCGTCTCCTGTCGGGAAGGCTGCTTTCTTGGGGCGCCCGACCAGTTCACGCCAGGCGAAAACACTGTTCATCTCAGAATCTTCGTGGAAAGGCGGCTAGACCAATGAAACTGAGAACATCGGCTAGATCTGCGGCGGCGCAGGCACTGCTTACGGATCTAAGCACCGGGGGCGGAGCAAACCCAACCATCCAGCTATACGATGGAACCATTCCTGCGTCCATGGGCGAGGCCATCACAGACACCTTACTGGCGACCTTTGAGCTTTCGCCCGGCATTGGAACCGAGGAGGCGGGAGTTATAGCCTTCGGCGCTATCGCAGGCGACAGCGGGACAGATGCAGCGGGGCTGGCGGGCTGGGCAAGAATGATCGACGGCGGCAATATTGAGTCTGCCTATCTGACCGCTGGTGGCCCTGGGTCTGGGGCGGATCTTATCATCACCGACCCGAATATTGCCGTGGGCGTACCCATGAACATATCGCTTGCATCCATCTCTGTGGGTGGTTAATGGCTACTTATAGCGGTTCAGCCGCCCCCACAGCGGCCCCAGAAAAGGACGGCACCCTTGCAGTAAAAGCGGACGGCACCCTGGTTGCCTGGGGCTCTGCTGGCTCTGGATTGCTGCCAGTGCCGTCGTTGACTGGTGTTATTCACGTTGCGACCGGTCGCGGCTACGGCTTGGCGCTTCAAGATGATGGAACTGTCACTGGCTGGGGTGCGCCAACCACCGGAAACGGTCAAGAGAGCGTTCCGGTCGGTCTTGCAGGCGTGGTCTATTTAGATGGTTCTTACAGCCATGCAGCAGCCGTTAAATCCGATGGGACAGTGGTTGCCTGGGGTGGGTCAAATGGCGTCATTGTTCCTGCCGGACTGAACAATGTAGTAATGGTTGCCTGCGGCACAGATGTTACATGGGCCTTGAAGTCGGATGGAACAACAGCGGAGTGGGGCGATACTAACAGCCCTATGCCGGGCGGACTTTCTGCCATCTATCAAATATCTGGATTCGCTCGCCATTGTCTCGCCCTCAAAAGTGATGGAACGGTAATCGGCTGGGGACCCAATAGTGTTGGCGAACTCAGCATACCGGTGGGGCTGTCCGATGTTGTAATGGTTGCTGCCGGACGAAATGTTTCCTTGGCTCTCAAGTCTGATGGAACGGTTGTTCATTGGGGCAAAGAAGACGTATATGACGGGACAGGAACAATAAGCCTGGTTCCACCTGTCGGCCTGAGTAATGTTGCCGCTGTCTACGCTGGGGAAGATACCGGCATTGCGGTTAAATATGATGGCAGCGTGGTCATGTGGGGTTCAGATAGCGCTGGCCACTCAACCCCTCCGGCTGGATTAGAGGTTCTAATTCAAGATCAAATCGACCTACCGGAACCTATTGATGGCCAGATCAACGCTGCACTGCCGTTCATTTTCAGCGGCTTGGCATTTCAGGATTGGGTGGCTGCACTGCCCGTTGCCACGATTCAGGAAATCTATACACTAACGGTGACCGGCTCGGCAGATGGCCTTGACGACACAACCATTCCAATCTCAAGTTGGCAAGCTACGAACCAGGCCGCCCCGCGCTCAGTATATGTTCAGGCGGTGATCCCAGAGGCGGGGCAATACCTGCAGGCGCTGCAGGATCGAAACAATGGTGACCTGGTGATCCGGCAAGGCTTTAAATTCAGCGACGGCACCACCAAGACAGAAGAGGTGGTTCGGGTCGGGTTCGATACGTCACGCTACGACGAGGGGCCCACCAATGTCACCATGACTGTCTCCGGGTACAGACTTGGCGGGCCATTAAAAAACGGCGCTCGTACACTAATGGAAATCCGCTCAATCAGCCTGACCAATGGCAAATATCGCGTGCGATGCAAAACCGACCTTTTCTTGCAGCCGGGTATGACGGTGAATGCCCGAGGGCGCGCGTTCAGAGCCTCATACATAAACTATTACGCCAACGGCAGCGACCGATTCAGCGAGGTCAGTGACGAGTAATGTCTAAGGGCGAGATTGTCAGTCATAAAGGTGATGGGCTCTACTCTGTAAAGCTTAAATACGCGGTAGATCGCGTAAAAGCCGAGCTGGAAAAAACCAATGTGCGCATAGCAGGGCTTGCGATAGCTGTGCCCGATCAGAAACTGCTGGTAATTCAGGCCGAAGAAGTTGTCAGCGACTTGGCCCGCGCCATTGATCTGCTGATTCCGGCCTACCGAAATAACCGGGAAGGCAACGCCGATCAGATGATGGATCTGCAGACCAAGCTGATGACGCAGCGGGGGACTGTTGCCCGGCTGATTTATGCCCGAGATCTATTGATTGCCGAAAACCTCGGCCTACTCAAGCGCCGGGGTGTCCTTGCAAATATCCCGGAAGACAAGCTGATCGACGCCTGGTGCGCTGATTACAGTGACGCGCTGGCGGGCGATGTAGGCCTAGTTGATATCAATGACGAGGGCCGTCAGGGCGTCGTTATACAGCCCGGCTATGTGGATCAGGCGGTCTACAGCCCGACACGAGACGGGGTTCTGATGCCAAGGGAAGCCCAAACCGGCCAGCAGGTGTATTTCAACGCGGCGATAATGCCAGGCGTGCAGAAGTGGCGCCCACGCTACCGTGTTGGAATCATCAGCAATATTGTTAACGATACCTGTGTCATTACTTTGCCCGAGGCGCTTTCATCCGAACAGGATCTGAATATCAATAAGTTCAACCTATACTCAGAGGTTCCAATTCAATATATGGACTGCAACGGTGACGCCTTCGATGACGGCGACCGGGTGCTGGTTCGCTTCACGCAAAGCGGCCCCCTGGTGATTGGGTTTGAGCAGGAGCCAAGACCCTGCGGAATATTTGATTTTATTTTTCTGCCGTCACTAGGCCTCTCGTTCTTCTTGTCAAAAACCTACGGGAAACCGTTTGTCGATGGAGCAGGCGCCGAAATCAACCCGCCGCTAGGCACGGAATCTGGAGCAGACCCCGCATGGATAGCAGACAAATCAGAAAACGGGTTCAGTTTTGAGCGCGGCAAAGATACACAGTACGGCTTGTGGACGTGGATTGGTCGGAACAAGTCGGACATTCTCAGCTGGCATGGTCACGAAAGCAGAGTGTGCGACCCGCGCAAAGATGAGCGTCGTTATGTTGGCGGCCCCGGCTCTCCTGTGCGCGGGCCTTGGGTGTTCTATAAGAACGCTAGAATCTATGACTCAAACGACTACAGGGAAGATTTACCGCCCGATGCCTATTACGTGGAAGGCGCCGCTTTTAACGACAGAGATGGCCAGAGATACCTGCGCGTCACTTTATCCAATTATTCTGATTCGGTTGCTGAAAACTCGGCATATCAAATATGGGTTTATGAATTTACATTCGCCCGCGATACCTACGCCTTGGGCCCCCTGACGCTATTGGCTGAACACAAATTCCCCGCCACCCAGTGGCAGCCGCTTTCTGGAATGTATTTCAGCGGATCTGGCGAAAAGGGCGTGCAAACCGTAGTGTTCGGGAGCAGCCCTGCTAACGAGCGCTTGATTACCCGTTTTGCAAATAACGAGATCACCACAGAGAGCGTAGCTGCGACATATAGCGGAACCCGTATTGTTACGCCACTCAGCGTTAATCTTAGCTCTCCAGTTGACCGGGCCCCATATTGGGCAAACGGCACTACATCACGAACAGACACCTATCACACCCAGGCGGACGAGTCGCTACTCTATGTGGAGATGGTGGGCGAGGATGAAAAGCGTGTGACGTTGCTGAGCCCGGAATACACTGAGGTTAGAAGCTACAACACAAGCGAATCTGCATCAGCCTACATTGACGGCTACGACAATGATGGTGAGCCAGTGAGGCTAAACAAGCCCGACGGCGAGACTCGCGTGTGGTCTATTTCTGAAAATAGTGGGTCGTTCAAAATTTTATGCGAAGGCGAGGTGCTGGCTGCGATTAGTGAGGGCCATTCACGGGCTCTGGTGGCGACCGAGACCCTTTCTGGATCTGATAACAGTGGAGGATCACCTCGGACGTTCACCTTTAACTACTCTGACACAGTTCAGTCGAAGTCCCTGACCCCGGAATATCTATACATTGATGCCCGCTCTGGTTTTGTAGCCGGCTGCCTGTTTGAAGATCGACTGGAAGATAGCGCGACAGCTTCGGGGCAATATGACGCTGACGATGATGGGTATACCAGAAGCGGAGTAGGTACCGTAATTTGGCATTTTGCGGTGTGGAAAGACGGGGTAAAAGTTCATGAGGAGGAAACTTACAATAACCCCGCAGCCTTCGGCCCGCAGACCGGAACCTACCCATCGCTAACGCGCAATATATTTGATAGCGGGGCGCCGGGCACGTATTTTTCGTATCGGATCGCCTTCCCCAAGGAAAAGCAGAATCCAACGATGACGCGATATCTTGGCCCCGCGCCGAGAGCTATCTACCGACCAATCAGCTGGAACTCATCGGCGGGCGATGCCTCTATGTCAGCGTGTTCTTTCATATGGCGCCGAGAAAATGACGAGTACTCTGCGCTGACGATGTTCCCTGGTTACTCGGACCCTGTGCTTGAGATAGTCGGCCGCAACTCAGATGACCTGTATTTTTTCCGCGCACTTTCGCTGATTTAGCAAAATTTGTATATTGCCCCAAGCCCAGCCAGCAAAAACAGCGCCTTTAGTGTAAAAACGATTCTTGGGGCAAAATTGGGGCAATCTTCCGACCTATACTGGCCGCTTCGGTCCACTGACTACATCGGTCAGCCTAGCCGTTCCGCATCTGTCCGGTTCTGTCCAGTCGCGCTATAGGGTTCGAATCCCTCTATACACTCGGCACCCAGATCGCGCTGTAATATACAGGGCGCAACTCATTGATTGCGCACAGTTGCGGGGCCTGCGTTAACTGCGCGTGATTTTAGCCTATGAGGCTGATTGCTAGGGGCTTTCCTGAATTAGCGGGTCACATTGACATGGTAGATGCCGAAGGGTGAAACCAAGATAATCCCAATCCAATACAGTAATGTAACCCTTTGATCTGTAAAGGCCGAAATTCCCTATTTTACACCCCACCAAAACACCCTGTTTCCCTGAGAAATCATAAGGCTGCTCGCGCTGCTGTCCTTATATGGGGTGCAAGGGGTCGAAGGTTCAAATCCTTCCGTCCCGACCATATTTCAACGAAAAAGGGCACATCTTCGGGTGTGCCCTTTTTCGTTTGTGGTCAGTTTATGACTGGGTATAGGTTGAGCGTATAAACCCGGCTCTATTATATTCTGTAATTACCCTCCAAACTCCCGTACCAGCCAGTCGACCACCGGGGCAATTATTGCACTACTAGGGTTCCGCACGCTAAGGCGGTAACCGTGGCTTTTGCGCGTTACATGTGGCCCTAGTGCCACCAGTTGACCGCTGGCCAGCATGTCCTGGATCACGTGGCTCCAGCCCAAGGCAACGCCTTGGTGGCTGATCACCGCATTGAGCAACAGAGGAAAGTTGTTGTAGGGGAAAGCCTTTTCCAGCGGAGGTGGCGGCAAGTGTGCCAGCTTGCACCAGCTAGCCCAATCCAGCCAGCGTGGATCACGCATGTCCAGGTGCAGCAGAGTAATGCGCTTCAGTGCTTCGGCATCCAGCTCGGCGCCCAGATTGTGCTCGCGCGCGTATTCCGGGCTGCAGACCGGGAACGCGTTTTCCGGAACCACTAGCGTATCGGCAAGATCATCCCGTTGAGGTGGCCCGAAACGCAGCGCGATGTCGGCCTTTTGCATCTCAGGGGCTTCGTCCCTGTCGATGGGCAGCAGGCGAAACGAACGATCGGGGAAGGTCTGTTCGAGGCGCTTCAGTCGCGGCCGCAACCACATGTGAGTAAAACCGGCACCCGCAGCGATGCTGACAACCGGAGACGGCTCTCGGGTTCGCCGACGGAGGTCAACGACAGCACCACAAAGGCGCGCCAACCCGGGTACCAGTTCTTCGTAGAAGGCTTCACCTCGGGCATTGAGAGATAGCCGACCGCCCCTGCGGTCAAACAGCGGACACCCTACATTCTCTTCCAACGCGCGAATACGCTGAGAGATGGTGGGCTGTGTGGTGTGCATTTCGCTCGCAGCGGCGGTCATCGAACCCAGCCTGACCGTGGCTTCAAATGCAATCAAACCGCGTAATGATGGGAGAGCCCCCATATCGGGAGGCAACAGGGTGGAAGCTCGTCGGGCGGGCACGTATATCCTCGATACTGATCCGGCCCGGCGGCTAAGGCCCAGGGACAGAAGAGCCGCCTCTATCACGAGGATTTATACGCCACTCGATGGGCGAAATCAATTGCCTGGTCTACTCCCACCCCGGCGTCAGCCTCGGCTATCGAAACCTCCAGCAGGCTCCTCGCCGACTACCTCAGGGTCGAAGGGCCTGCGTGAAAACACTCGGCGCAGCACGGGTTCGAAATGCCCCAGTGGCGGCGTCGGATAGCCCGGGTCGAAGGCCGCCTGATCGTAGCGCTCGCAGAAATCGACGCATTTCTGGTACCAGGGGTGATCACGATAGCGTTCACGCTCATTCGGATCTTCGCCAAAGTGGTGCGCGTAGTAGACCTTCTGAAATAACCCGTGATGGTGAACTATCCAGGTGACCTCAGCACTCACGTAGGGGCGAATGATGCTTGCGGCCAGTTGCGAGTGATTGCAGGGCGCCAGCTCATCACCCAGGTCATGCAGTAATGCGCCGACTACCAGGTCATCGTCACCGCCGTCTGCCTCGGCACGGGCAGCGGTTTGCAACGAGTGTTCCAGGCGGCTTACCTGGTAGCCACTCAGACCGTGCTCCAGGTTTTGCAGGGCCTGCATGAGGCGATCGACCAGCCCGGCATTGAACTGTTCTTCGAGCCTCTCTAGAAACCGGTACTCCTCGGCGGTACCGTCTTTCATTTGGGTGAATGCCACCTGATTCATGCGTAACTTTCCTCTGTTTTCTCAGCCCATGTTCGCTCGTGGACGCCGTGGCGAGCCTTAATCAATGTCGTTGCGAAGCGCTCCCGTGGCCCATCGCTGTCTAGATAACAGCCCTGAATGTGTCGCCTGCCCTCTTGCGTATCGAAGGCGGTTCGACCATGCAAGACTCGGCTGTTGTCGAACAGCATAAGTTCGCCAGCGTTGAGTTGAAAGCGGATTTCAAAGGCGGGATCTGCAAACAATTCGCCAAGGCGCTGACGGGTCAGGTGAAACAGCCGCGTTTTTTCCGGGGACAGGTGTGGCAGGCGGTCAAGACGTGGGCTGTAGTGAACCCCAATAGGATTCCCATCAGCGTCGGTGCGAATCATACAGCGGCGGGCCGTCAGCTCGGTACCCGCATCGATGAAACGATACCCCACTGGGATGGTACGCAACAGCTCGTAGCCTTCAGGCAGTTCGTGTTTCAGCACTTCAAGCACCTTGAGGCTGTCGGCCAGTGTGGAAAGGCCGCCACGGGTTTCGTTGATCAGACAGTGCAGCATCTGAATACCCGGCACTGGGCTGCGATATGGGTTGTCGGTATGCGGGCCCAGCGCCACACTGCGATAGGCAAGATCATTACCGGCAGGTCGTGAATAAACTTCAAAGTAGCGACCGAAATTGGTTTCCTTCACGTAGCCAAAATGGCTCCCGACTTCCAGAATTCGCTCACGATCGGTTGGCACCCCGGTGAGAATGATGTAGCCAAACTGAAGATAGGCAGTCAGCGCCTTGTGAAATGCCTCGTTGTCGCCCTGTTTATGCCAATCGAATCGTTGGGCCGTCTGATTGATGCCGCTGTCCCAGGCAATGGCTTCAGGAAAGTTGCTGTCGCCTTCAATTTCGGAAGCCAAGGCCCCGAGGTCGTAGACCTCAACGTGGCCATCGCTGAAAGAAAACTCGGTTTGCGTGTCGCTCAAGGGCCGCGCTCCGACCAGCGTTAGGTCCGGATCGGTTCGGTGAGAATCGAATAGCCGTTGGCAGGTCAAGGCATCCAGCTGCTGCGGATCCTGGGTTCGCTCGCGCAGCCATAGAGGGCTGATGGGCTCAAGGCCAGAGGGCGTCACGCAGTTGAGGCTAAGGGGCGAATTGGTGAGGGTCAGTGACGTGATTGGCATGTCCAAGCTCATTTAGATGATGGCATTTTAATTATCCCTTTGTATCGCACCTTCGAGATGGACAGTAGGGGCGTGGTGTTATCATCACCATGCACTTTTCTTATGGCAGTGTTCCGGGACACATGACAGGTTGGATTTACTTCGCATCTTGCACCACAGGCTCAAGGGTAACCGATGCTCCTGCTATCCTTACAGATATTGAGACGCTGGCCCTGAGTAGAATTAGGGTTCATCCTGCCTCTGTGCGTTGCTTTTAAAAATAAGGAGTTCAACGTTTGAGCCTATCCGGTAGCCCTGCTTTAACCAAAGCATCAAGAGACTTTGACGCGGCGATAGCAGACTTTGCCCGCGCCCGCAGTGCCGATAAAAAAGCACCCAGTATGGGTCTGCTGGAGCGCGCTCGTCAGTTGATGACGTTGCCTGGTGGGTTCGATGTACTGTATCGCCGGGTTTCTGCGCTGGAATCAGCGGGCATATTCGGCAACAGTGACTGGGCCCGGCCGGCCCTTCTTCAACCGGCACTGGCACGCCAGTCGCTTGCAGTCTCTCTATCAATACCTGGTTGATCACCTGGGCTATGCCGACTTGCTGGACAGCCTTGTACTGGAAGTATGGCGTTTGCTGGATCAACGGCCTGTTCAGGTCGACAGTATCCGCGAGATGATTGGCCAGATCGCTAGCTGTCTGTTTGACCCAACACTCGATATGTCGGTGAATAAAAGTGCCTCCCGACTGGTTAACAGCCTGTTTGCCCCCACCCCGGGGAGCAAAGAAGATCCTGGTGTGCAGGTGTATCGTCAACGCCTTGGTGATATGGGCGATTCTGACCTTACCCAGGAAGCTAAATGTTTCGCCAACATCATGCACGATACCGGTCTGGCCTCGCCCTACCATGCTGTGCTGATCCGCCACCTGCGGGAACACAAAACAGACGATCTGATTCCCGATGCGCTGTGGCGTCAGATCCATCTCAACCTGTCGGAAGAGAATCGCGAACTGTTGCGAATGGTGTTCGGTGAAGCCAAACCTCCGAGAGTGTTTTTGCTGGCGGGTGTACTGAACCTGCTGGGGCAACCACTGGGCGTTGGCCAGGGCAACAACCCCAGCTGCCAGTCAGCCATTGGCCTGTCTCTTTGGGCCGACCACGAGGCGGATTATCTGCTGCAAATACTGGCTTGGGCGGCCCGGGACAACGAAATACTGATACGCTTTGAGGGCAATGAAGTTTCCTCGAAAAATCTCAAACTCGGACTGGTGACAGAAACACCCGTGGACGTGGACCCGGTATCACTCATTCTGATTCCTCATCTGGATCGTATCTACGGTGAAATGTGGCGACGCTGCAGTGAACGGGATGACGACGCTCACCGCTGGATTAACCCGGAATTCTACGGCTGGTGGGTCAATCACGGGTTTCTCGCGGTCACCGATGTCAAAACCGGGGAGATCAACGACTACGAAATGCGGGTCTATTTCTTCAATCCCAACAACGACAGCGGTCAGGACTGGGGCCAGGGTGTTAATTGCTCGACGCAGGGTAACGGAGAAATCCGTGGCGAGGCGTCCTTGCCTATCGCGGAATTTGCATCCAGGCTCTGTGCGTTCCACTTCGACACGCTGGAACTAGGGGACGTTGATGCCGTGCCGGCGGACGAAATTGCCCGAGTGGCTGACATGGCGTTCGGCAGCTGGGCAGCCAACGACACCGACTAGCTGTTAGCAGTGATCAAACCATGCCCTGGTTCTGCGCCAGAGCTTTAAGGAACGTCCGATGTCCGTTACAGACTACCTGACACCGTATGATTTTTCGCCAGCGACGATATTGGGCTGCGTGCTTGTGTTGGGGTTCTATGGCTACGGGCTGTTGAAAATGCCTGAAGACAATCGGCCAGGCAGCGGTCGGATACTGGTGTTCGTGGTGGGCGTGATGATTTGCTACGGCGTTATGCAAACCCGGTTTGATTACTACTCTCAATACATGTTCTTCGTTCACCGGGGCCAGCACCTGATTCTTCACCACCTGGGGCCGTTCTTGATCGCACTCTCCAATCCCCTGCCGGTGATGCGCTTTCTCTTCAGCCGGATCAAGCCAGGGATCAGGCAGGCACTGTGCCCTCTGGGCTGGATATACCGGTTCCTGCAGCACCCTGCTATTGCATCTTTCCTGTTCGTAGGGCTGATTTACTTCTGGCTATGGCCGCCCATCCATTTTAATGCCATGCTCAGCCGCAATCTGTACTGGGTCATGAACTGGAGCATGCTGCTGGATGGCCTGCTGTTCTGGTGGCTTATCTTGGACCCGCGCTCGCCGGTATCCGGTGATGCCCTAGGGTATGGCAAGCGGATCCTGCTGCTGGCCATGGTGGCGATTCCGCAGATAATCCTGGGCGCCACCATCGTTTTCTCCCGAAGCATGGTTTATGACGTCTACGAAGTGTGCGGCCGTGCCTGGCCGATGGCACCGGAGACGGACCAGATCCTGGGCGGGCTGCTCACCTGGATCCCTCCTGCCATGATGAGCATTCTCGGCATACTGATCATCCTTCGCCGCGCCATGCGAGAAGACGGTAAGGTATCCCCCTATTCCGAAAAGCTGAAGGCAACCCATTCATGAGTATTCAGTTCCGTTCACGCCTGCCAAGAATGCTGTCGATCACTGTCGTAGTCATTGCAGCGGTAATCCTGGCCGGCTGTTTCGGCGACGACAAGTCCTGGCGCGGCAAGGACATCAGCGGCCTGATGCCGGAACTGGCCTTCGAGCTGACAGACACATCCGGCGATACCGTGACTGCTAAGAAAACCGACGGTGAGATCCGGATGCTGTTCTTCGGCTTCACCTCCTGCCCCGACGTCTGCCCCGCTACCCTCCAGAAATTGTCCCGCGCCGTGAAGGACATGCCTGACCAATGGCAGGACGACACCCGGATTGTCTTCGTCAGCGTTGACCCTCAAAGGGACACGCCGGAACGGCTCAAAAGCTATGTGGATTTCTTCAGCGAGAGAGCCATCGGCCTCACCGGTGAAGAAAAAGCGCTGCGGGAGCTGAGTAAACGCTACCGCACCACCTTTGGCTACGACGATCCGGATGCGGAGGGCAACTACAACGTGTCGCACAGTGGCGCCGTCTATGTATTCGACCGCAACGGAAATGCTCGCCTTCTGTTCAAACCTGACCTGAGTGTCGAAGACATCCGGACAGACCTGATTGCATTGGCTCAGGAAAACAGAATTTGACATTGAGATCCTGCAATCCGAGTCACCCTTCGTCTGATAGTTGGCGCTTCAGGATCGGCAACTGCAGGTCGGCTCCTTAGCTCAGAAGACGCTCTTTGGCTTCATTAACACGCGCAGCCAGGTAGTTACTCCCGCCACGGTCTGGGTGTATTTTCTGCATCACTCGACGGTGGGCTTTGATAATCTCATCCCGGTTGGCACCAGCCTCCAGCCCCAGAACATCCAGGGCTTCGCTCTCGGTCAAAGCGCCGCCACTGCCCGAATTTTCAGGCTCCCCTTCCCGCGCGCTGTCATTGCCGGCCAGGTCGTCAGTGCGCCAGGAATCCCCGAAGCGGCGGTCCAGATAGGTTTCCAGAAGCCGGGCGGAATCCTCGTCGTGGTCCCGGCAATACTGCAATAACTCGATGAATTCACTCTCGCCCAGATCCGCCAGCGCGCGCCCGGCCATGGGGCCTTTCAATATCTCACCGCTCATGGTTCCGGAGTCGTGATCCAGAGTCATGTCGAGGATATCGCTGGAAACATGGGATTGGTTGCCGGGCTTGGCCTCTGCTTCGCCCTGTCCAGAGCCCCGCATCCGACCCGTCAGCAAAGATGGCAACACGCGGCGTAGCAAGGGAAACAGGAAAACCAGCAAGCCTAACAAGATTTGCAAACGGCCGGTAACGGCCAGAAGAACCGCCATCAGGACACCGGCAATCAACACCAATTTTAGGATAGCCGGTTTTCGTTGGCTGGGCGGTTGGCTGCGTAGCCATACCCACGCAAAAACTGTCATTACGATAACCAGAAGCGTCAGTGGCACTCGGATACTCCAGGCCAATTGGCCCACCGGTTGATTGGAAGAAGTGCTATCTAAGCTGTTGAGTTAAACGCTTAACCTCGGAGGAGCTGCGGTTAGAATAGTCCTGCAAGGCCTTGGCTCCCCCGGAAGCGTAGACCGCAACAGCGGCCATAAGATCCTTAAGCACCTGAGGGCTGTTGCGATCAAAAGGCGCATAAGCGCCCCCCGACAGCTTACTTACCTGCTGGAACACGGCCTTGGCGTGTGCATCGGCGCCCTCATGGAACATGAATACCGGGGTTCGCAGCATGCCTAACTCCCCGGCAATATGGCAAAGTTCGTCCACAGGCTCCTCACAGAAATCCCCGATAAACACCACGGCCTTGACTGTCTTTGCCCGGGTTTCTTTCCTGGCGTGCGCTAACACCCGGCTAATCTGGGTACGTCCGCCCAAGCAGGAAACGCCGTTCATCAGGTTAAGCAGCTGGCCGGTCTCGCTGACAAACCCCGTAGCTTTGAACTCCCTAAAACCGCGGTAGTAGCATAGCTGGATCGCCAAGCCGCCCAAATCCTTGGTCGCCATGAAAAGCTCACTCTGCAAGTGGCAAGCCTGATCCCAGGTAGCCTCCCGGCTGGCCGTGGCATCCAGAGCGAAAATTAGTCGGCCCTGTCCACCAGACTCTCCGCCACCCTGCTTAGGCATTGTGCGAACCTGATGGATAAACTGGTCGACCGATTGTTTATCGGATTTTTTACGCAGCTCTTTATCGGACATATGCTTTTACAAACCGCCTCGCCCTGCCAATGTATTACTTCAAGCTTAGGGGAAAGGCGGCGCAATTCACAGGCCCGGCGGCGCGATACCTGCGGGCCTTTTGAACGTTAAAGTTTTGCCAGTGCTTCAGCCACTGGCGTGTCACCAGACGCCACCTCAAAAACCCGATTAATAGTGGTATCCGTATCCAGCACCGCCAGCAGAACGCGAGCGACATCCTGCCGTGGAATTTTGCCAAAGTCCCCTTGCCCCGCACTGACCGCGAGCTTGCCCGTACCCTCGTCATCAATCAATTGGCCCGGGCGAACAATGGTGTAATTCAGGCCGCTGTTTTTCAGATGCTCATCGGCGTTGTGCTTGGCTTGCAGGTAATGGCGGAGTTTTTCTGGCCCATTCTCCGGATCCTCGGCACCCATACTGCTCACGATGACAAAGCGTTTTATGCCCACGGCCTTGGCGCTATCGATCAGCCGGATAGCGCCGTCTTGATCCACATCTGTGGTTTTATCCGGCCCCGTATGAGGGCCGGAACCAGCGGCGAAAATAACCGCATCGCAGCCCTTCATAGCTTCACTACAATCTTGTTCCAGATCTCCCACCACGGTTTCGGTGGCGCCCAGTTGCTGCAATTCCGGCCCCTGCTCAGGGTGCCGAACCATGGCCCTAGCTTCGTGATCGCTGTTTGCTATTTCCCGCAACAGGTGCTGCCCTATCTGCCCGTTAGCTCCTGCAATGAACACATGCATGGTGAATCTCCTGATTGGCTATTTCTGATGGCTACAGTCTATAGATCAGTGCAACACACGCTCAATTCAACCCGTGCGCTCCTGTTTCGCAATCTCAGCCGCCGTTAAGCCACGTTTTTTCGCCTTCAAATACCGCAGATAAGCAGGAATATGAGTTTTGCCCAGGTATTACGAACCCGGTGGTGCACGCTGTGAATATTCCTCAGTAACCATTTGTTCTCATGCATGTATCGGTGCATGCCGTAATACAAAAAATCGTCCAGCAGCACGAAAAACACCAATTGCGCCACAATCACATACCATACCGGCAGCTCGTTGCTATGCACCGCTGTGAGCTTTAACAATGGCCAGCTCAGCACCAGAAGTGTGGCTAAAATAATGTTATTTACAAGAATGCGCCCAAGGGACGGCAGGAAAAACTTTTTAACCTCAAACGGCTTTTGCTGGATTTTATACTTTCTCAGCGGGATCGGGTCTAGCCAGGCAACAACGGTCCAGGGCAATGCGACGATCAGAAACGCCGCCATGCTGATAGCGAGGGTCGCCATGGGAAACTGCCAGAACCAAGGGTCGTTATAAAACTCACCCCAATATGCAAATACATCCATGCCGGCACCTTCAACGGTCGTGCTTGTTAGAATGCTGCTCATACGCCATCTCTTTTTATCTTTATTTTCAGCTACTGATAAAGCTGTTTGAAAAATATACTAGCCTGCTTTACGCTGCCTTAATTGCTCGTTCCCGTATAAAATTTACTAGAAGGCGACACTGATTGGGCGATAGCGAATACCTCCCCTACTTGGCTGGCAGCTCAGTTGATCAGCCCACCAACTCTCCGGCTCACTATGTGGTGGGGCCATACATTCAGCCGGTGTTGTTAGCATATCTGTATGCGGGTGGACGGCTTTCAACGCTTGCTGACGCAATGGCTGTCAGTGATCTCTGGATCATTAACCCA